>CAYVCQ010000008.1:0-151216 GCA_964450405.1 uncultured Leptospirales bacterium | reverse complement strand
TGGTCGCTTTAATTATCGGAAACTGCCATCAGACACAATTATTTGCACACTACCAAAGTAACCCTTGCCCCCTCCGGGGGTTAGGGGGCCGTGTATAGTACCAATATTAAACTATAAAAGAGTGAGTTTTTATTCTATCCGAAGAGCAGTCTCCGTACCGTTGGTTTCCATATATCAGGCGACCATACTGAAAAGTAATGTACACGACGTCTGAGCTTATTCGGAGGAATCTCAAGGAGTGATATCATCTCTCTGAATATCTCCCTGCTGTCATCTGTGCAGATAGTTTTTCCATGCGGTATCAGAATTGTTTTTGCTCCAAGTGAAGCCAGTTCTTTATACGAACGTCTCATTTTTTTTATAAAAATCACAGGCAGAGGTAAATAGAAACGGTTCTTCACCTCAATTATGCTATCTCCGCAATAGAGAATTTTTTCCTTCGAATGAAATAGCGCTATGTCGTGAGCGGTGTGTCCCGGGGTATAGACAATCTGCCATTCAGGAAAACCGGGGAGAGGATCGCCTCCATCTACAAGAAAATCCGGCTTTGTTATACGCTGGCTGAAAACTTTTTGAATTTTAGTTTTCTGTCTGACGGCTACAATCTGTGCCATGAGGCAATCAAGTACATGCTGAAGCCAGCCGGATGGCCCTCTGTACCATTTATCTATATTCTTGTATGCAGCTATCTGAGTCCCGTATTTTTTTCTTAAAAGAGGAGCAGCCCCGGAGTGGTCGGGGTGCATGTGTGTTACTATTGCCAGTTTAATATCTGAAACAGGCCGTTTAAGGTTATCCTCACAGAATTTTTCTATTAACGGGAGATCTGCTGGAGATGCGCCGTCGAGGAGGAGAAGGCCGTGATCGTATTCTGCAATAAAGAGATTGTTGATATATCCTTTTAAAGTGTGTATTTTCATCCTTTATTCCTTTAAACGCTGTATTTGACACTGAACAGTGTTTAGAATAATAAATTCAGTTTAAATTGTCAAATAATATTTAGAATAATAAATCGAATTTCTTAAAAAAATAATTTTCTCTTGCCAGATTTCATATAACCGTGAGTATATAAAAGAATAAGGGCTCTGACCCTTATGGATTAGTTATAGGGGTCAGAGCCCTTAGAATAAACTCTTATGTAGTGTATAAAATTACAACAAGGACAAACATGGTAGAATCTAAAAAATTCACTGATCTGAAAGAGCACGAAAAGGAGCAGAGAAAAAATCTTATTCTTGATGTTGCAGAGAAGATTTTTTCGGCAAAACCCTTTGATGATGTGAATATGAGAGATCTGGCAAAAGAGGTGGGAATTTCTCCCGGTTCGATATATACTTATTTTCCTGATAAAGAAACCCTTTATGTTGAAGTTTCTCTCCGCGGATTTCAGCGGGCGGTGGATATCATGAAGGATCTACTCGATTCAGGCAACTACTCTCTCGATAAAGTTGCTGAACGTTATATGGAAGAGATGATTGATAATTATGACTATATGCGTATTGTTCAGCACTGTGTTATGGACGGAAAGTTCAAATCGCAGGAGTCCATTGATCAGCTCAAGGAGATTTCACGGGAACTTTTTGCTACATTTGATCTAATTCTTGCAAAGGAGACAAATGCTGAAGAGATACGTCCGCTGACTCATCTGATTTTCTCTGTTTTAAACGGGATTGTTTTTACATTCGGAAAGTACCCCGACAGAACAAGAGAGGAGGGAGTTGCTCACATGAAGCGTCTTGCGAAGCTGTTTATTTCTATGCTCAATAAAGATAAAACAGCAAAGTGAAAAGCCCGTTAAATTTTCCCCGTCGATATTTCTGAAACTGCGGATTAAGTCTGTTTACATGTAATCCAGATGACGGTTAAATCCTGCATATATTTTAAAAGGCTCTGATTGCCCTTACACGTCTGAAGTCGCCTTTAATAAAGTGGTTCTGGTAGCCATCGTTAAAATAACTTGACCAGGCATTTTCCTTATTGAATTGTGAAGAGCTCCAGTAGTAATATTCCGTAAAGTCGCCGGTTCCATTTTTTTTCAGATTTTCATACATTAAGTTTAATTCATCTTTAGAGGGGAGGAACCAGTCGCTTTTGCCGCCGCCTCTGTAGTCAGAACATATCTTTGCCGCATATTGACCATCTCCCTGAGTTGCTATAATCTTCCGAGTATTTAATTTTCCGTCCCCTATTGCTGTTCCTGATGCTCCGGTGTCAATGTAATCACCATTGGACCATTCGATTTTAACACTCTGATCTACCGGTGCAGCTTCCAGATAACGCCATCCATCTTTGGTGTTGCCCTTGTCATAGAAAATCCATCCACCACCAGGCCCCCGTTTGACAATATCATTATTTCCGCTTTCAGCACGGACAACTGGTTCGTTGTTTTCTATTCCCTTTTTATATCTATAAACAGACATGCCTATTACAGCCTTGGTCCATAGTGCATGGTTTTTTCCCTCAGCCTTGCACTTTGCTATTGTCTGCATCGGAAATGTCGCTCGAAGAAGAACGATCTTCTTCTCTATTCTGATATAGAGTAAATCACCCATTGTTATATCGCTTCCCGCTGTGGGTGAACCGACTATAACTTCTCCAGTCTTCATAACAAGCTGTTTGATCTCTCCGATTTTTTCACCTTCAGTCTGTGACCGGAGTACAGCACCTGCAGTGAGAATAATGAAAATTGAAATTGATATAGTTATTTTTCTTTTTAGTTTCATGGGACGCCTCATTACTTTTGTTGATGTTGAAATAACAAAAGGAGATAGCATCTGTCAATGCATTAATTTGCAGATCTGTTAAGATCATTTGAAACGGTTTAAGGAACGGAGAAATTCTCTCCACACAGCGCTGCAATGGGCGGCGTAGTGTACGCCTCAGTAAGTTTAATTGCTGTAGTTCTTTGTGCTTTTAATAACGCACAAAATTAATTCTCCAGATACATTTAATTAATAAAATCTGCGTTATTCACTCCGGCAATCCACTTAATCAATCTTAAAAAATCAGGGTTTTTACCAATACTTATTAAGGGTTTCCCCTTAGTCTTGTCTCGTGCGAATGAAATATGGCTGTAATTTTTAATTAAAATAAAAGTTAAAAATAAATTTTGTCAATTTTTCCGAGGGATCACAACTACAAATAAAAGTGAAATTATAAAATTATTTTCTCAGGAGGGGGAATGAAAACAAATTTAAAGATAATAGCTGGTTTAATATTTGTGTCAGCGCTTGCATTTACAGCATGCGTTATTGATGCGGCTGGTGATGCAGCTACGGATGAAAAAATTTATAAAGTAACATTCGATAGTCAGGGTGCAACTGTTCCGGCAACCCCTGTCAGCAAGATGGTGGCGTCACCTGCTACAACGGTTGATGCATTACCTGGAGCACCTTCGAAGAATGGATATACTTTTCTCGGCTGGTACAGTGAGATAAATGGAGGTGGAACAGTATTTACTGATGCGACAATTGTTGCAGCGGATATTACTGTTTATGCAAAATGGGGGCAGCCTGTATCAGGTTATGCGATTGGAGATATAGGACCAAGCGGTGTAGGGATTGTTTTGTATGTAAGTGATGGAGGTTCGCATGGATTAGAGGTTTCTCCGAACGACCAGAGTCTAAATGCTAATTGGAAAAACTCTGCTACAATTACCGGAGGAACGGCAACCGGTGTTGGGACAGGTTCTGCTAATACTGCTGCAATGGCCGGAGTATTACACCCGGCTGCGGAGTTGTGCCGGCAGTATCATGGCGGTGGTAAACTGGACTGGTATCTTCCATCAAAAGATGAGCTTAATCTGATGTATGTTAACCTCAAAGCTTTGAATCCGAATGTTTCCGGTTTCGGCGCTGGTTTTGCCGTTGCCCTTTACTGGAGTTCCTCTGAATACAGTGCTGCAGTCGCCTGGACACAGAATTTATACAGCGGCACCCAGTTTAGTAACCTTGATAAGATTAATCAGGTCGTTCATGTTAGAGCGGTGCGGGCTTTTTGATGAGGGCTGATTGTCAGTCAAAATCATTGTATAACTAGTTTATTCAGGGAGGAAGATGCAGTAAAAACTTCCGTATTCCCGGCAGATAGTAAAACCAGGATTTTTTAGTGAGTTTGAGAGTAGGTAGGACCTCCTGCCAAACTCATTTTATTATTTGATGAATATTCAATTTATTCAGAAGAATTATCTGGATATATCAATAAAAGTTTTTAAGCAAATTCCGAATTTGATTTTCCTTCAATAAAATATTCTTGCTTTTTTTAACTCACGAAATTCAGATTAGTTTAATTTTAAAGGCAACTCCGGGTGAAATATTTGATTGCCTTAAAATACTTATCTGTAATTGTTAAATGAAATCAGAAAATTGTATATAAATATATCCTTCAACGGGTGAATCGCTTGGAAAAGAAAGAGAAGAAAACCGGCAGTGCAGCAAAGACCGCCAAAGTAAAGAAGCCGGCGGAAAAAAAATCCGCTGTTATAAATAAATCTAAGGAAGTTGAAACACCACCTCCGGTTCAGAAGGAGGAGAGCTCTTTCAATCTTACGGGATATCTCGATAGTTTCAGATCTAAGTTATTAGTCATTGCTGTATTGTTTATGATCATAGTCCCTGTAGCCTTCTATTTTTCAGATACTCTGCTTTATTATATAAATAAACCATTTATAGAGTCAGGTAATAAACTTAATATATTTACCCTTATGGGCGGATTTATGATCAAGTTTAAAGTTTCAGCTGCAGCGGCAATTTTTATGCTTGTTCCAATTATAATCTACCAGATATGGAGCATTGTTGTTCCATCGTTAAATAAAAGTAACCGCATGTTTTCGCGTCTTACAATTATTGCAGCAGTAATTCTATTTTATTCAGGAGTTGCATTTGTATTCTTTCTGCTTCTCCCCGCAGCAATCAAGGTAATGCTCAGTTTTGTCGGAAAGGATATGCTCAGCACAATAGGTGCGGACAACTATCTCAGTTTTATACTTTTCTTCTGTCTCTCAATGGGAGTTCTTTTCGAGGTACCGGTAATTATTCTTGTACTCACACGTATGGGAATTATATCTCCAGCAATGTTAACCGGAAAGAGAAAATATGCAGTAGTTGTAATATGGATAATCGCAGCTGTCATTACGCCTCAGCCCGATCCGTTATCTCAGGCGATGGTGGGTGTTCCTCTGATGATCATATATGAAATATCAATTATAATTTCAAAAATAGTCGCAAGAAGCAATCTGAAGAGAATCACATACAGGTGATATTGGAAAATCTCTTTACGGATCTGTATGTCAAAAACTAAAACAGAAAAGAAAACATCTCCCGGAAAAAGCGGAGCATATATAGTAGCATTCGGAATTTTTTTAAGCCGCATTGCCGGACTGGTGAGAGAACGGGCATTTGCATATTACTTTGGAAACTCCGATGCCGGCGATGCCTTCAAAGCGGCTCTTAAAATCCCGAATTTTCTTCAGAATTTATTCGGAGAGGGGGTTCTCTCCGCGTCCTTTATTCCTGTCTATGCTAAATTAAATTCTGAAGGAAAAAAAGATGAGGCTTCTCAGCTTGCTGCTACTATTGCAGTTCTTTTATCTCTCAGTACATCTCTCCTTGTGCTGGGGGGAGTTTTAACCACACCGTTTCTTATAGATTTAATTGCTCCAGGATTCACAGGTGAAAAACGCGAACTCACAATAAAACTCGTACAGATTTTTTTCCCCGGAACCGGCATACTTGTTATGTCCGCCTGGTGTCTGGGGATTCTGAACAGTCACAGAAAATTTCTTTTATCGTATACCGCTCCCGTAGTGTGGAACCTTGCCATTATCGCCACTCTGCTTTTTTTCGGGAGGAACAGCAGTCAGTATAATCTTGCAGAAATTACTGCATGGGGTCTTGTTGCCGGGAGTTTTCTTCAGTTTCTTGTGCAGCTCCCTTCAGCGCTCAGACTGCTCCATAATTTTAAACCTGTGCTTACAAGACTCGATAACAATGTGCGAACTGTTGTGCGGAACTTTTTCCCCGTTGTCATATCCCGTGGAGTTGTGCAGGTGAGCGCCTATATCGATAATCTCCTTGCTTCACTACTGCCTGCGGGCGCAGTGTCATCTCTGGCCTATGCTCAGACACTTTATCTTCTGCCGGTGAGTCTCTTCGGCATGAGCGTATCTGTTTCGGAGCTCCCTGCGATGAGTGAAGCACGAGGGACCGATCTTGAAATTGCAGCTTATCTGAAGAGCCGGTTAAACGGCGGACTTAAGCGGATAGCGTTTTTTATTATTCCTTCCATGGCGGGGTTTTTGATTCTGGGTGATGTTATTGTCGGGGCAATTTTTCAGACAGGTAAGTTTGACCATGATGCAACGGTTTACGTATGGGGTATACTTGCCGGTTCAACAGTTGGTCTGCTGGCTACAACGCTGGGGCGGCTCTACTCCTCGGCCTTTTATTCTCTTAAAGATACCCGGACTCCTTTAAAATTTGCATTAGTGAGAGTTTTCCTCACAACACTCCTTGGTTATATCTTCGCCTTTATTCTTCCTGGACTTTTAGGTGTCGATTCAAAATGGGGTACTGCCGGATTGACTATTTCCGCCGGAATTGCCGGCTGGTGCGAGTTTTATCTTCTCAGGCGCGGCCTTAATAGCAGAATCGGCGACACCGGATTATCAATTTCCTACCAGATGAAACTCTGGCCCTGTGCTTTAATTGCGGCACTTGCCGGTTTCATTTTGAAGTATGAATTTTTCCAGGGGAGCCCGCACACAATAATCAGAGCTGTGATAATACTGTCAGTATATGGAATTATTTATTTCTCTCTGACTTATGTTTTTCAGATTGAAGAGAGCAGAATCATTGTCGGTAAGATATTGAAAAAAATCACTGCCTGATTTGTAAAGATCTGAAAACTGTATTTTTACTGCTCAAAGAATTTGTCATAGCAGATTTTAAAAGCAGAATTTTAAATCTTTCATGAAAGAGAATGGTGTGTTTTTTACTGAAAAGCAGCCATATTTTACTACTTTTTAATACAAAAAAATTCTTGCTAAAAAATATATCTCAATGTCAATTTAAACCATGGATCAGGTATTGAAAAAAAATAAGGGGTATTTTTCCATCGATTCCGGTCTGACCGGTTTCCATGGCGGTGTGATCGGGAGAGAGATAAACTCTATCGATTACAAGTCCTCATATAATAAAATAAGATTATCTGAAAAAGGTATTCTCCATGGTATTACAGGAATTGATAACAAAAAAATTGCCATGCTCGACCAGGTACATGGTAATAGAATAATTCACGTTGTGAACATGCCGTCAAGCGAACTTGCCGCTGTAGGTGAGGCCGATGGTCTTATCACTCCCATAAAGGGAATTATGCTTGTTATAAGAACTGCCGATTGTGTTCCGGTATTTTTATACGATCCTGTAAGCGAGGTTCTTGCCGCCGCTCACTCCGGATGGAAAGGGACTATGCTCAATATTGCTGAAAAATGCGTCAGAGATATGATTTATATATACGGCTCTGACCCCGGGAATATCAGGGCTTTTATACTCCCCTCTATAGGTCCGGAATCGTATGAAGTTAATGAAGATGTAGCCTCTTATTTTCCTGACGATACCATTGCCGCAAACGGAAAACTTTGTGTAGATCTATGGAATTCCGTAGAAAGCTCACTTAAGAAAGCAGGTGTTGCAGAAGAGAACATCTTTAATTCACGGATATGCAACAGAATAAATCATTCAGAATTTTTTTCTCACAGGTTCGGAGATTCTGGAAGGAATCTAAATTTTGCCTTTATGAAATAGCTGTTCTAAGGGTCAGAGCCTCTCTGCACTGACAGAATAAATTATCATCGGTTTCTTGTGAATTTATTTATTACACTTCCCGGATTTGAGGAATGAAGACCCTAAAAAGTCTGCCGAGCCACAATACTGTTGAACTAGTTAAGCTTTTGTAACATAATAAAAATAACTGTAACAATCAAAGAAATTTGTTGACTTACTCAGCAGTTATTTGAGTATTTGAGGAAATTCTTAATAGCAACCCCTGTGATTTTACGGGGAAAGCGGATAAAAAATAGTTTTAGAGGGAATGTTATGTGGGAATATACTGAAAAAGTTAAAGATTTATATACAAATCCGATAAATGTAGGGAAAATTGAGGATGCTGACGGTGTAGGTTATGTCGGGAGCGTTGTTTGTGGTGATGCTCTGACCCTTTATATAAAAGTTGCCGATGGAATTATTACTGATGCCAAATTTGAAACCTTCGGATGCGGCAGTGCCATTGCATCCTCATCTGCTCTGACCGAAATGGTAAAGGGGAAAACCATTGAAGAGGCCGAGAAAATTACCAATATGGATATAGTTACATATCTCGGCGGACTCCCCGATCAGAAAATTCACTGTTCTGTAATGGGCTCTGAGGCTCTGATCAATGCCATTGCTGATTACAGAGGGGAGAAGCCGCCGGTGGAAGATGAGCCTTCGGGTGAGATAATCTGCCATTGTATGAATATAACCGATGTAGATATACGTGAGGCTGTACATACGAAGGGTATTACCAACATTGAAGATATGATGGAACTCACAGGTGCAGGTACAGTATGCGGAACCTGTATCCCTAAAATTGAAGATATAATTGAAGAAGAGATGAGCAGATGCAGTACAAAAGCTGACAGATGCTGCGAAGAACCTCTTACAAATATGCAGAAGATGAAAAAGATTGAAGAGGTTGTCAATAACGTTATCCGTCCGGGGCTCAAGCGTGACGGCGGTGATATTGAGCTTATAGATATTAATGGAGATGAGGTTTCTGTGAGGCTCATGGGGGCATGTTCATCCTGCATGACAGCACATATGACACTTGAGAATTTTGTACAGGAAGAGCTGCGTAAATCGGTCTCAAAAAATATTGTAATTAAGCGCGTATAGGTGATATATATGAAAAGGGATGTTTACCTCGATAATAATGCTACAACAATGGTTGCGCCGGAAGTACTCGAAGCGATGCTCCCTTTTTACAAAGAGAATTATGGTAATGCCTCGAGCATGCATAGCTTTGGCGGGAAGGTTGCTAAGGATATGGAGCATGCAAGACATCAGGTAGCGCAGCTTCTTGGCGCGGAGAATGATTACGAGATAACATTTACCGGAACTGCAACTGAAAGTGACAACCTTGCCATACGGGGAGTAACCTCATATTATCGTGACAAAAAACATGTGATAACATCAACTGTTGAGCATCCAGCAGTTCTGAATATGTGTAAGCAGCTTGAGAAAGAGGGGTACAAGGTAACTTATGTTCCCGTAAACCATGAAGGTGTTGTTGATCTTCAGTTTCTCAAGGATTCGGTAACCGAAGAAACAGCAATCGTTTCGATAATGCATGCAAATAATGAAACCGGCGTAATTATGCCGGTTGAGGAGATCGGAGCTTTTCTTAAAGAGAAGGGTGTGATTTTTCATATAGATGGAGTTCAGGCTGCAGGAAAAATCCCCGTTGATGTGATGAAACTTAACTGCGACCTTTATTCAATCTCGGCGCATAAGTTTCATGGGCCGAAAGGTGTTGGTGCCCTCTATGTAAGAAAAGGTTCAAGAATGCGGCCGGTGATTTTCGGGGGACATCAGGAGAAGGGGCGTCGACCTGGAACAGAAAATATCCCCGGGATTGTAGGGATGGGGATGGCAGCCGAGATGGCAATGGATCATCTTAAAGATATGGCCGGTGTTGCAAAACTTCGTGATAAACTGCAGGCAAATATACTTAAAACGATAAAGACTTCTACGGTTAATGGACTTAATGCTCCACGTACACCGAATACGCTCAATGTATCCTTTGAATTTATTGAGGGTGAATCGATTCTTCTTTATCTCGACAAAGAGGGAGTTTATATCTCCACGGGGTCAGCATGCTCAAGCGGTTCTCTCGAGCCGTCTCATGTACTTCGCGGGATGAATCTTCCGTTCTCTAAAATTCACGGTTCGATAAGATTCAGTCTCAGCAGATATACAACCGAGGATGAAATTGATTATGCGCTGAGTGTACTCCCCGGAGTAATAAATACACTGCTTACAATCTCTCCCTTCTGGGACAACGAGAAACAGGAAGGGAAAATTCCTGAATAGAAAATAAAGTATGATAAAAGGCAGGTTTTCCATATCCGCATTGCTGCTTCATATAATGCTCATCGGAGTTGCAGCAGGCGCCTATTGGGGGATGTCCCCCATGTTCATCTCCGGCGAAATAAGTTACGGAGATCCTCTTTTTTTTATTACAGTACCGCTCTATATTGTTTTTACACTATTCGCAATTATCTCATCATTCATCAGTATTAAAAATATTTTTATCGATGAGAAGTTTCTGCGCTACAGATATCTATTTTTCAGTAAAAGGTATAATCTCAACAATATCGACGGCTATTTTACAATGGAGCTGCCATCGCGCGACACCGCCTACGAGACAATTTATCCAGTGAGCAGCAACAGAATACTCCCTCCGATCTCATCTTTTTATACATCGAATTATGATGAAGTGAAAAAAGCTATACCGCTAAAAAATCTTGGAAAAGTTAAGTTTTCTTGGAATAATTTTCTGGTGGTACTGATTTTTAAGAAGTATAATGAACTGAAAAAGTAGAAAATTCTCCAACACAACCCTTCCCCATCTCATCATGGGGAAGGTGTCCGACAGGGCGGAACGGGACACAAAGAAAGAGATAACTAGTCTAATCCTGGTAATCTATTGAATCCCCGTAATCCTGTACTACTTCCAGTAAACTACAGACTCCCTCTTCGGAACTCTATAGTACTTAAACAACGGATACCCGGTCAGCATCGAACCGAACATAACATCACCTTCAGGCAGATTCAACTTCTCTCTCAGCGGTTTCCACTCCATGGCGCACCATGTAACAAACCCGCCCCAGCAGCAGCCGAGTCCGAGTGACGGTGCGGCAAGTTCCAGATGTGAAATTGCAATGGTACAGGCCTGTGATGCCATGGGATTGGCTTTTTTCCCGTGAACTATAACAATCGCCGGTGCATTGTGAGTCACGGTATCTATCCCCATATCCCATGCCTTTGTTATCATGTCAAAATGAAACATTTTCCCAAGATCAGGTTTCTCTGCGAGCGTGTTTTTCATCCAGTCAATTACAACTGAAGCGATTTCTTTTACACCTTCTTTATCACCGAACACTGTCCATGCCGCAGGACGTGAATTGTGACCCGACGGAGCGTATGATGCCATTTTTATCAGCTGTTCCAGTTTATCTTTTTCAACAGGTGCTTTTTTGAATTTTCTTACAGAGCGTCTTGACTTCATGTAGTTTTCAATGACATCCTGTCCGGGGTTCCACTGCGGATTAATCTCCTCGCAGTCATCGGCCTTCATGGTGCCCAGACTGAATGCGCCGGTGGGGCAAACTGCCACGCAGTGTCCGCAGTTGATGCAGAAATTTTCTGCGCCTCTGACAGGTTCAGGGATCGACTCGTTGCTTTTCATCGCTATTATCTGCATTGGGCATTCCATTACGCAGAGTTTGTCTTTTCTGCATTTGCTCTCGTCTATTGTAAAAAGTGCCATCTGTTTTCTCCTTTTTGTATTGTGTAGTTAAAGATCTCTTTTAATAAATTAGAATACACCGTGTCATTTCCGTAAAGAAGTGACACCGGGAAGAGTATAATGGAAGCGGCTTTTCCCTGATGTATAAATCGCTTACCCGCCTGCACAGGTGTGACAGAATTATTTAAGTATAAGGTTGAAAATTTAATTTCTGAAATCATCTGTTGAATGAAATTATTAGTAATCAATAAAATGTCCATTATAAAAAACGTAAGAGTCCAAAAACCGGTGGCGAAAAATATTCAGCCTGTGTCTCCGGCGAGGTGGAAAGCAGAATAAACAGTTTTTGATTAGTTATAAAAAAACATTGATTAAAATTTGAAATAAAGTAAATTAGTTATTATATGGAGTAATTTTATGGCTTTTAGAGAGCTTATGTCTCTCAGAGAAAACATTTTTAGAGTAATATTTATTGCTCTTATATTGCTATTTGCCGCCGGATGCGCTCCTCGAAAAAACAGCAGCACCTATGCTGTTTCAGGTATCGCCGATCTTAGTAAAAACAGTGATATTAGTGAAATTATTGATCTCAACGGAGATTGGGAGTTTTATCCTGCCAGATTGCTGACTCCTGCAGATTTTAATAATCCTGTTAAGGCTTTGAGACCTGTATTTCTTTATGTTCCCGGTGACTGGAACAAATTGCAGAGTGATAGGGGAACCGGTACATATAGATTAAAGGTTCTGCTCCCGCCGGGAAAGACAAACTATTCCATAAAAATCAAATGGGTTAAAACTATATGTAAAGTCTGGGCTGATAACACGTTGCTAACAGAAATCGGAACTGTAAATGAACCTGTGGAGGATTCCATCCCGGGCGGGTATATGGCCGTGACAGATTTTAATCCTGTTAGAGGTGAGGTAGTATTTACGGTACAGGTAGTAAACTTCCAGGACAGACGGGGAGGATTATGCTATCCTGTATCCATCGGACCCCCTTCAGCTGTTTATACCGCGGAACTTTTTAATACTTTTTTAAACAGCATAGTTCTCGGAGCTCTTGCAATAGTAATTATATTCCATTTAACAATAAATCTATATTTCAGAAAGGCATCATCAAATCTTTATATCGCATTGATCTGTTTAATGGTGATGATTCGCATTTTTGTTCTTTCCGACTCATTCTTTATTTTTTCTCTCGTGGAGCATCTGGGCTATAGTTTTATTGTTAAGGCTGAATTTGTTTCTTTTCTTCTGGTCTTTGTTTTCTTTCTGAGATTTTTTGTTCAGCTGTATTATGTTGATAAGAAAAGTATTCTGTATCGGATGCTTTTATATTTTGGATTATCGTCCTTTGTCTATGTCGTTGCTGCTCCGGTTTATTATATAAAATCAGCTCTTCCGATTTTTCAGATATATATACTTCTTGTGGCAATTTATGTAATAGCCGGTCCGGTTTTCTCTGCAGTAAAAAGAAAAATGAAGGGTGCAAGAATATACTTTTTTATTCTGATCTCGGCGTTTTTTGCCTTTGTAAATGATATAGTTTATTTTCTAACCAGCCGGGGTTTCGGAAGTGTAAGCCAGTATGTTTTTTTTATTTTTCTACTGGGACATTTTTTTATCATCGCAATGTATTTTTCCGAAATTTTCCAGGAGAATGTAACGCTGATTGAAGAGATCGGCATAAAAAAGAGTATAGTAAAGGACCTCAGTTATATATCTTCAACTGATTCTTTGACCGAGCTTTACAATAGGCGTTTCTTTGATTCTGTTTTAAATAATGCTGTTAAAGATTATAAAAAGGGTGAGATGCTCTGGCTGATTATGTTTGATATAGATTTTTTTAAAAGAGTAAATGATGATTTCGGACACAATACCGGGGATATAGTTCTCAAGGAATTTTCAGCAGTTGTAAAGCGTCTCATCCGAACAAGGGATATTCTTGCAAGGTGGGGAGGGGAGGAGTTTTGCATAATAGTGGGAGAAGGTGACCTGAAATCTATTGTGCAGTTTACCGAAAGAATAAGGGAATCCATAGAGAATTTTAATTTTTCCGTAAATAGAAAAGTTACTGCGAGTTTCGGGATCGCCCGCTATAAATATGGAGAGTCAATGGATTCCTTTGTCAACAGAGTAGATCACGCACTATACGAAGCTAAGAATTCCGGCAGAAATAGAGTCGTTGTAGAAAAAGGTTCACAGGATATTTAAGTGAATTGATGGGGCTCTGACCCCTCATGACTGACAATGAGGCTCTGACCCCCTAAAAATATAAGATTAACTAATGGTACGAAGTAAAACGGGCCGTTTTTAGCTGTGAATACAACTTTCTTATAATTTAAAATAAAAAATTAAGAATAAAATAGAGTTTTCCATCCTCTGACTGTAAAAAACATAATTGCTCATAATCCGTTGATAATAACGATCCCCGCTGTGGCACAGACACAGAATGGAGAAATTTATTCACCAATTTTTAAGTAGATAGTAAAAAATCACTGAACAAAAATAAAATTATATTTGATTAATTATCAATAAGTACGAATTATTGGAATAATGCATTTTTAAATACGAGGAAGAGTAATGTTCAATAGAGAAATTGAGTCGATGCCTGTTAACAAAATGAAGGAGCTTCAGCTTGAGAGGCTGAAGTGGTCCATAAGGCATGCATATGATAATGTTCCATTTTACAAAAAGAAATTTGAAGCAGCCGGTTTTCATCCGGATGATTTTAAATCACTTGATGATATGAAAAGAGTTCCTTTTCTTACCAAGCAGGACATGAGGGATAATTATCCATATGGATTATTTGCGGTTCCTCTAAGCAAGGTTGTCCGAGTTCATGCATCTTCCGGAACAACCGGGAATGCAACAGTTGTGGGATACACGAAGAACGACGTTAATGTTTTCGCAGAGGTTGTGGCGAGAAGTCTTGTTTCATATGGAGTTTCCGAGAACGATGTTGTTCAGGTCGCCTACGGATACGGCTTATTTACCGGTGGACTTGGTCTTCACTACGGATCGGAAAAATTGGGCGCGCTTACAGTTCCGATGTCCGGAGGGAATACTCCACGACAACTGATGCTGATGCAGGATTTCGGCACAACAGTATTCTGTTCAACTCCGTCATATGCACTTAACATTGCGGATTTTATCGAAACAAATATGCCCGATTTTAAAATAGAATCCACAAAGCTCAGAATCGGTGTCTTCGGAGCAGAGCCATGGACAGAGGAGATGCGGGGAGAGATTGAGCGTCGTCTAAAAATTGACGCCTACGATATATACGGGCTCAGTGAGGTTATCGGGCCCGGCGTGTCAGCGGAGTGTTCAGAGAAGAAGGGACTTCATGTTTTTGAGGATCATTTTTATGTGGAGATAATCGATCCCGATACAGGGGAGGTTCTTCCTGAAGGAGAGAAGGGTGAGATCGTGTACACATCTCTCACAAAAGAGGCATTCCCCGGTATACGGTACAGGTCAAGGGACATTACAAGACTCTATCACGATGGATGCAAGTGCGGAAGAACTCTTGTCAAGATGGATAAGGTAACGGGACGTTCTGACGATATGCTTATAATCAGAGGTGTAAATGTTTTCCCAAGTCAGATAGAGTCTGTGCTTATGGGCTTCGAGGGAGTTGAGCCGCACTACCAGATCGTTGTTGACAGGAAAGGTTCAATGGACGATATTGAGGTGATGGTGGAGATCAACGAAAGGATTTTTTCTGATGAGATTAAAGTGATGAGTAATCTCTCAAAAAATATTTCAGACCGCTTCAGAAGTTCACTCGGGATCACTGCAAAGATTACACTGGTTGAGCCTCAGACTATACCGAGAAGCGAAGGCAAAGCCGTACGAGTCGTTGATAAAAGAAAAGTATAAATTAGTAACTGGTTAAAGGGGATGCTGCACCTTTGCAAACCACACGCAGAATTATAGAGGTCACACAATTTTTACAGATAAAAGAAAAAGATAAAGGAGAAGCGGTATGAATGTAACCCAGCTTTCAGCCTTTGTGGCAAACAAACCGGGGCATCTTCAGAAGGTACTCAAAGTTTTAGCCGATGAAAACATAAATATTATCACACTCACTATTGCCGAGACTTCGGATTTCGGAATTCTTCGTATGATAGTCAATGATCCCGATAAAGGGTATCAGGTTCTGAAAGAGCACAATATAACATCATCTGTTACAGATGTTCTGGCTCTTGAGATTGATGATACTCCTGGTTCTCTTTATAAGGCGCTTGATGTATTTGCAGCGATGAATCTCAACATAGAGTATATGTATGCATTTACCGAGAAGCGTGAAGGAAAGGCTGTGATGATATTCAGATTTGAGGATATCGAGGCTGCAAAGAGCGCATTGAAAGACAAAGGATATAATATTGTAAGAAAGATTGATATAATTGGAGAAAACAAATGACTTCAAAAATAATGCTGGGAAATGAAGCAATAGCCCGAGGAGCATGGGAGGCGGGATGCAGAGTTGCTGCAGGTTACCCCGGGACCCCGAGTACCGAGATACTCGAAACTATCGCAAGAGATTACAGAGAAATAAAGTCGCAGTGGTCTCCAAACGAGAAGGTGGCGCTTGAGGTTGTGGCCGGTGCGTCAATTGCCGGAGCAAGATCACTAGCCACAATGAAGCATGTCGGACTTAATGTAGCGGCTGATCCTCTCTTTACGTTTTCATACACGGGTGTAAATGGTGGAATGGTTATTATCAACGCAGATGATCCCGGCGCGTGGAGTTCACAGAACGAGCAGGATAACAGGCATATTGCCCGTGCGGCAAAACTTCCCATGCTCGATCCGTCAGGTCCGGCTGAGGCGAAGGAGTTTACTAAACTGGCGTTTGAAATTTCCGAGAAGTTTGATAGACCTGTTCTTGTGCGAATAACAACACGTATTGCTCACTCTCAGGCTCTTGTTGAAATCGGGGAGAGAAATGAAGTTCCTCTGAAAGAGTTTGTTCGTGATCCTAAAAAATATGTAATGATACCTGCGCACGCAAGACCGAGACATGTGTTTATCGAAGAGCAGCATCTGAAATTAAAAGAATACTCCAGCGATTCAGGACTCAACCGCATTGAGTGGAGAGATAAAAAACGCGGAATAATCACAAATGGAGTTGCGTACCAGTATGTAAGAGAAACCTGCCCCGATGACTCTGTTCTAAAAATCGGCATGGTATGGCCTCTTCCAGATAGATTGATCAAGGAATTTGCTGAAGGAGTTGACGAGCTCTATGTAGTTGAGGAGCTCGATCCATTTATCGAAGATTATGTAAAAGCTCTCGGTATAAAAGTTATCGGCAAGGAGATAATCCCTATCTGCGGTGAGTTAACTCCTGAGATTGTCGATCTCGCACTTAATAAAAAAGAAGCTGTCAAATCTGTGCCGGCATACACCGGTGACATTCCAGGTCGTCCTCCTGGACTCTGCAAAGGCTGCCCTCACGCTTTTGTTTTTAACATTCTGAAGAAGCACAATTACGTAGTTAATGGCGATATAGGCTGCTATACTCTGGGAGTTCTTCCTCCTTACTCTGCAATGCATTCACAAGGATGTATGGGGGCAAGTATTGGTATGCATCTAGGTTTTGAAAAAGCCCGCGGCGATGAAATGGCGGGAAACTCTGTCGCTGTTATCGGGGATTCGACTTTTATGCACTCAGGAATAACAGGACTTATCGATCTGGTTTATAATAAAGGCACCGGTACTGTTATTATACTTGATAACAGAATAACAGCAATGACCGGTCATCAGGAAAATCCTGCAACCGGATCAACTCTTATGGGGGATCCCACACACGAGCTTGACCTGGAGATGGTTGTAAAGGCATGCGGAGTGAAACGTGTATTTGTAATAGATCCGCGCAATGTAGAGGAACTCGAGAAAGTGATAGTGGGAGAGGTTGCCACAAGAGAACCTTCAGTTATCATTGCAAAACGTGATTGTATTTTGATTAAGCGAGGATAATATGAAAAACGTAATATTCGCAGGTGTAGGCGGTCAGGGAGTTATCCTTGCAAGTAAAGTTCTTATGGAAGTTGCAAAGAAAAATGGATACGACATCAAAGAGTCCGAGGTTCACGGTATGGCCCAGCGTGGCGGAAGTGTCGATTGTCACGTCCGTTACGGGAAAGAGGTTTTCTCTCCCCTTATCCCAAAAGGTGGAGCAGACTTTGTTGTATGCCTCGAGCTGCTTGAGTCAATGAGAAAGCTTGAGTATCTTGATAAGAATGCAGTACTTATCGTAAATAGAGAGCAGATAAATCCCGCTCCGGTTGAGATCGGTGTAATGAAGTATCCAGCGGACATAGAATCATGGCTGAAAGAAAATTTCACTAATACAGTCGTGGTAGATACAACTGAAGCACTTAAAGAAGCCGGAACAAAAAAGGCTCTGAACATAGTGATGGTTGGATGTCTATCCACTTACCTTGAGTTCAATGTTAGCGATTGGGAGGATGCGATAAAGTCTCTTGTAAAGGAGAAGTTCGTTGAACAGAATCTCAAGGCATTTCATTTGGGAAGGGGTTTGGTTAAGTAAAAGTTTAAAAATAGGGGTCAGAGCAGTTTTTTTTAAAAAAAGAGGCTCTGACCCTCATTTTTTTTTATTCGACGAGCACTCCAGACGTATTTATAATAAACAGATACATCTGGAGATAAAAATGCCTAAACCTCTACGCGAAATCCTGCAGGGAGTAACCTATCACTGTTTTACAAGGTGTCATGGTAAAAGAAATCTGTTTAACAGCAGTTATGCAAAAAAATATCTCGTTGAATCAATTGTAATGTGTCAGGAGAAATATGAATTTGAACTTATTGCGGCAGAACCTGTGGGAAATCACATCCATCTTATAATCAAAACAGTTGAGAATAGAGAAACTATATCATTGATAATGCAGTATATAAAAGCGAGAATTGCAGAAAAATACAACAGATCTATTGGGGAAACAGGAGCGTTCTGGAACGAACGTTTTGGATCGAATATTATTGAAAAATCTGAAAATCCGGAACAGTACCTGCTTTGGATTTTATGGTATATCGGATACAACCCTATAAGAAAAAGATTATCACGGGACCCCCGGGAGAATTATGTGGGTTTTATAAACTGTTATCTTGTAAAGGACTTTGAGTCTCAGGTTAAGATCACTCTTCATCAGTATTTTATCAATCTTGGAAATACATTCGAAGAGTGTGTAAAAAAATTTCTCTGGTACGAAGAGGCTTACTTGAAAAGGCTGGCTGTTTATTTTTAATGCGAAGAGCCAGATTTTGATTAATTACGATAAGTTTATCGTTTTATAAGGAGATCTATCTCGGGCAGCCTTTCAAGATTTATTAGAAGAGAAATATATGCAGATTGAATATTTTTTAATCTTATTTTGTAGTTAATTTTTTTTAGAACTTCAGCTTGATTTATTGAAACCAGTTTTTTAACAGTCCAGATTTTAACATATAAAAAGCTCAGAGCGTTAAGTGGAGATTCACTTTCATGATTATCAATATCATCATCCAGTTCAAATTCCGAGGACTCCTTCATAAAATCAAATACCTTGCTGCTTGATTTGCCGGACATGAAAATTAAATCAAGGATTTCGGTTTCCAAAGCTGAAATTATCTCTCTAAAATCAGATTCCTGTTTTTTTGATTCTTTGCTTTTGTATTCATTCTTAATACAAGAAAGTAAATTGCTGTTTCTTTTAGATTCCAGATAGAGTAACCTTAAAATTGCGCCTGTGTCTTTTTTCAGCTGTCTCCATGTGCTGTATTTTTCAATTATAGTTAAAGTTGAGTCAAAAACATCTTTTGGTCCCATGATGTGATCCCCTGTTTTTTAATATAGTATTACTTCTCATGCATTGTTTTAGTGTTTTTGGATTTAAGGGTCAGAGCATTGTTATAAAAAAAAGATGCTCTGACCCTTATCTCATCAAACCCTCATTTCTTCAGCTCTTCCAATATTTCGGGATATAATTTTTTTATACAATCCGGACAGATGCTGTGAGTGAAAAGCATATCGTTTGTATCATGCAGATAATCTTCAATAGTTGCCCATGATTTTGATTCCATGGGATGATCATTGTCTATTCTGATTTTTTTGCAGCTGCTGCATATAGGCAAAAGAGTTTCGAGCTCTTTTATCCTCTCTGCGGCATAGCGGAGATCCTTTATTTTTTTTATGAGATTGATCAGAAGAAGTGCGGCAATTATAAAGAAAGAAATTATAATTATTATCCGGGTGATCATAATGTTTTTTTCAGATTTCAACTGGAGGGTATATACGGCATCATCTATTTTATTCAGAAGTATTTCATTATGATAAATAATGTATGTAAGAGATTCTTTATCTCCGGTTAAGATGTTTTCATTGATTTTTTTTTCAAACAGCTCCCATTCATTTTTTATTTCAATCAATTTATCGAGTGTTGCCTGATCGGTGACTTCAGGTAATACTCTCAGTTTTTTTGATTCAAGATCAAAGGGTGCCCATCCACCTTTAATAAGAGAATGTTGAGTCTCGGTGAATATCATCATTGAATTCTGTATATTGCGGGGAAATGTTTTACCTATTCTATACAATAGAATCTCTTTTGTTATTTTCTGACACAGCATCCTTTGTCGTCCGGCAAGATTAATCCGCAGGCTGTCGTCTTTCTGAATACTGCTATAATAATATCCAACGGTTATTATAATTAAAGAAATTGAAGTGAAGATTACAGGAAATATATAATTCCTGATTTTATTTGTATTCATGTAGCTCCATTAGTTTCTGTAGCAAATTTCTTGTTGATAAATAATATTAATAATGATGATTGTCAAGTCTATACTGCACAAATTGAGATGGGTGGAAATAATAAGCTCTTGATATTGTCTCTGATAGTAATTAATGGTGTAGAGTAAAATGTTTCAAGGAATAGTTGAAAATCTGAAAACATAGTTTAAGCCGGTTTTTTACATTTTTTTATATAATAAGTTGTTAAAGGACTAATTTATGACAAATTTCGAATTGATACAGGATCTTCTTCGCAGAGTAGGTGATGTAGAGAAAGACTTGCATTATCTTAGAGATACAGCCGAACCTCTTACTATTGAAGCTATTGATAAAACTTTATTAAATATTAAGGAGTTGGGTCAGAGCCTTATTGATGTAGACATGGCGTTAGAAAAAGAAAAGACCGGTTATATTTTATTCTGAATGTTTAATTAATAATGGTTTTTTCAGTTGAGGTATTTCCTGTTTTAAAATCTGCAAATTTCACAAATGCAGTTAATGGAGAAAAAATTAGCGTTTTCTATGATTTTTTACTGGTATTTCAATAGTACGGACCGGTATTTTTTTTGATATTCCAAGTTGTGCAATGGACTTCACGGTTTCATTTACCTGTTCGACAAGATATTTGACGTTTTCTTCTTTGAACTTTTCTTCATATTTTGTAACTCTTTTAGTCGGATCTCCAATTGGCAGTCCCTGATAAAGTATCTGCATCTGGTAGCCTGCTTCAACAGTTTTTCTGAAAAAATTTTCAAATACATCAATAAAAGGTTCATAAATTAAAGTAAACTTTTCAAGTTCTTCTTCTGCACCGTCTATCTTCCCTTTTAAATAATTATTTTCAAGATTGTTTTTGTAATCATCAGATTCTTTATGCTTTAATAATTCCTTCTGAACAATTTTATACTGCTCGTTGGACCTTTTTTCATACCCGTCCCTGACACCTTCATTGAAGGCATATTTTCTTGTAAAATAAAAAGTGATCAGAATTATTATGATTACTGAAATGATGCCTACAAGAATTATTATTGTTAAGTTCATAGTTGAATTTTAATAGATAATATTTAAGTGTCGAGTCTTTTTTGATTTTGAAGTGTTGTACAACCGTAGGATAAATAATTTATGAGGAGCTGGGATTTTAGAACTGTTTTAGCAAAGTTGATGTGTAAGACAATATATGTTTATTAAGTGATAATGTGCTTGTTTTGTGTGAGAAATGGAGGTTGGGGTCAGAGCCCTCCAAATGGGAGATATAGGGTCAGAGCCCAGGTTGCCAAATCCCATTGGTTTGCCGGACATACCTACATCTGATTAAAATCGAGTCCCCTGGAAACGTATATTCAGCTTCTGCTAAGAAAATTAACTTTATTTTATATTGACAAAACTCCCATGTTTACAAAAACGTTAATTATGAAAATATTGCAGAGATTTAGAAATTTTGATTATAAACAATTTGATTATAAACATTTCCTGAGAAAGGCTGGGAGATATACTCTAATCTTTCATGTGGTATTTATTGCATTTATTGCAGCAGTTGCTTTTCTATATATTTTTGTAAATCCTCCGTTTACTACACTTCAGGTATACAGATTTGTTTTTAATGGTTACAGTTCAAAAAAGCATTATAATGTTCCAATCAGATCAATTTCAAGGGATTACCAGCGATTGCTGATAGATACTGAAGATCCGAATTTTTACAGACACTACGGAATCGATCCGGAAGCTATATTGGGTGCAGTCAGGGTAAATTTCAGATATGGGAAAAAAATTTCAGGCGCAAGTACTATCACTCAGCAGCTCACCAGAACCCTTTTTCTTTTCCCAGACAAGTTGTATTTAAGAAAATATCTGGAGACAGTAGCTGCAATAACCATTGATGCAGTCATTCCTAAAAAAAGAATATTGGAGCTATACTTCAATTATGCGGAGTGGGGGAGAGGTGTGTACGGGATACAGAGTGCATCATATTACTATTATGGTCTTCCACTCCAGCAGGTGTCTGAGGATCAGGTTCTGCGGCTTATTACGCTTCTGCCGTCTCCAATTAGATACTCTCCTGAAACATTTGAAAAGAGGCAACGTCTTAGCAAGAGATATAATAATCTAAATGAAACAATGAACGCTATGCACGCACCGAAATAAGTCAGGCAGTAATTACTCCCCAGTTTTATCTGTGTTTTTAAACTTTTATTCAGATAATTTTAAATCCGCTGTGCCGCAGGTTAAAGTATATTATAAAAACAATTTCATCTCAAAACAGTTATATCAATACTTACTGCATCTTTTTCGCTCCGTATCCATAATTCATCGTGATCTTTTGTTATCTGAAGCTCCATATTCCGCTCAGCCATAGCTCCGAGCGCTTTAGCTGACTCAGCATTGATACTGTAGATTGAAAGATTTTTTGCTTTGGCAATTTTAGATTCAATGGAATTTAACCAGGCAAGCGGCTTGGTGCCGTATGTATAAATTATCACACGGCTTGCGCGTCCGCATGCTTTAAGTATTCTTCTTTCGTCAGGCTGACCTACTTCGATCCAGAGAGTGATTGCTCCCGTAAGATCCTTCAGCCAGAGATCGGGCTCATCGGCTTCAGACATTCCACCGGCAGGAGTAAGATTTTCATCTGCATTAAGAGCAAAGGCAAGAATGCGCATCATCATCCTCTCAGTTGTCTCCGATGGGTGACATGCCAGGGTAAGCTGGTGGTCGCAGTAGTAATCCCGTTCAGTGTCCGATATGGATAAATCCGCTTTATATATAGTTGAACCCTTTGCCATTTGTTTCCTCTGAATTATTGTGTTTTAGTTTATTTTTGATTAGTACAAGTTTATAAAAAAGAGATTTTTCTGTGAAGAAATAAATTTTTTATGCTGCCTGTTTAAATAGTTTAAAATAAAGTCTTTCAATCAATTTAATAAATTTTTAAATACACCTAAACATTTGTTGACATGTTATATATTCTATTTAAAATTATCTTCTGTTGAAAAAAAATAAGTAAAAAAATGGAATCGCTAAATGCTGAAAATAGAGAGAATATCACAAGATGATTTACCTGAAATGGCAAAGTTATTTAAAGAGTTAACAGGAAATGAACAAAGCATAGAGAAAATGAAAAAGAATTTTCTATCGATAGTGAATAATGAGAATTATATTGTTCTTGGTGCGAAAATTAATGGTAAACTTGCAGGTTCTCTCACGGGAATAGTATGTCTGGATCTTGTTGATGATTGCCGGCCATTCATGCTAATTGAAAATGTCATTGTTTTAGAAGAATATAGAGGGCAGGGTGTTGGAAAAGAATTGATACGGCATATTGAGAATATATGCGTAAATCTGAATTGTTATTATACAATTTTAGTTTCAGGTATAAAGAGGAAGGATGCACACAAATTTTATCAGGCAATGGGATATGAGCTGGATGTAGTTCAGGGGTTTAAGAAATTTTTTAATTAGTATGGAATGCAGTAAAATTATACATTTAGACATGGATGCTTTCTACGCCGCCATCGAGCAGAGAGATAATCCATCTCTACGGGGAAAGCCTGTAATTGTCGGAGGTGATCCTGACAGAAGAGGTGTCGTGTCAACATGCTCCTACGAGGCGAGAAAATATGGTGTTCACTCGGCAATGGCTTCCAAAACTGCGATCAGGCTCTGCCCCCATGCTGTATTTGTTTATCCCAGATTTGAAGCCTACAAAGAGGCCTCGCGCCAGTTTATGGGTATCTGCAGGGAGTATACCGATCTGATCGAACCTCTCTCTCTGGACGAAGCCTTTCTGGATGTGACTGAAAACAAAAAGAATATGCTATCGGCAACACTTATTGCTCGGGAGATACGCAGAAGAATATTTAGTGAAACAGGTCTGACTGCATCTGCCGGTGTTTCATATAATAAGTTTTTAGCAAAGACCGCTTCGGAGATAAACAAACCTGACGGATTAGCGGTGATTAAACCGGGCGAGGCAGAAAAATTTCTGGAGACTCTGGCGATCGGAAAGTTTTTTGGCGTAGGTAAGGTCAGTGAGAAGAGAATGATTGCACTGGGTATAAACAACGGTCTGGATCTTAAAAACACCGAGCTTGAAAAACTGATAAAATATTTCGGGAAAGCGGGTAAATTTTACTACGACATAGTCCGCGGTATTGATCATCGGGAGGTGACTCCTTACAGGGAGAGGAAATCATACGGCAGAGAGATTACTCTTGATGAAGATATACTGGATATTGATCTTGTACACTCCATCCTGAGAGAGATTGCAGAGGAACTGGAGGCTGCATTTAAAAGGAAAAATCTGAAGGGTAAAACAATAACACTGAAGGTAAAGTATTTTGATTTTCAACTTTCAACAAGGAGTACAACTGTCGATACTCCGGCAGATTCAGCAGATGTTATTATGGAGGAGATACTGAGACTATTGAAGTATACCGAAGCCGGAATTAAAAAGATAAGACTTCTGGGGATTTCCCTGTCTAATTTTAACAATGAAAAAAATGATGAAGATGAGTGTAAAGAGAAACAGCTGCTTCTTCAATTTTAAATTTCTATAAAAAATAAAATCTTCAGGGCCGGGGAGTGTAAGAAGCCTCGGCTTTTTTGATAAACTCTTTTGTGATTCCAGGCAGCAGTTCTGTATTCATTGTGGTTTTTTTATGCGTAACAATAACTTTTCCCGAAGAAGTATCCAGAAGTTTCAATTCAAGAATGTATGATGCGCCCATTACCCTTTTTGCAATATACTGGTCCTCTCCCGTGTCTCCCAGTGTTTTCATTCCAGATTGTTTTATTTTAGTTAAAGTTCCGAAAACAACAAAATCTGCATTGACTGTTTTCCCGTCAGTTAAAGCGCATGTCTTGTCACCGCAAACTGTGAACGACCGGATGTTCTTCAATTTACCGGCATTGTTGCTGTTTAGTCCTGTCTCAAGTGTCTTCAACACCTGCAGTGATTTGGATTCTTCACAATCGATAAGTTTTATTGATGTGATAAGAGTTGTGTACTCTTTGATCTCCGGCTTATCTGTTTTTCTTTTTAGTCTGATTTTGTCGTTCAACGAGTTTTTGACCAGTGTGTCGTTTGCGGCAAGTGATAAAGTTTTTGAGAACTGTTCATATCCGTCGGCAATTATTGTTATGTTGTACTTAAGATTTTTACGGAGTACTGTTCCGGTGAAACCGTCTGAATATACAGGTCGGTTTAAATTGTATCCGGTACTTTGAGATTTGTAAACGGCTGAAGCTTTATTGATCGGAGTCCCCGTTGAGTCATCAACTATATTTGCATTATAAAAGAATACAGGTGCAGGTTTAAACTTTATTTCGCTGCATCTGTAGATCCCGGTGTTTTTTCCAATTGTAAAATTGAAATAGGCATCACCTGCTGATGGTGTAACAAAAAGTGGATACTTTTCGTTACGGAATGTATTTGCAGAAGTAATGTTTTCAATTCCGGATATTTCAAAGTAACCATCTTTCGGTATCAGACGCGCTCCGTAAATATCAAATCCGCCCATCCCCTCATATCCGTTTGAAGAGAAGTAGATTGTTTCTCCATCGGGGTGTACCCAGATTGAAATCTCATCCAGCGGGGTGTTGATGCCGGCAACATTTTCTGCCTGCAGCCACTCTCCTGATTTATCTCTTTTTGAAATGTAAAAGTCGTAGTCCGCTCCATCTGACGAAGAAAAAATTACCGTATCATTATTTATAAAATTAGGGTAATGATTAAATCTGCCCGGATTCAGTCCGTCGGGTTTTTCCCAAGAAGACCAGGATTTCTTTTCCGGGAGATATCTTCTTATATAAATTTCCGATGTATCACCCGAGCGGGAACTTGCAAGAACCTCTCTGCCGTCATCGGACAGCGAAACAAAATTGATTGATTCTGAAGGAAGTCCGGTAAGATAATCCGGATATTTACTTTCGGAAGATATGGAATCACCGTTAATTTCTAGAAATTTGTGGCGCTCTTCAGTGTAATTGTATTCAGCGATTAAACTGTCGCGGGAGATCATAGTCGTCAGCAGACAATCCGTTCCCCATGAAGTGTTTTTTGCTCCAGATGGGAATCCTCTTGTAACTGTCGATTTAGTATAAATATTTTTTCTGAATCCTAAAATCGCAACATCCCTGCTGCTGAGTTCATCTTTATAATCATTTATAAATGTATCAATCTGACCGGCAGCGTCTTTAAAGTTTCCAAGTGAAGCTGCTGCGATAATTTTAATATAAGCAATTTCACTCTCTTTCCGGACTTCGAGATATAAGCTGCAGTATTTTTCTGTCTGATCAAAATACTCAAGAGTAAATGTCAGATCAATAAGACGTTTAAGTGTTATTAAATCTGCAGGATTTCGAGAGTGGATTGATTTTAAAATTGCAATATCAGTTTCAGCATCTTTATGTTCATAACGCCCGGTTGTATATAAAGCTCCATCTGCATAAAATGGCAGAAAGAAAAAAAGAATAAGCATTAGAGATGCGGTAGTTTTTAAAAACATATTTCTATCCCCGCCCATAGAAACGCGTCAGGAAGATCGGACTGTTTCTCCGGATTGCTGCTGCTGTATGGTCTGCTCTCATGGAAAATCGGGAAAAGATATGTTCTGTTTGTTTCAAATTTATTTTCATCTCTGTCATAACCCTTGATGTAATAAACATTCCATGCCTCGATGTAAAAGCGTGTGTTATCTCTGGTATAAGTTAATTTGAAGTCAAGCCTGTGTTGAGGGGAATATCTTTCTGAATTATAGCTGCCGTATTGTGGAACATATACTCCGTATCCCCCCGAAGTGTCGAAAGTTGATCCGGTGATTGGAGTGTGGGGCATTGATGTTGAGTAGTGCCATATGGCCGAAGGGGTCCATCTGCCTTTACGGGTAAGCAGCGCTATTTTAAATATATGCGTCTGATCATAATCGGATAAATATTCATCGGAGCCATCGCTCATGCGCGACCGGGATAGCGCGTAACTGGTCCATCCCTGAACCGGTCCCCAGTTCCCTTTTATAAAACATTCAGCTCCGAATGATGAACCGCTGGTATCTTTAGAATATGGATTAATCTGTGAGAGTCTCTGCAGCTGAGTACTTGAAATGCTCCCTATACTTCCGGAGAAAAGATTGCTGTACCTCGCGTAATAAGTTTCAAGTTGTCCGGTGATGTTACCGGTTAGGCCCTTTTCCAGTCCGAGAACTCCATTATACGATCTGCTCTCTTTGAGATTATTGTTAAAATTACCAAGATAATAATACATATCGGGTTGGGCGTGATATGAGCCTCCCCCTCCATATATTTTCATACTCTGACTTTTGATGGTGTATGAAGCCATTCCTCTATAGGAAAATGAATTGGTGGAAAGAGGTCCATAGTGTTTAAATCTTCCTCCAATGTTAAGACGCAGAGGATAAAGGTTGATCCCTGTTTCATTGAATATGGAGAGGGTTTTTCCTTGAATGGGGAAAGATGCTGCGGTGGTGCCGCCGGTCTGATCTGCAATATCATAATCGGTAAAATCGGATAAATTAATATTTCCGGATACTCCGTCTTTATGCAGAATAAACTCATAACCGGTTTTTGTTTCAAAAATAAAGATATCTGCAGTCAGCGTCTGCGCAGCTTTATAGTAAAGAGGAGAATAATTGATACTTACCGGATTCTCTCCGGCAGCGGATTTTTTGTCGTAAATGTAATGATTGGTTCTGTTACGCAAAAAAGATGTTTCAAGAAAGAATTTTTTATTCAGCAGAAACTGCCATTTAATCGACTCAACGTTATACTCTGTCCTGGTTTTGATCTTGCCGGTGGAGATGTAGTCATCGGATCCGAGTGTGGTAAAGTAAAACCGGTGGTTTGATGATAAATTATATCTCAGTTTGAGAAAATGATCCTGGAAGTAATAAGTATTGTCCCTATCAATGTCGGCCGCATCAGCTGCCCAGTCGATATAGGTTCTCCGTCCAGCAAATATCAGCGAGAAATCTTCAGTCGGTGCAGCCTCGCAATATATTGTAGGGAAGAGAGGTATAAGCGGGTTCATTATAATTTTGCCGTGAACCCCCGGTTCCTGAACCTCCCTGGTCTTCACCTGAATGATGCTCCCTATACTGTCGTCATAAGTCATAGGGTAGGGCCCCTTGTACAGAGTCGCCTTATCTATTACTGTTTCATTTATCGATGATAGAAACGGTACAATTGGAGGAATGTAGTGATACGGATAATCAACCGGTATATCATCTATGTAGGTTTTGTCATATATTGGATTAAGTCCTCTGATGATTGGAACACTCCCCATGGAGAAGGTGCCGCTTACACCAGGCAGCGTCTGCAGAAGGTGAAGAGAATCCCCTATGCCGGTCATGGGCATATATTTGATATCGTCAGATGATATTGATTGACTGCCAGGCCTGAGGTCGTTTTTTTTGTATGATTTTACCACCGGAGTAATGCTGTGAACTGTTTTTGCAAGTTCAATATCGATATTAAATTCACGTTTAACGCGTATTGTTAATGAACTGTTTCCGTATAGAGGGTGTGCGCTGTGAAAAGTATAAAAACCGGCGGGTATATCTTTAAATAAAAATGTTCCTTCTTTGGAAGTTTTCTGAACTATCTTTAATTCTTCAATTGCCACCGTTGAATCCGGTACAGCGTCACCAGATACAGAGTCAATGACTCTCCCGGAAATTGTAAATGCATATAGACCTGTGCATGAAAAGATTATAAGTGAAGTAAGTATTAATCTTTTCATTCCGTTTCATCCGCTCTGAAAATAAATTTAATGTCTGCTGAGGAATTTTCCGGTTTACCTGCAAGATATGACGGTTCTATTTTAATCTCTTTAAGCAGATCCATGGCAATTTCGTCAAGGCCAAGTCCGGAGGAAAGAATTCTTTCCGATGAGATAATAGTTCCGGTATTGCTGATACTGATCCGGAATACCGTAATTCCTTCTATTGAAGCGATGGAGTAGATTTTATCAATATCTCTTAACGGAGGCATGCTGATTATATAAGGTTTCTCTATTTCAATATAAATATTAAAGTGTGAGTCGATGTTTGACTGTGTATATTTTTTTACTCTATTCTCATAGTTAAGTATAAGAGAACTTGCGTTCCCTCCTATTTTATCGGGTATGCGGTTTTTTTCATATGAGGTCGAGCCGCATCCCGCCAGTGCGGTTATAGATATTATTATATATAGAATACTTACTCTCACAGATTACTCCGGATAATTATTTTCAGAACTGAACGATTATGCGGCGCTACACTTCTCTCTTAAAATGAATTGAGTGATGCCGCAGTCCGGAGAATACAAAGCCCGGACCGGCAAGTCTTATTTAACGATATTATTCTTGTAATCCGGAATTAAAAAAACTATTTCAATTCCAATCACTACACCTTTGAGCGATGCAGCGGTACTTCTCTTGTTGCCTGATAATTCCTGCTTATAAATTCTTTGAGTTGTGAATGGTGATACTTTTATAATTGCTGCAAGATCCCATGGTTCATATTGAACTCCCATACCTGCAGATAATCCAAAATCAGCAGCGTATTTACGATTTACATTAATGTTAACATCTGTGCTTAAATGGTTTTCGTTGTATCTGTAAGTTCCGGCATAAATATCATATGTAAGTACAAACTCGAATGGACCGGATAGGCCAAAACTGCTGAAACCGTAAAATCCCCCCAGCAAACCGACTGCATCGGCCTCGGTGTTATTATATGGTATCTTAAGATTCATCTTTCGGATGCCCAGGTATAACCATTTGTACGATGTGTCACCCGGATCGTTAAACCTGTACCCACCCTTGAAATCGATATTCCAGTACGATGCGTTTGCGGAATATTCGTGTCCAGGAGTGGAACTTTTTACAACATAAAGATTCTCTGTCTCCATGTTTGTATAGCTGATGTCACCCTGAAACCAGTCATAAAAATATCCTCCTGAAATAGAATATCCGCTGAGGGTTTTCATATGATTTTCGCTGGTGCCGGAATCAGATTTCTGGGAATTATCAGTTCCGCCGTTTATTGTCTTATCGAAAGGGACTGTATATGATCCTGCTCCATAAGGCGCATAAAATGCTTTTATCACCGGGCCATGATTCGGGGTAGCCGCAGCATAAACCGGAATCATGAATAAAATCGTCAAAATTATAAAGATTATTTCTTTCATGTTTTAATATATTTTCACACCATTTAATTTTTTACAAGGCATTTTGCTTGACGGAATCTTTTTTTACAGTTTTATTTTTATTTCTTAGTAGTTCAGTGTTATTATAATGCAAATGCCATAGTGTATGGGAAACCGCCCGGGAAGATATGCTGAATAGAAGATGGTTCAATGGTTTTTAACCGTAAATCCTCTTTGTTAATTAATGTCGGGTGAGCGATATGAATTTGTCATTAGAAAATTTGTAATTATCTTCAATATATTAAAATATGCCGGGAGAGAGTAAATGAAAAGGAAAAAACTTATTGATAAAAAGCTTCAGCTGAAAACAGCATTCCCGGTAATACGGTTTTATTTTATATCTTTTTCTGTTATAATAGTTCTGATGATAATTCATACAGCACTTACAGAGAAAAAAATCAGCGGTACTATCGCTAATCTCAAAGGTGCAGTCAACACTGAACAGAACATTGTTAATGCATTTATTAAATATTCAGATATGACTTCAAGCCCCGATCTTCAGCTTAAATCAAAAAAAATCTCTGATGATCACAATGAAAGTATTAAGGTTATAGAGACGCATATAACACTCCTTTCCGGACTTCTGAAATCTAATTTTATTGTAATATTATTAATAACAGGCTTTATAATAATTATGGGACTTATTCTGTTTTTTTATTTAATCAGGTTAACCCATACAATTTCAGGCCCCATATTTGTAATGACGCAGCATATTCAGGATATAATTGATGGCAAGGAGCCGTCAATCAGAGCTCTACGTGAAGATGATCAGCTTAAGGAATTCTACAGCCGCTTTGTGGAGATGGCAAAAAAGATTCATGATGATAAATAAGTCTTTTTAATTTTAAGTCAAAGAGTTATAGAGAAGAGTGGTAATCATATTTAGTACAATCACTTTACAACCGACAACAAAGTTTAGTACTGCCTCAACATGGATGACTGTGAAGCGCAGTTTGCTCCCGGTGTTGATAAAAATGAACTGGAAGGCACCGCCGCCTGAGGGCGTCGTTTCTTTTGGTTCTTTTTCTTTGGACGAGCAAAGAAAAGAACATACAGCAGGTGTACAACACCGCAAATTCTCCCACGGCAGGAAGTGCCGTAAAACAATAATTCCGGCGATGTGCCGAGCTAACTTCGAGTTATTATTTTAAAAAATTACTATTTTGTTTTACTATAAAGAGAACTGTATTTGTCAATAACTGTCTTGATCATTGTCTGATATTGGACGCCTGATTTTTTTGCTTTCTCTTTAAAGAAATCTACACTTGATCTACTAAGAGAAATAGTAATTTTTACATTGTCTTCTTTCTTTATTAAAAATTATGAAGACGTTTTGTAAAGAATACCTTTTCTTTTTCGAGATACGAATATATTCTTTTTAACCGTATACACTAATGGGCATTCTGTGAAAGTAGACTTCTTAAAGGTATCGTTGTTTAACACCCACTCTCTAAAAAAATAAAGAAAGTAAGATTCGAGCGTCCTGCATATTATCCATTGCCAATTATAGTAGATCTGTATGTTTAATATTTAAACAGTTTATTAAATAAAATTGCCAAATTAGAGCTTTCGTAGCTTTTTGCTCACATTTCGTCACTTTTTGTATGAAAAATTTCAGGTGAATAAAAAAAAGAATTGCTATGATATACTACGGCGATAGAGTTTATATCTTAGTATTACTAATAGTTATGGGGGAGATTATGGCATTAAATCCAATTATTGATTCAAGGGATGTAAGATTCGTCCTGTTTGAGATGCTCAAGATTGATCAGCTCAATAAATATCCGAAATTTGCGGATTTCGATAGAGACACTTTTGAAGAGGTTATAAGTCTTGCTGAAAAGATTGCCGTTGGAAAGGTATATCCGGTTAATCAGGAGGCAGACAAGGCGCATGCAACATATATTCCTGCGACAAAAGAGGTTATTATTCCTGAAGGTTTCAGAGCGGGTTTAGACGCTTATTATGAGGCAGGTTTTATCGGTATAGCTAATGATCCGGAGATTGGCGGGATGGGTATGCCGGAAGCTATTTATTATTCATGTACAGATCACTTCTCGGCAGCAGGTCTTGCATTCTCAATGTATCCAATGCTCACTGTCGGCGCGATGAATATGTATGTAAATTTTATGCCTGCAGGAAAAGATAAAGATACCATCATCGAAAAAATGCTTTCCGGTGAGTGGGGCGGAACTATGTGCCTTACAGAGCCTGACGCAGGGTCGGATGTAGGAGCTCTTAAAACTAAAGCAGTTAAAAATGCCGATGGTACTTATAATATCACAGGACAGAAAATTTTTATCTCTTCAGGCGACAATAATTATTACAAAAATATGCTTCATCCGGTTCTTGCACGTATTGAAGGTGATCCTGCTGGAACAAAGGGTGTTTCTATTTTTATGGTACCGAAATTCTGGGTTAATCCCGATGGTTCGAAAGGCGAATTTAACGATGTAATCTGTTCCGGTATTGAGCACAAGATGGGTATCACTGCATCTGCAACTTGTACTTTGAATTTCGGCGATGAAGGGAAATGCCGCGGACTTCTCATGGGACAGGAAAGACAGGGTATGAAGATAATGTTTCAGATGATGAATGAAGCGCGTCTTTATGTTGGAAGCCAGGGCGGTTCCGTTTCAAGTGCAGCATATATGCATGCTGTTACTTATGCAAGAAACAGAATCCAGGGTGCTGATGTTAAGCAGATGCTTAATCCTGATGCAAAAAGCGTAACTATCAGTAATCATCCCGATGTTAAAAGAATGCTCCTCTCTATGAAAGCAAGGGTTGAGGCGATGAGATCCCTCACTTACTATATTGCCTATTGTTCTGATATAGCACATCTTGAAGATGGTGAAGCTGGGAAAGAGGCTCAGGCGCTTGTTGAGTTTCTTATTCCTATCAACAAAGCTGGTAATACTGATACAGCATGGGAAGTAACGGCTGATGCAATCCAGTGTTATGGCGGATACGGTTTCTGCAGCGATTATCCAGTTGAACAGTATGCCCGTGACGCGAAGATTCTTTCTCTATATGAGGGGACTAACGGAATACAGTCCATGGACCTTACAATGAGAAAACTTCTTATGAATAAAGATCAGTATAACTACTCAGTATACAAAAAGAAAATTGCCGAGGCAATCGCCGCAGCGAAAGGAATTGTTGACGACAGATATCTCAACACCATTGAAAAAGCCGTTAAGAAAATGGATGAAGTTGTTGCACTTATGAAAGCTGATATGGCAGCAGGAAAATTCCTCAATATTTTCGGTAATGCAACTCCTCTTCAGCAGGCTTTCACAAAACTTACATACGCATGGATGCAGTTACTCGGTCTTACTATTGCGTCTGTTAAGTCGAAAGAACTTGTTAGTGATAAAAAGGGTGAAGAACTGGAGAAATTTCTCGCGGATAATAATGAAGCTGCTTACTATTATGGAAGAGTCCTTTCAGGTCAGTTCTATCTTGGGGCTGAGCTACATAAAGTTTTTGGACAGATTGAATATCTGCTATCCGGTGAAACAGCAGTGAACAAAGCAACCGATGCAATATTCACAGGCGCACTTGCAGAGTAAAATTTTATTCAGCATATAGTATAAAAAAAAAGAGGCTTTTAGCCTCTTTTTTTTATACTCTGCACTTTGTATATTTTTAAATTTAAATGAGACTTGCATTATATTATTTATCATGGATAATGTTTTAACATAGCCGGGATGAAAATTGGTAAAACTTTTAAGTAACAGGAAGTTTGTAATGAAAATTTATAACAGTATAATTTTGTTTTTCGTTCTTTGTTTTACAACATCCTCATACGGGGATAATAATCTTAATAAGTTAACCTCTCAGGTGTTTGACCGTGCGTGGCAGTTCTCCGAAGGACGAGCTGTTGTCATGAATGGCGGAAAATATAATGTTATTGATGCTGAGGGTAGATACATCATCAATGAAGGGTATGACTTTATCGGTGATTTTCATGGAGGACTCGCTGTTGTGAAATCGGGGGACAAGTGGGGATTTATAAACAGGGAAGGGAGGATTGCTGTACCGGTTATATATGAATACGCTTCAGTTTTTTCTGACGGTCTGACAGAGATAAGATTAAATGGTAAGTCCGGTTTTATCGATATGACAGGTAAAGTAGTAATTCAACCGGCATTCGAAAAAGTATACCCGTTCTCGGAAGGACTTGCAGGAGTTGTTGTATCCGGGAAACTGGGATACATAGATCACGAGGGAGTAATGAAAATTGAACCGCGTTTTGATAATCCAAAATGGACAAACGGTAAAGCATCGGATCTTCCGTCAGACGCGCCTAAGGTTTGTCTCGGTGACGGATGGGGTTATCTCGACAGTAAAAATAATTTTATTTTACCTGAAGGATGGAAACGGTTCAAACGGTCTCCATCCTTTTTCATCGAAGGTTTGGCGGCAGTGTCTTTGCAGGGTAAGGCCGGTTTTATTGATAAAAATGGAAACGAAAAAATTCCCTTTGTATATGATGAATGCTCTTTCTTTCGGGATGGGTATGCCGTATATCGCAGTAATTCTAAATGGGGTCTTATCGACAAAGATGGCAAAACTATTATTCCGGAGAATTACAAAAATTTACAGGTTCCATCAGAGGGTTTGATACGTTTTTCGAAAGGTGATGGAACCGGATTCATCGATATTAAAGAGAGCATTGTGATAAAACCGGAATATGATGCAGCAACAGCATTCTTCGGCGGTCTTGCAGCTGTACTGAAAAAAGGTAAAACAGGTTTCATTGATAAAACAGGTGTGATTGTTATTCCGTTGATATATGATAAAGAGAAGGATACCTCCGGAATAAATACAATGTTTGTAGAGGGATTTGCTCCTGTCCAGGAAAACGGAAAGTATAAATTTATAGCTCATCCCTTCCCCGATGAAAGAATTAAAGAGAACGCGACAAGTTACGGCAAACTTGTTGGTGTTGTCCGCGAAATAAAGAAGAATGAAATAATAGTTGGCGGAAGTAATATTGCTGAAAATGTAAGAATGGGCGACCGCCTTATCGTTGATACAGGAAGCGGTAAATCCATTTATATAAGTTCAGTATTTCCTATGATGACAGTCGTGCGATGCATCATAGTAAAGGGGGCATCAGCGGAAGTTAAACCTGGAATGAAAGTCTATCGGATAGCTACGGCACCATGATGGCTGTGTATCTCTGTTTATGGCAAATTTGCAGTGTAATGCAAAAAAGTCTTGACAATTCATCATTAGGCTGGTAATTTGCCATTTATGGAAAGAAAACAGACAGATTATATTATCAAAGACTTACAAAAGAAGATGGTTTTTTTAACCGGACCCCGTCAGGTGGGTAAAACCTGGCTTGCAAAAAAAATTGCTGAAAAATACAGCAAGCCGCTTTATCTGAACTATGATCAATTTGACGATCGTGTTATAATAACAAGTGAAGCGTGGCCGGCCGCAACTGATCTGCTGATATTTGATGAAATCCACAAAATGCCTCAATGGAAAAACTATATAAAGGGAATTTTTGATACAAAACCGGATTCACTGCATATCCTTGTAACCGGCAGCGCGCGGCTCGAAACATTCCGGCAGAGCGGTGATTCCATGGCTGGAAGATTCTTCAATCACCGGTTATTGCCCCTCTCATATAAAGAGGTTTCTGAAAAGAGCAGCATTCTCATTGATAAACTGATGATTCGCGGTGGATTTCCCGAACCGTTTACTTCGGAGAGTGACACCGATGCCGACAGATGGAGACTTCAGTATATCGATGGTTTGATACGGACTGATATACTTGATTTTGAACAGGTTCACGATCTCAGGGCGGTTCAGACAATTGTAGAGTTGCTCAGACGACGGGTCGGATCTCCAGTTTCGTTTAATTCAATTGCTGAGGATGTTCAGTTGTCACCTACAACTGTTAAAAGATACATAGATATTCTCGAGGCATTATATATTGTATTCAGAATCACGCCGTATTCCCGTAACATAGCACGGTCTCTGCTTAAGGAGCCGAAGATCTATTTCTATGATAACGGCATGGTTTTGGGCAATGAGGGCGCGCGATTTGAAAACCTTATGGCAATAAGTCTGCTTAAACATGTTTACGGAACAACAGATTATCTCGGTAAAAAAACGGAGCTGCATTATATACGTACCCGTGATGGAGAGGAAATTGACTTCTGTATTGTAGAAAATGATGAAGCACAAAAAATCATCGAAGTAAAAGCAGGGGGGCGGGATTTCGGCACCTCACTGAAAAAATTTCATATTAAATATGATCTCCCAGCATGCGCGGTAATAAAGGGTTTAAAAAGAGAATTCAGTGATGGTGCGATTGAAGTAATGACTCCGGAAACATTTCTAGGAGAGATGTTTTTATAATTCCGGGAGAAAATATCTCTCCAGTTATAATCCAATCTTAGTTTTATTAACGATAGAAAGTAAATTATAAGAAATCTCGTGTCAGATTAATCTTTATATTTGTGGAATACTGCTGATGTTTTCCTGTCGCGAATCTCTCCGATTTTATCCCACAGTTTCTCGGCAGTCTGACGGTTCTTTTCATAATACTGATGACTGAACATCAGAAAATAGTTTTTCTGAATAAATGGTTTAGGGAGTTTCTCTATGCCGGATAATTTATTTGATAGAATATAATTATCAGCAACTAGATCCTGATGCGCGAACCCGGAAATTCTACCAGCCTGCAGTTTTAAAAAATTCTGTTTAGTTGTTTTTGAACCATCATCGACCGGCACTCCTTTTTTTGTAATATCTTTTACTACGGAATAACCGGAATTTGCTCCTATTTTGTTTTCGGGACTGGTGGTGTCTATGCCTGAAAAATTATTTCCATCCCAGTTCAAGGGGGAGCCTTTTTTCTTATAGATGTAGTAACTTAGAGTGGCAATTTTTCTGCTTCCGTCGGGTTTATCATTTATTAATGGGTACACACCGTTGACAAGGCGCGACTCGTCGTAAGAAAACATAAATGCTCCGTCAATTTCTATGCCATCATGGAGCGAGAACTGAACACGTTTATTCGGGAGCCTGACATAAATTACTTTTATTCCTGACTGTTTTGCAGCTTCAGATATTATCTCAAATGCTATTCCGGGAGGATTTTTATCATCCCGTATCTGGTATGGAAAAGCCTCGGCATCGGAGTATCCCAGACGGATAGATTGTTCCTCAGCAAATAGTGCGCTGCCGCTGCAGGCGATTGATAATAGTGTTATCAGCAGGATCTTTGTAGAGATTAAAAATCTAACTTTCATATAAACTCCATAATCTTTCATATATAATATATAATAAAAAGGTAAAAGTCAAATGTTAAAAAAATGAAATTATTAATGTTATGAATTGAATCCGGTTTTTGGAACAGTGTCTAGTATGATGACCACTAATAATGAATCTACACCTGATGTTATACTATGGTGTCAAAATATTTTTTACTTGTAAAGTATGCATCAACTGTTAAATTTAAAAATCAGATAAGAGTAAATTGATTTTTCTGGAAGCATATGTATTACGCAGTTGTACTTTTTTTAAAAAGTGAAGGTTATTGTAAAATACAATTCATTTTTTGTGAGAGCAGGTATAAATGTTGTGTTCATTTCAAAAAGCTTGTGTCGTAACACATAAAATATTGAGGACGGAATGATTTTAAAACATTTATTAAATGATATAACATTGGAATCTTTAATAAAAGAAGTTAAAGGACTGGAAGTTGACATACCCGAAGAGGATGACTATGATCCGGATATGTGGAAAGAAATGAAGTCTAAAAAGTTTATTTCAACATATGAGAAAATAAAAGGCCGGGACGGATTGTGGCAGCTGAGTTTTAATAACAGCAGATTGTATTTTGTACAGTTTAACATCGAGTTCGGATCCAGATCAGAGAACGCATACAACAGCTGTATTGATATCTGCAGAAGTATCTGCAAAATAAATAATTCGATTCGCGATATGAATGATCAGTTTGCCGGCAGAGAAGTGAAAAGTTTTCTGGAATTTAAAAGTGAAGCACTATCAGACTCCGGTGTCCCGAACGGCTACTGCTTCAAGTTCGCCAGTTACAGCTGGAAGAGTAATGCAAAGTCGGCTCATCTCTCTGCGGGCTGCATCTGGCCTGACAGCATGTCAGTTGAATACAGAGAGGAACCTGTGTAGATTTAAAAATTATAACATTGTTGACTTTCTGAATTCAATGTATCTCAAATAATATTTCTTTAACGGAAAATTCAACGAAAGGAGTATTTATGTTTTTACTTCAATCTCTCATAGTCAGCGTTATTGCAGTTGCACCGATTTTTATATTTTTAAAAAGAGATCTGCAAATTGCGATATTGACAGCAGTCAGTTTCGGCTGTGCATTTTTTTTTATAAACTGGATAATATTTTATCTGGGATGTTTCTCTACAGCCTTTCCGGTATTGGGAGTTATCGGTGTAATAACCGGGTTCGAATTGCTCATTACTGCATTATTTCTGACAAACAGTAATGGTTTTGATGGCTCAATATTGCTGGCATGGTTTCCCGGTGCAGGATGCATTCTTCTGATTATTTTTATTAATCTTTCCGGATGTGAGATGATAAATGCTGCTAAGTATGCAGCACTTATTGGTCCTATAGAGGAAAAGGGAATGAAGCAGTGGGCTAGAGATAATCAGCCTATTGATCAGAATAACATAAGACTGGTTCCCGAAAATCTGGCAAAGGCAAATGCAACTCTTGTGATGAATAATGGAACGGCATTGGGAAGCATTTATTCTATCAATTCAGAAAACATAACACTGCAAAAAATCAACAATAAATATTTTTATCTTATACCTCTTGATTATTCTACATTCGGAGTCTGGTCAAGTCTTGGAAATGTTGACGGATATATTAAGGTCAGTGCAACTGATCCATATGCAAAGGCAGAACTTATAACAGGAAAGAAGATGCGATATACCCCCGGAGCATACTTCGGGGATAATCTTGAAAGGCATATATATAGAAATGGCTATGCCGGTTATATAATTGATGATTATTCATTTGAATCAGATGATAAAGGTAATATCTACTGGGTTGTAACCGTTGAAAAACCCTCAATAGCGTCATTCGGTGCAGCAATTAAGGGAGTGCTGCTGGTTGATCCTGTATCGGGGGAAATAGAATTTCAGACTAAAGAAAATGTCAGTGCATGGATTGATAGAGTAATACCCGCAGATCTTACTGCTGAGTATCTTGCATACTGGGGGGAGCTTAATGGTGGATGGTGGAACTCATTCTGGACAAAACGTAATATTACTATGCCGGAGACTCCTGTTCTGAATTACACATCAGATGGAAGATGTGTTTTTGTCACACCGGTTACTTCAAAGAATGACAGTGATAATACGATGGTCGGAATAGTTTATACAGATGCACGTACAGGTGTAAGCACTTTTTATAAGGTCCCTGGTGGTGCTACCGAAGAAGCAATCGAAATTGCCGTTAACAGCGCGGTCTCTTATAAGAAATGGCATGCCAGCACACAAATGGTATATGAAAACATATTCGGCAATCTTAGTGCGCTGGTGCCTATACTCAGTGAAGGGGGTAATTATCAGGGGCTTGCTATTGTAGAAACTCAGAATAAGAGGGTTGCCTTCGGGTATACACCGGCAGAAGCATTAAGAGAGTTTGAAAGAATTCTGGCGACATCTGCAGATACTCTGGATACGGCTGCTGATGCAAAGGAAATATCTATAAATGGTGTTATTACCCGTATTGGATGGGATATGACTCAGAATGGGAAACAGTATTATTTTATGATTTCAGGATCTTCACTTCTTTTTATGGGGACATCAAATATACTTTCGATTACAAAAGAAGGGGACAGTGTTGAGATATCATTTATGTCCAATGCTAAAGGGATAGCGCCAGTAATGGTGTTCAGGAACCGGACAATAAGTAAATGATGGTAGTCGTCCTCCGTCAGATGACATAGGGGAGTCTGTTATCGCCCTCCACTGTCCTAAGGATGATAGATAGCGCCCGGGCTTTCGCATCGGGCGATGCGAAAGCATTATTTATGATTTAATATGTATTTGTGGAAAACCTCACCGTTTTCTGCAGAAAAGTTGTACCATCAGCAAGCGGTGACGGCAGTTTGTCCGGCTTGTAGAACCATATTAAATACGGCTTCCAGTAGAAACCAATTTTTTCCCCGGTATCCGGTTTGCCGTTTCCGTTTGCATCAAGTACAGCGAGAATCCATACATTATTGATCATCAGGTCACTTCCTGACATTGCAGGTATATCTTTGTAGAGCGCAGGCAGTATGGGGAGAGTGTACCAGTCTGTTGTGGAGGCCCCCACAGCATGATTGATTGTAACGTTGGACGACGCTATGATTTTATTCATATCTATTTTATAGCCCACGTCAACTGTTCCGGTTTCCCACACTGCAGTGAGAAGTACTTTGTTGCCGTTTGCAAATTCGGCATCAGTTATATCCCCCTTCTCGAGTTTTAATTTTATTCCGGCATTATGTTCATACATTATTCTGTCTACGCCGAAAGAATAACCAGATGTGCCGTTCACAGTAAATTCAGATCCGGTTTTTATAATATTATTATCGTTATCCTGTAGCGTTATTGAGTATTCAAATCCTGATCTATTCTGAAGAAAACCTATCATATCATCCTGAGTTGCCCTGGGTAGCCCGCTTACAAAATCTTTGTCCCATAGCGCAATTACAAAAACACGATCTCCCGGCGCAAAATCTGCACGTGGAAGTGTTAATTCAAAAGCAGTTGACCCTGCGGGGAGAGTTTTAAAGTAGAACCCGCTAAAATTTTCCAGATATTTCAGGTTTTCAAATACCGCATTTGGATCGGTTCCCTTCGCCACAACAATGCTCACCGGTTTGGAGCTTGAATCATATCCGGCCGGTGGATCGAATGATCCGATAATACGGAGGGGCGGCAGGTTCGGGTCAGGGTCGGGAACAACCTGCATCTTGAATTCAATCGATGGAATGGCAACAGTGCCGTTGCCGACAGTAATTGCAAGCGGGTATGAGCTTTCGGCAGACTCAACCGGGAATCCAATTGTATCTCCGCTGTCGGGAATACCGTTTCCATTATTGTCAAGCAGAGCAATAACATAAACGCTTTGAATCGGAGTGTTGTATCCGTATGGTAATATTTTGAGATTGAACTGGCAGGGGTAAGTTCCTTTGTATAATTTCTTATATCCTATGACAGCGTTAACATTTAGTGAAGTAAAATCCGTTGAACTGAAATCCCCGGCATATGCAATCAGTATAACATTTCCCGATTCTGTACCGTCGATAATTCCGATGACTTCCGGTGAGATGTCGTATTGCAATCTGTTTAAATTTATTGAGATCGGATTGTCGCCTTCTGTCAGGGTAAATCCCGTTGAAAGAGTCTCCTGATTGACATAGAACCCTACAATATCTCCCGGTGTCGGATACGGGATCCCTTCATTGTAGTCATTGTCGGCAAAGGCAAATACAAAAACAGTATCTCCCGGCTGGACTCCGGTCTCTGAAAGATCGACAGAAAAATTCCCTCTGGATCTATCAATGGTGCTCATAATAAGAATATTGTTTACCGGATCTTTCTGTATTGCATCGACATCATCGCTTTTTGATACAGCGATAAATAACGGGCCGACGGCCGACTGGTCTAATGCAGCTGGTATTGTGATGTCGCCACTAAGTGTAATTGTGGTAACCCCGGGTGCTCCGCATCCGATAGCGGTAAGAACAGATAGAGTGATAATGAAATAATTTATTCTAGAAAGCATAACGGCACCTCGCGCTTATGTGATCATTATTTTTAAAGTATCCGAACACCGAATCTTTTTCCCCATCGATATAGACATAAGATAGTTCCAAAGTTAATCCGTTCTGGAAATCCCATGCGATTTTGGGAAAAACAGTTATCCCGCTCTTTTTTATATCTGCGAGCATTGTAATTGAAAACTTTAACCTGTCTTCCAGAAAGCTATCCTCAAGTCTAGAGCTTATAATGTCAGTGAGAAGAGGTTCCGTTACAGAACTGTTTGTGTTTATAATCTGCATCCATTCCGCAGTAAGAACCGCATTTCCAGTGTGCCATGAAAAAAGTCTGCTCATCGGAATAAAATAGTTAGCCCCGATTGTATATGTAACTGTGCGGTTTCTCTCCACTTCAAATGGAAGTGAAATGTTTGCGTCATATGGCTGGTCAACTACTCCGAAGCGGTAGTGAGCGTAAACAATCTCACCCTGTAGAACAAGAGGATCAAAATTTGCAGAGAAGTCGAATCCGGCAGCTGCCATCATCCGGTACTCAGGTTTTACAAGAATCGAGACTGGTTTGTCAGGTTCAATGATAGTCCGGTTTGGCCGCATTAGCGGTTCCTTGTCCGGTCCGTAGTATCCGCTTATTGACGAGTCTATACCAAAAAAAGTTCCTGAAAAGCGCATGCCGTAACCTGCATTTTCCACTTTCACGGGGAGAGGTTCCGGATTATCTAATATAACAGGGAACGGTCCCTTTTTTTCTTTTATTGCCCAGTAATTATCACCGGTCTGAATTTGAGAGGGGATATGTACAGGAACAATTACAGCTTCAAGAGTGTAGCTTCCAATAAACCACATTGTAGATAGTGACGGGACGCCGGATACAGATTCATCTTCACTCCTGAATATAAGTTCACGCAGATCCATTGGATTGAAATATGAAGTTGGATTAAATACATCGGCGGTGCCCCATCCGTAAATCTGATTTCCTGCACGGATTCGAACTGCAGGGAATGTTGCATTAATATACGCCTCGTTCATATTTAATTCGTAGCTCTTATCTGAAATCTGCCCATTGCGCGAGATTTTAAATGATGAGCTGTACGGGTAGTCTTTATTTATAATAGAAGGGATTACGTACTGATGAGTGATTATTGTTCCGTAGATATTTTCAGTACCATATTTTAGTTCAAATTTGCTGTGTAGTTCATTCTTCTTAAAAATATCAGCCCGATCCTGCCTGGTATATGTGCTGATTATATTCTCATTTTCAATGTATCCCTTTATTCCAAAGGTGCTGCTCTGATCCTCGGCACCCGCGGGTATAGCCAGGGTCAGAGCAAGAACGGTATAGATAAAACATTTAATATTCATAAATTCTTCCTTTTTATATAAAAAATCATAAACCGGTGATAAATTTAGCCTCCGACGCGGCGAAACCGGGTTACGAATGGTTTTTTAAGAACTTAATTTTTTTCTTGACAAAACCCTAAAGAAACTGAAATAGTATTATTAGTTTCCATAGGTCGAATCTACAAAGGGCGGTAAGAGATGTCAAGTAATATTAAAGAAAAGATACTGAATGTTTTCACTGAGCAGATCCAGGTTTTCGGAATTAAGAGTATTACACTGGATAAAATCGCAAAAATATGCGGAATATCAAAAAAAACTTTATATAAATACTTTGATGGAAAGGATCAGATAGTAAATGTCATAGTAGATGAAATTCTGGACAAACTGAATGTATGTTTTGATGACGCTGACCGCTCATCCGATGAGGCTCTGGATAAAATACTTCATATTTTCGATTCAATGTTTGAACTTTTGGGGAGTATATCCGTACCCCTATTAACGGATATCCAGACCGACTATCCCGATATAAATAAAAAAATTGATACTTTCAGAGATAATCACAGGGAGCTGATTCTCCGTACAATCGAATCCGGTATTGCATCCGGTTCAATGAATGGTTCAATTAATGCTTCAATTGCCGTTGATATGATAATGGGCGCCGCAACGGCAGTTCTCTATCCCGCTTATATTATAAAGAATAATCAGACAATGCAGTCTGCAATGGAATCATTTAAAGAGCTGATCCTCAACGGATTGGCTGTTAAAAGGGGGTAGTGTTATGGAAAAATTTCTGAATGTTTATTTTAAGATCCCGGTCCATCATCCGAAAAAAACTATAGCATTCCTGTTGTCAGTTACTATTCTGCTCGGTTTTGGAATTACAAAGTTTGAATTTGATAATTCACTTGATGGTATGATGCCTCAGCATGACATAGAATATATTACAAATGAAAAAGTTAAGTCCATTTATGGTAATAACGGTGAATTTATTATTTTAGATGTTTCATCCCCGGATTTATGGAGCAGCAGTGCTTTTATTCAGATGGATAATCTCATATCTGACATTGAAGAATATCTTAATTATAATGATCAGATTGAACGAGCAAGAATTGAAAAAATTTCATCTATTGATCCAGCAGGCGGGATTAACTCTTCTGAAATTGCAGAACGATTTGTCCGTGATGATCCTTCTTTTGCACGGGAAATTTCACGGAAAATAAATAAGCTTAAACTGGTAAATAAAATTATTTATAAGAGTGATCTGACTAAACTCGCTGCTGAAATCGAGCATTCCCGTATTATAAAAGAGAAAAAGTATGTAGATACAATACTCTCCCCCTTCACCATGAAAGATCTCTCGGGGAAAAATGATACATTGACGCCATTTGATCTGATAATAAAAGATACAAACGGTAAGCGGATTCTACCAGTAACTGTAAATGACTTTGCTGAGTTTGAGAATAAACTAAGGCATAATCCGGCGTTTCTAAAAGGGCTTTATGCGGTAGATCCGGATACGAAAAAAATATCAGATTTTGGAATCTATCTGCGTCTGGTTGATATTCCTGATCGTGACTCAATTGCCCGTGAGATATTTGAAATCGCAGACAGTTATAATGGAAGCGGTCTTAGGGTGCTTACACAGGGTGAACCGATTTTATTCAAGCAGATATATGATTATATGCAGAGCGACCTGAAATTTTTTCTCCCCCTGGTTCTTCTGGTAATTTCTATAATTTTCTTTTTAAATTTCCGTACAATTCAGGGTGTACTTGTTCCGCTGGCCACTGTCGTTATGGCAGATGTATGGCTCATGGGGCTCATGGGTCACATGGGTGTCCGGCTTACGGTGCTGGGTATTTCTCTCCCCCCTTTAATGATTTCAGTGGGAAGTTCATATTCTATTTATATAGTAAATCGCCTGCTTATTGACCGGAAAGAAATCGGTAGTAACCGTAAGGTTGGGCTGAGTCACTCGATGAATATAATCGGGATGACTCTTATACTTGCCAGCGTAACTACTATTCTCGGTTTTGCTGCGAACATGGCAACACAGGTGAAATCAATATTCGAATGGGGTGCTTTTTCCGCTCTGGGAACATTTTTTGCGGTGTTTATCGCCTCGCTTTTTATCCCGGCAGTTTTTACTTTCATTAAGATAAAGGCATCTGAACCGGTAAATGATTCTGTGTCTGAGGCTGATGTGAGTGGAAGTAAAAAAGATAAATTAAATCTAATCGATTACTCTGTGATGTTTTTTACCCGTATTGCAATTAATCATTATCGTACAGTTCTGGTTGTCTTACTGATAATCTGTGCAGCTGCTGTGGCCGGTATATTTAAAATACGTACAGAGACATCACTGCTGTCATACTTTAAATCGAGTAATTATATAAATACTTCAAGCGTTGAGATTGGAAAAAAATTCGGCGGCACAATGGGGCTTAACATTCTCATAGATACAAATAATGCCGATGGTGTAAAATCATCGGAGTTTTTGAAGCGGATGGAACATGCCAGAGATTGGCTGGTTTCGAAGGAGAATTATGATCTGCATATAGGGAGAACTGATGGATTTGGTGATTTTGTTAAAACCATGAATATGGCAATGCACAATGACGACGTAAAGTATTTTACTATACCTACAAACGATATGGAAATTTTAGATTACTTTGAAATCTATTCCGGTGTCGATGCAAATTCCGATGGAAGAATAGATGACTTTGAACCATATGTTAATCCCTCTTTCAGTACAGTCAATCTTGTCGCGCGGCTTGAGGAACGTGAAGGTAAACTGCTCGGCGCCACGGAGATTGCCGGTATAATTGAAAAGGTGCGAGTACACATGGTTAGTGAATTTGAGCCGCTGGGATGTAAAGTTACCATTGCCGGTGAACCGTTGATTATCAGGAGTCTGGCTAAATATATTCACGACGGCCAGCTTTGGACTCTCTTCCTCTCGCTAGTGGCGGTATTTCTGGTTGTGACTGGTATTTTTAAAAACTGGAAGGCGGGACTTATTTCAATTGTCCCGATAATCATTGCTATTGCTTTTATCTTCGGAGTGATGGGGTGGTGCGGTATCAATCTTGATATTGCCACAGCAATTATTGCTTCAATCACTGCAGGTATCGGTGTAGATAATTCGCTGCATTTTTTAAATACTTTCCGCATTGTGAGTCTGGATAAAAAACTGTCTTCTGATGAAATACTTACACAGACTCTATCAATTGCCGGTAAAGCAATAATCTACGCGGGACTTGCTTTAATATGTGGATTTTCGGTGCTGGTGATTTCAAATTTTAAACCGATTATGCTTTTTGGAATTCTTATGGGAGTCACTTTTATTGCAACCACGATCGGTGCTCTGCTGATATTGCCGGCATTTATTAAGGCAACCGGTTTTACAATGGATACCGGTTTAATATCAGTTCATCTGGGGAGGTTTGAACCAGGTGCGGCACGCGTAATGGTTGAAAAGATTATCCGGGAGAATCGGCATCTTGATCGGATCCATACATCGGTTAGTAAAAGATATGGGAAGATTAAAGCGGGGGAGGAAAACGCTCAAACGAAATTTTAAAAAATATTTGCCACAGAGGCACAGAGACACAGAGGACTTTTTGGTTATTCAGGGAGGATGGGTTTTCTCAGGTTTATTAGCTATGGGAATAAAAAAGTAGGGATAGGTTTTTTATAAAAAATCCACCCTTCGCCTTTCTCTGTGCCTCTGTGCCTCCGTGGCTGATTTAAAAATATTTCCATTACAAGAGAAATATTAACAACGAAACAAAATTATTAAAAGGAGAAACAAAATGAAGAAAATTTTATTAGCATTACCAATCACTGGATTACTTTTAGGCACAGCTTTTGCGGCATTCAGCGGAAGAGATATTATGAACAAGTCCGACGCTCTGAAACAGCCGGATACTTTAAAAGTTTCAATGCTGATGACTGTCTACAAAGGGGATACAGTTCAGGAGAAGGAGTTTGATGTGATTGGTAAAAAATCAGGTAAGGATGAAAAGGTGCTTATCACATTTACTAAACCTACACAGATCAAATTTCTGACTCACACACACAAGACTTCAGATGATGACCAATGGCTGATGCTCTCTTCCGGAAAAGTGAAGCGTATATCCACATCTGAAAGGGATCAGTCTTTTGTAAATTCACATTTTTATTACGAAGATATGAAATCACGTGATATAGACGGATATAACTATCAGCTGATTGGTGAGGCTAAAGCGGTGGGTGAGGATTGCTACAAGGTTGAGGCTTTACCGAAGGACAAGTCTAATGTTTACAGCAAGGCAATCTTCTTTGTCCGTAAAAGTGATTTCTTTATTCTTAGAGCGGATATATATAAAGGCGGAGTTCTTCATAAATATCTGGAAAACTATGATGTAAAATCTGTGAACGGTATACTGACTCCGCATCGTGCAGTAATGTATCTTGCAGACGGCAAAAACCGCACGGAACTCCGCATAAAATCGGTTGAATACAATAAAGCTGTTTCTGATTCGGCGCTGAATAAAGAAGTGCTGAGATAGATTTTTCTGCCGGAGTGAAGATGCGGGTTTGGCATTCTTCATTCCGGATTATGTAAATCCTCCCGATAATAGTTACTGCTTAAATGATGTACTATTTTTTATCTGATCATGGATTAGCGGGAGGATTTTTTTCCCCGTGGCTCAGGCGCGGGAAAATTCATATTTACATGATATTTTTGAATAGTTGCCATATTTTAATCAGTTAATAAAAAATGTCTTTATTTTTCTTTAAATTGATATATTATTGTAATGTATTATTTCTCAGCTTCTAAATCATTTAAATAAAAATTTTTAAAATGCTCCCGCGAAAAGTAAGGAAGGTGGAATGAAGGCTAGAATTGTATGTGGTGTAGGAATAAATGATTTTGAGTCTTTACTCTCTGCCGAATTGAAATCCATTTCCGGCTGTACCTTGTCTCTGGTATTTGTTAATAGATCTTGTAATATGGATCTGGTTAAAGATAAGATCAGGGAAATTTTTTCAAAGTACGGTGTCCATTTTATTGCAGTATCAAGTCACGGAGAAATATGCAATGGAGAGATTTTTCAAAATACAATCACTGCGATTCTATTTAATTATTCCAGTGATGCATTCCACATTATTGCCGCTGAAACCGCACAAACGAATTCATATAAAACCGGTTCATCGATTGGTAAAAAGGCGCTGGAGTTTTTTAATAATCCGTCGGTTCTTATATTTGGAACTGGAAATTCATTTGTTATCGGTGATGAGCTTGTTTCCGGAATAAAAAAATCAATGCCCGGAAATACAGGAATTTACGGAGCTTTTGCTTCACAAAATCTTTCTGAAATGCCTACACGGATTTTTACTAAGAACTATGATACAGAGAGCGGAGTTGCGGCTGTAATATTTAATTCAGATATTATAAAAATGCGAGGTGTCGCAGTAAACGGCTGGAGAGAGATGGGACTCCCTAGAGAGGTTACACGTTCTGATGGTTATACCTTATTCGAGGTCGAAGGGGTTCCGGTGCTGGATTTTTACGAGAAGTATTTTCTTGCAAAGGCCAGATCACAGCAGCAATTCATCCGTGCCGTCCATGGATACCCGCTGATAATTATCAAATCTGACGGATCACGTGTATACCGCTCGATCATTAATGTCGACCTTGAAAAAGGAGGTGTTATATATGGCGGGCAGGTTCCGTTAGGGTCCAGGATAATCTTTACTGCACCGGACGTTTCAAACATAGTTGAATCGGTTATCGATGAGGTCTCCGGATTTTATGATGAAGATCGTCACAGTGCAGATGCACTGTTATTATTCTCCTGTGTAACGCGTCCCTTTTCATTGGCCGATAAGCTTCCTTCGGAAACACGAGGAATAAATGGTTTATGGAATGTGCCATCAGCCGGTTTTTTTTCCTACGGGGAGATTGGTGCAGTCGCAGGATGCAGTGCAGATTTTCATAATAATACTGTTTCTATTGTTGAAATCGGGGATGGATCCTTAGATGAAAATGAAATTATAGATGAAGTTGATGATGATAATTATAAAGAGAGTAAAGAAAAAGTAAAAGTTGCCCATAACCCTGCAATGGAGAGATTAATCGTCGAGAAGAATATTCTTTCTAATTTTCTTAATCGTACATCTGAAGATTTAGCGAAGGCGCTTGCTGATCTCGAAAAAGAGAAGGCTCGTTCAAAGTAACTGTTTAGAAAATGGAACATCGGGAATTTCTGTTTTTTGTCATTCCGGTTTTGCATTATCTATTCTTGCAAATACCGGAATCTCCTGACTGAATCAGCAATATGAGATTCCGGCATTTCGTTTCACTACAGCCGGAATGACAACAATTATACTTTTAAGACAGCACCTTCTTTGATTATTCAATCGTTCTAAGATAATCAGCCCAGTTCAGATACCAGTCTTCAGCATGCTTTGTAAATTCAGGTGAATTGTAATTATCACGGTCATAGCTGAAGATTTCCAGACCAATAATATCAAAATGATCAACGGTTGAAAATTTCCCTCCATAATTCCAGATCCCTTTTTGAGGCATAATGTTCCTGTTAAGATTTACTATCTGGTCCCTGATTCCAGTGTAGGCGGCAGGATAAAGCCATGGACCGTTCATTGATTTTGTATTAACAACTCCATCATTTTCCCACCAGCTGCTGTCTATTTTAGGACGGTCTCTAACAGGCATATTAAAAAATTCATAGTCTTTCGCTCTCCACAATCCGTGGTAACGGGTGTCGTTGCAGGTGTAGGCGCCCATCATCGGAGCTGTGACCATCCATAATAGAAAATTATTTAAATCCGGCAGCTGATGCTTTTCCCAGTTGTCAAAGGCATCCGGCAGAAGCGCCTTATGGGTTGATCCTCCCGCGAAAGAGAAGTAATAAATATTCTTTTGTGAATGTACCCATGCATTCTGTTCCCTTGCGCCTTCAGGACTTAGATCCCAAAGACAGGTATCTTTCCTGTTGCCTCCAAGAAAATTATTCAGAACAATTTTCATCCGTGCAATATAATCCTTTATTGATTCACCGGGCTGCCGTGAGGTAAATCCAAACTGCTGAAGTTTGATATCATATATATTTACAATAGTATCATTCTCATCAATTCCTACAGCCGCAACAATATTTCCAAGAAGATCAACAACCATAGGGATAAACTTATTTATGCTATTGGCGAGCGTCGTACCATTCTGTACTCCGGCCATCGTAGTTATGCTGTGAATCAGATTTTTTGTCTCCGCACTACCGGTAAAAAGCGGTGATATCGGAGCTCCGGAAGACTGGTAGCCTGCGCTGGCGTCTATCTCTTTCTGGAATCCTGTTTCAAGCAGCTGCGAAAGCATACGCACTGTAAGTGCACCATGACTGTGGGCTATAATATCTATTTTTTCATGGTTACCCGGCATTCCCCAATCCGGTTCACCTTCCGGGTTTTTAAGAAGAGACTTGCCGCGGAAGTCACCTCTTTTGCCCTCTTCTGCAAATCTGGCATGGTTGTTCTCCAGAGAGTGAGCCAATCCGTAATCTGTGCGTGTGCCCTTCAGCTGTGCATATAGTTCGCAGGCTCTGTCCCAGTTACTGGAAAAGGGGCCCACTACGCCTGTATAACATTCATGTCCTGATTTTTTTAAAATCTCCTGAAGATCGTCATATCCTCCCCAGTAGTAATGTCCCTTCGATCCTCCTAGTTCGTCTCTGCCCCATCCTATAAAACCATGAACAAGTACAATCGGGTAATTCCCCACCAGGTTTTGTCCTGCACTAATATTTTTTTCAGGTGAAAGATCCCCGGTGCTGTTTGTGGTTCCAATATCGCCGCCATCCTGAAATTCACACCCGCTGAACACCCCTATAGTTAATAATATTGATAAAATAAAAGCAGAGCTTATCGAACTTAAATTCCTGATCATAAAGCATCCTCTCACGTTAAATTTGTTTTAAGTATTTATTCAATAGCAACGTATCTGCTCACAAACTGATGGTGAAATGTATTACCCCAAGCCTTCGGCGCGGGGAAAATGATAAATTCCTTCTGTTTTTTAGTAGTTACATGCCTGCTAACCGTCCGGACGGTTTTATTATTGAATAAAATATGACAAATTTAAGATTCTGTCGTCTTAGTTTATAAACATGAACCTGAAAATCAGTAGTGGATTATAAACAAAGACGTGAAAATGTTAAGATTGGCTGGTTTTGATGATACTTTTTTTGTATTGATTAGGGGTTTTTCCGGTGAACTTAAAGAATGCTCCATAAAATGAGGATTTTGAATTAAATCCAACCTCATATGCTATAGATAAAACTGTCTTATCTTTATCTGCGGTAAAAATTGTAATGGCTTCTTTTACTCTATGATAATTGATGAATGAATAAAAACTCATATTCATCTGCTCATTTAAAAACCGGGAAAGCTGGTGAGATGAAATGGACAGCTCGTCAGCCAGTTCCAGTAATGAAATGTTCTCTTCGGCAAAGAGTTTCTCTTTCTCCATAAGATCTGTAAGTTTAATTTTAATTTCATTTATATCAAGTCCGTCAAGGGATGAGCGGGAATATCTTTTGCCCGAATTTTCGGTATATACCAGCTGAAGAAATGAAGGGTACCTGTGACTAATAAGAAAGGTGCCGATCATGAGGAATCCTGCAATAATATAGACGATTGATATCATATATCTGTTTTTCAATGCATATGCGGTTACAATAAGATTTACAACAGCGGCAGATAAAACAATATATATTATTGTTATTTCAGGAAGCATTATGGATTTACGATCGGTTTTTAGCTTTGCCAGTATATCTTTTAAGAGATTAATAAGTAATATCAGACACTGTAAGCCTGCACCGAAAAACAGAAGTTTTATAAAAATTTCGAATTTATACGGCTCCCCGTAGTAAATATTTTTCAGAATAAGAATTTTTTCATCTTTTGAGAGAATAAGAAATATTGTGTCACATAAAAATGCTGCACCTGATGGGATAAAATAAACGCATTTGTGAACCGGGAGCTGATCGGTTCTGTTACTAACAAGAGTATATGCAAAAAACAATATAACACCGAGAAGATATAAATTTGTCAGATGCATGAAAAGAACGGCAGGATATTTAAAAACTATATCGCTGAAAATTGCCAGAGATACCTGGATAAATAGTATAGAGATAATCAAAAACAGTGCCCAGAGATTATAATTCTCAAAACGTTTATGTTTCACAAGCAGCTGCCCCAGGGACGCAAGGAGTGTCAATGCGCCTATTGTTACAATAAAAATAAGTGATATCAACTGGAACATAATTTTTATCTCTACCCGCTAATTTGATTCTGTGTCATAAGACTGATTGTTTGTTCCTGTTTCTGTGCCGTGAACTGATCATGCTGCCATTCTCGCGTATGTGTTGATCCGCTGTAATTAAAAGGAGCAGATACAGGTTTTTACAGGAATGGCGGACATTATAATATCCGGGTCAGAGCACAAATCTCTGAATATATGATTATTTCACAGGATACAATCTGCTTCGACCGGATTTATATATCCGGACTTATATTTCGGGAATTTGTCCAATTATTGGTTAAATTATCCTCACATTGGTGATATATTGAAGTTGGAGGCGTTTATTTAGAAAAAATATGTTAAGTATTTAATATATTTATAAATTACTTAAAAACTGCTTGACTTTTTTGGGGAGTTGAATATATTTGCTAATAACAACTATTGACAGAGGAAAATATATGGAAATAAATATTATAGAAACAATTTTACATCTAAGTGATATATGCTACAGCCTGAATGAAGATACACTGAAAGATGAGAATTTAACCCGGCCGGAATCTTTTATTCTGCTGTCGCTTAAGCCGGGAGAGATGATTACCGGAAATGAACTGGCAGCACGGAACAGGCTGTCTCCTTCAAGAGTAAGCAGGATAGTTGAACATATGATTGAGCAGGATCTTCTTATCCGGACTGAGGTGAAGGATGACAGAAGGTTTACACATCTATCTCTCAGTAAAAAAGGAATTAAGAAACACGCAACGATTATGAAACTTAAAAATCAGTGCGAAAAGAAGATAAAGTCACAACTCCGTGATGAGGAACTAACAGTTGTTGAAAACGGTTTAACTTTTTTAAAACATGCAATGGAGAAATAATATGAGTGAATATCAGACAATACAGCTGAAAACAATAAATGAGCGCTACAGTTCTCTTTCAAAAAGCGCATGTTGTCTTTCATGCGGCGGTGCAATAAATCATGCCGGGATTAAACCGGGCGAGGTCTGTGTAGATCTTGGCAGCGGCCGGGGGAATGATCTGCTGCGGATGGCGGATATGACAGGTGAAACCGGTTTTGCCTATGGTGTAGATATATCTGATGGTATGATTGAAAAAGCAGAGGCGCTTATCAGTAAATTTGATGTAAAGAATGCATCGGTAATTAAATCAGAGCTTGAAAATATTAAACTCGATGATTCTATTGCAGATGTGATAGTTTCAAACTGCACAATAAATCATGCTGCAGATAAAGACAAAGTATGGAAGGGAATTTTCAGGATACTTAAAACAGGGGGAAGATTTATTGTCAGCGACATATATTCACTCAACGCTGTACCGGATGAATATAGAACCGATCCTCAGGCAGTGGCAGAGTGCTGGGCAGGTTCAGTTACACGGGAGGAATATCTTGAATCTCTTGAAAATGCGGGATTTTCAGAGATTAGTATTATAGAAGAATCTGCTCCATATGCCAAGGGTATGATAGAGGTTGCAAGCTGGACAGTTACTGGTTACAAAAGATAGAAATTATTTAAAAGATGGTATTTATCCGGGAGCAATTCCGGTAAAAATATAAGGAGTTCATGTTATGAACAGTCTGATTAAGAAAAAGGAATCAGCGGATTCCAGAGTTGCACAGTGCTGTGCAAAGATCTCAACAATCGTCGCAGGTTGCCACGATTGATAAACATGGGATGCCGGATCGATGATCCGGTGTCCCATGATTTAAAATTACAGGGCGTTATTGGTGACAAAATGAAATTTTCTAAACACAATATATTTGGTAAACTTGCTGATTCAGAGAATTATTTTTTACTCAATCCTTTGTCCGGAAATGCGGATATTCTCTCATCTGAAAAAGCGCAGGAAATATTAAACGGTAAATATTCTGATATAGAAGAGTATACCGCAAAGGGATATCTCTCCGATGAAAATGAAGAGAACAGAAAATATAAACTGGCTTATCTCGATTTTATCGAGGAGCGTGACAGTTCGGAGATTCAGATATTTTTTGTTCCGAGGTATGAGTGCAACTTCGCATGTTCGTACTGCTACCAGGACGAGTATGCTCCGGAGAAGGGTGAGCTAAGTGAAGAGACTGTTGATGCTTTCTTTAATTATGTAGAACGCGAATTCGGCAGCAGAAGAAAATATATAACAATATTCGGCGGGGAACCGCTGCTTCCAGGGGAAAAGCACCGCCGGGAACTTTTAATGCTGATAGAAAAATCTGCAGAGAAAGGGATTGATCTTGCTATAGTGACGAACGGCTACAATCTTGCGGATTATTTAGATATTCTGTCAAAGGGTAGAATTCGGGAGATACAGGTTACGCTGGACGGCACACGGGAAGTTCATAATGCACGGCGCTATATGAAAAATAAAGCAGAAACCTTTGACCGTATAGTTTCAGGAATTGATGAATCACTGAGACTCGGCCTATCTATCAATCTTAGAATGGTTGCTGACAAGGACAATATAGACAATCTGCCGGAGTTTGCTTCATTTGCAATCTCAAAGGGGTGGACAAAAAATCCGCTTTTTAAAACGCAGATTGGCCGTAACTATGAACTGCATCATTGCATGGCGGGGAATAAAAGGCTCTTTGAACGGGCTGAACTTTACGAAAAAATTTACGGACTGGTAAATGTTCATCCTCATATTCTTGAATTTCATAAACCGTTATTTTCTGTTTCAAAATTTCTTTTTGAAAATGGAGAACTTCCCCGTCCGTTATTTGATTCATGTCCTGCATGTAAAAGCGAATGGGCCTTTGACTACACCGGGAAGATATATTCATGCACCGCAACGGTCGGTAAATCCGGAGAAGAGCTGGGAACATTTTTTCCGGAAGTGACTTCAAAAAATGAAGCTGTCAGCATATGGCAGGAGCGCGATGTTACATCTATACCCGAGTGCAGAGAATGTCCGTCACAGCTTTTATGCGGCGGAGGATGCGGGGCAGTTGCGAAGAATAGAACCGGAAAAATACTCTCTCCCGACTGCAGGCCGGTGAAGCCGCTGCTGGAAATGGGACTATCACTATATTTCAACAAAGGAGAAAACATATGAGCGACAGGATTAAATACATAACAGAGAAAGAATTTGATACTGAAGTTATTAAAGGCGGGGCGGTTGCCCTCGATTTTTATTCCACTGAATGTCCGCCATGTGAGGCGCTGGCAGCAAAGTTTGAACCTCTAAGTGAAATATATGGTGATGATATTAAATTCTTGAAGATATTTCGTCAGGAGAACAGAGCTCTGGCTGAACGGCTTGGAGTCACTTCTTCACCAACTCTGATATTTTTTAAAGACGGGGTTGAAATTGGCGAGCGTTTAAGCGGGGGGATTAGAAGGAGTGAAGTAGTAGCCGGTATAGAAACAATGATTACAACGGAAAAGACTGCGGAACTTAGAAATATGATTAAACAGTCTGAAGAGGAATGTGATGTTCTGATTCTTGGAGGTGGTCCTGCCGGAATTACTGCAGGGATTTATTCTGCCCAGGCTAAACTTAAAACAATACTTGTTGATACGGCGCTCCCGGGAGGCCAGGTTAGCACAACTCATATGGTGTCGAACTATCCGGGATTTATAAAACCTGTTGAGGGTTTTATGCTTACTCATTTTATGAATGAACAGGCAAAGGAGGCTGGAGTTATATTCAGATCGGCGGTTGATGTGTCCGATGTAGATCTGTTTAAGAAACAGCTTTTAATTGACGGGTACGAAACTATCCGTGCAAAAAAAATTATTATTTCAACAGGTTCATCGTATCGTGAACTTGGAGTTCCCGGAGAGAGAGAATATAAAGGAAAGGGTATCTCGTACTGTGCAACATGCGATGCAAAATATTATGGAGAGAAGCATGTAGTTGTAATAGGGGGAGGGAACTCGGCAGTTGAGGAGTCTTTATTTATTACTAAATTTGCAGGGAGGCTGACGATTATACATCAGTTCGATAAGCTTCAGGCAAACAAAGAGGCACAGGAGAAAGCATTTTCAAATAAAAAAATTGATTTTATATTTGAAAATGAGCCGCGGTCTTTTAAGAAACAGGCAGACGGATCAATGATAATTGAAATAGAAAGTCTTAAAAACGGATCACGGCGTGAGATCAAAGCTGATGGAGTCTTTATCTTTGCCGGAATGAAACCTAATACCGCTCTGTTTAACGGAACAGTGAAAACTGATGAACAGGGCTACATAATAACAGATCCTTATATGAGGACAAATATACCGGGCGTATATGCTGCTGGTGATGTCATAGCTAAACCTTACAGACAGATAACCACATCAGTTTCTGACGGAACAATAGCTGCCATTACTGCAGAGCGGGAGCTTGATAGCTTATAAAAGCAGTTGCTGTTTCGCAAAGGCATCTCCATCTCTTCTCCCCATGTCGTAGACATACTGCAGCCCTTCAGGATCTGTGTACTCCCATTTTGTAATGGGGATATTCTCCGAAGGCTGCAGATAGGTTACTTCGTTGTTTTCCGGGAGAACACCATCTTTATATCTTCTGGTGAGTAAAACCAGTTTGTCGCCGGCGCAATGGTCGAGCAGGCTTACCGGCACATTGTCAATCATGCCTCCGTCAAGAGCAACTCTGTTATTCCGTTTCATAACCGGCAGCAGTGGTGGAGCACATGAAGACTGCATTATAAGCTCTGCAAGCTCTTCGCTGGTGCCGCACTCCTTAACCGATACGATTTCACCTTTGAATCCGAGTTTTGATGCGAATACAGGATGAAGAGGATGAAATATATGCTTTTCTATATTGTAGGCAACTACACCGGCAATGGAAGCTGATATTGCTCCCATCCAGCGTGGAGGCCGTGCTATAAGGATTCTTATATCGGGACCATTCATCAGTTTTAAAAGGACTTCAGGATTGATGGTGTTTAGAATTGATTTTCTGTACATGTTGTAATGCGGAAACATCGGTGCTTTTCGAAACAGGTTTGTTAAATAGAAATTCTTTTTATTTGCAGATGCCAGATTTTTAAAATAATGAAGTACACTCTCGCCGTCGGCGGACAATGAGAAACAGGCAAATGCGGCTCCTGCACTGACGCCTGCAGCTGTTAACGGACGTATGTTCAATGCCGGTGCAGCTGTACTCCAGAAGCCCAGCTGCCAGAAACATCTGCTCCCTCCGCCGGCAAATACCACTGATTTAAATCTTGAAGTGTTATCCATAATTATAGTACCGCCGCAATTCTGCGGAGTTGCACATCATTATCTGAATTATCAGATAATCCCGGTTTTGGATATTCGACGCGATGCAGAGCGGGCTGCCTTATAATTCCTTCTCTGCCGAGTAGTGATGATAACAGTTTCCGGAGAGCTTCAAGAGAAGCAGATGAAAGGAGAACAAAAGATTTTATAACATCTTTAAGTCCCGGTTTCCCGAATGTTTCGTTATAAAGATTTATTGTTTCGCGAACCATTTTACGGGTTTTCGCGTTTGGTGAAAATACCATGGCCGGCAGCAGTGCCGGTCTATAGCGGAGTGCTTCGCTACGCATTGTTTCAATACGGAGTTCCATATATTCATCTTTCACCGGATGGCTGTTTTTTTCATAGCTTAGTGTTTTTATGTTCCACGTTAGTCCCTGCTGTTCCCTTGCACATTGGTTTTGCTCAGCTTTAATATATCCTCTGACAGCTGTGAGAGCCATTTTCATAATTGCCGGTCCGCCGTTTTTATACTTCTTGCGGAATGCATCATATAAATATTTTTCATGATCGGCAGCATTTTTAAAATGAGGATGGTCAAAACTCAGTTCGCCGGCGCCGTGCTGGTTGCGGTATGGAATTTTCTTAAGGCGCCCTTCATCTTCAAGTTTTTCATAAAGTCCGGTGGTGGGCCATGGTGTGTAGTTCATAAACTGAACAAGATCTGAATTAAGGTTGTTCACCCAATCTATTTCCTCTTTGATTACTCTGCTGTCATGGTGATCCTGAAAGAGAATGGTTGATGCCAGTACGGCAATTCCATTTGACTGCAGTTCCTCAAAGAGTTCTTTCAGATCAATACCTTTAACTTTATCATGAGTGTTAGTTTTAGATTCGACTCCGACCCAGACTCTGCTTATTCCCATTCTTATAAAAAACTCAACTCCAAGCTGTTTGATGATGTTTGCCGAGCAGAATAAAACAAAGGAGTATGTCTTTTTCTCCTCTTCCATCAGGGCAAGCAGTTCCAGTGCACGGTCATTCTTCATGAGAAAGTTTTCATCCATCACCATAAAGTTTACGGCACCCAGTTCTCTCTCAAGAGTTTTACATGTATTAAATACATCACGTCCGGTTTCAAGAAGCGGAAGATATTCTTTTTTAAACATATGTGAAGTAATACAGAAAGTGCATCCATTTTTACATCCTGCACCGGTAAGCAGCACTGATCCTCTAGGTTTTGACTTAAGGCCGTAGGTATAGTTGTACACCGGATTGCGGAGTACAGGGTGAATCAGCGGTGCCGATGTATCCTCTCCGAAATACTCTCTTATCCATTTAACTCCCTCACCTTTGCATGCTTCATCATGGGGAACAATTTCATTGAGATCGGGGATGATAGTTCCGTATCCGCCCAAGAGAATTTTAATTTCAGGATAGGTTTTACGTATATATTCCGTCATTCGTTTTGCCTTAAGAACATTTGGTACGATAAATGATATCGCGACGTGAGTGTAGCCCTTCTTTAATTCTTTTTTAAACTGTTTCCACAGCGGGAAATCGAGCACTGTACTCCTGACAGAAATATTTTCAGCAAGGAGATAGAGTGCAAAACTCAGGTACGATTGACGGGGGGAGTGGACTCCCTGGCCACGGGTCACCTGGTTGTTTAAAAGTTCCATCTGCATTCCGAGACTTTCGGCGTATGAGTTTTTTATTCCGTATGGTCCAAAAACTGATGTGAACAGTATTCTGTCAGTATTCATTTCAATCTCCTTAGATGTGTTTCAGAAAAAAATATTTAATTTAAGTACTCATAAACTTGTGGTGAACATGCCACCTGCCGGAACCGGTGCACGGCGGAGACAGGATACCCATGGTTTATAGCATTTGCTATTTAATCTTTAGCTCTTTCAACATGTTGATTGGCAATAGAGTTGCAAATTTTTTATTTTATTTTAAGAGAGGTTGCGGTAAAGGATTGAATTTCAGAATTCTGCAGCTTAAGGATGCAGATAAATTTTTAAGGATTCGGATTGACAAAAACATGGTTATTTCTTATATAAGAGTTTAATATAATAATCGGAGAATATATGAAAAAGATAATTTCAATGCTTACAATGCTGTTTCTTATTACTGGTTGCGGCGCTAAAAGCGAAAAAAAGATAATGATAGGTCTTGTGAACTTTGTTTCCGGAAATGTTTTTATAATTTCAGCTGACGGAAAAGAGACACCTGCCAGATCAGGACTCCCTGTTGATAGAGGTATGAAAATAGTTACAAAAGGGAAAACCTCACTCTGCGAAATTTATATTGATGATAATGTAATAAAACTTTTCGGTGATTCATCAGTATCTATTGATACTTTAACCAGAGACAAACAGACAAATGTTGAAAAAACATATCTTTCACTGAATTCGGGAAGAGGATTCTTTAAAGTAAAAAATAAACTTATGAAAGATCAGGACTTCGTTGTAAAAACAAGAACAAGTACAGCAGCTGTTCGCGGGACTGAATTCTTTGTGACTGATGAGAAGAAGTCAAGCAGTGTTGCCTGTCTTGACGGTAAGGTTCATGTTAAGTCAAATAAGAAAAACGGAGAGACCGAAATTAAAGCCAAAGAGCGTGCAGTAACATCCGAAAAATCCAAACCTGCAAAGAGTGATATAGAGGATAAACACATTGCTGCTCTGGAAAAAGATGCAGAGGTTAAACCTGTAACAGAGGAAAACAGTAAAACATTTAAAGGGATCGAAGAAGGGGATAAGTCTATTCTTTCCGGTATGAGAAAGAAGCTTAGAGAACTTAGAACTCCCAAAGAAGATAAAGAATATGAAAAGGATGAAGAGAAGGAGAGCAGCGGAGTAGACCTTTTCTTCTTCAAATCAAAGAAATAATATCAAAAAAAAGGCTGTTCTAAAAGTTTGTATTTTTAGTATTTGTCATTCCGGTTTTGCAGCTTCAATTCTTGCGAATACCGGAATCTCCTGATGAAATCAGTACTATGAGATTATCGAAGATCTTCCTGCGGTCGCCGGCATTTCGTTTCACTACAGCCGGAATGACAGCAAAAAAGGGGGCGAAAGCCCCTTTTCTGCATAATTACGGATTAAATCATCCGGAATACTATATAACTCCACTTAATATGTTCAGATTAAAAAACCGGATTAATAAATTATCATTAAAATATTCAGCCGGATAAGTTAAAACACTTGATCATTCCATCACATCAGTTATTATGCATTTCAGAATTAATCCGGTATTTTAATTTTTTTAAATTTAAGGAGTCTAATTAATGAATAAAAAATTAAAAATTGTTTTAATAATACTATTATCTATTATTGTTCTGTTGCTGGTTGCTGCAGCCTCTTTTATGTTTAAATTTAAATCTGAAGTATCAAAAATGTCGTCAATGGAAACTAAAAAAATTTTTGAAAATGTTTTTGTAGTACAGGACAGCTTTGCTAACTTATACCTGATCAAAAGCGCTGAAGGATATATTGCGATAGATGCAGGATATGATGCTGAAAATGTTAAATCAGCGCTTAAAAAATTAAACATTGCTGAGTCTGAAATAAAGGCAATTTTTCTGACTCATTCGGATTCAGATCATACCGGTGCGGTTAAGATTTTTAATAATGCAAAAGTTTACGCATCAGAGGATGAAGCTCCGATGCTTGAAGGTAAAAAAAATAAAGCCTTTTTTGTAAGTAATAAATTAAATGCCAGGTTTCAGACGCTGAAAGATCACGAGGTGCTGAAAATAGGCGGAGTGGATATAAAAATTATTTTTACTCCGGGACACACAATCGGATCTGCCAGCTATATGGTTAATGACGGGTATCTGTTTACAGGTGACACGCTGAGTATAAAGAACGGAAAGATCGATGTTTTCAATGAGTTTTTTAATATGGATACTGCTGCCGAAAAGATCTCTATTGAAAAGATAAAATCTATCCCCGGAGTTAAATATATTTTTACCGCACACTATGGAATGCTGAAGATTTAAAAATATCAAAACGGAGGCTCGAATGTCAGCCATTATTCTATCACTGCTCACGTTTTATCCAATTTACCTGGTAGTTCTGATTATTGTTGTAGTTATGCAATCTGTAATAATAGTGGGCGGAACACAAATCGCCGTGATTGAAAGAAGATATTTCGGAAGAAATATGCCGCAGGGAAGGGTAGTCGCACAGAACAATGAAGTTGGTATACAGGCCCGAACCATGGGCCCGGGGCTTCATTTTCTTATACCATTTTTATACGCAACCAGAAAGCTTTCATTTACGATTATTGCCGAGGAAGAAATAGGACTTATCGAATCAATAGATGGAGATCCGATACCTCCCGGGAAAATTTTTGCAAAGGTTGTTACGGGACACAACTCTTTTCAGGATGGTGAAATTTTCCTCAAAAGCGGCGGACAGAAGGGACCGCAGATAGAGATTCTACCTCCAGGAAACTACAGGATAAATCCGGTACTCTTCAGGATAAGAAAACTCCAGTCAGTTATCGTGGATAAAGGTAAAATTTGTCTTGCAACTGCTATGGATGGAGAACCGATTCCATCGGGGAGACTTCTTGCAAATAAGACCGAGGGGCACAGTCAGTTTGAAAACGGGCAGGCCTTTTTAAATAACGGAGGTCAGAAGGGACCGCAGATAGAAATACTTCTCCCCGGAACCTACAGGATAAATACTGATCTTTTTCATATTGAAATACAGGATGCAACAATTATTCCTGCTAATAAAATCGGGCTTGTTACAGCCCTCGATGGTGAATCTCTTCCCGAAGGCGAATATGTAGCGAAATCAATCTCCGGTCATAGCGATTATCAGGATGCGCCGGCATTCTTAAAAGCGGGCGGTCAGAGAGGTCCGCAGTTTGATGTACTTAAGCCGGGAACATATTATATTAATCCGATGATGTTTAAAGTTGAGCTTGATGACGTTGCGGTAGTACAGCGCGGTCAGGTGGCGGTAGTAGTCTCCAACGTCGGAGAGGAACCTGTGCAGATAAGAAAACTTGTAACCGACACTGCGAAACAGGAACAGGCTGAGCCGGGATCAGTGCTTTACAAAGATATAGAGAGCCGCTTTGATATCGGAATAGAAAGATATGTTGTACCAAAAGGATATCGAGGAATACAGCAGGAGGTTGCAGGTCCGGGATTTTATTATCTAAACCGCAGAGCATTCATAGTATATCTTGTGGATACAACTAATATAACCATAGACTGGGACAGTACTGGCGAGACACGTTTTGATCCGCTCAAGGTAATATCACGTGATGGTTTTGAAATAAGCGTATCTGTTAAAGTAGTAATCAGAATCAGGCCTGATCAGGCGCCGTATATGGTGGCGAAGATAGGTTCCACTGAGAATCTCATCCTACATGTAATACACCCCATGATCGATTCAAGTTTCAGAAACCAGGCATCTTCAACTTCTGCAATGAACTTTATGCAGGACCGGCAGGAGGAACAGCGTAAAGCCGAGGAGAGAGCCAGAACAGAACTTGAAAAGTATCATGTGGAATGTGTATCGGTGCTGATATGTCAGATCAATCTGCCGCAGGACCTCATGGATACTCAGACTATGAAGATAATAGCGCAGCAGCAGCAGGCGATGTATCAGGATCAGCAGAAAGCCGAGCAGACCAGGATAGCAATGGAAAAAACCAGAGCTGAAGCCGATCAGCAGAAGAATCTTGTTGAAGCGGAAATCGGTGTAAAGATAGCTGAGCAGAACAAGCAGAAGGCGATCAGGTTTGCCGAGGGTGAGTCTGAAAGTATACGTCTCCGCGCCCAGGGGGAATCGCAGGGTATAACAATGACCGGTGAGGCCGAGGGACAGAAAATTCTCGCCATAGGTGAATCAACTGCAAAAGCCTATGTACTGCAGAATAAAGCAGTTGGCCGTCAGGGGGTAACTGCCATAGAGGTTGCTAAACAGATCGCTTCGGGTAATGTAAAAGTTACACCGGATTTTCTTGTTCAGGGGGGAGATAATATTTCAGGATTACTTTCTGCATATCTTACAAAGATAATTACAAAGGGGAGTGAATCCTCCGAGGCTGATATTAAAATAGATTCAGCAGAAGAAGATACTTCGGCCTGATTAATTCAGCCGGAGAAAAGTAAGTAAACTTTTATAGCAGCATAAAATGAATTATAAAATTATGAATGTTAAGTATTTCAAAAAACAATATAAGTAATTCAAGAGGTAAGTAATGGAAGTTACAAGCGTGATGTTTGAGGATTATTATACGAAGCTTGTGAAGTTTGATAAATTTCTCGGAATGGTTCTTAAAGTGCATTCTCCGGGCAGGATAACATATACTCTTGAAATAAAAGAGCATCATTTAACATCTTCGGATCAGGTTCATGGGGGAGTAATATCCGCCATGATGGATGCTGTACTGGGTGTTACAACATTGTCATACTCCGTGTCCAAGGGAGATTTATGCTCCACCGTGGAATTTAAAACAAACTACATCTCAACCACCAGGCCGGGTGATATACTCGAAGGCTCAGCGGAGATTGATTCTTTTGGAAAAAAAATCATAACAGCAAGTGGATGGATAAAAGAACAGAGGAGCGGACGACTCATTGCTAAAGGAATGGGAACGTTTCTGCTTTATCCAATCTCGAAAAAAATTGATATCATTGATGAGGCTCATAAGAAACTTTAGCAGAGTATTATTGTGGTAAAAACTGAAACCACATGCGGGGTACCAGCTGCATTTATATCCTGATCTGGACCTTGTTCTTTATGGATGACCTGTTTTGATTCTGCAGTTATATGGAATGAGTTGATAGTTATAGAAAGTTCCAGAGTTTTAGTTCTAACAGAAAGCTGTATTCAGGTTATTATGGACACAGCTTTCTGTTGATTGTATGAAGTTTTATAGATACAACGGATTAATTATATAGCACGACTTACTCCAATATTCAGGGTGAGAGATCTTGATTTAATGTTTACATATGTATAGTCAATGATGTTTGAGAAACCCTCTTCCATGCGAAGACCAAAGTCGAGCCAGGTCTGCTCAGTAATCAAATAAAGGTAACCTACACCAAAAATCATACCGTAATCATTATTTACATTTGCATCTGGTACAGTACCAGAAGTCGGTCCATAATCATTATTCGGGTATTCCCATTTTACGTCACCTAAAGGTGTACCATAGAAGAAACCGAGATCTCCATAAAATCCGCCGATTTCCCCTAAATAAATAAATCGTACACCTGCCAGAAAATCAATAACGTTGTAACTGTAACTGATCCATTCTGAACCGCGATCAATATCAAAATTCTTTTCAGCATATTCAAGACCGCCGAATAGTACGATTGAATCGTTTACACCATATCCTAAAGCCACGTTTGCTCCATAAATTAAATCAACACCACCTTCCCATTTATAAGGTGAGCTTGTTTGAGCGTATGTAATCCCGCCGCCTACATTACCTCCAACAACTACCTTCCCGGCCATAGTCTCAGCAAAAACTGCTGTAGCAACGCAAAATAGCATTGCAATTGATAAAATTATTCTTTTCACATTACCCCTCTTCTTCAGTATATACTGAATTATTTAACGATTTTTAATACCCATAATGAATGCATTTGTTTATGTCAATTTTTTTTTGCTCTTTTATCGTATTTATGATTTTTGTATTATCGGAGTTTAGAGTTATAATTTGTTTTTAACTTCAATTATTGAGAATCAGCTTTTAAAAAGGGCTCTGACCCTAAATTTAAATTTTTATTTTATGCTATGACCTCTTATTTAAATAAAAGGTCATAGCATCAAATCAGGAGTAACTATGATTAATCGTTAATATCCCAATTATACTTTTCAAAAGAAAAAATAGCGGGAGTTAAATTGTTTGTGGTCGCTATTTCCATCCTTCAATAATGCTGAATCCGGATTTGAACATATTTTTTCTTCTTATTTTTTTAAATCCGCACTCCTTAAGCCAGTTGCTGATTTCCAGGAATGAATAATTCTGTCCTCCAAGAAAATGAAAAAAGAGTAATCCGTAAATTCTTAGACCAAAATCTGCAGCGGGTGAAAGTTTCTTTTCATTCATGCCATCAAGTATTATAAGACGACCTCCCGGATTGAGTGAACTGTATATCTTACGGATAATGGGAATATTATCCTGCTCTTTGTGTTCATGAAGTACATTGAAAAGAAGAATTGCATCAAACTTTTTGTCAAATGCAGGATTCATAAAGTCATCTGCAACTGCATGTATCTGTTTTTCAAGATCTGCGGATTTAATGTTTTCATGAAGGAGCGGCATGCTGTATTCGGAATCAATTATTGTGATATCAATATCTGTGTATTTTCTGCTAAGTGCGATGCTGTATAGTCCGTGACTCCCGCCGATATCTAGAACAGTTTCATTTTTAAATGAAACTGTTTTCAGTAATTCAGGGATGCTCATGGCAGCCAGAGACATCATGAATTTCTGGTAGGTAGCGGCAACTTCCGGTTTATCTTTCAGCCAGTCATAGAAATTTATATGTTCCTTCCCTGCTTTAACTGATTCATTTATATATGGCCATATTTCGATCATTGTTGAATGATAATATTCAAAGCCAAGTTTGAAATTTGCATTAGATGAATCGAGAAGCCATTTTGTAGTCATCCGTGTGTTGAAATAGCTATTTTTCTTTTTTTTTACATAACCAAGAGAATCAAGAGATTCAAGGAGGATACCCAGGCCTCGTGTGTCTGTGTTGAGAGCTGCGGCAAGTTTCTCACCCGTTAATCCGCCATCTTTCAGAGTTTCAAAAATGTTCAGTTTTAACGCGGAGGATATGACATAAAAAGAGAATCCCCCTGTGAGATCAAGCATTGGCCCCGGAGCGAGATTAAAAGTTTTTAATACCAGTTTTTCCAGAGTGTTTAAGTAAAGCGGCATTTTGTTCCTCCAGTTTAATACTTTTATGATTTATTTTAAAAATTCACGAAATTCTTTTTTTATATAAGGTCTTAGCATGTACATGACATTCGAGAATCTTTTAACTATATTTTCCGGTGTTATTTTAATTTTGTTTATATACATAGACTGAAGTAAAAATTCAGACAGTGTCCATGTATTCTCTTTGATGATGTCAAATGCTTCATCAGTGATCGGCTCTGCAATTATTCCTGCATCTTCAAGGAATTTCAGAATAGTTTTAAAATCGGCATCGCGTTCCTGTTTGATCTTCATGTACATTTTTTTTAATACAGGATCTTTTTCGAGAAGAGTGGATATCTCCATATAGAAAAAACGGTAGTCGTACATTATTCTTCCTGAAATTGAGATGGTATTGCTGAACAGAACCATCGGGTCGTTATTGCCGCCGGGCGGTCTTATAAATGAATTATAATCCTCAATCATCCGTTCTAGGAGAGCGCGGATGATTTCCTCTTTATTTCTAAAATGGTAGTAAAGATTTCCCGGACTTATATTCATTTCAGATGCTATATGACGTGTAGTTATTGCATATGATCCGTTAGCATTGAAGAGTTTCAATGCTGTTTCTATTATACTCTGTTTTGTATTCATTGACCGATTTCTTATCCAAATTTTTGTTTAGAACATATGTACTAATACTTATAGCAGATTAGAACATATGTTCTAAATGTCAATTCATTAATTAAGTATGGGGAGGAAAAGGCGGAAATGTAATTTATTTTAGGGCCTGTTTTTAAAAGGTAAATATCTGCGGGGGTTGTATTTTAGAGAAAACAGGGAGTTTTATTAAACTCCCTGTGGTTTTTAATGCTTCATCGTAGCTGCATATCCTCGTCTGCTCATCGATATAATAACACCTACGGCTGCGAATACTGCTCCTGTCATAATGGCCCAGTGGTATCCATGCAGGAATGCGGTGGTTTTCTGTAAAGATGACGGATCTGAAATTCCACCGAGGAAACCGGTTCTCTGGTTTTCAAAAATTGAAACAGCAACAGCAGTACCGGTTACCATGCCGATATTTCTCATCAACGCATTTATCCCGCCTGCAATACCCATTTTTTCACGGGCAACTGAGCTTATTACACTGTTGTTGTTGGGAGACTGAAAAAGTCCGCTTCCTAATCCGAGAAAGGCCTGTATAACAGCAACTTGCGCTATTAGTGTTTCAGAATTAATTCTGCTCATGATAACAAGTCCCACTGTGGTTATACTTAATCCAAGTGTTGTAAGAAAAACAGGTTTAATCCGTTCTGAGAGATATCCGCTGACCGGTGCGGTAATACCCATCACCAGTGGAAAAGGCGTAATAATAAGTCCGACTTGTGAAGGGGACAATCCCCGTATATTAGTTAGAAAGAAAGGCAGTAAAATTGCATTACTGAACATCGCCATAAAAGAGAGGAGCCCGGAAACGTTTCCTGCAAGAAATGGCCAGTTTCTGAATAGTGACAAATCCAGCATCGGATGCTTTATTCTATTCTCAACTGTAATGAAAAGTATAAGTGAAACAATACCAATAGATACTCCGGAAAAAACCTGTAAAGAATACCATCCCCAACTCCCTCCGTGACTCAGTACCAGAAGAAAACTGCTGATAATAAGTGTAAACAAAATGGATCCTGCAAAATCAAAGGTTTCATCTTTGCGAATACCTTTAGGCAGAAGAATTCTTCCCATGGTAAATGCAACTATACCTATTGGTATATTGATAAAGAAAATAGATTTCCAGCCGAACATCCCCACAAGAATCCCGCCAAGACTTGGACCCGCAACTGAACCAAGAGCCACCACTGTGCCTATAGCTCCCAGTGCTCTGCCGCGCTCTTTGATAGGGAATGTTGTTGCTATTATTGCCGGTCCGTTGGACATCATCATTGATGCTCCGATAGCCTGAGCGATACGGGATAAAATAAGCATCAGTATGGATGTGGACAAACCGCATGCTGCAGAGCTTAGAACAAATATACTCATACCGATGGTCAGTATTTTTCTCTGTCCGTACATATCGCCTGCACGTCCGAAGATCGGCAGCAGGCATGAGATTGTTAAAAGATAACCGGTAATTATCCATTGACCGATATGTATTTGAGTTCCTAGAATTTTTGTTATTACCGGTAAAGCAACATTTACAATACTTGAATCCAGTGTGGCCATAAAGGTGCCCATGGCAACAACGGAGAATATTATCCATGGGTTTCGTTCTGTTTTTATAGAGCTATTTGTAGTCATAATTGTTTCCTGTTTTATATTGTATAAAAGAGGATTCTAAATAAATGATGCAGAAATTGTCAATTCACTCTCAAAATAATATAAAATTTCATTCCTGAAATAATTCTTTCTATCAGTCTATATATAATATATGATAGTTTTTTAAGAATTGAGAAATCAATTGACAGTATTTATTCAGTATGATATAAATTATTTAACATCGCAATTAAAAAATGCCGGTAAAAAAATTGTCTTAAGAAAACCAGGAGATACCAATTGAAAAAATATTCAGCAGCACTTGCAGTAATTATTATTCTTATATTCACAGTGATGTCCTCCGCCGAGGAGAGTGCTCCGAAGAAAAATTTCGGTATTACCGCAAGCGCATCTCCCGATTATAGTACGGCAGGTTTCATTTATAATTTTTCAGATTATGCTGCATTCAGACCTGTTATTGGTTTTTATCAGGTAGATAATTCAGTGAAGGAGTACTCGGCTTTAGCAGACTTTCTATTTTTTTCAAAGCAGGTGAATAATTTCTCTATTTATGGCGGAGCGGGATTCGGGATGTCATACCGTTATCAAAGTTATAAATATGCTGATGGTGATGTGAGTAAAAGCAGATCAACCGGATATACCGGATCCATTTTGATCGGCGGCCAATATATGTTCACTGAAAGATTCGGATTTTTTGCTGATACTGGTATTCAGGCGGGCAGATGGAGTTCTAAAAATGAGTACAATGATTCAGTGACTGGATATTCAGCTGTTAATGAAACAAATATTATAGTCAGATTGAGGTCAGCCTCCATCGGTGCGCTTTTTTATCTATTCTGATAAATTAAATTCTGAAATTTTATATTTCAGCTTTGATGACTATTTAATTTTAATGAAAGGAATATATGCCATGTCCATTTTCAGGATGTGGTTCTCCCACCATTTTCTCATATGCTTGTCTATATCAATAGCCAGATAGCTGTCAGTACCTTTAGTTTTAAAAGTATTCAAAACTCCGGTGCAGTATGTCCGGAAATCGTTGTGCTGACGTGAGTGTGCTGCAAAATCTGGATAAGTATTGTCCAGCATCAGTTTCTCTTCCAGCTCAAAATGTTCCAAGATATATGATTCCAGATACTCCATAAGTTTTATCAGTTCAGAAGCGGCTCTCCCATTATAGATAGCCAGTTCAAGACTGTCTATTCTTGCGAATAATTCTTTATGCTGTTCATCGACCTCTTCAATTCCGGTTTCAAGCCGGCTGTCCCATTGCCATTCCATTGAATATACTCTCCTTGTGTGATGGATTTAATATATAAGATTGATTATCTTTGTCAATCTTGAAATTAACAAATAAATTCTTGATTAGAAAGGTAAATAACTCAAATACATTTACATGAATGATCGTTTTATTTATTCCGGATCTATAGAGGGATGATATAAAAAGACCGGCATCTTCGCGATGCCGGTCTCTAATTTAAACTTTATTGTGTGAGATCTTTACATGTTTAATCCTTAATACTAGAAACTGAATTGTGCTAGCATTCTTGCGCTGCCAGTGTTCTGTCTTTCAATTACTGTAGCTGTTCGCTGTGCATAACTAGTCTGACCCGGCATTATCATCAGGTTATATGCTCCGCTTAAATCTTCCTGTGCAACTGGTGCATTGATGTAAATGTCAAGATCCATCTTAACTGTGAGATTTTTTGTAAGATAGAAATTCAGAGCAGGTGTAATCTCATGGATCGGTCTTTTGCTCTGAAAAATAGGATAGAATCCCGCAGGTCCATATGCAGTGTCAGGAACAACTAATCCTGAGACAAAGTTTGTCTTGTATACTGTAGAACCTTTGTAGCCTGCTTCCTGGTCAGGTATAACTATTGCGTATCTCAACGCTATTTCAACCGGTCCATAAGTCAATGCTCCCTGAGTTACACCACCTTTGAGAGTAAGAGATCCTGAGGGGCTTTCAAACTTACCATAGTTTGCTTCAGCAGCCAGGAAAAGTTTTAAACCGGAAAATTCTGTCTGGTACGCAACATCAGCTTCATATTGCTTAAGGGATGATTTGTTTATCTGGTCAGGATTTGGCTGGTTTACATAGGGATTCCAACCGGCATTTTTAAACCATGATGTATCTGTTTTCTTGGTTGTGAAAACCTGTCCGTGACCTACTGAGCTGTTTTTTTCATATGAACCGCTAACGTAAGCTGCAAATCCTGTTCCCTTACGGTTTGCATCAGACTGTCTGGCAATGAAAACATCTTTATCCAGTGTATCATATCCCAGTCTTATAACCATCTGAGGTACTCCAAGACTCTGAGGTATATATCTCTGCGGAATATCTATACCACCGCCTGTGAATGTACCAAGAGCCCAGTTTACATTAGATGTTTGACCATGAAGAGCAATCCCGACATCTCTCTGAATATTGAATACTGAGGTGTTTATTGAAGTATCGGAAAACTGTAGAGAATTTGGCTCTGACAACATCTCCCTGCTGAATGGAACTTTAAACTGACCAAATCTTATTCCAAGATCATTATTAAAAATTGGAGCATCAACGTATGCATCGAGAAGACTGTATACAGAGTTTGTCCCATTTGGAACTTCTTCTCCGCCTAACTGCATCTGTACATAGTATTTAATATTGTCGGCAGTGCCGGAAAGATTGAGTCTTGCCTGTTTCAGGAACAGATACATTCTTGCGTCATCACGATGAACCGGTGCATTATCTTCCCTTTTCAGATATTCAAGTGCGCCCTGCATCTGAAGTGTACCACCGAGTTTCGGGAGATTTTTCAAAATGATAACTGTATCGTTTGAATTGGTGTTTGTAGTATTTGTTGTGTTCGTCGTATTTGTTGTATTAGTATTCTCCTGCGTAAAACCGGCAATACTGAATCCTAACATCAAAGACAATGCTATTGCGCCGGATTTGACAGAATTTTTGAACATATTGCTTTTCATATTGTACTCCTTTTATTATTTTACAAAATTTTTATAAGTCCAATAAACTAATTCCCTGGTACAAGGCTCAGTATCAGGTTCCATTTAACTGTCAGCTTATCATCAGCTTTTACGAAAAGCAGTACAGGCGGTGTTAATCCGAAATCTGTCATAAGCAGATCTTTCTGACCTGTAAGTGTAATAGTATTATTCTGAATTTTTGCTGTAGTGGTTACTGAAATAGTTTTTTCCTGTGCCGCGATTTTAACAAGGCCTTCACTTTTTATGTAAAAAAGGCTGCTATCATTTGTATCTTTTACTATAGTATACTTTGAAGGTTTAAAAACTATATCAGGGTGATCTTCGGCTTTGAGAGTTTCATAAAATTTGCTGTCAAAACCTGGAGTGCTGGAATGAAAATTTTTAACATGAATTTTAAGTATCATATTAAGAATCATATCATGCACAAAAGGTATATATTTTTTATCCGAAATAACCGCCTGAAGGGAATCATCAGGTTTTATTTTAGACAAAGCTTCGGAATTGATATTTGGAACTGAAATGACGCTTTTGTAAGCGTGCATTGTAGAATCCCCTTCAACCCATATTTTACTCCCTTCGTCTACTTTCAATTTGTATGAACTGTTTGTGCTGCTTGCGTTTAGTGATACAAAGAAAAAAATAGCTGCCACAAAGAGCGCCGCATGTTTGATGTAATGTTTTTTCATAATCCCTCCTTAGTAAAAATATCAATTTGATTTTTTTACTTTAATCAACAGGCGCAATACTGATTTGTAAATATTATCCTGCTGATACAGAAAGTATCATATATGTGTTTTATTGTAATCGCCGCAAAGGGTGATTTTGAATGGTGAATACAGGTTAAAAATCAAAAAATTATCCGGTGTTTTTAATGGATTTTTATAATAGTTTATTGTTACCCGGTATCACTGAATCCGGTTAGAGACTTATAGAATGTTGAATCAGGATTTTAAACTGTAGCAGTTTGCGAATTGATTAAACATTGTCATTTCGGACCCTCCGATAGGCTCAGGGTAAACTTCTGTGTGAAATCTTAAAATCTACTGACAGAACCGGTTTTCCCAGTCGATATTGCTTCTTCGAAATGACAGATAATGAGCTATTTTAATCGCAAATTCTAAATTGAGGAAGGAAAAGGATCGATTTATAGCAGAAACTTTTATAATTAAATTTTCTTTTCATATCGAATAACCCACTGAATTGCAAATTTGTTAAGATCAGCGGCATTATCAATATTAAGTTTGTCTTTAATATTTTTTTTATGACTTTCAATAGTGTTTATGCTCAGGTTCATTTTATTTGCGATTTCCTTTGCGCCGTAACCGTTTCCCGTAAATATAAAAACTTGTAATTCCCTGTCTGAAAGAACATCGGCGGGATTTCCGGAGTTTTCATTTAATTTCCCGTGAAGGAGTTTGCTGATAATTGAGTCGGATATATCTTCACTTAAATAAAGTTTACCATCAAGTATACGCCTTATTGCTGTTATTACATTCTCCGGGTCTGAACTTTTCTGAACATAACCCTTTGCACCCGCGCGGATTACCCGTTCGGCATAAACCGATTCTTCATACATGGAAAGGCAGAGAGTCAGGATTTCCGGGAAGCGGGATTTTATTATTTTAATCAGTTCTATCCCGTCTACTTCCCCTTTTAATGTTATGTCCACAAGAACAATGTCGGGATTAAACTGATTGATCAGTTTAATAGCATCACTGGCGCTTTCGGCCTCGCCGCAGATCTCGATATCTTTTTCCTTTTCAAGATATTTTGCAATACCTCCACGTACAACCGGATGATCATCAACGAGTATTATTTTTAATTTGGTGCTTTTCATTATTTATAATCCTATTGTCAGGCTTTCTTTTTTAAAATATTTTTTTGAACTCTGTTTATTAAAATATTATTTTCAATTACCTGCTCAAATTTTGCATTTATCATTCTTGCGCGATATTCCATTATCCGTGAGCCTATACCTTTTTCAAAAACACTATTACTGCTGATTTTGCTGTCACTCTGTATTGTCATTGTAAAAATGTTGTCTACTTCAGAAAGAAATATTCTTATGTTTTCTGCATTAGAGTGTTTTACTATATTATGGACTGATTCACTTGCAATATATACAAGCTGAGTAATTTCAGTATAATCCGAAATAAGTATATCATCATTTTCCAGAACGACATGACATTTAATTTTAAAAAGTTTTTCTGTCTCGGAAGCAAGATGCTGTAACGCAACAAGAAGCCGGTCGTATTGGACATTCGGCGGGTATAGTCCGATCATAATCCTTCTTACATGCAACTGTACATTTTTTAGTAATTCTTCAATTATCTTTACATCTTCAAATTCTGAATATAATTTTTCATAAATTGTTCTTTTAAGCGCGGCGATTCTGAACATAAGTCCCGTTAAAAGCTGACCAAGTTCATCATGCAGCAGTTGTCCGAGGTTTTGACGTTCAAGCTCGCTTATTTCGGAAATTCTCTTTTCAAGCATTCGTATTTCGGTAATATCTGTAAATGTAAGCGTGATTCCCTGCACTTGATTGTCAGGCGATAAAAAGGGGTTTGCCGTAACAATAAAAGTAAGAGTATTGTTGTTTACCAGTTTGTGTGTCTCAAATTCATAGCCTTTTTCTCCATTCATGATCCTCTGTAATGGACAATCGCCGGAATCACAGTGAGTGTCCGGCATAATCTCGCTGCATTTTAATCCTATTGCTGAATTTGTATCTTTATTAAATATTTTTGCGAATGAATCATTGACTCTTGCTATGTTAAAATCTGTATCAATAAGGCACATTCCGATACTGATGGAATTGAATACCTGGTTGATCTCCTGAAATGATCTGTTCTTTTCGAAAAGTGCTTTATCCCGTTCAGAGATGCCTAAGAATGATGCTTCGTTTTTATCGGTAATGTTATTAAACAGGCTGATATAATTTACAGGTTTTCCATCTGAATTATGGATAATTGATATTGTGATATATGCCCATATATAATTTCCGTTTTTATGGGCATATCTTTTTTCCATTGAAAAATATTTGATCTCATTGTTGTTTAACTGCTGTAGATATTCGAGATCTGCATCAAGATCATCGGGGTGAGTGATATCTTTAAAATTTTTTTTAAGTATCTCCTCTTCAGTATAGCCGAGCATCGAATAGAATGATGAATTCACTTTTATATAATTTCCCTTGAGATCAACAAGTGCAATACCCGCAGCGGAATACTCGAAGAGATTCTTGAATATTTCTTCGCTTTTAAATAAATCATCAGCAGTGTTCCTTCGGTGTTTGAGTAGTTGAATAACAAGAATTCCATTTATCAGGCAGATTATTATAACAAGCGATCTCTTCCATATTACATTATAATCACTCGTGAAGAATTGTCCCAGGAGCTTTCCATCATTAAAAAAATATGAACTTACGATAGAATCTATAATTCCGAATAGAATTCCAAAACCGATAGAAATAATGATTACAATTAGATCACTTTTATATTTTGAGTAGATCCGTTTTAGATACAGCATGACATTCCGGAAATCCCGGTTCTGGGTGGGGGATATTTTTTTGATGTGGTTATCCTTCTTTAGTAAATTATATTTTTTTGAAAATAATCATAAGCAAAGATTTGTCAAGGTGTCTTAACTTTCCTGCGGCAATTATATCATTCAGGCTTAACTAAAAATCTGAATAATGAGTAAAATATATCAACCATTTTGAACACAGTCAATTACATTTCCTTAAAACATCTTAAGTATGATGGATTGGAAAACTAATCTTTCTGAAGCCGTTTTTTTAAATATGGGGTCAGAGCATGCTGATATTGTTTTAAAATTTCAGATTTCTTCGATAATTCAGCTGCGCTGGTAATGATTCTTATTCAAATCATGCTCCCGTGTTATCATCATTTTCCTGTAAAAATTAACTATAAGTATGATAAATTAACCAACGGTTAAATTAATCTTGACTTTCCAGGCTTCAGGTGTATATAAAGCATACTTTTAGAAATGTATATGTCGTCAGAGTGTTAAGATCATATACAAAAACCGGATAATGATTAAAAATCAGGCATTGAATATTAACCATGGTGTTGTTGTGAAATATTGTATCTGCCTATAACTGGTGGAATTGATGCCGGTAAAAAAACTGCAATTTTTTATTTTCAATATATAGCAAAGGAGAAAATTATGGCTTATGGTATGAGTTACGAATCAAAGAAAGATGTCGCAAAACAGTACAAAGAAAAGCTCTGCAGTGCCGATGAGGCTGTGAAATGCGTAAAGTCCGATGACTGGGTAACGTATGCTTTTTTTAACGGAAAACCGATTGCCTGTGATGCAGCACTTGGAAGAAGAAAGGGTGAGTTGAAGAACGTACTTGTAGCGGGGGCTACAACGATACCGCCGGTTCCGGCGGTGTTAACTCAGGATCCGGATGGCGAAACATTCAACTACAATGATTATCATTTTTCACTGCTTACAAGGATGATGAAGATGTCGCGGCCATTGGATGTATCCTACTGTCCTCTAAATTTCGGAGAGACCGACTGGCAGTGTGAGCATCTTCATGGAGATCTTTATGATTATGATCCTCATAAAACCGGTATCCAGCTGCAGGATGTTCATATAATGCGTACTGCACCGATGGATGAAAACGGATATTTTAATTTCGGAATGAATAATGCATGTATGTATAGCTGGTGTAAAGCTCATAAGGTAATTGTCGAAGTAAATAAAAATATGCCCGTTGCACTGGGCGGAGCACGTGAAGCAATACATATTTCTCAGGTAGATCATATAGTTGAGAGCGATAATGAGCCGTTGTTTGAGCTTCCGAACATAGAGGCAACTGATGTGGAGACCAGAATAGCCGAGCATGTATTCAAGTATCTTACAGATGGCTGCTGCATTCAGCTTGGAATCGGCGGAATGCCTAATACACTTGGACATATGATTGCAAAGAGTGATCTGAAAAATCTTGGCGGACATACAGAAATGCTTGTTGATGCATTTATGGAGATGTATCTTGCGGGGAGAATGAATAACTCAAAAAAAGAAGTTGATCGATGGAAAACCGTTTACACCTTCGCACTTGGAAGCAGAAAGCTTTATGACTGGATGCATAATAATCCCTCTCTGGCATCGTATAATGTCGGGTATGTCAATAATTACAATACAATTAGATCTATAAATGATTTTGTATCAATCAATTCCGCGATAGAAGTAGATATTATGGGACAGGTTAATGCAGAGAGTAACGGATTTCAGCAGGTTTCCGGAAATGGCGGAATGCTTGATTTTGTTACTGGTTCTTTCTGGTCAAAAGGTGGAAAGAGTTTTATCTGCGTCCCATCTACGTATACTCTTTCAGATGGAAAAGTCATTTCACGCATAGTTCCATTTTTTAAGCCTGGTACATCGGTGACAATTCCGAGACAGTCGGTGCAGTTTGTTGCAACTGAATACGGTTGTGTAAATCTGAAACTGGCGCCGTTGTGGATCAGAGCAGAGAAACTGATCTCAATTGCTCACCCCGATTTCAGAGATGAACTGATCAAAGCGGCTGAAGAACAGAAAATCTGGAAAAGGACAAATAAAATATAAAGAAAAAATTCAATGTTGTAAGCTGCGTCATATCAAAGGCCCCCGCACCCCCGGAGGGGGCAAAGCAGGATTTTTATAATAAGTATTTCATTGAGATGATGTTGATAAAGAAAGTCCCCCTCCGGGGGATTTAGGGGGCTGTTTGGTAAGAAAGCAGACTCGCCACTCCGACAAAGGCAGTAGTCCAAAATTAATCATTGACTTTCAGATTTAAGAAATATATACCAATCATACAAATATTAAAAGTGAGATCTTATGCTTTATAAACCACCCGTTGAAAAAAGGATGAAGAGAGAGAAGCTGCGCAGAGCTGAGGAGATTCTTCTTGCAGCTCAGAAGGTTATGCTCGAAAAAGGTTATAGCGGAGCGACGATGGATGATATCGCAGCGGAAGCAGGACTCACTAAACCGACGGTTTATCAGTATTTTAAAACTAAAGATGAGCTTTTTGTACAACTCGTTGAACCGCTGATTCATTCACTTGCGGTAAAACTTGAAGATATACGAATTCAGCTTGGCGAGAAGAAGTATGTAACCGGTCATGAAATTGTCCGGGATATCTTTGATGTTTATTATAGCACATTTGAGGAGAATCCGGATCTGTTTAAGCTCTTTAATATTTTTCTTCAGTTTGGAGTTTTTCATAATATGAATGTAGATTCATATGCTATTGTAAAGCAGTGGGGCACTAAATGTTTTAAAGAGGGGAATGCTATTGTTTCGCTTTCTGTGAAGCAGGGATTTTTTAGAGAGACCGATATCTCTCATTCAACCGATTATGTATGGGGTTCCTTTTGGGGCATTGTTCAGGTGGAACAGAATAAATGGGGGAAAGAGGGGATAAGTCCGTATCTTAAACCTGTTCTAAAATATGCAGAAAATCTTCTTGCCTCGGCAATTGTTATTAAATAGATTGAACTATAAGTAATTGAGTATGTATAAGTATCCTGTCATACACGCACTGGCAGGTATCCATTCTTTATTAAGAAATTTTAATTTGTGATATGCTTTTTGTAGATTCCCGTCTTCACGGGAATGGCATGCTGAATTACTTAAATCCATATACAGGAGCGCTATATGAATCTTTTAGAAAAAATCGAAGCTGGAATGAAGGAGTCGCTTAAGTCTGGTGACAAAGACAGGTCTGGAACTTTGAAGATGCTTAAGTCGGATATGATGTATGAAAAAGGGAAAACAGGGAAGGATCTAACTGATGAGCAGATGCAGGAGTCGGTTAATCGCGCAGCAAAAAAAAGAAAAGAGTCAATCAGGGAGTATGAGGCTGCCGGTAGAAGCGACCTTGCCGCACAGGAAGCGATTGAACTTAAAATTATTGAAGAGTTTATGCCGGAACAGATGAGCTATGAGGAAATCGAAAAAGCAGTTGATAAAATCTTAAGTGGTGCCGGAGAAGTGACTCAAAAGGATTTCGGGAAACTTATGGGTATGGCGTCCAAAGAACTAAAAGGTAAGTGCGATGGAGCCATAATTAAAGAAATAATGCAGAAGAGACTTGAGGGGAAATAATCCCCTCAAAGTTTTTTATAGTCCGCTGAAGTCAATGGTTGCGAAATAATCATCCATTGTTTCGGCTCTTCTTATCTGTTTCACTGATCCGTCCTCTTTTAAAAGCAGTTCCGCAGATCTTAATTTTCCATTATAGTTGAAGCCCATTGCATATCCGTGAGCGCCTGTGTCGTGAAGAACAAGGGTGTCTCCTGTTACAATCTCGGGAAGCATTCTGTCTATTGCGAATTTATCATTGTTCTCGCATAGTGAACCTGTAATGTCGTACTTCTTGACAGGTTTTTCATCCTCTTTACCGAGTATTGTTATATGATGATATGCTCCGTAGAGTGCTGGTCTCATTAAGTCGGCCATGCAGGCATCTACGCCGATATATGATTTGTAAATTTCTTTTTTATGGATTGCCTTTGTTACAAGAAATCCGAATGGCCCGGTAATCAGTCTTCCGCTTTCCATGCATATTCTTAAAGGCTTAAGTCCGCGTCCGATAATTATTTTTTCATAAACTTTATGTATTTCATCAGAGATGTACTCAAGATCGAGCGGCTTATCCCCCGGTCTGTATGGTATTCCGAATCCGCCGCCTAGATTTACAAACTCGAAATCTATTTTTAGTTTGTCACTCAGATCAGCGATCAGTTCAAAAAGAATCTCCGCCGTATCAACAAAGTAATCGGCATGAAGTTCGTTAGAGGCTATCATTGTGTGGAGACCGAAGCGTTTGACTCCTCTATCTTTCACTGTTTTATACGCTTCAAACAACTGATCACGCGTGAGTCCGTATTTCGCTTCTTCAGGGATACCTATTATCGCATTGCCCCCTTTAAGCGGACCGGGATTGTATCTGAACGAGATGATCTCTGGAAGGCCTGCGTGTTTTTCAACATAATCTATATGTGTTATATCATCAAGATTCAGTGTTGCGTTCATTTTTCTTGCATAGATAAATTCATCTGCTGGAGTATTATTTGAAGTGAGCATAATATTTTCACCGCTGATGCCGGCTTTTTCGGCAATGACAAGTTCCGGGAGTGAACTGCAGTCTGCACCGAAGCCTTCTTCGCCGAGAAGTTTTACAAGATAAGGATTGGGGTTAGCCTTAACTGCAAAGTATTCTTTAAATCCCGGAGCCCAGGAGAAAGCCTTTATAAGTTTTCGAGCGTTTTCTCTTATCCCTTTTTCATCATATATATGAAAAGGTGTGGGATATTTCGCAGTTATTTCATCAATCTGTTTTTTACTGAAAGGAAGTGTTTTCGTAAGCATGTATACCACCATCTGCTATAAATTTTATGGTATTATTTCTCGGAATTAAGTAGGTTGGTGTCAACAAATAAAATCGGGGTATATGTGAAAATAGTGTAAAGTTATGCAGCTTCACCCTCTGTCACTTTGTGACATTAGTAGACGCTTTTTAAACATCCTGTCTGCGATCGACTGAGCGGTCACAATGACCGCCTGTGGAAAATCGGCACGATGTCGTAATCATCTCTACCAGAAACATCTTGCTTCTAGTCCCCCATGAATGGGAGGAGAGATGATGCTGAATATTTCATCAAACCCTTTCTCCATTCATAGGAAAGGGGCCCGGCGGGCGGATAAGGGCGGAAGTATTATGCCTGATACTGTTATATGATAAACATTGTTCTCAATCCGAAATTTTTTAAATATTGACTAAAATTTATTATCAGTGATAATTGATTTATAAAATTCAACAGATATTTCGACCGCCATTTAATATAGCGGATATTTAAATAATCAGGAGCTGATATGGAACTTGGAATTATAGGACTGCCCCAAACCGGGAAAAAAAGTCTTTTTCACTTATTGACCGGGACAAGATCTAATGAAGGAGATAAAAATACCGCAGGTGTGGCAGATATAAGGGACGCGAAATTCGATGTACTGGTAAAGATGTATCAGCCGAAGAAAGAGGTTCCTGCCAGGATTAATCTGCAGCTGCTCCCTAAAATAGAGAGTGATTCAATCCGTGAAGGAAAAATATTTACTGATTTATCAAAGATGGATGCGCTGTGTCACGTGGTGCGTGCCTTTGAAGATGATTCGGTTTATCATGCAAGCGGTTCAGTTGATCCGGTGCGTGATATAGATATGATAAACTCCGAATTGATTTTTCACGATCTGATTTTTATTGAAAAGAGATACGAGCGGATCGAAAATGCACGGAAAAAAAAGACAGATATTAAACTCGATCAGGAGGAGGAACTCCTGGGGAGAATGAAATCTCACCTTGAAAACGATTTTCATCTTCGTACATTTGAAATTGGAGAGGAGGAGGAGAAACTGATTTCCGGTTACCCGTTCATTACAGCAAAAGAGATTCTGATAGTATTGAATGTTGGAGATAATAAAATCGGTGATACATCACTGATGGAGAAGATAAGAGCAAAACTTGCACCTCTTTCAATGGATATTATGCAGGTTTCAGCAAAACTTGAAGCGGAAATTTCCGCACTGGACAGCGAAGAAGAGAAAGCGGAGTTTATGGCCGATGCAGGGATCGTAGATCCGGCACTCAACCAGCTCTCTGCGCTTGCAATGAGAACTCTGGGGCTGATGTCTTTTTTTACAGTGGGTAAGGATGAGGTGAGGCAGTGGCAGATACGAAGCGGTTCAACGGCTCCCATAGCAGCCGGTGCTATTCACTCTGATATTCAGAGAGGATTTATCCGCGCCGAGGTAATGAAGTACAAGGATCTCATTGAGCTTGGTACAGAGGAAGAGCTTAAGAAAGCCGGTAAGTTTTACGTTATGGGAAAAGAATATATTGTTGAAGATGGAGATATTATTAATTTCAGATTTAATGTTTAGTTTGTATACATTGGTGTAAATGAAACGGCAGGAATGACATCACGTGAGTTTATGGAGGGATTGTTTTGAACATAGAGAATGTAAATAAAATTGCAGTTATCGGGTCCGGCGCCATGGGTCATGGAATTGCACAGATCTGTGCTGCGGCAGGCTACACTGTTTATATGACTGATATCAGGCAGGAATTTCTTGATAACGCAATTGTAAAAGTTAAAGAAAGCCTGTTGTTTCTGGTGAATAAGGGTAAACTTACAACGGAGGAGATGGACCGTATACTCGAAACAAATTTAAAAACAACACTCAGTTTAAGTGAAGCAGTTGCCGGAGCTCAGATTGTAGTTGAAGCGGTACCGGAGATTATGGATCTCAAGAAAAAAGTTTTTACCGATCTCTCCGAGATAGCCGCGCCTGATGCTGTTCTTGCTACAAATACATCTACAATGAGTATTTCTGAAATCGGAAGAGTTGTGAAAAATCCGGAACGGTTTGCCGGTATGCATTTTTTTAATCCTGTTACAATTATGAAGCTGGTGGAATTGATTTATGGAGATAAGACATCAGATGAAACAATAGATCTTCTTGCCATGATTGCTTCTAAATGCAGTAAAATTCCTGTGAAAGTGATGAAGGACCGTCCCGGTTTTATCGTAAATAGAATCAGTGCTCCAAACCAGACGCTGATCAGTGCAATTCTTGATGAAGGTAAAATACGTCCTGCAGAGATAGATTGCGTTATGAAAAAAATGGGTGTGAAGATGGCGCCATTTGAAACAGCAGATTTTGTCGGACTTGATGTTTTTTCTCATACACTTGAATACTATGCCGGGACACTCTCTCAGGAATACAAACCGGGAAGATATCTTCATGATAAAGTTGCCAAAGGGGAACTTGGTTTAAAGACAGGAGGTGGTATCTACGAATGGTCAGCCGGTAAAGCAGTGATCGATACATCAAGTGAATGTAAAGAGATAACACCAGTACATTTTCTTTCAGTGCAGATCAATGAAGCCGTAAGAGTTTATAAGGAAAAGATTGCTTTATCTGTAGATGATATCGACAGCGCGGTAAAATTCGGCATGAATGCATTTGCCGGACCCTTTGCAATGGCTGCCGGTATGCAGCCGCAGCAAATTGCCGATGCTTTAAATTATCTTGTGGACCGCTTTAAACTTGATATCTTTAAACCGGAGCCGGAAATCATTAACGGCTCGTTTAAAAATTTCGGTAAATAAAAAATATTTACTTTGTAAATACAGGTCAATTTGGATTTGGCATTATTTTATCAATAATCAAATATAATGAGGTATTGAAATGAAAATCCTGAAAAGAATCATAGTTGCTTTCATAGTCATTGTTTTTACAGTAATTGCTGTCTCATTTTTATTCCCGGAAAAAATTTTTGATCTTGCAATGAAGCTCCAGCGCAGCAGCGCCGGTCTAACACAGAAAGAGATTACTATCGATGATCACAGGATTGTTTATCTTGAGAGCGGTTCCGGGTCTGAGACAATTGTCCTTCTTCATGGTTTCACTGCAGACAAGGATAACTGGCCGATGATGGTTAAATCTCTTCAGGGATATCATTTTATAATTCCCGATCTGCCAGGTTTTGGGGAGTCAACAAAACTTGATTCTGCAAAATATGATGTGATGTCACAGGTTGAACGCCTTGATAAATTTTTCAGTAAACTTGGTGTGAATAAATTTTACATCGCCGGAAACTCCATGGGAGGAAATATATCCGGTGTATATGCAGAGAGATATCCGCAGAAAGTAAAGGGTTTGATTCTTTTAGATAATTCAGGAGTTGTTTCTCCGGTGAAGAGTCTTTATTTTAAATTAGTAAGTACCGGAGTTAATCCGCTTCTTGTAAACAGCAGAGATGACTTAAAAAATTTATTTAAATTTGTTTTTGTGAAAACGCCTTATATACCTTATCCTTTTATTGGGGTTCTTGCTGATAGATCTATCAGAAGCAGAAGTTTTAATGAAAAAGTTTTTAAAGATTTAATGTCCAGGCCGGCAATGCTTGAAAAGAATTTTGCATCTCTTACCATGCCTGTGCTTATTATCTGGGGCGATAAAGATAAGGTTCTGGACGTTTCAAGTGTGCCGGTTCTTGAGAGCGGCATTAAGAATCATACTTCAAGGATTCTGAAAGATTGCGGACATCTGCCGATGATGGAACGCCCGGTCGAAACCGCGGGATATATAAAATCCTTTGTTGACTCTATTAAGTAATATGATAATCGTTATTTAGTATCTGCTTAAAAAAATATTGATTAAATGTATTTTCCCCGCGCCATCTGCGCGGGGAAAGAAAAATTACCACATGTTTTTAACCAGATACTGTTTTACAGTCTTTTTGATTTTTTTTAAATAATTCAAAGTTTTTTATTGACATAAAGTATCATCAATTGTCTATTGATTCTCGACTTGAGTAAATCAGGTCATAAGGGGTTGTAGCTCAGTTGGTTAGAGTACCTGCCTGTCACGCAGGGTGTCGCGAGTTCGAGTCTCGTCAACCCCGAAAATAAAAAAAGCCTGTCATTTATGATGGGCTTTTTTTTATTAATTTTTTTCAAAAATTTATTAAATATGGATAAAGCTGCCTGAACCGCGATTCAAATAATTTTATGAGTTCCATATTTAAACGTTTAAATCCATTAATCTCCTTAATCCTGTTCTAATTTAGTTTGCTTTTTTTATCTACAATTGCAAAATACAGTACAAATAAAAAGTGACTGCTTAAAAATCAGTGGTATCATATCTCCGCCGAGTCGAAGACACGGCTGTGGGCAATTTTACCGCCAGTTTGCGAGTATTTACATAAATAAACCTACCGGGAGTTATACATGGAAGAGAAATTTATCAGCAGACAGACTATAAATTTTTTGTTATTTGAGATGCTGGAGATTCAGAATCTGTCAAAGCACGAGTATTTTAATGAATACAACAAAGAGGCTCTCGACATGGTGCTCGGCACAGCAAATAAAATGGCTGTGGATCTCATGAGGCCATATCTTCGTGAGATGGATAAAAATCCACCCTTATATAAAAATGGCGAAGTACATGTTCACCCGATTGTAAAAACATTCACGAGAAAATGCGGAGAGATCGGTTTTATCTCAGCTCACTTTCAGTTTGATGATGGCGGGCAGCAGCTTCCTTACTCTATAGTCGCAGCATTGAATTATATATTTGCCGCGGCAAACTATTCACTGGGAGTTTATCCCGGGCTTACATCGGGAGCAGCAAATCTGATTATCACTTTCGGATCTCCTGATTTAAAAAAGTACTACACCCCGAAAATGTTTACCGGGGAGTGGCAGGGTACAATGGCTCTCACCGAACCCGGCGCAGGGAGTTCTCTCTCTGATATAAAGACAAAGGCGATCCCTACTGGTGAAGGATATTATTTAATAATGGGCCAGAAGATATTTATATCTGCCGGTGAACATGATGGAGCAGATAATATAATAAATCTTATGCTCGCAAGAGTCGAAGGCGCACCAGCCGGAGTGAAGGGTATTTCACTTTTTGTAGTTCCAAAACTCCGCGGAGATGGTACAGGCGGGCTTGTTCCTAATGATGTAATATGTGCTGGTATAGAACATAAGCTCGGTTATCGTGGTTCTCCCATCGCACAGCTTTCAATGGGTGAGAATGATGATTGTAGAGGATGGCTCGTCGGCGAAGAGAATAAGGGTTTATCCTATATGTTTCAGATGATGAATGAAGAGAGAATTAATGTCGGAATAGGTGCTGCCGGTATAGCATCAGCGGCCTATTATGATTCTCTCAAATATTCTGAAGAGAGAGCACAAGGACGTCCTTTAAACAGTAAAAATCCGCTGGATCCGCAGTGTGCAATAAACTCTCATCCCGATGTAAAGAGGATGCTTCTTTTTCAGAAAGCAGTGTCGGAGGGATCACTATCTCTTGCTCTACAACTGGGGAAGTATATTGATCTTAAACATATCTCTTCGCCGGAAGATATTGAGAAGTATGACCTTCTCCTTGAATTTTTAACTCCCATTGCAAAAAGTTATCCTTCAGAAAACGGAATTCTCTCCACAAGTACGGGACTTCAGATTCTTGGAGGTTACGGCTATTGTGAAGATTTTAATCTGGAACTTTTTTTCAGGGATTCAAGAATACATCCTATACATGAAGGTACAACTGGAATTCAGGGACAGGATCTTCTCGGCAGAAAAACTACCATGAAGAACGGGCGTGCTCTGGAACTTTTTATTGCTGAGATAAAATTTACAATAAGTGAATCAGAAAAATATGAAAACTTAAAAAAATATACATCTAAACTCGACAGGGCCGTATCTGTTTTTCAGAAAACAGCAGTGCATCTTCTTCAGATTGCATCTAAGGGTAACATTGAGATTTTTCTGGCCGATGCTACGATTTATCTGGAGATGGCGGGAATTATAACAATTGCATGGCAGTGGCTGATGCAGGCTGTCTGTGCCTGTAAACGGAGTATCGGCTGTGAGGATGCTGCGCTCAGCAGATTCTACAGCGCTAAAATACACACTATGAAATACTATTTCAAATACGAACTCCCTAAGGCTGAAACTCTTTCCGGTATACTTATAGATGAAGAGATTCTCACTTCTGGAGTGGATGATGGATTATTTATAGATTGATTACTTTTCTTCATTTCAAACTCTTTTGAAAAAAAAAGAAATGTTTTATTCAGGAGGGATGACAGTGCCGGAATTGACATTAACCTTTACAGCATGGTTTTTATATGCTCCTATATATTTATAAGGATAATTATCTCTTGTAACATAATACCATTTGCCTTTTTGTACTACATAATCGTTTAAAGGGGCGTTGTGACTGATTGATCTGTTTTTTACCCTGAGCTCATAAGAAAGATCAAGATAGGGCCCTGCAAGCTCCACTGCCTTCTCCGGTGAAATTTTAAAGGATAAATCCTTTATGTAGCCGGACCTGCTGTCTCCGATAAGCTTTACTTCGGAACATGATAAGAGAAAGAATAAAGGAAGAACTAGAGGAAGAAGTAACCAGAAAAGAATATTGTGTTTCCTGATTTGCTTTAATATTTTCATGAAATCTCCTTCGGCTATTCATGTTGAGAATTTCTTTTAATAATTGAATATATAAAAAGATTTGCATTTTTAGTGCAACCATAATTATTTATGCTGTAAATTTGATGAATATTATATGATTGTTAATATTGCAAATCTGGAGAGAATGTAATTGAAAAATATAATTATCAGATTCCGTTATTTATTTTGTATAGGCTTAATATTGGGCTGCTTTTCCGATGTTGGTTCGGATTCTGCGTCTTATGTGATTACAGAACCATACTCTAAAGAACCCTTTATCGACAATTTTGATGGTACGGCAGTTGATTCATCTGTGTGGCAGGTGGCGTCATGGGTAGAAGAAAGTATAACATCACCTGCGAGATGTTATGTCCAGGGTGGGAATTTGAATCTTATCTTTAAGTATGAGGGGGGACAATTTCTCGGTGCAGCTATCCAGACAAGGAAAGAATTTCTCTACGGGAAATGGGAAGCAAGACTTAAACCATCCAGTGTTCCAGGAATATTAAATTCAATGTTTACTATAGACTGGGATAATACAACTACCCCCGGTTCTGGAAGTGACGGGACCAAACAGGAGATAGATATTGAATTTCTGACAAAATCATTTACTGCGTCAAATGGAGAAGTTCATTTTGCGGTTCACGCTTCGGGTAAAACAAGTTTTAATTTGAATCCGGATAAAATATTAGGTTTCAATCCTTCAGATGGATTTCACATATGGGCAATTGAAATTACGCCGGCATTTATCAAATGGTATGTGGATGATGTTCTGCTTTATACATATAATTACAGCAGCAGCGGAGTGTCTATCAATGGGCCGTATCAATTAAAATTTAATGTATGGACACAGAATGGCGGGTGGGTTGGCGGACCTCCAGCTGCAGATACTGTATGTGTTTATCAGATAGATTGGGTTAAGTTTACTCCATACTGAAGTTTTTAAAATATTAACACGACGTAAAATTTAAAAGGGATATGGGTATTTTTTTAAATTATGCGTAAAAATAAAATGAAAACTTCTTTACTTTTGTATTTTAGAACCATGTAATACGAATTAAATATTGTAGAAACTTTTATGCAAGGAGAACTTATGAAAAAAATTGGTTTATACCAGATCATTTTAATTTTGCTTATTTTACTTACGTCTATATTTAAAACTTTTTCAACTGTAGCGGAATGCAAAATACTTAAATCAGGCACAGCTTTGAAAACGACTAAATCAACAAAAGATTTAATGGGGTGGGAACTCAATAATAAAAATACAGGTTTGAAAGGTGATTATTCCAAACTCAAACCTTTTGATGAATCAACTGCAAAAGTTGAATATGGCACGATGAAAATACCTGCCGGTATGACAATATCTGATAAAATAATAAGCAGACAACTTGATCTTAGTTCAGGTAAAATAACGATCGAAAGATGTTTGATAAAACCGGATTATGTAGGTAATGGTATGCCGATTATCGGAGGAGCGGGGAGTGATACAATTATTAGAGATTCAGAGATAGATGGCAGCCGGATACCGCCAGTTATGCCTGATGGTAAACCAAGAATGGGGTATCCCTTTGCCTATTCTGGAAACGGCATTGTTGAACGGTGTTATATTCATGATTCAGGCAGCGGTATATGGATTAATAGTATAAATTCTAAGCTTTCTGTGGTTCAGGGGAATTTTATTCATAAAACCAGGTTCACCGGAGAAGCACATATTGATGGAGTGACAATCCGAAGAAGCGACGGCGCTGGTATAATAATTAAGAATAACCGCATTGTATGTGATTCAAGTAAGGGAACAACGGGAGCAATTTTTATTCAGCCGTATCAGGGATTTATAAATAATGTACAGATCGAAGGGAATTTACTTGAAGGATATGGGTATAATTTAATTCTGGAGACAAAAGGAAGCGGCTATGGTAAAAATATGATTGTGAAAAATAACCGATTCAATACTTTTTCCGGAGGCTGGGGTAGCTCAACTGTAGATGGAGGTCCAGGTTGGCATGAATGGGCAGAGAATTATAAAGATAATCCTTCATCACCGGATCGCAAGGGCGAAATTATACCTGTTAAAAAATAAACACAAACCGCAGATGTTAATGAGAGATTCCGGCTATTCCAGTCCCTTGTCAAAGTCTCTCATTACCATCTGTACCGTATTGCGTGTTTTCTCTTCCAGGAGTATCTCTTTATTTACAGTGACTCTTTCGATTGTACTTTGATCGTAATGCCGTATTGTAACAAGTTCAAGACCCTTGTTATATTTAATCATATAGTAAGTTTCAAGCGACTTGATAAGTTCCGGAATTTTTCTTTCATCCCAGTCAACGCATATCGAAAAGCTTAGAGCTGTATTCTGCATCACGTTGATTCTTACCCTGAGTCGTGAAAGTTCATGAAATATATCGCCGAGATTCTGTTCTGCTATAAATGAGAAATCTCTTGCGGAGATAGTGATCAGGACCTGTTCCATTTTAAAAATAAAGGATGCTATTTGCAATTCGGCCTTGTCGTTCTGAATGATTGTCCCTTTCTCTTTCGGATGAAGAAAAGATTTTACCCATAGTGGAATTTTTTTATTCTGCAGAGGTTTAATTGTTTTCGGGTGTATAACGCTTGCACCGTAGTATGCAAGCTCTATTGCATCATGGTACGAAAGCTGATCGAGTTTTATTGTGTCATCAAAGTATTTCGGGTCGGCATTGAGAACTCCCGGTACATCCTTCCAGATAGCAACTTTTTCCGCATCAAGGCTGTAAGCGATAATTGCAGCTGAAAAGTCTGATCCCTCTCTGCCGAGTGTTGTGGTTATATTCTCCGCGGTAGAGCCGATAAATCCCTGAGTTATATATATTCTTTCTTTGTGGAACTTCATTGAGTCTTTAACCAGCTCGACTGTTTTCTCCCAGTCTACTCTTGCATCTCTGTAGGTGTTATCTGTTCTGATTATTGATCTGGCGTCGATCCATTTGTTTTCTGCACCGGCAGAGTTTAAATACGCGCTGAGTATTTTAGATGATATTATCTCTCCGATAGAAACAATCTGGTCATATTCATAATCATAATTTTCTGAATTGGGGAGATGAAGCCGTGTTCTTAAGATGGAGAAAACATTTTCAAGTTCAGTATAAATTTCATGGTTTTCGTCTGGAAAGAGAATATATACTATACTCATATGATATTCTTTTATATTGCGGAACTCTTCGTCAATTTTTCCTGTTCCGTAGTAATAGGCATGCAGCAGTCTTTCAAGGGCGTTTGTCATCTTCCCCATTGCCGATACAACGACAGCAATATTATCCTCACTATAAAGACTCAAAACGCTGGCAACATTTCTTACGGAACCGGCATCCTTTACCGATGCTCCTCCGAATTTAAAAACTTTCATTATCGATCCCTCAATTTGGTGACTATAAATACATGATAATTGGTAACTGCTCAAAAACCGGTAGAGTTTTTCTCCGCCGTGCAGGAGAGCAATTTTACCATCAGTTTATGAGTAGATACAATATATGGAATCAATTATTTATAGTGTTGCTTTTTCAATTAAAATTTTTAAATATCGGCGGAAAAAAGTAAAGTTGATATTTGAAAAAAACCACTACACCACTATCCGCCCTATGGGCACCTTTCCCCATTGACGGGAGAAAGGTGTATTTGGAAATTTCACTATTTTTCTCCCACTATTCATGGGGGACTAGAAACAGGATGTTTCTGGTGGAGATGATTACGACATCGTGTCGTGTCTCCACAGGCGGTCATCGTTATCGCTCTGTCGATCGAGGACAGGATGTCCAAAAAACGTCGACTGATGTCGCATCGCGACAGAGGGCAGGAATAGTGTTTAAACCTCCAACGCCGAATCTCCCGTACTTTTAAGTATATCTTCGAGTTTGAAAATTTCAGTATTAACATTAGCTGTTACTTCTGTCAGTTTATCGCTCATTTTATTCAGTCCGGAGTAAAAGCTCTCGATATTTTTTATCATAGACTGATAAGTACTTATCTCTTCACTGTTTTTTTCCGTAAGCTCCCCTATCATCTGTGTGTATTTAACTGATAGATCAAAGAAACCCATAAGATCCTGGAGATTCTGGCCCAGGTCCTTAATCATGTTTCTAAGAGTATCAAGAAATGTTGTGTTATCCTTCATAATAACTATAATATCTTTTAGTATATCCGCTGTTTCGAAAACCTGATCTGATGCTTCGATTATTCGGGTTACAGAGATTTTGATTATATCACTTATCTCTTTTGCTGAGCGCATGCTTCCATCGGCAAGTTTTGAAATTTCGTCAGCAACAACAGCAAAGCCCCGTCCATGTTCTCCGGCCCTTGCGGATTCAATTGATGCGTTTAGTGAGAGGAGGGCGGTCATATCTGCGATTTCATTTATGGTTTTTGATATTTCGGCGATTCTTGATGATTCATCTTTCAGAGCTGTAATTGTCGTAGATGCGTTGTTGAGTTTATTCTGGCAGTTGTTTGCCAGTACACCGATTTCCGATGCATCTTTTTGTACTGAATCACTTGATGTGAGAGTATCCTGAAACTCATCTTTAAGTTTTGCTATGAGAAGTTTTCCTCTCTGATTAAAATCCATCTGACCAATTGTATGAGTGTTTATCATGTCAAACGAATCAATTACACTTGTTGAAGAAGCCATAGTTTTCTGGAATACCGGAGATTGTTCTGCTATAGACGAATCGATCTCTCCGGTGAATCTGCTGAGATAGTTTGTAGTTTCTGTTACATGTTCTATAAGATTTTTAGCCTCACTCATAATTTCAGTTATTCTGTTTTTCTCTCTCTCAATTTCTTCTCTGTTCTTTTTAAGTTCATTTGAATTTTTCCAGTTTGAGAATCTCATTCTGTCGAGCACATATACAAAGAGGATACTGAAAAGCACGACGGAGATAAAGTCATTTAAAGTGTACTTTTGACGGGGAGTGGCAAACTCCATCTGGTGGATGAATCCTGTGAAGAAAAAAGATGATACTGATAAAGCAGTCATAAGCCAGAGCAGGCTTCTGTATATGGGTGCTACAATAATCAGAATTAAAACAAAAAAATACCCCGCCACATAAACCGGATCACCCCCTGTTGTTCCAGTGATTAAACCTGTTGCAATCTCGAGATAAAAACCCAGAGCAGCAAGTAGAAACATGCTGTTTCTTTTAAAGACCGGGAAAAACTGCAGAACCAGCACCAGAAAAGAAATAACTGATAAACCGTATCTTAAATATACCAGTGTAGGGAGATTCGGATGAATTGTACTGTCTGTGGCAACATATCCAAGCCAGGCAACTATGCAGATAATTGAGGCAGGAACAACAACCAGATTGCTCTGATAGTTTAGTTCCCCGGAATATGAATCGGGAAATTTATCTCTTCCCCAGAATAAAAATTTTTTAATGACTTTCAGCATTTTTCCTGCCTCTGAACTATTGATGATGACTTTTGATAATGTAACTAATGTATAATAAAATCAAACAAAAAACATAGCCTGTGATATTAAATTTAGTAACTGCTCAAAACCGTAGTTAATTATACTTTCCCCCGCACCGAAGGCGCGGGGGAAATGCTTTTCACTATCATTATATGAATAGATGCTAAATTTAATTTGTATGCAGCGCTTTGTTCAATTTATTGTCCCTGTTTTAAGATTAGAATGCCGAAAATAACATTAAGATTAAATCCGGAGAATCACTATGAAAAAAATATGCATTATCCTTTTTATCCTGTCGGTAATTACTGCTTCGGGCGGGTTACAGGCTAATAAGCTGGGTGAGAAACACAAAAATAAAGTAATAAAGCAGCACAAGCAGGATATAAAAAATCGTGACGCAATATTGCAGGAGTTAAACGCATTTCTTAAAAATTCCAGTGAAGAGATTTCCAGCGGTGATGTAAAGCTGGGTGTACCCGTTGAGGAGGGTGCTATAACAGAAATAAAGGATACAGAAAATTTTCATTACACAGGAGTTATCCCTCCGAAGATATACGGTTATGTTAATACCGGATCACTCAATATGCGTTCTGAGGATAACTCGGAGAGCGAAATTTTGGGAAAGATAAAATTTAAAGAAAGAGTGCAGATACTTTATCAATCTGATAAAACTGATGTTGTCAAAAATATTAAAGCACCATGGCTCCTGGTAAAAAAAGATAATGGTGATGAAGGATGGGTCTTCGGAGCATTTATTTCTGATAATGCTCCTTCTGAGATTGACAGTGACACCGGGAAAACAGACTGGAACATGGTCATGCCCGCATCAGGGCGACTCTCCAGCAGATTCGGCAACAGAATTGATCCGGTTACTAAGCGAAGAAATTCATTTCATAAAGGGATAGATATTTCTGCACCTGCCGGAACTCCGGTTTATGCTGCAGAGAGCGGAGTTGTTGTTGATGCCGGATATAAAAAGAGCGGCTACGGGAATCTTATTGTGATAAAACATGGAAACGATCTGGCCACTTATTACGGACATCTCTCTAAGATAGAAATATCTAATGGTGATAAAGTAACAAAGGGGCAGCTTATAGGGAGAGTAGGGAGTACAGGAAAATCGACGGGTCCTCACCTTCACTTTGAGATCAGGAAGGGCGGACAGGCTCTGAACCCGGAGGAGTATGTGAGGTAGAACTCTACCGCCCCCTCTGCCCTGCGGGCATCTCCCCCATAAATGGGGGAGAGATGACAATAAATATTTCGTATTACCCTTTCTCCCATTTATGTGGAAAGGTGCCCATAGGGCGGATAGGGGCGGGTGAGTTAAAACATTTCCAGCTGCACATCTTTCCCTTTGTCAAAGACAGTTCTTCCACCCAGTGATTTCGATATTTTTCTTTCATGCGCTATCAGTTTTTCAATATCCGCATCGGGCTCGTAATTGTTTTCTATATGCCGTGTCATGGCATCGAGTTTCTTCAGTGCATCGAGTCTATCGTGTTCTCCGATTTTTGCTTTCTTTACAGCATCTTTCAGTATTGATATTGACTGATCGTAAATCTTCAGCGGTACGGGTGCGGGATGTCCGTCTTTACCTCCGTGTGCAAAGGAGAACCTTGCCGGATCGGAGAAACGTGACGGTGCGCCGTATATCACCTCAGAAACAAGGGCGAGAGACTGAATGGTCCGCGGCCCGACTCCATTAAGGAGAAGAGCATCAGTGAAGTCGCTGAACTGTTTTTCGTATGCAGCTGCAAGAACAGCTCCCATTCTTTTACTGTTCACATCTGCCGGAGTAACATGGTGGTGTGCCGGCATGTCCAGATGCCGTGATGACAGATTCCGGGATGAAAAAAGTGATTCAATTTCATTCTGCTGTTTATCGGGATGAATCGATAGAAATTCCACAATGGCGCTTCTTGCAGGTTCGCTCCGGGTGTCGCTGAGATTAAGAATCTCACCTTCGTTTTTCCCAACAATACCGGTGTGAGGATCATCTACGAAAGATTTTACATCATCGGAGAGCCAGTGATATCTTCGTGCGGTAATATCATCTTTGTTCATTCCCTGCTGAACCACAGCCCACTTTCCATCTTTTGTAAGAATAAAGTTGTGCAGATATATCTGGTATCCATCGTGAATGCAGGTGTTATCAATTTTAGCAGAGAGCCGCGAACACCGGACAAGTTTATCTCCATCAAGTCCTGTCTTCATTGAAACTTCTGCAATTTCAGCGGGAGTGTTCCTTGAGCGTTTACCTCTCCCCCCGAGAATAAAAATTCCCGTTTCATGCGAGAGAGGATTAAGCCCCCTGCTGAGCGCCCCCATAACACTTGGAGTGATTCCCGACGAGTGCCAGTCCATACCCATCACAGCGCCGAATGCCTGAAACCAGAATGGATCGGAAATCCGTCGAAGAAACTCGTCCCTCCCATATTTATGGATAATCGCCAGAGATATGGCGCTGCCAAGCTCTTTCATCCTGTCGGCAAGCCATTTCGGCACATGGCCATAATGGAGAGGTAAATTTGCAGTACCTGAACGTTTCATGAGCAGATCATAATTTATACTATACGTTTGTAAAGTATAAATTATTTTTAGTCTGGTTTATTTATTGAAAATAGAAGTTTAACCTTATTTATAGCTTATTGAAAGGATAAAATCATAGGGGTCAGAGCATTCAAAAGAATAAAAAAATGACCGGAGTTTCCGGTCATTTTTTATCACATATATATAGAAATTGTTACTGTCCCTGTGTTGCCGGTATAACCACAATATCAACTCTTCTATTTAGTGCTCTGTTTTCTTTTGTAGCATTAGAAACCAGCGGTTTGTGTTCTCCGTAACCGGCTGCAGAGAATCTCACAGGATTAAGATCTTTATCCTGTAAAAGGTAATCTAGCACTGCAAGCGCACGTTCTGTTGAGAGCTGCCAGTTGTCTCTGAATTTCTGTGATTTCATCGGTATGTTATCGGTGTGCCCTTCGACGACAATGCTGTATTCCGGAAACTGTGATAAAATCTCTCTGATTTTTTTAAGTGACGGGAGAACCTCTTTTTTGAGATTTGCATATCCTGAGTCGAAACTTATTTTATCATCAATATTGATTACAAGCCTGTTGTGGAATTTCTTTAACCGGATGTCTCCGTTTTTAATCTCTGCATCGAGTTGTTTTTCAAGCTCGGCTGCCTGATTCTCCATTCTTGACAGTTCCTGTTTCTGTTTGTCAGTGAGCTTTTTCAAATCAGAAAGTTCTTCATTGAGATTGGCAATTTCTTCTTTCAACGCAAGAATCTTTTTTTCGTAATCAGACTTAAGATCACCCAACTCTTTAATTAATTTTTCTCTTTCGGCATCCCACTTTTCTCTTGCCTGATTCATGTCATCTTCGCAGCGCTTCTGGAGAAGTCTGTTGCTTTCGATAAGATTTTTCTCGGTCTCGGAGCCCTTGCTTTTCAGAATATTTATCATATCCTGCATCTCTTTAATTTTATCTTCAAAAGATTTCTTCTGGTCCGAGCAGGATGATTTCAGCTGTTCAATTTCTCTTTTAAGCTGATCCACCTCTGACTGAAGTCCCTGAATGGTGCTTTCGTACTTGCTTTTTTCATTTTGGTACTGGCGGTTCAGTGTTTTGAGTTCAAGCTGAAGCGCGATTTTTTCATTATAAACTGCATTGTACTCCGATGGAGTATAGAACACTGCTGCATCTGCCGCGGCGATTGAAACAGTTACAAAGACGAGTAACACTATTTTTTTAAAGAAACTTTTCTGCATATTTTTCTCCGTTCTGAAATGGAAATTTATTTTGTCTTATCAAGATTAATCTTTGCATCCTGATAGATTTTTGTTGCTTCTCTGTATTCAGCTTCAGCCTTTGCTGTATCTTTCTTTTTCTTGTCAAGATATTCGTTGTATTTTTTGTATCCGTATTTATCGTTGGGATCTTTCTTGTTAAAAAGCTTTGTGAAGAAGTTGCCCTCCTCTTCCGGTTTTGCAGGTTCATTTTTATCGCGGTATGTTGCAGCTATTTTCGATTTTTCCACATTCAGCTCGGCAATATTCTGTCCTAGCTCAGCTTCTTTAACTGCAAGTTCAGCCTCGAATAGTTTTTTTTCACTTTTTTCAAATTCGAAAAGTGCTGTTTTTGCTGTAAGTTTTTTTTCGTTCTCAGCGAGTTGTGTTTTTTTGGATTCAAGGTTCACAGCATCTTTATTCTTCTCATAAAATGCAACCTGATCCTTTAAGGATTCACTTTCATTCTTAAGAAGTTTTATCTCTTCTTCAATTCCTGCAGGCTGCTTTGTCTGATTCTTAAGTTTATTTTCAACATCCTGTTTTTCTTTGTTCTTATCTATAATTTTCGCTTCCAAAGAAAAAATGGTTTTTGATTCGGGTTCTGTTTTTTCAGTAAGGTACTTGTCCTCGATCTCGGCAGGCATTGTTGTGCATGATGCAATCAACAATGATAAAATAATAACCGGTAATATTTTTTTCATATAAACAACTCCTTTATAAATGTTAGTAACTATAATACTTATTAAATTTTGAGTTTACATTAATGATGATAATTGATGCTCTATTGCAAGTACTTTAAATAAAACATTCAAAAAATATAGAGTGGTTTTGAAGTTTATTGTTACTGGATAATTGCAGAAAGCCCCAGCAGGCTAATAATAGGGAGTCTCATATTTAAATAACGGAACAGTCTTTGACCGGAGTTTTGATTAAGCACAAAACATGGTATATATTTGTTATATTTTTTAATATTCAAAAACAACAGGCGTTAGAATTTCTTCCATAGCGAGGCAGAAATTTCAGAATTCAATATTTCCAGTGTTTTTTTTGTGCATATATTTTCTTTTCATGAAAACTTTAAAAATTTTTTATTGATTAAAAATTGCCACTGAATATTTTTGCATTGAGTTTTAACATAGCCTCCGTTAGGCTAATCTGAATTAAATCCCGGGAAGTATTAAATGAAGAATTATAGTGTCACTTATGACAAATTTGTAGAATTGAGTTACCAGCTGCTTGAAAAGATTAAATCCAACAAAGAAAATTATAAGGCAATACTCTGTCCGCTCCGTGGGGGATTTTTCCTTTCATATTTTATGAGTGTTCATCTTGATCTTCCAATTTCTTATATTGAAATTTCATCCTATGCTGGAAAGGAGCAGAGGAGATTTCAGATCGGGATTAAGCCCGATCTGATTGAGGGAAAATTCTTATTGTGTGACGATATCTATGACAGCGGCAATACAATTAAAGAGATACACTCTATGTATCCTAAAGTTGATTTTGACACTATATGTCTTGTTTCGAAGGTCAAAGAGGCAGAGGTTATATATGCATCTTTAGTCGATAAGGATGAATGGGTCGATTTTTACTGGGAAGTAATGTAGATTTTGATAAATACTGTTAATTGAGCAAATAGGCAATTTTAAAATTTTTTTGAGGTAAAAGGAAATGATCAGCAGAATAAAATCGAGTTTATTTCTGGGCTTTATTATAGTAACCTGCGCTATCCTGTTTTTTCCCGCACTTTTTATCTGGTTTGTAACTATTCCATTTGATAAGCGAAAAATAATACTCCATCAGTTCACATGTTTCTGGGGTGCACTCTACACGCGGGTCAATCCTGCATGGAGAGTCAGGATGATTGACAGAAAAAATTTCAGGAATGACCAGGTTTATGTGGTTGTGTCAAATCATCAGTCTCAGCTTGATATACTGGTTGCGTTTAATCTTTTTAAACATTTCAAATGGGTTTCAAAGGCGGAAATCTTCAGAGTTCCATTTGTCGGATGGAATATGTATCTTAACAGATATGTCAGGCTCAAGCGGGGTGACAAAGAGAGTATTAAAAAGATGCTCGAAGTTAGTGAAGAGAGGCTGAGAGAGGGGAGTTCAATATACATCTTCCCGGAAGGAACAAGATCCCATGACGGGAAGGTTAAGCCTTTTAAGCCGGGGGCTTTTGCTCTTGCCCATAAACTGAAATTGCCTATTCTCCCTATTGCCATTTCAGGAACGACCTATGCTCTTCCGAAACACAGTATGAAATATGAGGGTTCTCATAACCTTTATTTTAAAATACTGGAAGAAGTTCCCTACAGCGCATTTGCATCTCTTACAATTGAAGAGACAGCTGAAATGATAAGAAAAATAATTACCGAAAATGTTGAAGCTCTGGTAAAGCTTGAGGAGTTAAAAAATTGAGTAAGGTATATTTTTTAAAATCGGAAAATAACACACCGGACGAAATTCTGGCGGAGAAGCTTAAAACTCTTATCGCAAAAGAGGGGCTATTTAACTTTATCGAAGAAAAAGATATGGTTGCCGTAAAAACTCATTTTGGAGAGAGCGACAAGTCGGGATATCCAAGACCTGTAATTCTGAAAAGAATTGGAGAGCTGGTTCGCGAAAAGAACGCGCTCCCTTTCATGACCGAAACTTCAACGTTGTATAAGGGGAACAGGGATAATGCCGTAATCCATATTGAGCATGCTCTTCGTCAGGGGTTCGATTTTGATAACACCGGCATGTCAATCATAATGTCCGATGGACTTTATGGTGATGAAGAGGTTGAAGTGGCGATTCCGGGAAAAATTTATAACTCAGTGAAACTTGCATCACTTATTGTCAAGTCGCAGTCATTTGTATGTGTTTCGCATTTCACAGGACATCTTATCGCGGGATTCGGAGCAGCTATAAAGAATATGGGGATGGGCTGTGCCAGCAGAAAAGGTAAAATGATACAGCACTCAACGGCTAAGCCTGAAATAATACCGCAGTTGTGTACCACATGTCAGCAGTGTTTCAAATGGTGCCCGGCAGAAGCTATTACAATGACTGAAGATTCGGCTCAGATTGACTCCGATAAATGTATCGGCTGCGGCGAGTGTCTGGCTGTTTGCAGATTCGATGCTGTTAAATATAACTGGGGCGCAACATTTGAAGAGCTCCAGAAAAAAATTGTGGAACACGCATTCGGAGTATATAAGGCAAACGAAGGGAAGGGTATATATATCAACATTCTCACAAGAATATCGAAGGACTGCGACTGTATGCCTAAGTATGAAAATATCTGCGGTGACATCGGCATACTAATGTCACATGATCCCGTTGCGGTAGATGCTGCATCACTGGATCTTGTGGAAAAATTTTCCGGTAAAAATCTTTCGGATATGGCATATAATATTCCCTACAGGTATCAGATCGATTACGCGAAAGAGATCGGTTTCGGCAGTGCCGATTATGAACTGGTGGAGATGTAGGAATTTCCGCCCCCCATCCCCGTTGGGACAATCTGTTGGGACAAACCGTTGGGACAATCTGTTGGGGCAATCCGTAGGGACAATCCTAGGATTGTCCCTACGGATTGCCCCTACGTATATTTAAAAAAAAATCTAATCCCCTCTTGAAATTTCATTAAAATTCTATATATTATATTTAATCGTTATCTGAAATATTAAAATATTAACAGGATAGAATTGCCATGGATTTTAATTTAAGTGCAGTAACCTTTGTGAGCGAAAAAAATTTTACACCGATTGATACGGCAAAAATATATGATGTTCTGATAATCGGCGGAGGTCCGGCAGGTATGACTGCTGCTGTTTACTCCATGAGAAAAGGGGTCGATACTGCGATTATAATTAAAAGTATCGGAGGCCAGGTTGCAGAAACTTCATCTGTTGAGAATTATCTTGGATATAAGTATATAAATGGAGTAGAGCTTGTAGATAAGTTCAAAGAACAGGTCATACAGTTCAGCGTGGGATATGAAGAGGGACAGGGTGTATCGGCGATAACTGACGGAGAGATAAAAAATGTTACCCTTGAAGACGGACGGGTTATCCAATCCAGAGCGCTGATTATTGCAACGGGCAAGTCATGGAAAAAAATTGGAGTGCCCGGCGAAAAAAGACTTACAGGGAGAGGTGTGGCTTACTGTACAATCTGTGATGCTCCGCTTTTTGCCGGTAAAAAGGTTATAGTTGTAGGTGGTGGTAACTCCGGGGTTGAGGCGGCAATTGATCTTGCCCAGGTGGCATCAGAGGTGGTAATAGTTCAGATGATGGAAGAACTTACAGCCGATAAAATTCTTCTTGATAAACTCAAAAGTTTTTCCAATGTCAGTATGATATTCAGCAGCGTTGTGACTGCAATTAACGGAGAAGACCAGGTGCGCGAAGTGACTGTTCAGCATGTCGATACAAAGTCTGTTACGCAGCTGCAGACAGATGGTATTTTTATTGAGATCGGGCTTGATCCAAACAGCAGTTTTGTGCAGGGAGTTGTTGAGATGAATTCCGGTAATGAGATAATTGTGGACAGCAGATGTGCGACAAACCGTGAGGGTATTTTTGCAGCGGGAGACGTTACCTCGGTTCCATTTAAACAGATAATAATAGCAGGCGGCGAAGGAGCAAAAGCTGCACTCTCTGCCTGCGAGTATATTCTAAAGAAAAATTAGGGGGAATAATATGGCTTTATTTGAAGAAAAAGTTCAGAATCAGCTGAGAGAGATTCTTAAGATAATGAAAGATGAGGTGAAGATCGTAAACTTCACACAGGAAATTGAATGTCCAATGTGCAGGGAGACACGAGCCTTCGCTGAGGAAATTGCAACGTTAAGCGACAAGCTCTCGATCAAAGTTTACGATCTGATCAAAGATAAAGAGATGACTAAGAAATATGGTGTGGAGAGAATTCCTGCACTTGTTCTTCTTGATAAAGATGGAGTAGACCATGGAGTTAAGTTTTACGGTCTTCCCGGAGGATATGAAATAAATTCATTTCTCGGTTCAATAATCGAGATGTCGGGTAAACATGAAGAACTTCCAGCGGATATTCTTTCAAGGATAAAGAAAGTGGATAAGGACGTTCATATTCAGGTATTTGTAGGCCTTGGATGCCCTCACTGTCCGGCCGCGGTTTCTATTGCTCACAGAATGGCCATGGAGAACAGCAGAATAAAAGGAGACATGATAGACTCCAGTAATTTTGTGCATCTTTCTCAGAAGTACAATGTAACCGGTGTTCCTAAAATTGTAATAAACGAAAAATATGAACTTATGGGAGCGCATCCTATTAATACTATTCTTGACGTAATAGAAAGTATGTAGTAAAAGATTATTAGTGTCTCAATGATAATTAAAACAATTCAGATCCCCGGCCCCCCAACCCCCCGGAGGGGGGCTTAAATTAAAATTTCAGGAAGTTTGAAATTGCTGAGTATTTCAAAGTCCCCCTCCGGGGGGTTGGGGGGCAATGAGTTGCGGGATATTGATGGTTAAATTGAATATAAATAGATAACCGTTAGAAATTTTGAGGGATAAATTTTATTAAAGCACTGCAGGTAAAAAAATGGTTCAGGAGATATGCAGTTTTTATTGTATACGTATGCGCTTTAGTTGCGGCAGCAGCATATAGTATAGATCATCTGAATTATGACTGGCAGTGGGGTAGAATTCCCGGTTATATTGTTGCTGCAAAATATGGTTTTAAGGCAGGACCACTTCTTAATGGAGTGTATGTCACACTTCAGATATCTTTTGTAAGCATTATTATTGCATTTATTCTCGGTCTTGTTTCAGCCCTCCTGCGGTTATCCAATTCATTTGTTGGAAGATTTATATCTTACGGTTATGTCGAAACAATCAGAAATAGTCCGCTAATTGTGCAGATTTTTTTTATGTATTTTGCCGTGGCGCCTATATTTAACATAAGTGCCTTCGCCTCGGCTGTAATAGCACTTTCATTATTTGAAGGAGCTTATCTTTCAGAGATTATGCGGGCCGGAATTGTTTCCATTAAAAAAGGGCAATGGGAGGCTGCATGGAGCCTGGGCCTGGGCCGTGTTCAGACATATAGATATATTATACTTCCGCTTGCGATGAGAAGGGTGCTTCCTCCGCTAACCGGACAGGCCGTGTCTCTGATTAAAGATTCGGCACTGGTCAGTACAATTTCAATTTATGATTTAACTATGGTGGGTCAGTCAATAGTGGCAGATACATTTCTCTCTTTTGAGGTCTGGTTTACCGTGGCGCTTCTTTATCTTATGATGACGGTTCCGTTGTCTTTGTTTTCAGGTTATATTGAGAAAAGTTTTAATGTTCACTAAAATTGCTCCGGAGGTTTTCTATGAAAAAATTTGTTTTGATTATCGTCTCTTTTGTTTTGGTCTTCACCGGATGTGCAAAAAAAGAATCGGGAGGATTACTCGATGAGATAAAAAAACGGGGTGTTCTTCGTGTAGGTATGTCTACATTTGTTCCATGGGCGATGAACGATAAACAGGGGAATCTGGTAGGTTTTGAAATTGATGTTGCTACAGCCCTTGCAAAAGATCTTGGTGTTAAAGTTGAGTTTGTACCTACGAAGTGGTCCGGAATTATTCCGGCTCTCCTTACGTCGAAGTTTGATGTTATTATCGGAGGAATGGGTATAACAGAGGAGAGAGCGAAAAAGGTTGATTTCAGTGATCCCTATGATTTTTCAGGAATGTCGATAGTGGCTAGTAAAAAAAGGGCTCCCGGTTTAACAAATCTCTCTGACTTTAACAAAAGTGATATTATAATAGCTGCCAGACTTGGAACTACCGCTGCCGATGCTGCTAAAAAAAATTTTCCTGAAGCTCAGTTGAAACTATTCGATGATGAAGCTCAGGCCATACAGGAACTGCTCACTGACAGGGTGCATGCAGTAGTGGCGTCTTCTCCGCTGCCGGAATTTCAGTCGATAAAATACAGCAGCAGATTTTACCTTCCTCTCTCGGATACATTCGAGAATGAACCGATAGGATTTGCGATGAAAAAGGATGAGGGTTCTCTTAAAATGTATTTCAATAGCTGGATAAAGAAGAGATGGGAGGATGGATTCCTTCGTGAAAGAAAACATTACTGGTTTAAAACCAGAGATTGGGAGAAAAGTGTGGAGTAAATAAATTGAGAGAAAGAATCAGATTTAAATTTCTCGATTTTATTCTTCTTCTGCTGGTATTCTCCGGCGCGGGATATGTTATTTTCAGAATGAAGTCCGAACTACATTATAACTGGGACTGGTCAGCAGTTCGTTCATATATTATAAGGTACGATGCGAGGAGCGGTTCCTATGTGCCGGGACTTCTCTTCTCCGGTCTTGCAGTAACATTTAAGCTAAGTGTGTGGTCAACAATTCTTGCCTCAATCATAGGGCTTGTTATGGGGCTGATGAGGATTTCACGCAGAGTTATTCCGTCGCTAAGTGCGGCGATGTATGTCGGCATTGTCCGGAATATCCCATCAATTGTGTTTATATTTATATTTTATTTTTTTATAAGCGGTCAGATTGCAGATGCTTTTAATTTTAATTCATGGTCCGCCGGGCTTTCAGCCCATGAAGCAGTGGTTTCTTTTTTTCTATCTCCTCTTTCAATGCTTTCGGTATTTATTTCGGCATTTATTACTCTTGCGCTTTATGAAGGGGCATACATGACAGAAATTGTACGGGCTGGAATCGAATCAGTTGAAAAGGGACAGGGGGAAGCTGCAGATGCACTGGGATTTTCATGGGGACAGAGGATGAGACATATAGTTCTCCCTCAGGCGTTTAAAAGAATTCTCCCCCCTATGGCCGGCCAGATAATTTCTGTGATAAAGGACTCGGCAATAGTATCTGTTATTTCAGTTCAGGATCTCACATTCCGCGGGACTGAGCTTATGGCCTCAACATACAAAACCTACGAAATCTGGATTACCATTACACTGATGTACTTTATTCTAACTTATGGATGTTCAATCGCAGTGGGAAGAGTTGAAAGGTATATGGAGAGAAGAGGTTATGTGTAAAAAGAGGAAGATTCATTTGTGGAGGACTCTCGCAAAGCCGCTATGGGATCTTTTTTATTTATAAAGAGGTTCAGCAAAATCAAGATAAGTGAGATAAAGACGAAGATCAAACTCAATCTGATAGTAACCCGGTTCCATATACTCGCATAATTTATAGAATGCTTTATTGTGCTCTTTCTCTTTCAGGTGAGCCAGTTCATGAACCACTATCATTTTTAAAAATTCCGCCGGTACATTTTTAAAAACCGATGCAATTTTTATTTCATGTTTGGATTTTAGTTTTGATCCCTGAACTTTTGAAATGTAGTAGTGCATCCCCAGAACATGGTCAATAGTGTTGATTTTAGTGTCATATATTACTTTGCAGAGTGGATTAGACTTTTGAAGAAATTCATTCTTCAGTGCAATAGTATAATCATATAGAGCTTTATCTGTCCGAACAATATGAGCTGCGGGATACTTGTTTAGAAGATATTCTCCAAGTTTGTTCTCCTGAATAAGCTCGGTCACTCTGCCTATTATTGTTTCTGAATAACCCGAGATATATTTTAATTCCTGCATAATTTTCCTGCACACAATTAATCACTATAGCAGTCAACGATTGATTTAAACCATTTTTCATTTCGAACCCTTCGGCAGGCTCAGGATAAACTCCTGTGAGAAATCTTAAATTCACTGTAAATTTCAGATTTCTCAGTCGCTATCGCTTCTTCGGAATGACATACGCCTTACTAATTCATTCGTATAGTTGTATTATAACCATTCATATGGATGGAGTTTTGTGTCAACTTGTAACTTCCTTCACTGAAAATGCCCCTATTTAATTGAGTAATTTTTTTGCGCAGTTGACATTTACAGTAATTTATATTATACTAAAATTATAAAATATGTAAAAGGAAAGTTATATGAAAATATCTATATTACTCATATCGCTGTTAATTCTAAGTTGTGCAACCGCTGATATTGCCGTAGACAGAGAGGCAATGAAATCTATAAAAACTGTGGCAATAGCACCATTTACTTCTATTGTCGATGTAAAGGATGTGGTACTTTCCGAAGCTGAGGGAAATTTCAGATCGGCACTTCTTAAACTGAAATATAAGGTTGTTGAAAGAGAGAAGATAAATGCTTTGCTGAAAGAGAAAGAACTCGCAATGACTGGTGTAACTGCTGAGAACGCTAAATCTATAGGTGCGCTTTTGGGTGCGGATGCTGTTCTTATCGGAGAGATAACCTCTTATGATGAATCTCAAAGAGAGGCAGAGGATTTTTCAACTAAAGTAGTTGAGGTGAAGACATTTTTCAAATTTCAGATTGTAGTAAGGCTTGTGGATGTTTCAACCGGGGCAACAATTCTAACAGTAAAAAATGTAAATCCCGAGGTGATGCAGGATAAAGCATTGCTTGGTTACAGTTCCCTTTATTCATACCGCAATCTGGTTTTAAATCAAATGGAGAGTGAACTGGTAGATGCAATGAAAAAGAAGTAATAAAAAATAAAAAAATTGTTGCATCGAAAAGTGCCTTCGCGGTAAAATGCACGGTTCTATCTGCACATCTTTTGGCAGTTTTATATAGCTTTTACTTTATATAAAACTTAACAAATGATGTATTTTGTATGGTGGTACCGGAGTAGTATCTTCTTATAAGCGGTTGAAAATTATCTCTCTCTTGCCTAATGTTTGAAGATGAGAATTGAATAACCGCCGGTTTTTAAGCAGATACACAAAATATAATGTGTGGAGAATGCAAAATGTTCAAAAAATCAGCAGTTGTTTTTATAGCGGTAGTATCAATTTTTTCTGTAATACTCTTTTCTGAAATGTCAGGTGCAGCTAAGGAAGATAATTCCGTAAATCAGAAAAATACCTCTGAAGATGTAGTAAAATTTTCCATCCAGCCTGCAGCTCTTACAATGTATCCGGGAGGAAGCATGCAGCTCATTGCTACAGCGTATGACAGTACCGGGAAAAAAATTATTGTTAATCCTGAGTGGATTATAAAGAGCGATGTATCGGCTTTTGGAGAGTTTGATAAACCTGAAGGTCAAAAGGTTATATTCAGTGCTCTTAAATCAGGGAATGGTTCAATTGTAGCTGTTTATAATAATATTGAAGTTGAAGTTAAAGTAAAGATTTTTCAGCCAGGGAAGTAGCCGTTTGTAAAAACCGGCACTAATTGTCTTTAATTGTTTTCAATACAAAACCCATGACAATTGTGCCGATAATTCCCATCCCGACGAGAAATAATTTCATGTGAAGAGATTTGAATGTCAGGGCGGATATTGTTATCATTGTCCACATCATGGATATTGATATTATTTTCATTTTTAAACTCATCCCCTTCTCTCTGGCATACTGTTCAATGAATTTTCCAAAAAGTCTGTTGGATATTAACCAGTTATACCATCGTTCGGAGCTTTTTGCAAAAAGAGAGGCGGCCAGTAGAACAAACGGGGTAGTGGGTAATCCTCTGACAACAATTCCGACGCATCCGATGCCGAGGGATATAAAACCTAGTGTTGTATATAAAATCTTCATCAATATGACCTGAGTTTCAACCTTTTATTATCTGCAAATAATACACAAACCAGTTACTAATAGAGGTTTTATAATACAAACTATTTACTATGTTATTAAGGGAATTTTTGCATTATAGCAGCTTAGGATTGAACAGCTGCATTTGTTATTTTTAAGAGGTCGATGTATAGTATTTAAGTGGAAATTTTCGCAAATAAATTTTGAATCATCGGGAAAATTAAAAAACTCCCAATGCCGCTCCAATAGAGATTGAGAAGCCGCTGATGTCTCTATCAGAGAACTCCTTCTGATTTGTCCCTCTAATAAATCTGTATGAAATCCCTGCACCGATTCTTACATTGTCAGTGACATTCAGATAAATGTTCAATTCCGGCATTAAAACAAAAAATGAATCACTTGGATTATTGTTGTTATTGTTTTTATTGTCGCTGGTATCTGCCGGATTGTAATAAGTTATCCCGCCGCCTCCTATCATAAGTCCGGGAGCAAGGGTAAATATATTGTCCGGCCAGAGGAAGTATTCAATAATCAATCCGCCAAAACCAAGTCCAACCTGTGTATCGGGACCATTGTAAGCGGAACCGGAAAATTTTTCTCTGTCAGTGGGATACGAAAGTCCGTAACCTCCTGCTCCAAGCGCGAGGGAGTGGTTGATAATCCATGCTCCTTTTCCTCCAACAAGATTTGACCAGTTTCCGTTGATCTTTGTCCCCTGATTCATTAAAGAAAAATACACTCCGTTTGTTATATTATCGAGTGAGAATATAACTTTTTTTCCGGATTTCTTTTCAGGCTGCGTATTACCTCGGGTAACAGTATCCTCCAAGCTGCTCTGTTTCATGCTGCTCTGAGCAAGCAGATATCGTTCACCTTGTAAGACATTAATTTCAGCTTCGAAAATATTGTTGTCCAGCTGACTTAACAGTGAATATTTACCCTCCGGAATGGCGACTTCCATTTCTCTGCCATATGGCTTCTGTAGTTCTGCAATAAGTATGTTGTCGCTGTTCCTGATATATACTTTACCGGCAATTTTTTTTTCAAGAAGCAGACCCGATGTTTTTAATTTGATATCTGTAATTACAACATCTCCGGTTCCGGTCATTTGTATGTCGTAGTTGGGGTGCTGTGTTCCGCCAAGAGTTTTCTCTGTCCTTGCGAGTGTTTCGTTATAAGCATACTGATATGCTTCATTCAGAGTGATTCTGCCGTCCTGTATCATGTCGGCTGCTCCGCGAAGTCCTGAAACAAGATAATATGTAAAGAAAGATCCTTTGATTGCATCTGATTCCTGCGAAGCTTCATTGGAAGAGCTTGATGTCATAAATGCGTCACCCTTCATGTTGAAAGATGAATCGAGAATAAATGGCGGTCTGAATTTACCACCTTTGATGCGTGTGAAGGCACCCGATGAGCAGGAGTCAAGTATTGCTATCCGCACATCGGCAGGTATAGCGCGTATACCGTCTTTAAGTTCTTTGTAATATATTTTTTCTCTTCCGATTAGAATTGCCTCATCATCAGAGTGGCCGGAATAATAAAAGATGAATTCAATCCGCTCATTTTTCTGTTTGCTTGAGTTTATTTCATTCTTAATTTTACTCATGGCGGAGATGAAATTTCTTCTATCTGGATCAATAAGAAGAAGACCGTCATTGTCGGATACTCCTCCTATGCTTTTCAGTACATGCATCATGGTATCCGCATCAGATACTGCATACCTGAGCTGAACTCTCTCCGGCCCTCCATTGTTGGCCCCGACTATAATTGCGAATCTTCGTATGTTTTTAGCCTCAGCCGGTTTTGTCATGCCGTGTATTGCCGCAATCAGTAGCAGGGTAATCACTATACGGTTCAGTTTACTCATTTTGGTAAATCTCCGGTAATTAAGGTTTATTTATAGTAATTGAAAATTCAATGGAACCTTTTTTTTCATCAATTGAACCATTCAAAGCACTCTCCCTGCTGATTGCAAGTTTTTTTGCTTTTTCCATTACGCTGTCTATGCTGATCGGATCGGGTGAAAGAATCATAATGAATCTTTCGAATGATGGTGAATCATCCAGTTCATATGATTTATCGAGCAGAGTACGTTTGTTCATAACAAGACTTTTTCCGGGAACAGAGTTTTGAGGCAGGTGTATGGTGACAGTTCCGCGGCCGTCAATAGAAAGTATTACTCCGTAATTAAAATTTCCGGCAGCGATGTAACCCACCTGTATGACATCTCCCTGTTGCGCGGTGTCGAAATTTTTCAGTTCCTCCACATCTCTTCCTTTCATCCTGTATAAAAGAAGTTTTGATTCTAATCCCTTGATACGGATAGTGTCGTCATAATTTTTTTCTGTATTGTAAATACCCCTGATTCCAGGAAGCATAAATACTATCACGGCTATCATCATCGCAGCGGAGGCAATTGAAAGAGTGTAACGACGTACTGATATTGAGCTTGTAGTATGTAGGAATTTTTTTAATGATAACGATAAATTCTTTATTACTCCATTTGATTTATGATCAATATTCCTGTTTTGATTTTTTGAATATCCGTAGTTTAAATTTTTACTGATTATATTCTTCTCAATTATGCCGGGTACTATTTCATCAGCTGGATAAACGGAAAGTATATCTTGGTTTGATTTTTCCATTTCACTAATACGGTCTTTTAATTCAGAACTATGCTGCATAAGTTCATCAATTTCTTTGCGGAGATTTTCCGGCAGTTCCCCAAGGAGGTATTGTTCAATATATAAATCCGGTATTTGATTAATTTTCATAAATCTCCTCCTTTAAAAATGAAACTTTTTCTTTCAGGACTCTCATCCTTTTTCTTACACCCGAAACCGAAAGCCCCGATTGAAAAGCAGTTTGTTCCAGTGTCATTTTATCTATGTAAAGCATAATTGCTATTTCCTTTGTTGATGACTTCTCATTCCGGAAAACAGTATCAAGAAGATCAACCGCGGCGATGTTTTCCGCCGGGTCGTTGTAATCGGCAATATAGTTGAAAATCTCATTATCAATATTCTGCGGGTGTCTCTTTTCACTTCTGATTATGTTCAGACATATATTGGTGGCGATTCGATAAAGAAGACTTGATGGATATATAATATTAAGCTTTTCAGAATTAGATATAAGATTAACAAACACATCCTGCATCGCATCCAGAGCCTGCTCCTCATTTTTAAGGAGAAACCGGCATCTTCTTAATACCATCGGCCCATATTTTTTATACAACTCTTCAATATTTATACTCATTACAATTTTATGTTTCTCCGTTCACTGCAGGTTTATTGATTAAAGCTCAAAACCGGTGAGATATTTTTTTCACCGCGAAGAATGCGGCATTGAAATATTATTTCACCGGTTATTGAACTATTATATCGTTAGAACCAGCCTAATTGAGCCATTACTGATGCTGAAGGTCCTCTGAAATCTTTATCTGAAAACTCATCGGAATTAATTCCTGCAACATATCTATATGATGCTCCTATACCGATTCTGCAAAACCGTGTCAGGTTGATGAATACATTAATCTCAGGTTCTGCAACAAAAAATCTATCACCGTCATTTCGATTGTCCTGGTTATTATTATTGTTGTGATCCATTTTTTCGTAAAAAGAAAGTCCTCCTCCGCCAATAAGTGTTCCGGCTGAAAAAACTATCAGATCTTTAGGGTTGAAATAATATTCTGCCAGAAATCCGCCATAACCGAAACCTACTCTGTTCAGGGTACCTGTATAATCTGTACCAGAAAGTTTGTCTCTATTTGTCGGATAAGAGAGCCCCATACCTCCAAGTCCCAGTACAAAGTTGTCATTAATTATAATACCACCTCTCCCCCCGACAAGACATGCATTTGCATCTCCAATCTTTGAGTATCTGGTGTAAATTCCGCCGTAAAACGAAAAGTCTGCGTCTTTCAGATTTAAAAGAGTTTTAGGCGGATTATCTTTTTTTTCTGCGGGTGCGTCAATTTTTACTTCCTCAGCCACTGCTGATGTAATCAGAAATAATACTGCAAGGGCAGCAAGAAATTTTGTAGCTTTCATTTTGTTCCTCCATTGTGTTATAGTAGTTAGACACATTCAGATGCAGGATGTGTCACCTCGGGCCATTTTTTTTATAAAATCTGACTACTTAGCTGTACAATGCTTCACGATGCAGTTTTAATAGAGAGGATTGCCTGGGCCGTATTCCTAAACCCTGTTTGAATGCAGGTGAAGCGTTTCATTATGAATCAGTTGCATTTAAAAGCCGGAGTAACTCAAAAATGTTTAAAAAATGTAAAAAGTTAAGAAAAGTGAAAAATAGAAAGAAAATAATAATTGCTTTTAACGTATATCCGGCATTATATTAAGTATATTGAAATTATAGGATTATTAATGAAAAGATTTGTAATATTTATTATTTTTTTAATATTCAGCATGGGGTCTATTGCTGATGCTGAAAATACCTCCCGGCGCGTGCTCTTTATAAGCTCATATCATCCTGCATTTCCCACTTTCAATCAGCAGATTGACGGTATAAAATCAGTTTTTGACAGAGAGAATATTTTACTCGATATAGAATTTATGGATACAAAGCGTTTTCCCGGTGCGGAAAGTGTTAAGTCTTTTCATAATATGATTTCATTTAAATTAAAAAAACTGCCGGTGTATGATGCAGTTATAGTTGCCGACGATGCAGCTCTGCTATATGCAGTTTCCCAAAGTAACGGACTTTTTAAAAATATCCCTGTATTTTTCTGCGGAGTAAATGATATTGATAAAGCGGCATCCCTTGAGAACAGTCTCTGGATAAGAGGTGTTGTTGAAGCTGTTTCCATGAGAGAGACCTTAGACCTGATACGGAATATTTTTCCTGAAAGAAACAAACTCACGATTATAACTGATGGAACTATTACCGGACAGGCTGATTTAAAAAATCTCCTTGCTGTGGTGAAAAATTTTAATTTCACGATTGATATACTTTCGCTGAAGTCTCTTACTTTTGAAGAATTAAATTTAAGACTCAAAAATCAGAGAACTGATCATTCAATTTTACTGCTATCTGCATATACTGACAGCACCGGTTCGACCCGGCTTTTTTATGATGAGTTCTCTGAAATATACAGGAACAGCCATGTACCGATCTTTCATCTTTATGAGCACGGAATGGGAAAGGGTGTTTTCGGAGGTAAGCTTATACGTCATTATGATCAGGGGCGCGAAGCTGCAGATTTGGCATTAAGATATTTTCACGGAACTCCTGTTAAAAATATAAGCAATGTAAAAGAGAGTCCCAACAGATACAGTTTTGATTATAATGAGCTTAAAATATTTAATGTGTCCTTATCCTCACTTCCGGAAGGGAGTCTTGTTATTAACAAACCTTTATCTTTTTATGAATCGCATAAAATATTGGCAATAACTTTTATACTTATCATGGCGGCTCTTCTATATGTAGTAGTTATTCTAGTTATTGAAGGCAGAAGACTTAGGGTTATGGTCAGGGAACGTACAAAGGAACTTGCGGAGAGTGAGGAACGATGGAAGTTTTCAATGGAAGGGGCGGGTCAGGTAGTCTGGGATTGGGATATTCAAATTGATAAAATATTCATCTCGCAAAAGTGGAATGAAATGTTCGGCTCGAAAAATAAAGGAACATTTTTCGATACTGAAGATTGGCTGAATCAGATACATGAAGATGATAGAGGTGATATACGCGAAATTATGGATGAACATCTCAGCGGAGTAAAACCTCATTATGAAAAAATTCATCGTGTTATCACAAAGAACGGCTCCATTCGATGGGTTTTGTCCCGTGGTAAGGTTTTTGAGAGACTTCCCGATGGTAAACCGAAGCGTGTTATCGGGACAGCAACTGATATTACAAAATTGAAGCAGATTGAGGATGAAATTAATAGATCACGGAGAATGCTTAAGCTTGTACTTGATACAATACCGATTGGTGTATTCTGGAAAAACACAGATCTTACATATCTCGGATGTAATAATTTATTTGCCAGGCTGATCGGGATTGAATCAGCAGAGAGTATCGTTGGAAAAAAAGATGATGAAATTCTGGATATCGATCTGGCCAGGTCATATAACATCATTGACCGGGAAATTCTCAGCAGCGGCAAGCCGAAATTAAATTATGAAGATCAGCTGTTTCTTCCCACGGGAAAAGTCAGAATACTCAGAAAATCAAAGGTTCCGCTTACTGGAGAGAATGGTGAAGTGATCGGCGTTCTCGGAACATATGAGGATATAACGGTGCAGAAAAATCTCATGGATGAAACATTCAGGATTCAGAAACTCGAGTCAGTCGGGATACTTGCATCTGGAATAGCGCATGATTTTAATAATCTTTTAATGGCAATATCCGGTACCCTCTCGGTCCTGAGACTTTCTCCGGACCTTAGTGAAAAAAATCTCCACTGGATTGAACAGGCGGAAAAATCCTGCTTTACTGCAACGGAACTCACTACCCGTCTTATAACATTTTCCCGCGGCGGGGCGCCGATTCTTCAACAGGAGAATATAGTTGAAATAATTAAAGAGGCGTTAGGTTCAGGAAGCGGCAGCCAGTCAGTTTCTGTTAATTATTCCAATGAAAGTCCGTTGACTTCGATGATGATGGACGGGAGGCAGATGCGTCAGGTCTTTATAAATATTATAGAGAATGCGAAGGAGGCAATGCCGGATGGAGGATCAGTAGATATAACATCTTCAAGTGTTGTTATTGAGCAGGACAACAGGTTTGAACTTAAACCTGGTAAATACATGATGATATCCATTAAAGACACAGGTCCGGGGATTCCGGATTCGATTATTGATAAAATATTTGATCCGTACTTCAGTACAAAAGAGATGGGGCCGAATAAAGGTCAGGGTCTGGGACTTGCTATCTGTCATTCTATAATTGCTCAGCATGGCGGTAAAATTACTGTAAATTCAATTCCCGGTAAGGGTGCGTTGTTTACTATTTATATTCCATTCAGCAGGTCATAATTCAGTTAGCAGAAAATAGAAAGTTAAAAATTGCATGAAAGAATTAAAGAAACACTGAGGGGAGTTTTATTTCCCCTTTTTCAGCTCATTTATCATTTCTACCATGATGGCAACGTGACCCGCAAGAAGCTCGACTGCCTTTGCCGGTTCGTTAAGTTTGCTGAGGGCGAAAAAATATTCTGTAATATCCTTTCTTAATTTGCGGTCCATTTCAATTACACTATTTAAACCCTGCGGCATACTGTTTGGTGTCATCATGTTTGTATCTTCCGGTTAATTCTGATTTTCAATCTTATAATATGATTTTAAAATATGGGACTATTCTGTCAATGAATATATATCGCGCCAATGGGGCTTCATGTAACTATTTTAAAAGCTGTTGTGGTTTTTTCTCCGCCGCGTAGTTCGCGGCGGAGATTTATCTTTTTTCAGATATTAAACTGAGGTGGTTTCGTTATGGATTTATATGCTATATTTGAGGATTATTTTTTCCTTTTTTTATCTTTCTTGTTTTTGAGCTGTTCCATAAGATTTTTACGGGACTTAAGAATACGATTATTAAAATCGTTATTCTCATTTCTAAAATCTATCAGTCTTTTTTTTCTTTTTTCAAACTTTGCATTTTTCTCCGGATCTTTATCCTTCATCCGCTCCTGAAGCTTTTTCATTGCCTCAGGAAAAGCCTGTTTCATTTCGTCAAGTTCTGCATCATTTGCAGTGAGATAGAGATAGCGCATCGGCTGATTGTTGTATACTTTGTTCAGACTCCTCTCAAACTCTGTTGCAACAAACTTTTTCTTTGATTCAGGTTCAGTAAAGTCCTCATTTTTAACTTTAGTTTTCCCGCTCTTCTGCTCAAGAGTTGCTCCTATAACCTCTCCGGTTGAAGCATCAACAATTCTCACCTGCAGCGATCCGGTTCCGTAGATTCCGAAAACAAGCGCATCCGCTCCGATCATTTTTCCGGTTTCGGCGGCAGTTTCTGCATCAACTAATCCTGTAAGCCCCTTTTCCTGTTCGCTTATTACAGCAGGAACACTTTCAGGGTCTATTACCTTGAACTCTTTCTTTTCAATGATCAGCCCCATGACTTTGGTGGAGTAGCCCTTTGACTCTGCTGAACTCTCTCCAGCTTCGTTTGTGAATGTGTAAACTGCAATGCGTGTTTTTTTACCTTCACGTGCTTTTGTGCAGATATATTCCACAGTTTTGACAGTAAGGTCATTTTCTGCGGATATCGCCGGTGAATAGCTGTAAACTGTCATTGATGCAATGACTAATATGAAAGTGTTTATCCGTTTAAACATATTGTTCTCCTTGATTTTGCAGGGTCAAAGGGGCGGCAGCCCCTTAATCGCCCCGCAGGGTTTTCTATTCTTTTGGAATATATTTATCCACATCAATTTTGTAAGTTTCAAAGAGTTCATTTTTTGATACTTCAAATTCAAGTAGAGATGCGTTAAAAAGCACCAGCAGCTGGAGTTCCTGCTGTTTGCTGTTTATCAATCCATCTAATGCAGTTCTGACCATGCTTGCGGTGAATCTTCCTCTGCGGAGATTAGTCAGCATTTTACCGTAGTAGATTTCAGCCTGTACTCTGGCTTCTTTTGCCTTCTGGTAAAGTTTATAATTAGTATTTATTTTTTCAATTTTTGATGTAACATCGTCTTTTACAACTCTGCTGCTTTTATCAAGCTGAAATTTTGCCTGTTCAACTTTCCATCTGGAGTTCCTTTCATTAACCTTCTGATTTGAATTGTCAAGAGGGTAGGTTAATTTAATTTTTGCCTCGTATGCCGGGTATTTTGCCGCGGCAGTATTTGCATAGGCATCACCGCTATTGGCATTGTATTCCATTGATGATACCTTGCCGCTGAGGGTTAGTGACGGGAGTGAATCGTTTCCATCTAAATCGAGTTGAAGTTTTGCATTTTCCAGTGCTCTCACAGCGTTGAGATAATCGGCTCTTTTTAAATATGCCTGTTTCAGAGCTGCTTCGCTGTTGATCTCCGGAAGTTTATTCTGAAGTATGGCCTTCTCCTGCATTGTAATCTCGTCAGGCATATTTACAGTCTGAAGAAATTTTCTAATGGCATCTCTATATCCCTGCTCACCCTTGGATACGGCAGCCTCGGATAGTGCTATCTGGGAGTTCCAGTAGTTTATCTCCATTTGTTCAGCCAGTCCGAGGTTTACATTGTCAGCAACAATCCTTCTTACTTTTCTTGTCTCCTGTAGCATGAGTACTGAATTATCAAGCTGAGTCTTGCTGGTAATAACTGTCCAGTAATCCACTATAACTCCAACCACGACCAGAGAGAGTCCATATAAGATCTGATCTTTCTGCATCAGCGTTGCGTTTTTTAACATCTTCTCCTGTTTTCTGTCGTTGTATCCGAAGGCGTTTTTAAGGAGTTCCTGCTCCAGTCCGATATATGCTACTGGATTGTATGCTTTTACATCGTAATTGCCGGTTGCATGAAAGTGTGTGGGAAATGTTGTATAGACCGGGGTAGTTCCAATTAAACCTGTGGTGTTGGAGTATGTATTGTTTACTCCTCCCACAATAGTTGTACCCGATGAAAAAGATCTCATCAGTGATGCTGAAATATCAGCTGTCTTTTTATTTTTCCCTGTCTGAGTCTGCATCAGCTCCGGGTAATCAGTAGAAGTTACTCCGCCGCTTGCGCTGAAAACTGTTGTATACTTTCCCTGGAATTTTTCGTATCCGGTGTCGCTCATCGCCACTTCGTATTTCCCGGAGAGAATGTCCTGATTATTCTCGATTGCTTTTTTTATCGCATCGGAAAGAGTTATGCGGAATCCGCCGATCTCTATTGCCGCTTCATCTGCAAGTTCAATCTCAATTGGTTTATTGCTGATTTTTGTTTCATTGTTTTCCTGTGCCCATCCCATGGTGGTCATCGATAATGAAACTGCAATTACCAGTGATATAAATTTCTTTGTTCTCATTATTTACCTCTTAAATTTTATATATGCGACATGTAATCATTTATCATTTTTACAAAATAATCCATTCTGGCCATTTTATCTTTATCAAGAACAGGAATCTTAAGTTCTTTCTTCGCAGGACGCAGAGTTTTGAAAGACTGCTCAACGACGTAGTTATAAAGTGTTTCTCTCTTGTTCCGGAATAATTCTTCATGCCACTCGGTACCCTTTAGAAAAATCTCTCCATGAACAAAATCTGTAATGAAGGTTAATAAATTCAGAGTAAACATTTTAGTATTTGATACTTCGAAAATCCCTTTTTCAGTCCCTTCATGTATTATTCTTTCAAGTGTTACAAGACGCGGGAGCATGTACTTCTTTACAAATTCATGCAGAACTCCCATACCCTCTGCAATCTCTCTTGCAAAAATTCTGCTCATGTCGTCATCGTGAGACACAAAGTGAATATCAACAAGAAAGTATATAATTGCACAAAGTTTTACTTCAAGAGTCTCATCCCATGAATCAATCTCAGCAGCTATCAATTCGGCGTATTTTGTAGAAGAGTCTCCGACAAAATGATTAAAAATTGAGACGTAGAGATTCTCTTTGCTTTCAAAATGATAATGCAGCAGAGCCTGATTTACCCCTGCAATCGATGCGATTGAACTCATTCTTGCGCCGCTGAAGCCTTTATCTGCGAATTCTTTTTTGGCTGCATGAATGATTTTTCTTTTGGTTTCTTCGCTGTCTTTAATAGGTTTTGCCATTGTATAGCCTTAATAATTTAATTAACCAGTTAATTAAATTATTAAGGCTTAATGTCAAGAAAAAAATTTTTATTTGACTTGATTTTTGCCGTTGTAAGAGTATGTTTTTTACTTGAAGGCTTAAATTAGCGGCAAAACTATATATTTATTACATTTATTTCAGGGTGTCGGGGTAGGCATTGTTCGATCTGTTTTATCCCTTTTTTTTTGAACAATTACTTAGATCAACCACAAAATGAGGATGTATGTTTGATATAATAGAAACTGAAAATGAAAAGACATTTATACTTCACAAAGCAAGTGACAACTTCCAGGTTAATTTACTTGAAGAGAAGATCAATGAATTTATTAAGAACGATGACAGGGATATGATTCTTGATCTGAGTGAACTTCATCTGCTGGATTCTTCCACTCTTGCGGCATTTATTCGCTTTAAAAGAAAATTGAAAGCCACAGGACGTATTATGAGGCTTATAAATTACAATGAAAGTATTCTAAGAGTTATAGAGCTTTCAGGACTTGATGACTTTCTACTGGACTGATTTTTTTACTCCCCATCCGCCCTGCGGGCACCTTCCCCGAAAACGATGGGGAAGGACAAAAGCATAACTTTATACTAAATGTAAACGGAGAGCATATGAATAAGCTTATAAAAAATAATATAATTAAACGCAAAGGGCCGCTGGTGCTGGTAATCATGGATGGCATGGGAATCGGTAAAGAGAATGATGGTAATGCATTTTTCCTTGCGAGAACCCCGAATCTCAGTTCACTGATGAAGACATCGCCATACACAACACTGCGGGCTCATGGAACGGCTGTGGGGCTGCCCAGTAATGCAGATATGGGAAATTCCGAAGTGGGACACAACGCTCTTGGTGCAGGACGGATTTTTGATCAGGGGTCAAAGCTGGTTACCGAAGCAATTACATCAGGCGATGTTTTTACTACTTCAACATGGAAAGAGCTAATGGCTAAACCGGTGAAGGATGGCAGCGCACTTCATTTTATCGGTCTTCTTTCAGACGGGAATGTTCACTCGCATGTGGATCAGCTTTTTAAAATTATTGAAAAGGCGGAGAGTGAGGGTGTTAAAAATCTGATGGTTCATATTCTTCTCGATGGACGTGATGTTCCCGAGACATCAGCTTTAATATATGTTAAGCAGCTTGAGGATTTTCTCGATAAATTCAGGTCAAAGGGTTTGAATTTCCGTATAGCTTCAGGGGGAGGGAGGATGGTTACAACCATGGACCGCTATGAAGCTGACTGGACTATTGTCAAGAGGGGATGGGATGCCCACGTTCTGGGAAAGGCAAGACCATTTAAATCTGCAACAGAGGCGGTAGAAACTTTCAGAAGTGAAGAACCGGGCGCTACCGATCAGTATCTTCCGGCGTTTACAATTACAGATGAAAAGGGACCCGTTGGAACAATAAAAGATGGCGATTCGGTTATTCTTTTTAATTTCCGGGGCGATAGGGCAATAGAGCTAACAAAGGCATTCGAAAAAGAAGACTTTAAGTATTTTGATAGAGAGAGAAAACCCGATGTTGTATTTGCCGGTATGATGCAGTACGATGGTGATCTTAAAATTCCTGCAAAATTTCTGGTGTTCCCGCCGAAGATTGATAGAACTATCAGTGAATACTTGGCTGATTCCGGCGTGAAGCAGTACGCGATATCCGAAACTCAGAAGTTTGGGCATGTAACATATTTCTGGAACGGCAACAGAACAGAAAAATTTAATGCAGGGATGGAGACATATTTTGAAGTCCCGTCGGACAGAGTTGAGTTTAATGAAAGGCCATGGATGAAGGCCGCTGATATTACAGATAAAGTTATCGAGACCATTGAATCGGGAGAGTTTGATTTTATTCGACTTAATTATCCGAACGGCGACATGGTTGGCCACACAGGGGATCTTGAAGCTGCGGTTATCGCCGCGGAAACAGTTGACCTCTCACTAAAGCGGGTACTGGAGTCGGTTAAAAAAAGCGGAGGTATTGCTTTTATCACGGCAGATCACGGCAATCTCGACGAGATGTACGAGATAGAGGCTAAAACCGGTGCTTTCGAAAAGGATAGTAAAACCGGCAAACTGAAAAATAAAACTTCCCATACGCTTAATCCGGTACCGGCAATAATTTATGATCCCCAGTTTAGCGGTGAATATGAACTTGATCTGACAGTTAAAGAGCCGGGACTTGGTAATGTCGCAGCGACTCTTCTTAATCTGCTTGGTTATGAAGCGCCGGAGGATTATCTGCCTTCTCTTATAAAACTGAAAAAGTAAACTGGATAACAGTCTATGATTATGCGCAGCTGGTTTGTTCTGATTTTTTTCTCAAGCATACTTGCGTTTTCACTGCCGGTTTATGCTGATGATTCGTCATCTGAATCAGCATCTTCAGCTTCTTCTTTCAATCAAAAAGGGATCGATGAACTACGTGCAGGGAATCCCGGTATTGCCGTGGAGTTTTTTTTAAAGGCGATATCACTTGATGCGGGACAGAAACACTACTATAACAATCTCGGCGCAGCTTATATGAGATTAGCTGAATATTCAAAGGCTGAGGAGCAGCTGAAAAAATCTCTAGCCATAGATGGAAATTTTGCAACAGCCTTATCAAATATGTCGGTGACACTGTTTCATCTGGGGAGATATAGAGAATCATATGCTTATTATCGTTTGTCAAAAAAAGCGGATAGTGAATATACTGAAAAGAGATTTGATAAAAACCGTGTATCTTCTGTAGTAAAGAGAATGTCCGATGAAAAACCTGACGACGAAGAACTGAAGAGAATAAAGGAATATATGGAATCCGAAGATTGAGCAGTTTATTTTATTAAAATTTTCTCTATAGCCGCAACAACTCCACCAACATCATTTCTTTTAAAAACAGGAAGCGCGCAGTTGAAATTTTTATCAGTTACAAGAATTTTTATATTTTTATCTTCATGAAATAACGGATCCTCAGTTGTATCTCCGATTACTTCTATCTTCCTGATATTTCCTTCTTTAAATCCCTCAATTATTATGATATCTGAATCTGTGAAAAATCTCTCTGCAAGTTCAATGGGATTCGCCTCATCGTCAATTTCAGAGATAAGGGCAAACTTTTTTCCGTTAGTGATAATTGATGCAGAGGCTCCCGATTCCCTGTAACGGAATGTATCCTTTCCGGCCGGATCAGTTTCAAACTCGTGTCTCATGCTTTTTATAACAGATACTTTTTTACCGAGATTTTTATAATGAACAATCAGTTTTTCAATCAATGTTGTTTTTCCTGATCCGGAACGCCCGGTAACGGAAATAATCTGCTGTTTCATAAAAATCCTCTCTGACTGAAAAAAATAACGGACATCATATTGATTGCAACAAAAAATTAAAATTTCACGAAATTGGCTGTTTTATGCTGAATTTCTTTAGATGGCTATTTTACCATCCTGTAATGAATTAAACTCTTTCAAAAAGAAAAATCCTTGAATATTTAGCATATAGAATCAATGTTAATTCCTTAACAAATATTATAGTGAAGAATACCGGATTATATCTCCCCGCCGCCAAAGGCGGCGGGGAGAATAGAACTTTTTTCTTCTATAAAAAGTTTGCAAATTATTGCTGATATAATATGCATCCTATGTTTACTGGAATGTATCTCTGCTGAAGATTAATTCCAGGGCTATGAATTATTATTAGAGGACATTATGACTGCTGGAAATATAAAGTGCTGCATCATTGCCGGAGGAACAAGCGGCAGATTCGGAAGCGACAAATCTCTCCACGTATTTAACGGGAAACCTATGATTCAGCATACCTATGATGCTGTAAAACCTGTTTTTGACGAAATATACATCATTGCTCCCGGTGGAGAAAAGTTTTCATTTCTTGATGCAAAAATTATCCCCGATATTATCCCTGCTCTTGGTCCTATCGGGGGAATATACACCGCAGTGGAGTCGCTGGATCTTGAGAGAGTTTTCGTCTTCCCCTGCGATATGCCGTTTTTAAACACTGAATTTATAAAATATATGACTGAAATTCCTGATTATTATGACATTGTTGTTCCACAGCTCAATGGGAGATATCAGCCGCTTCACGCAATTTATTCAAAAAACTGTGCTGATGGGATTAAAAAAAAGATAGAACTGAAAGATTACAGAATGAGCGGGTTTTATGAAGGGTATAATATCCGTGCGGTAAATGAAGAAGAGATCGGCTTTTACGATGATCCCTTTACAATGTTCAAAAATATCAATTTCAAGGCGGATTTGGGGGAGTAGTCTCTTTCAACTGTTTGCGTCCCCTCTGCTCGCGGGCTATTTTCGTTGTGATTGCGGTTTTGAAGCATCAATTCTTCCAAATACCGGAATCTCCTGATGGAATCATTAGTATGAGATTATCGAAGATCTTACTACGGTCGCCGGCATTTCGTTTCTCTAAAGCCGGAATGACAGCGAAAAAACTTTTAGGCCAGCCCCCGAAGTTTTAGAGGTTTTCTATTCATCCTTTCTCCCATTCATGGGGAAAGGTGCCAAAAGGCGGATAGGGGCTTAGCGGATTACTATAAGTGCAGTGAGTTTAAAATTATTAAAAATTTTTACTTTACAATATACGTTTCCGGTAATGTCTGGAAAAAAGAATATTATGAATATTATATGGATGATATATGAACCTTAAAGATTTAACTGTTTTAGATGATGAGAATTACAGACCAAAAGAGGAGTGCGGAGTATTCGGAATATACGGCAATCCTCACGCATCCAATTTTACATATCTTGGACTCTATTCTCTTCAGCATAGAGGGCAGGAATCTGCCGGGATTGCATCCTCTGACGGGGAGCATATCTACAGGTATGCAGGTATGGGAGAGGTTAATGACGTTTTCAGTCAGGAACATATAGATAATCTTCCGGGATTTATGGCAATCGGACACAACAGGTATTCAACTACCGGATCATCATATCTCAGAAATGCGCAGCCGTTCCGTGCAACATCTGTGCTGGGTCCCATAGTTTTATCCCACAATGGAAATCTTACAAATGCCGGTACAATAAGACATGAACTGGAGAAAAAAGGTCACATCTTCCAGACAACAATAGATTCTGAAGTAATAGTTCATCTCATGGCAAGATCAGAAAAAGAAGATGTAATGGATGCTCTGGTAGTTTCCCTGAAACAGATTAAGGGTGCATATTCTCTCCTTGTTATGAACAGGGACAGACTTTTTGCGGTTCGAGATCCGCATGGCTTCAGACCTTTAAGTCTTGGTAAACTTGACGACAGCTGGGTAGTAGCATCTGAAACCTGCGCATTCGACATTGTCGGAGCAACTTACGAGAGAGATGTAAAGCCTGGTGAACTGATTGAAATCACCTCTACCGGAATAAGATCATTCTTCCCGTTCGAAAAACAGGAAGAGTCATTATGCATTTTTGAGTACATATATTTTTCACGCCCCGACAGCAGAATATTCGGCGAGTCTGTTTACGATATGAGAATAAAACTCGGCAGAAAGCTTGCGAAACAGTCTCCGGTTGAGGCTGATATTGTTGTACCTATACCGGACTCATCAAACTGCGCGGCGCTTGGTTACTCGAAAGAATCGGGAATACCATTTGAGCTTGCTATGATCCGGAGTCACTATATAGGGAGAACATTCATTGAACCGACTCAGAAAATCCGTGACCTTGGAGTAAAGCTTAAGTTTAATGTTGTAGCCTCTGTAGTTAAGGATAAGCGTGTTGTAGTCGTCGATGATTCGATTATGCGCGGCACAACTATGAGAAAGATTATCAAGATGTTCAGAAATGCTGGAGCTAAGGAAGTACATGTGAGGATATCGGCACCTCCGACTAAATTCCCATGTTATTACGGAATTGATATACCGACACACAGTGAGCTTATTGCCGCTACTCATTCTATTGAAGAGATCCGCAAATACCTCAGGGTAGATTCCATAAGCTATATGACTATTGATACACTTATCGAAGCAGTAGATGCTCCTTCACAGAAGTTCTGTACTGCCTGCTTTGACGGTCACTATCCATGCAGGCTTGAAGATCTTGAAGAGTGTGATGATAATCTGAAGTTTCAGTTTGATGAAGGCAACGGGAAGTATTACTGAGACTGCCCCCTGTCCCCCAGAGGGGGCACGAAAGAGGGAAATTACTAGTTAATTTATGAATCATAACAATATTAAAACACCTGCTTATATCGTTGAGCTTGCAAAAGATCTTCGAAACAACATGATGCCCCTCCAGAGGATAGGGGGCAGGAAGGTTTGAATTAAATTAATTATTATCCCAACATTCCGGAAAGAGCCTATTTTAATTCCTTTTTTTACGGGGTCTAAGGGGCGGAGCCCCTTTAAAGCTCCCGCAGGGCGCTTCGCCCTGCGATTTCCAAAACGAAGTTTTGGAAATCGCAGGATTTAAAAATACTTGACGTTTTTTATACACTGATAATTATGTCATACAAATAGGTCACTAGTTCAATTGGTAGAGCACCGGTCTCCAAAACCGGCTGTTGAAGGTTCGAGTCCTTCGTGGCCTGCATAAAAACAAGTAGAGACGCATTGCAATGCGTCTCTACTTGTTTTTAAGTTTAATAATGATTTAGCATAAATGTCAGGAAATTATATGGGAAATTACAGCATAGTAGTTCTTGACTTTGAAACAACGGGTCTCTCTCCGAATTATGGTGACAGGGCAATTGAAATTGGTGCCGTTCTAATAAGGGATAACCGGATTGTTGACCGGTTCCAGAGTCTGATGAATCCCGAAATGCGAATCAGCAGTTTTATTGAAGACTACACCGGAATCACTAACAAAATGCTAAGCAATGCTCCAGCCATTATCGATGTCATGGAAGACTTTTATTCTTTCATGGGTGATAACCATCTAGCAGCACACAATGCCGGTTTTGATTGCCGTTTTCTTGATGCCGAACTTGATCGTATCAGGAAGAAAAGAAAGCAGGAATTTGCATGTTCGATGCTTCTTTCACTCCGGCTCTATCAGGAGGCTCCGAATCACAAGCTGGAAACGCTTGTACGTTATAAAAAGCTTGAAACTACAGGGGTTTACCACCGCGCTCTTGCCGATGCCGAGATGACAGGCCATTTGTGGATTAAGATGGTGAATGATCTGAAAGATGAATATAGATTTGAAACGGTAACTTTTGAATTGATGAAGAAATTAACAAAAATGCCGAAAGGAAAGGTTCATGCGTTTTTAAAAAAGACAGCAGAAGAGCAGTAGTGATCTCATCTAATTATTTGATATTCAAATAGTCTCACTTGTATTGGTATATAATTCCATAAACAGCTTTTGAAAGATTTTCAGTAGTATATGGCTTTTGAATAAAGTCATTGATTCCCAGGCTCATTATTTCATCTATCCGTTCATCTTTCTTGAAGCCGGATGTGAGTAGAATTTTAACCTGTGGATTTATTTTTTTGAGTTCCATGCATGTTTCAAGTCCGCTTTTAACAGGCATAATCATATCAACTATTACCAGTTTAATATCCTCTTTATTTTTTATATATTGCCCAATCCCCTCAAAACCATTCTCGGCCTGAATTACATTGTAACCGCATTCTTCCAGGATATCTTTTGTAATGCTGCGTATGGTCTCTTCGTCATCTATTACAAGAATAAGACCGTGACCCTCATCGAAAGTTGTTTTAGATTCGTATATGATTTTTTCATCACCCTGTACTGAAGGGAGGTAAATAGTAAATTCTGAACCCAGACCCGGTTCGGAATAAACGTCGATAAAACCGTAATGTTTTTGAATAGTTGTATAAACAACTGAAAGACCGAGTCCCGTTCCGCGGTTCTGATCTTTTGTGGTAAAAAAAGGATCAAATATTTTAGCTATAGTTTTACTGTCCATCCCGACGCCGGTATCGCCTACTGAAATTCTCCAGTAGCTAATCTCTTTTGCTTCAGGATGATTTTCCAGGAAATATTTATCTGCCAGTATTTTATCAATCTTAAGTGTTAATCTTCCCTCTTGCGGTTCATCTTTTTTGCGCATAATGGTCATTGCATGTGTGGCATTGATACACAAGTTCAGTAAAATCTGTTCAATCTGAGTGTAATCTCCACTGATCAGTACAGGCTTATCCAGTGGTTCAATATTAAGTTGAATCGATTTGTCCATAGTGCTCTGACAGATTTTTGATATATGTTTAACCACTTCGTTTAAATCAATTACAGTGAAAGCAGTCTCCTCTCTTCTTGAGAGCATTAACAATTGTCTGGCCATGTCGGCTGCACGATTGGTTGAGCTTTCCATCGTATCAATATATTCATCCAGTTTTGCTTCATTGAGTGTACCCTTCTGTATCTTAATTCTTAAAAGCGATAGAACTCCAGAAATTCCGCCAAGGACATTGTTGAAGTCGTGAGCAAGACCCCCGGCCAGAGTTCCGATTGTCTCCATTTTCTGAATCTGTCGCAGCTGCTCATCTTTCTGCTCCAGCTCGCTGATATCATCAACCCTGATAACTACACCTCTTGCTCCATTTGCCGTTAAAGGGTAGAGAGAGATGTTCATAAAATGATCATTATCTTTAAACTGTTGTCTGTAAAATGATATTGCTTTGTTGTTTGAAATAGACTCCCGGGATTTTTCAAGAAATTCGTTAAACATTGGAGTTACATCCATTATGTTTTTGCCTATCACATCAGGTGACGGTATACCGGTAAGAAGAACTGCCGCCTGGTTCCATTGTGTTACAATTTCATTGTCATCAATAGTAATAAGCATTGATGGCATGGATTCTATGATGTTATGGAGATAGTTTTTTACATGGACAAGTTCAGTTTCATGATGGAGTATATTCTGCATCATGAAATTAAAGTTGTCATACAGCATTCCGATTTCGTCTTCAGAATTTTTTTCCAGCTTAAGGGAGAAGTTATGATCCTCTCCGATTATTCTTGTGGTATTTGCAAGATGTATTACAGGTTTTAAAAATGATTTTTTTAAAATAAAATACAGGAATGAAAAAAAAGTAACAGAGACTACAATAAAAATTATAAGTATCCTTATCCCTGTATTTAAAATTTCCTGATTGATAAAATAATCTGTGTAGAAAATTTCTAATCTGCCTAAATCCCTGTCATTTTCAGTTATATTATATGAAATTTTTTTATAAACCTCGCCGTCTGCAGATCGGGTAAATGGTTCTGTAAGCACGGTATAACTACTGTGAGTTTCTTTGAAATTATTCTTCTGCAGACCGGATTCAAAACCTGATGCTGAATATACATTTATTGCTGTAACAGCCGGGGTTAACAATACAGCCTGATTTAATTTAGAGATAGTTTCTGTGTCGAAATTATATAGTGGAGTGCTATAGTTTTTTTTACTCTGATCTATGAGGTTGTTTAAAACATTAACGTGATTATTGATAATCTCCTTTTTGTTTATTAAACTGAAATAAATCAAAAGCATCAGACCGGTTATGAATGAGACTGCGGTAAAAGTGGCAATCAACTTTAAAAGAAGACTCTTTTTAATCAGTTCAAGCATAACCCCTTCCACGTGTTTTTACTGTTTCTACTTTGTTAATAGTAACTGAATTATATATATTAATCAACTGTAAAACCGGTTCAAGCGGCAGTATTTGGAATTTTGTTTCAGAATGTTGTAATTGCGGGCCCCGGAAGATCAGCTTTGGGAAAATATTTTTTGTATATTGCTTTGAAGGAACCGTCCTGCTTCATGGATGTCAAAGCTTTATTCCATTTTGTAATAATCGCCGGATTAGTTCCTTTAGATGCGGCTATGTATAACTGTGTTTTCATAAAAATGTACGCAAGCTTTACATCAGAAAATTTGAATCCGGCAAGTTCAGCTTCGATCCGGGCACTACCGGGTGTACTCGAATACATATCTATCCGGCCGAACATCAGTTTTTTGAAATTTGCAACATTATCCTTTGTTCTTTCGAGATTTGTAAATCCTTCCTTTGTGAGATATTGATCGCGTATATCTCCTCTATAAACACCGATTGATTTTACTTTTTTAGCATCATCGAGTTTAGTAATTTTGATATTTGAATCAGCTCTTACGAAAAATCCGTATTTTGCTTCATCTATAGGTCCAATCCATTGATACAGCGGATTGCGTTCTGCGTTGCGGGCCATGGCAAAAAGCATGGTGTCCGGTTTAGTATCAATCTCATTTAAGCCGCGTGCCCAGGGAGCCATTTTAATCTCGTCTGTGTTGCCCACACGTTTCTGAATTTCGTGGACTACCTCAACGGCAAATCCGGTAAGTTTGCCATCTTCACCAATGAATGCTATAGGTTTGTCATCTTCACAATAAATTGTAAGGCTTTGAGCGCTAATTGATAAAGAAATTATCAGCATCAGTGTTACTATTGTGATTCGTAAATTTTTCATATTAAATCATCCTGATGTTTGTATTAACTGAAAACTATACTGAGAATTTAATAAAAAATTCAGCCGTCAATTTTTCTTCTATCAGAACCTCAAAATCGCCTCCTGATAATCATTCCTGTTTAACAATTACCGGGAAGAATGCTTGAATAAAATTCTTTTAATTAAAATTCTTTATAAAAATGATACAAACTCTTCGCAGACATTTCAATATTTTTGAATTTTTTTTCAGGTAGAATCCGAGCCGAAGAAAATTAAAAAGGGGTACAGTATAACTTTGAATTATTTTTTTTATTAAGGCGGCCGGTGTTAATTATTAAAACATTTTGATTTAAGACAGCAGTAGTCAAAACAGGCATGATGATGAAGAGAGTGTTGGATGTTAGATTATTAAGAGTTTTGAGAATTATTTTAAATCTTCAGCAGGAGAATTCTATGCCTGAAATTTCTTTTTCAATTTTGGAGATAAGATCATCTACATAACTATCTATATTTTCAACTGAGTTTTTTGGTATTCTAAATCCGATAGCTCCCTCGTGTCCACCGCCGTTTTCAATACCAAAGACTTTAATTATATTTCTAACATCATAGTTTTTAAAATTTTTTCCCCGGCGTACCCGGAACTGGATAAGGTCTGATCTCTCCGGATTGTCATAATAAGCTATAAGGCTTAGTTTGCCGCTCTCTTCTGCGAGGATATCAGCGATTGACCGTGTAACCGAGATGATAATGTCATTGCCGCATTCTCTGAAAAGAAACTCCATGCTGTTCTGATCCATGACAACAAAACTTATTGAGGCAGATTTTTTCTTTTTACTTATGATATAATTAAAACACTGTTCCTCGTTTTTTGAGAGACGTGCAAGTTCGTCGAAAACTTCATTTTTATCAGAAAAGTTAGATTTGTTAGTTGTTTCTCTCAGTAGAATGTTGTTGTACTTTGTACTGAATATCTGATAATACTTTTTTTCACGTCGGGACTTGATATACTTACCCATTTTTGTATCGCCGATTATTCCGGACAAAATGGAAAGGACAAAGTTCCGGGAGAAAGGATCTGCAATATTATAAAGTTTAAGAAGATCTTTCCGGTTGCAGAGTTTCAGTCCTATAAGGCCTATTAGTTCACATGCAGAGGAAGCCTCAGTAACAAGACAATAGCCTTCATCTCCAATATACTCGCTGTCGGCTCCAACATGATGGTCAATTTCTATTATCCGGATAGTACTTTGAGACAACATGGATCTGATCTTGGGAGTTGCATCTATCATGTCAGATTTAGGTGTATCACAGACAACAATGGCGTCGAATGACTCGTCGGCAAAATCATCTGAATAATATATCTGTATCGAATTGTATTTACATATATTCAGGAGATACTGAAAATGCTCATGAACAAAGCCTGAAAAATAAAGTTTAACAGGCTTTACGAATTTGGAAAGAAGAAGCGCAATGGCAACCATGCTGGAGATGCAGTCTTCGTCGGGTGTCTTATGGCCAAGAATTAAAAAATTATTGCGTGACTCAATTGTATCAAAAATATTACTTATGATCTGATTTCTTTCATGTATTGTTTCTATATTTTTCTTTTTCATAAAAGTTCTCTTGATTCAAATTTCAGCCAACAGCATTATCAAAGCCTGTTTATTTGATTTCTTCAGCATTTGCCGGTTTTTCTTAATTATTTAGTAAGGAAGCTTATAAAAGATCAAAGAGAATTTTTAATTCTCACTTCTTTACAAAGGAATATATTAACTTTTAATGATTATGTCAACTTATTTAAAATTTTATACTGGTTCTTCTCCTTCTTTATTATTGAAGTAGATAATGTTAAGATATAACAGTCTGAAAACTTCAGGTAATTATTCTTTTCCCCGCGCCGTTGGCGCGGGGAAAAGCATTTCGCCACCGGTTTTTTGAGCTGTTACATAAAAATATACAATCATCTGTAACAAAGACATTTTTATTTGAATCCAATAGCTTAATCACGGTTTTTTCTTGCCATAAACCGCAACAGTTATCAGATTAATCATCAACTGTTAATGCTGATATGCATCAGGATAAATCTCGGCCGGATTCTGTGCGGAGGAGAATACTATTGGTGATAGTTCTATTTAAAACAGTTGAAATAGTCAGAGGTCAATATGCATCAATTTTTCAGAAATCTATGGAACAGGGATGGGGGATACAGGGTACTTCTTGTTACCGCTGCGCCTCTTATTTTAAGTACTGCATCATGGTCGGTTCTGCAGTTTACCGATCGTGTATTTCTCACATGGTATTCCCCCGATGCGGTTGCCGCCTCGATGCCGGCGGGGATAGTGAATTTTACATTTATGTGTCTCTTTTTGGGTACTGCAAGTTATGTTGGCACATTCGTTGCTCAGTATTACGGAGCCGGTGAATATAAAAAAATTGGAAAATCTTTATGGCAGGGGATCTATATTGCTTTAATCGGATCCTCTGTGCTTTTTATACTGGGCTTTGCTGCGGAACCGCTGTTCCGTTTTGTCGGGCATAATACAGAAGTTCAAAGGCTGGAGGTTATTTACTTCAGAATATTATGCTTCGGTTCACTGGGGCCAATCGCTTCATCGGTCTTCTCCGGTTTTTATTCAGGGAGAGGTGAGAACTGGCCAGTAATGTGGATCAGTTTTATCTCCGCGGGAGTAAATATTGTTCTCGATTATATTTTAATTTTCGGAAAGTTCGGGTTTCCTGAAATGGGAGTTAAGGGAGCGGCAATTGCAACTGTGATTGCGGGCTTTACGCCTCTTGCAATTTATGGTTTCCTTGTTTTCAGCAGAGAGTTTAATGAAAAATACAGCACACTTTCAAATTATAAATTTGATGCTAAGCTTTTTGTAAGAATTCTAAAATTCGGATTTCCAAGCGGAGTCCATATGTTTATTGAAATAGCAGGTTTCTCCGGTTTTATTCTGATTATAGGGAGACTCGGCACCACGGAGCTTGCAGCTACCAATATAGCTTTGAATATAAATACAATTGCCTTTATGCCGATGATTGGTTTTGGTATAGCAATATCTATGCTAACCGGACAGAATATCGGAAAGAACAGTCCCGATATTGCCGAGAGGGTTATATGGTCGGGCTTCCAGCTCGGACTTGGATACATGACACTGATTGCTCTGACTTATTTTTTCTTTCCCGGTGTATATATTTTTCCCTTCGCTGCAAAAGCGGATCCGGCTGGTTTTCATAAAATAAGCGAATATACAATTACACTGCTTAAGTTTGTGGCGCTATACTCAATATTCGACACAATGAATCTTGTTTTTGCCTCGGCAATTAAAGGAGCGGGTGATACAAGATTTGTAATGACAGTTGGTTTGTTCATGTCTCTGCTCCTTCTTGTTATCCCTTCATATGTCGCCATTGTAATTATGGGGAGAGGATTATATACGGCATGGATAATCGGTACACTGTATATATCACTTCTCGGATTTTCATATTTAATAAGATTTCTCACCGGGAAGTGGAAGAGTATGAAGGTGATTGAGCATGTATCTGTCATACCGGTAAGCTGTCCCGATGTCCCGTATATTGATCTGGGGTGAACGCCGCCCCCTCTGTCACTACGTGACATCTCCCCCATGAATGGGAGGAGAGGTGGTAGGGAATTTTTTGTATTACCCTTGCCCCATTCATGGGGAAAGGTGCCCGCAGGGCGGATAGGGGCGGGAATGTATTAATGATATTTTGTATTAAAATGATAGCCTGTATTTAGATTCTCCACAGGGGGATGGAGGCTTTTGGAGGAACAATATGAAAAACAGTTTCAGCGGATTTACACATGAAACACTGAATTTTTTTAATGAGCTGCATCTTAACAATAATAGAATATGGTTTGAAGAGAACAGGGATCGCTATAAAAAAATTGTTCATTCTCCATTTATCGAGCTGGGAAAAACACTGGCAGAACCGATGAGTAAAATTGATCCGGGATTTGAGATCCGGCCTGAAAAAATAATTTCACGAATTAATCGCGATGTAAGATTCTCGCGCGATAAATCTCCTTACAGAAGTAATGTCTGGATCTCTTACAAAAGACCGCTGAAGGAGTGGATGGAGGCGCCCGCTTTCTTCTTTGAACTCATGCCCGACTCTTACAGATATGGAATGGGATTCTTCAATGCCGGGAAAAATACCATGGACCTTTTTAGACATGAGATGGTAAACCGGTCGGCAGAGTTTATAAAAATAGCATCATCTATTTCAAAGAAAGGAATATTTTCCATTTATGGAGACGCATATAAAAGAAAGATTGAAAACCAACTTCCCGAGAGCATGCAGGAATGGTATCAGAAGAAAAATCTTTATTTAATGCGGACATGTGATATCGGTGATGAACTTTTTAATGGAGAAATTGCATCGATACTGACTGGCGGATTTAAATCTCTGGAGCCGTTGTATAAATTTCTTTGGAGCGTAAAGGGTGAGGGTAAACAATAATTTTCTCTTGCTAAAGATAAAGGTTTTTATAAATCTGAATTAATTGTAAATCACAATATAAGTGAGGAACTTATGGGATTCAGTATTCTAAGTTTATTTCTGATTTTTTTCGCAAGAGTGCTGGATGTTTCCATCGGAACATTCAGGATAATACTTGTATCAAGAGGGTACAGGAATATTGCTCCCTTCCTCGGTTTCTTTGAAGTATTAATTTGGATAACTGCCCTGGGTCAGATCTTCAAGAATCTTAATGGTCCAGCCAGTTATATTTTTTATGCTGCAGGATTTGCCACTGGAACATTTGTGGGTATGAAGATTGAATCTATGGTCTCGATAGGTTTTCAGTCTCTTAGAATAATCACCACAGAGAAGGTGACGGCTCTCCCGCTTACACTCCGCGAAGAGGGGTTCGGCATCACGACATTCAATGGACGTGGAATGAAGGGTGAAGTGATGATCATATACACAACGGTACCAAGATCCCGGGTTAAGCATGTTATGGATATTGTTGAAGAGCTTGAGCCGCATTCATTTATTACAATTGAAGATGTGAGATCTTTTAAATCCGGATTTGTATCCAGAGGAGGATTTATGGAAAAACTTAGTCGAGGGTTTGTGAAGAGGAAATAGGATCAATAATCAGCATTTCCCTTCTCTCGAAGAGAGGGAATTGAAATAAATAAGTATAATTAATCGGAAATAATAAATGAAAAGAAGCTTAATCTACATAATAATAATTACTGTTTTTACATTAACAGCAATCTCTTACGGAGATTCCGGAGTTCCGGTCGAATACAAAGATCTTCGTGAACAGATAGTGAAAAAATACGAAAAGTCAAAGCCGAAAATATTCTCACAATATGCACCGGGTGTAAAAGTACGGATTGCCACTACTGAAAAGATTGCAGTTATAACTCTTGATGCGTGCGGCGGAAAAAAGGGGAGCGGGTATGACCGCGAACTTATTGAATTTCTGCGTGAGAATAAAATTCCGGCATCACTGTTTATGACAGGTCTCTGGATAGATGCTAATCCCGCTCTTGTAAAAGAACTGGCCGATGACCCTCTCTTTGATATTGAAAATCACGGTATGCTCCACAAGCCTGCATCTGTAAATGGTGCAAGAATCTATGGAAGGCGAGGAACAAAAAATCCCGGCGAGCTTGTGGATGAGATAGAGCTCAATGCGTTAAAGATTGAAAAGATAACCGGGAGAAGACCGATATTTTATCGGCCGGGAACTGCATACTTTGACGATATTGCAGTAAAGATAGTGTATGAATTAAATCAGATACCAATGAACTTTTCTATAGTGTCAGGGGATGCGGCAGGTTTTAAACCGGAGCGGATAGAAAAAAGAATAATCACAGGAATTAAGCCCGGATCTATAATTATAGGACATATGAACCGGCCAGGGAAGAATCTCTATCCGGCGATGAAAAAGAGTCTGCTTCAGCTTAAAAAAAACGGTTATAAATTTGTAAAACTTGAGGATTACAAAACAGTTTTAAAGTAGATAATATTTTGTAGATAAATAAAATGTCCGCACCAAGCCCTCTTCTGGGTGTATTGAACTTTTAGTATTAAAGACAGAAAATATAAAATGATCTGAAGTCATTAAATAAAAAGGATATAAAAAATGGAAAAAATTTCTAACGAAAAACTTTATAACAAAATTAAACTTCGACTATCAGTTATCGATCTGGTGCTGGATCTTTTACTCATAGCAGTTCTTGCTTTTTCAGGAATATCTGTACTTATTGCAGATAAATCGGCGGTAACTGGAAATATCTATGGAGACTTCCTCGTGTTTATGCTGATAATCGGTCTTGGATTCTCAATCATAGGTCTCCCGTTTGATTTTTACGGAAGCTTTATTGTCGAACACAAATTCGGACTTTCCAATCAGACTTTCTTCAAGTGGGTATGGGAGAGGTTGAAGTCCACTGCGCTGAGTATTGCCATAGGAGTTCCGGTATCACTTGTGTTTTATTTTCTCATAAGAAGTATGGGGGATAAGTGGTGGCTGTACTTCGCGGGATTCATTTTTGTAATTTCTGTTTTTTTTGCGAGAGTTGCACCTGTTATAATATTTCCTCTATTCTATAAATTTGCAAAGCTTGAAGACGGTGAGATAAAAGAGAAACTCGATAAAATACTAGCTGATGTAAATATTAAGATCACCGGAATATTCAGTTTTAACATGAGTAAAGATACAAAAAAAGCAAACGCCGGTTTTACCGGTCTTGGTAAAAGTAAGAGAATTATTCTCAGTGACACACTTCTTGAAAAATTTACTCCTGACGAAATTGCAATTGTATTTGCACATGAGGCAGGTCATTACAAACATCGTCATATAGTGAAAAATATAATGTTCAGCACTGTTGTGATTTTTGCTTCATTCTTTCTATGCAGTGTGCTTCATTCGATTACTATAAAAGGCATGGGATTCCAGAATGTTTATGATCTTGCAGCGCTTCCGGCGCTTGTGTTTTATCTTACACTTTCAGGACTGATTATGATGCCGGTAACAAATTATATTTCAAGAAAATATGAATTTCAGGCGGATAAATATGCTTTGACGATAACATCCGATCTGAACTCATTTATCAGTACAATGGAGAAGCTTGCCGAGATCAATCTTGCCGATAAAGAGCCTCATCCTGTTGTTGAATTTTTTCTATACAGTCATCCTTCAATTAAGAGAAGGATTGAATCTGCCAGGAATATTAAATAAAAGTTTATTATAAGTGGATTTCAGAAGTGTCATGTCTGTCAATGATTAAGCCCCGTCAGTAGTGAGGGGGCTTTTCATTTTCCGGGAGAGGATCCTTTCCTGATGCTACCTGTTTTCGTAAATCCTCATATTCAGATGAAAGTTTCTTCATACTTCTTTCCTGTTCTATTACAACTTCATTAAGCTCATTGATGAAATTTTCAAGATAAGCAATTTTCGTTTCAAGTGTGATGAGTCTATCATCCTGATTCATTCTGATCTCCGGTAACGATTCTGAATATATTTAAACCCACTCTTCTTTTAGTACTTCTCCCTGAAGTCCAAGCACAACACATTTTACCGGAACTTTTCTGGAAGCTCTTGAAACTCCTTCTTTTGCTACAGAAAGAAGCCCGCCGCAGCATGGAACCTGCATTATAACCACGGTGAGAGAGTTAATCTTCGCATCGTCTATCCATGACCTGATTTTTTCAACATATATATTCTGATCTGAATCCAGTTTCGGGCATGCAACTGCAATGGACTTGTCTTTCATGAAATCATTATGAAAGTTCCCATAGGAATAGGCGCAGCAGTCTGCCGTTAATAGAACATCCTTTCCCTGGTAATAGGGTGCTGACGGGTTAATAAGGTGAAGCTGAACCGGCCATTGTCTTAGCTGTGATGGTACTTCTCCTGCAACCTGTGTATCTGATTTTCCGCATTTATCTCCAAAGTCAACCATTTGTGATCCCTGACATCCGCAACTCATACTATTCTCCTTTTATTTTTTTATAGCAATTTAAAATCAATTTCCATATTTCTGTGAAAGCTCATTGGCAAATCTTTCATATTTTAATTGAATATCCTTATAGGCTTCATCTACTTTCAGGCACTCTGAATACAACTCTCCAACCTGTTTCATATTCATTTCACGATCCATCCAGGGGTAGAGTATCTCATCCTCCCTTTTGATATGTTCAATAAGAAGATTCCTGAATGAAGTCAGATTCTTAATCATCTCATCTTTTTTTCCTGCATCAAGAGCAGCAGCCGCACCTTTTACAAAATTTCTTCCGTTGACATGATCGGTAAGCATCACTTTAATGATCTCGCTGGAACCGTCGAAATATTTAAACAGAAGATCCTCCTCTTTCGCATGATGATATTTATCCGCATAATTTCTGATAAAATTCAGACATTCGCCAAGAGTCTCTTTCCCGTCAGGTGTTGAGATATCTATTGCTGAGATTTTTTCCGGAATAAGTGCGAGAATTTTTTTTATAAAAACATGTTCATCAACCATCTTGACAAGAGGCGGAGACATTTTTTTCTCAAGCGTAACAGTCGAAACTTTTACCGTTGTCTGTGGTATTGTAACTGTCTGTCCCGGGAATAATATTTCAGCCATTTTAGTGAATAGCTCAAGTTCTGCTTCCGTACTAAGATTGTGAATTGAAACTATATCTTTTAGAAGACAGGTCCCCACCTGGCATGAGGTGCAGCCGATTTCATATGTCTCAAGAAGTTTTCCTATTAGAGGAAACTCTGTGATTATTTCTTTTATCCCTTTATTTAAATACTGTTCCACTATTTTCTCCTTCTGTAATAAGATCAGAAAGACGTATCCCTCTGAACTGTTCTGCAATCTGTTCTTCTATAGCATTAACCTTTTTCTTCAATACGCATGAATTTCTATTTTTGCAGAGATGCTCGCCCATTAGGCATTGATCTGCGGACTGTTTCCCCTGAAAGATAATCATTAAAGAATAAAGTGTGATATCCTTCGGATTCAGAAGAAGTTCAAATCCGCCCCCTTTACCTTTTGAGGATTTCAGAACATTTTTCTGCGCGAGTATCTGTAATATTTTTCTAAGAAACGGTTTTGATATATCGAGAGATTCGCAAAGTCCGGTAATTGAAATTTTTTCTTCTGCTACCGCAATCAGTTTAAGCGCTCTTAAGGCATAGTCTGTTTCACGTGTTATCACTTTCATGTTTTGAATGATACTAACATGGTATCATTCTGTCAAGTTAAAGTTAAAAAAATTAGAGAGCTTAATAAAAAAATTACGAAATAGTGAAAAAATATTTAAATCATTGAAAATTTATAAAAAAAGATTGACAAACAAAGACAGAATGGTTAGCAATCCTAACAGTTAGGAGGACGAACTAATGTCAAGGTCTAGTAATATCGAAGATATAATAATTTTTTCCATGGATAAGATCTGTCAGGTTAATAAGTATCTATCATGGGAAGCTGCTAAAAACGAAGGTATAAGCCTGATCCAGCTGCAGATAATAGATCACATCAGCAGAGTGCCGGAACAATCTGTAACAGTGAGCAGCATAGCAGAAGAGTTTGAACTGACTAAGGCTACCATCAGCGAATCAGTCAATAATCTTGTTGAAAAGGGTTATCTCGAAAAGAATTCCGATTTGAAAGATAAAAGAATAGTTTATCTTTCTCTCAGCAAAAATACAAAAAAGCGGTTAAACAGTCTTATGAATAAAGACATGATTATAAAAGATATACTTCAGAAGATTCCGGATCTGGAAAATCTTAAAGTGGCGGATTTCTTTCAGACGTACTTCAAACATCTTATAGATGAGAATATTGTTCAGAAGGTGAGGATGTGCTTTGACTGTGATAACTTTGAAGAAAACGCAAAGCCCGGGAGCCGGACTCCCAATCTATGCAGATTAACTAATACATATTTCAGCAATGTTCAGATGAACACTAATTGCAGTCATTATTTAAAAGTGGTTTCTAATTAAAAAAAATATAAGAAGGAAGGAGTAAAAGAGATGTTTTGTTATCAGTGTCAGGAAACAGCCCGAAATCAGGGCTGTACAGTAAAAGGAGTATGCGGTAAAACCGATGATGTGGCTAAGCTGCTTGATCTGCTTCTATATGTATCAAAAGGTATAGCTACCTGGAGTATAAAAACAGATGAGTTTGAAATTGCAGATGATGCTGCTGATAATTTTCTTGTGGAGGCATTATTCACTGCTGTAACAAATGTGAATTTTGATGAACAGAAAATATTTACACTTGTGAAAAAAGGATTAAAAGTCAGGCAGGATGTTAAAGCAAAGTTTCTCGAAGCTTATTTGAAAGATAACAAAAGAGAGTATAGTGAAAAAGCCCACGACAGCGCGGTATGGAACTCTGACGGTAATATCGCCGAGTTCTTAGCTAAGGCAGATACAATCGGGGTTCTTTCAACCAAGGATGAAGATCTCCGTTCTCTTCGTGAACTGCTGATGTATGGACTGATGGGAATTGCTGCATATTATGATCATGCCAGAATTTTAGGATATACAGATGCTTCAGTACTTTCGTTTATTAAGAAAGCTCTTACTTCAACAATTGACGAAACACTTTCCGTGAGTGATATGATCAATATCGTTCTGGAAGCTGGTAAGGTTTCTGTAACAACTATGGCTCTGCTTGATAAAGCGAATACCACTGCATACGGTATACCTGAAATTACTGAAGTGTCTACGGCTACTATAGCAGGTCCTGGAATACTTGTCAGCGGTCACGATTTAAAAGATTTTGAGGAAATACTCCGACAGACAGATGGTACAGGGGTCAACGTGTATACACATGGCGAGATGCTGCCGGCAAATGCCTATCCGTCATTTAAAAAATACAAGCACCTTGTAGGTAATTACGGATCTTCATGGTATAATCAGCAGACAGAATTTGACGCTTTTAACGGCGCGATAATTATGACTACAAACTGTATTCAGAAACCGAAAGAGTCTTACACAGATAGATTGTTCACAACAGGTCTTGTAGCCTTTGAGGGAGTTGCACATATAGATGGCAGAGCAGCCGGTAAAGAAAAGGATTTTTCAGCGGCAGTAAAAAAAGCTAAAGAATCTTCAGTGAAAGCTGTGGAAGGGAAGAAGATTCCAATCGGATTCAATCACAATACTACTTTAGCAATTGCAGATAAGATTGTCGATGCAGTTAAATCCGGAGCGATTAAACGTTTTGTTGTAATGGCTGGATGCGACGGCAGGCACAAAGAGCGTGAGTATTTTACCGAAGTGGCAACAAAGCTTCCGAAAGATGCGGTAATACTTACAGCGGGATGTGCAAAGTACAGATACAATATGCTTGATCTTGGTGATATCGGCGGGATTCCCCGTGTTATTGATGCAGGTCAGTGTAACGATTCATATTCACTGGTAGTTGTTGCTCTTAAGCTTGTTGAAGTATTCGGTGTTGAAAGTGTAAATGATCTTCCGATATCTTTTGACATCGGCTGGTATGAGCAGAAGGCTGTTGCGGTTCTTCTTGCGCTTCTTGCCCTCGGAGTTAAGGGAATACGTCTCGGGCCTACACTTCCGGCATTTATTTCACCGAATGTTGCAAAAGTTCTTATCGATACTTTTGATCTTAAACAGACTGCAGGAGCTGATGAAGATATTAAAGCGATGCTGGCGGGTAATTAGTAAAGCAAAGTGTTATTTAAATATTTGCCCGGTTATTTTTAAATATAACCGGGCAGTATTTTTAAATATACATCTCTATGGAGTTATCCGGTAGAGGTTTATATTTAAAGGTATTTTAAACTTGAAATATTATATAGCGGGATAATAGAAAAGTTAGTCAGAGGTTACAGTGAGAGAATGTATTACAGCTCATTCACATATTCAGGTCTGCAGAGGTTCCAATTTTTGCAGTAATGCCATAATCGATGAGGACTTGATTATTCGGCAAATGCATCTATCCGCGAAATCCGTTGAATACTGCCGATACCCGAATGGAATTATTGATGAAACTGTACCTAAGCATCGTTTTTTTTCAGTATCTGTTTCGTTCTGTCCAAATGCGTGTTCCCGTCCTCAGATAGCAGACTTCGGAGTGATTGCCGCAACGATTGTAAATAAAACAAAGTCCCCCTGTTCAAACTGTAATGCATGTGTCGAGGCCTGCCGTGAATCGGCAATTGATATGTCATCAGGTACTCCGGAGATTGACGACAAAAAATGTCTGCACTGCGGAAGCTGTGCTTCGGTATGTCCATCGGGAACGCTTCAATCGTCAGACCGGGGATTTCGTGTCTTCATAGGGGGTAGGATGGGTCGTCATCCGCGGTTTGCATCTGAACTTCCCGGAATTTATAACACGGCGGGTGTTGTTGAACTTTTTCAGATTTGCTTTAGTATCTACAATGAGCATTTTAACACCGGTCTTCGTTTCGGGGAAATGATTCTTCGTTATCCGGAAAGTATACTCCATGAATTTCGGGAAAATTTAACAACTGCCGTTAGTGATAGGGCCGGTGATAACGAAACTGTTTCTGAAAAAATCATAAGCAATATTTTTTGAGAGGATATGATGTGATGAACATATTTTTTTTAATCGCCAGTGTATTTTCTTTCATACTTCTTGGAGCTCATTTTTTCCGTGCAGGGAATATCTCTTTTGCTGCTGCAATGATATCATGCATAGCACTGCTTTTTATTAAGCGTCGCTGGAGTCGTTTTATATGCACAATTATTCTCTCTGCGGGTATACCTGTCTGGATAATGACGACAGCTGAATCAATTCAGCATCGAATTATTTCTGATTCACCGTGGATCCGCTTAGCTTTAATAATGTCTGCTGTTATTGTATTTTTTATATTCATTGCAGTACTCTCTCAAAAGTCATTAAATCGTATTCAGGCACATATAACTGACATATCTGCAGGTACCGCAGCAGTTTTTACAATGATTATACTTATTGCCGGCCGGACAAAGGCTTCCTTCCCGGTGATTATGCTGGATCGTTTTCTCCCTGGAACCGGTACATTCGAAATAGTACTTCTTGGAATATACGCAGGTCTCATAACAGAGCTGTTTCTCTCGGGAAAAGACACATCAAAACTGAGAGTGCGCATATGGGCTGGATTTTCAATTGTATTCTTTTCGCAATTTATACTCGGAATTATGGGGCTGGATGAGTTTCTTATGACCGGGACTCTGCATGTCCCTGTCCCTGCGGTCATCATTGGCGGACCGATTTTTCGTGGACATGGATTTTTTATGGTTATTTTGTCTCTTGCAACGACAATTGCGGCAGGACCGGCATGGTGCAGTTATTTCTGTTACTTCGGAGCATGGGATAATGTCGCTGCACGGACTATGAAAAAAAGCGGTTTAATACCAGAAAGAAATATCCTGTTTCGGATCATCAGTTTATCAGCCGTTGTAATCGCGGCAGTAATTTTAAGAATTTTTTTTATCCCGGCCGGTTATGCCGCGTCAGCGGCTATAGTTTTCGGCGTATCCGGTATACTCATAATGGCCGGTATTTCCAGAAAGCGCGGGGTAATGGTTCATTGCACCTCATATTGTCCGGTTGGTCTTGCTGCATCGCTCATTGGCAGGTGTTCACCTTTTAGAATTCATATAAAGAAAACATGCACTAATTGTATGGCCTGCTCAAAGGTGTGCCGATACGGTGCACTTGGCTCTTCTGATATCAGGGCTTTACATCCAGGGTTCACCTGTACTTTATGCGGCGATTGCATCAGCATCTGTCATGCAGATTCTATCGGCTATAAATTCCCCTGGTTAACAGATCAATCTGCGCGTATGCTTTTTACTGTTGTTGTAATCTCACTTCATGCTGCATTCTTGGGATTCGCACGTATATAAGGAGCAATTTGATTTCCTGGATTGATACTCTGTTGATTGAATATATAATAAGTACTCTTTAAAAACCGGAAAACTGCATCTAGTGGCATCCCGGCATGATGGAGATGGTATTGACTTATATATTTATTTTATAACTCCAAAAAAAATCTTGATATATTTTTAAAATAAGTTATTATTTTTATAATGTGAATTTATCAGATGCTTAAGGCGGATACAATTTAATATCCGGTAAACTGGTTTACTCTCTAATTGATTCTGCAGAAAAACTGTATTCTGCGCTATAATTTCAGGAGGATTCTCTACAATGAATAAATATATCGAAATTGTTGAAGATAAAGATAAAGATCTCGTGATACGCAGATTTAAAAATAAGATTAAGTATTATAAATATATCGGCAGTGCTTTTATTATAGCCGATGCAGTGGTTATTGTTCTTGTGTTTATTGCATATGCCGCAGGGCAGACTAATCCAATGAATATCGGAATATTTCTGGCGGTGGTTGCTGCATTTACTATTCCTGTTATAATGTCCAGATTTAATACAGTCTGGCAGCTGGGTTCAGATATTGAATCTCAGCGTGTTCAGGTTTTATCGGGAAAAATCGATAAGATCAAAACTGAAACAGTGAGAAACAGAAAGTATAACATTTTCTTTATGGGTAGACTAGAAATCCGCATTGATGATGAATATTGCGAACCTATTGCAGTTAATGATAAAGTAAATATCTCGCAGGGAATTTCATCGAAGGTGCCGATCTCTGCTGTTAAATTAATCGAGCAATAGCTTCTGCAATTTCTAAATTGCAGAACACATTTGTTGCTAACATCCTTCTTGCATACTCTGCGAAGTTTTCTGTAAGTCAGCTTTTATTATAATCTGCAATAGAAGTAATATTTGACGAATCTATTTGTAACACTTACTTTAAAAACAGCATAAAAAAATAATCATAATATATCAGGGGGATGTGCATGAATAAAATTTTAGTTTTAGTAACAGCATTTTTAATAATTATAACTACCGCGATAGCGGCGGATAAAGATACGGCTGCTGTAGAGTTTGTAAAAACTCTTATCAGCAAAGCATCTGGTGAAAATGGATATACAAACGCTATAAGATTCTTTCAATACACAGCGACACCGGAAAAAGGTAACCCTTCTTCTTATATTCTTTCAAAATGGGGGAAAGAGATAATTACAGAATCAGGTCTGCAGACATCTGATAAAGGGAAGTTTATATCAATACTTTCAAACCGGTCAGGAGCGCGAATTGAAAAGCTATGGAAAGAAAATAAAGAGGAACTGTTTAAACTTTTTCCGGCAGAGGCGTATGAAGCAATTTTGAAATATGAAGTGGATTCTCTAATCGAATTCCGTGATTCTCCTGAGTTTGCCGGTCTGCTGAAAAAAATGAAAGCTAAATCAAAAAAGCCGGGAGTAAAATCAATGGATGCTGCCGGAGCCGTGACGGGATGGAGCGGATACAAACAACTGTCATTCTGGTACAGACGCGATTTTGAAAAAAATTATAAAGCAGTATATGAAATCCTGAAAGAGTTAAAGGCTCACTATGGGGAAAAAGGAGCCGAAGTACCTCCCCAAAACCAGTAAAATAAATTTGATTTTCTTCTATAAAAACAGTAAATTAATATATTCCGGGTTATTTATATTTAATACTCCCGGTATTCTTAAACTAGATGAGTTTTATTCTCAGATAGAGTTTTAAAAAATTTAGGAGTAGTGATATGAAAAGATTAATTTTGATACTTACAATTTTTATTGTTTCAGGTTTGGGATTTTCTTTATCAGCAATGGATATGTCCGGATCTTCGATGAAGATGAATTCAGCAATGTTTATGGGATATCTATCGGATGTTATGAGCGCAGAAACCAACAAAGGCGTTACAGTTGACAAAATAGATCTAAAACTTCACCCTGAGAAGCTTGCAGTTGCGAAAATGAAGACTCCGCCCTCTGCTTTGTCCGGATATGGTATATTTGTTAAGGGTACTGACGGGAAATATTTATTCCATAGATTTGACAAAAAAGGTACTGATCTTTCTAAAGAGCTTCTGAAAAAAACAAGCAGGAAAGAAGGAATGTCAGTTCATGTTATGGGAGAATTGAAAGACAATATAATTTATGTAGAGAGTATTCAGGAAATGTAGATCCTGCTGATTTGTTTATTTTAAAATTTTTTAAATCACAGAACAAGGGGCAACAGCCCCTTGTTCTTTTTGATTATTTAAGTTCTTTGTTTACATCCGGATTAAGTCCGCTTTTAATAACTTTTGCTATTTGTGCATTTAAGCTCTCAACAGTTTTGAAATCTGCCGGATCAATCTTGTCATGAATTACCATATTTCCTTTCCCTTTACGGAACAATCCCGGAAATGTTTTTGATGAAGGCCAGATGTCATACGCACCATTTATAGTTATAGGAATTATTTTACACTGAGTGTTTTTAGAGAGATAAGCTGCACCGAGTTTGAATTCATGCATCTTTCCATCGGGAGTTCTGGCGCCTTCAGGGAATATCAGTATTGATTTATTCTGACGGAGAAGGTCTGAGCTTTTTTTGAAAACTTCATTCGTGTTTTTTTCATAATTTGCCCATATAACAGGCATTCCGGGGAAAACATATTTAATTATGGAAACTTCCTCTTTGCCAATTGCATAAGTATTTTTTATATTATTTACCGTAAATGCACGAATAAGAATCGGAATATCGAAATACGATGAGTGATTAGCAAGAATGATATTATTCTGAATATCAAGTTTCTCGGGATTGATGACTTCTATTTTCCAGATATAATTAAAAAGAAACTTGATAAGCCCGATCCAGAAATAGAGAATAGGATTGAAAATAAAAAGCTGTTTTTCGGTTATTTCACTTTTAAATAACCTGTCAGTAATATTTCCAGCATTACCTTTTTCCAGTGAAGTCAGGTAGTTCAGCATTTCTTCCATAGTCTGCATTCTTTTAATTTTTTCACTGTCGATAGAAATGTGGAGTTTCTCCTCCAGGTGAACAATAAGATCTACCAGTCCAAGAGAATCTACACCGAAATCGGCGAGAGACTGCCGTGCGTATATTTTATCTGTTTTGAGTTTCTTCTTTACGATATTGATAGTTTCAATTTCTACGGGGCTCTGACCCGTAAGAACAGTCTGTAGAACAGCCTTATCGCTGTCGTTCTCCATGAAAACACCTTTCTCAAGGAGTTTGATAATATCTCTATAGACAATTTTCCTCGCAGAGTTAACCGGAAGTTTGTCAAATGAGATGGCAAAACTGCTTACAGTCTTGTAAGAGGGAAGTCCCTTATTCAGCCGGGTGAGTTCATCTTTTACTATACCGTAACTTTTCTCGGTTTTGTTTACAGGAACTATGACGGCGTAAACTCTTTCCGAATTGTCTATGGTGCGTGCAAAAACAGCAATCTCCTCGATCGCCTCTGACTGTTTGTAGAATGATTCAAGCTCCTCAGGATAAACATTCTTCCCGGAAGAGAGAACTATTACATTTTTTACTCTGCCGGTAAGATAGATATTTTTATGTTTATCCATCTTCCCTAGATCTCCGGTGTTAAAAAAACCATCAGCGTCAAACGCTTCTTTATTGGCTTCTTCGTTTCCGAAATATCCAGACATTACTGAATCACCCCGGAGCCAGACCTCTCCGACACCTTCCGCATTTATATTTTTTATCTTTGATTCATTGAATGGAATTGTAGGCCCCACGGAACCGATATAATTATTATCCGGGTCCGGGAGGGTTATAGGACCGGTGGTTTCTGTAAGACCATATCCTTCAAGAACATTAAAACCCATGCTCTTGTAGTATTTTCTATATTTATTTTTTAAAGGCGCGCCGCCGCTTACAAAAAATCTGTGGTTTCTTCCGAATAGCTCATGAATTGGATCAAAAATTTTATCGACCAGAAATGAGAGGCCGATTTTTCTCATGAAGACTCCGTTATTAAGAAAGAATTTAAAAAGATTGTATTTGAAATTCGACTCATTTTTAACCTTGCTTAAAATCGCATCCATAAACATCTCCCACAATAGCGGAGCAGCGGGAAATACCGTTACCGGATTATCCTTTAAACCCTTCATAATGTCCGGTCCCTTCAGTGAAGTCAGGTAGTTAAATGAAGAACCATGGGAGAATGGACCTGCAAAGCACGCCAGTAGTGCATACACATGGTAGAGCGGAAGTATGCAGAGGAAAACATCCTTTGTTGACATCTTCGCTCTTGTTGCTACGTTTTCAGAAGTGCTGAAAATATTTTTCTGTGTCAGGGTTACAATTTTAGGAATACCGGTAGTCCCGGAGGTATATATATAAGTTGCAGGATCGTTTTCAGTAACTTTTGGAATTTTAAATTTTTTCTTTTTCTCGAGATTTTTTTCAAGGGAAACAGAGTAGTTTTTAATTCCTTTAATAACACCTTTATACTCATCGGAATAAAATACAGCTTTTGCCTTAACTCTCTTAAGCATAGCCGGAAAACTTTCCTTCGGGAGATTTACATCAAGCGGGAGAACAATTCCCCCCATGCAATTGATCGCCATGTATGTCAGAACCCATTCGGCATTGCTCACTGCAAGCAGGGCAATTACATCTCCTTTTTTGAAACCTTCAGATTGAAGAAAGGCTGCTCTCTGTTCGGCGAGTTTTAGAGCTCCAATATAGGTTATCTTATTGTCAAAAAGAATATGGTCCGAGAATTTTTCACACGTTATCTTATAGAATTCGTAGAGATTGGTTATCATTTTTAAGACCTCTTTTTATTAAAAGTTTTCAGACTATTTTTTTATGAGAGTTAACTGCATATAACCTGGTACGAGTACCCATTTTATCAGCTTTCTATAAGTTGTTATTTACAAATTCACAGATTGCCCGAGCAGCTACCGAAAAGTTTTAGATGAAAATAAAATAGTATGTAATTATATGTACAATAACTTTTTTTCGGCTATTACAATTTTTTTTATTACTAAAATAGTTACTTTTCTGTTATATTCAATCAAGGCTTATTTTGTAATAGAAAATGATCTATTCTCCCCGCTGCCTTTGATGACGGGGAGAATTATTATTCTAAACTAAAATATAAGTTATGGTTTTAACATTATTTTTTCCGGGAGAATGGCATGTCAATTCAACTGATAATTATAGGAATCTTTTTTATAGCACTTATTGTAATAATGATTCTTTATCGAAATTCCACTCTGGATAAACTGCCATTAATGACAGATGAAAAAATTGTATTTGAAGAAAGCAATGTAAGGGTCGAGCAGGGCGGATCTCCCAGGTCTGTTATTTTTATAAACTGCATTGTCAGGATCACCGACAGGAGGATAATTATTGCACAAAAGATGCTTCTGTCAAAAAAATATGCCTTAAGGCATGTGATAGAATACAATGGTTTTTCAGATTCAACTGACCTCAAAACTACTTTGGCTAAGGGCTACATGAATATAACCATCTCTAAGGATGATATAAAAATCATTGATACCGATGGTGTTTATACCGTAAGGATTGATATACCTGATTCGGCTTTGACCAGAAAACAGTTTATCACATACAAAACTTCCGGGAAAGAGTATTATTTAACATTAAAGTAAATATAACATATGAAATGGAGCTTGACTTTGCTCTATATCTCTATCATATTATAATTAACTGCATTGATCTGGAGTGAAAATTCGTTGAATATAAATAGATTCCGAAACGGGAAGGTTGAATTTTAATAATGGAAGAGTATTACAGGACTTTACTTTATGCATTACCTGAGATTGTATATCAGGTCGATATAGAAGGTAATTTTATATATGTCAATGATTCTATAAGTCAGCTTGGCTACACGCCGGAAGAACTTCTTGGAAAACATTTCACCATGATTGTCGCAGAAGAAGACCGCCCGTTTATCGACAGGGATTTTTTTCTATTAGATAAAAAATCATCGGCTCCAATAATCCCTCATCCTCTTTTTTTTAACGAACGCCGGACAGGGGGAAGGATTACCCGCAATTTAAAAGTGAGACTGAAGTGCGGTAAAATTCCTATAGGTGACGGATGCCTGATGATAGATGGAGAGGTTTTTGCCACGGGACTCTACGAGACGCGGGAACATGGCGGCAACTTTATCGGTACAATCGGAATTATCCGGGAATTATCCGATGATGCTGAACAGGAAAAAACTATCATCAGGATTGAACGATTTTACAGGCTCCTTATAGATAATTCCCTGGATGTTATTACGATACTTGCACATGACGGTATGATACTGTATATGAGCAAATCTATAGAACGAAGTCTTGGTCTGGCTCCAATGCATTTCATTGGAGAAAACATAGGTGACATCACGCACCCCGATGACAGCGTAATAATTGCTGATGCATTTACAGGAATTAACGGTTATTCCAGGGACGCGCAACGGGTGGAATTCCGTTACCGTCACGCAGATGAGTCATGGCGTTACTTCGAGTCATCATTTATCAGGGTTATGGATGATGATAAACGCCATGTTATGTGCTACATCCTTCACTCAATGGATATAACCCGGCGCAAAATTGCAGAAGCATCCCTTGCAAATAGAGAACGGGTTTACCGGCAGCTTCTTCGAATTTCACCCGACGCCATCGCACTGTTTGACCATGAAGGTGATCTTATAATGGCCAACGACAAGGCAGTGGAAATTACCGGCATTGCACGGGGAGATCTCATCGGCATGAATTATCTCTCGATGATCTGCCATGAAGACAGAAAAGAGGCTCACTTGATTAGGAAGATAATCAGCAATGATGGCATACTGCGAAATTTTCAATTTATACATCTGCGCCCGGCGGGAGGGAAAGTCCCTCTCGAAATGAGTATCTCTGCTATAAGAAATGAAACTTGTGATCTTGAGGGATATATCACAGTTTTCAGGGACATTACCGAGAGAAAGGAAGCCGAAATCGAGCTGTTGAAGCTCCAGTCAGAACTTGAAGAGGAACGCAATCTCCTGAGAGAAAGAAACAATGTGATAGAAAACGATTTGGGAATGGCCCGCAATATTCTTTTAAATCTTACACCATCGGTATGCTTTTATCCCGGTGTAGCATTTTATTATAAGCCTATGGATATAGTAGGCGGAGATTTTTACGACTTTATCCAGTTCAGAGACCGGGCAAAAATCGGAATTTTCATATGTGATGTTTCCGGACACGGACTCCCTGCTGCATTTATCACGTCCATGATTAAAACTACAATAGATCAGGCTGGTCAGGTTCGCGAAAATCCCGCGATGCTTCTGGCGCTGCTTAATGATATGCTCATCCCGGTAAGTTCCGGAAATTTCGTAACAGCCCTCTATGGAATTTATGACGGAAATAACCGAACACTCACCTATGCCAAAGCGGGGCACAATAATCCATATCGTATAACAGAGACTTCTATCGATATGATCCGTTCGGTGAATAGATGCATACCGCTTGGAATACTGAATAACCTGGAGCTTGAAGCTAAAAGCAGAGGATACAGCAATGAAACTGTTCCTCTTATAAAGGGAGAGAAAGTTTTAATCTACACAGACGGCCTCACCGAGACAAGAAGAATGCGCATAAACAGGTTGGAACTCGGGATTCCCGGCGGTGATCCGGATAAAAATGATTTCGAATCATCAGGTCTCATGGAGGCAATCAGGGATAACAGCCATCTAACACCTCAGCTGTATATCGATAAAATAATAACTACTCTTAACGAATTTCGCGGGACAGATTCCATGGAGGATGACCTCTGTCTGATATGTATTGAAATAAATTAAACCTTGTCATTTCGAACGCATGTGAGAAATCTCAAAATTTACTGTAAGAATCCGATTTCCTAGTCGCTATTGCTTCTTCGAAATGACAGATTAGTTGTAATTTTAAATGTAAATGCTATCAGTATTCAAAGATAAAAAAAGCAGCAGAAATATTTTCCTGCTGCTTTTCATTATTCATATAATAAAAAATTTATCTTTTCAATACTATCGTGCTACTTCATTTATAAGCTTACCTAATGCCTGATCGTGCGATGTAACTGTTTTCTGATTGGCTTCATAAGCTCTCTGTACCTCGATCATATCCACCATCTCTCTGACGATATTGATGTTCGATTTTTCGAGAAAGCCCTGTACAACTTTCAGTTCACCTGGAGGAAGAGGAGGTCCGGAATACTCGGTTTCTCTGTACATAGAGTCCCCTTCCTTTTTTATCTCTCTTATGTTTTCAAAATCGACAAGTTTGAGTTTATCTATTACAACGGGATTTGACCAGTTGTTGCTGTTCATGCTGACTACATCTCTCGCATTAGCTGAAAGATCGCCGTTTACAACAATTTCGCCCCGTTCATTTACTATAAAATTATTCTGCTGAACCCGTATTATTCCGTTTTCACCCATAACAGGATTTCCGTTATGAGTCATTAGTATGCCGTCCTGATTTAAAGTAAAAGATCCGTCTCTTGAATATCTTTCACCTCTTTCTGTCATTACGGTAAAAAAACCTTTCCCTTCAAGGGCCAGGTCGAAGTTGTTTTCTGTTCTCTGAAGAGATCCCTGCTCAAAGTCTGTGAAAACTTCGTTCACTTCAACTCCTGTTCCGAGTTTCCCCACATACGGAGCTGAATCATATGAACCTGCAGGTGTTGTACCCAGGCCGCTTTCGTTAATTCTGCGGATCAGCATCTCAGGAAAAGATTTAAAGATAGCTACATCTTTTTTATAGGCTGTTTTATCAACATTTGCAAGATTGTTTGCAATTGCATCCATTTTTGCATCCTGAGCAAGCATTCCGCTCGCGCCTGTGTATATTCCTCTCAGCATTAGAAAGTTCCCCCTTTTACCCTTTTAATATCGGCACCTAAGGCGGATAACTTATCAGTTAATTTTTCATATCCTCTGTCAGAATGATAAATTCTTCGAATTTCTGTAGTTCCCTTCGATGCAAGAGC
>CAYVCQ010000007.1:0-162690 GCA_964450405.1 uncultured Leptospirales bacterium | reverse complement strand
ATAGAACCGATATTTTTAGGAGGAAGACCAATATGAGTATTGCCGATTCTTTTGGAATGGCCAGTTCAGACGTTACACGCGAGTTTTATTTTAATGTCGGCGGACCGCATGGATTTATGAGATGGGGGGTCTACATTTTCATGTTTGCCGCTGTTTTTTACCTTCTCTACACCATCGTTAAAAAAGTACAGATCTGGAGACAGGGTGTAAGTGAGCTGAGAACAGATTTCCCTGAAAAGAGAATTCTGGCCGTTATCAAGTATGCCTTTCTGCAGGCAAAAGTTATCAAAGAAAAATTTGCAGGTATAATGCATGCCACAATATTTTTCGGTTTTGTTGTTCTGTTTGCTGTTACAATGATAATTGTTGTACAGGAAGACTTCACTGGACTCTTTTTTCACTACCATTTTATACACGGTGATTTTTATATCATCTGGTCATTATTTGGCGATGTATTCGGAATGGTTGTTCTTCTTGGTCTATGTATGGCTATTTATAGAAGATATTTTATTAAACCGGCAAGACTTGATACAAAGGCGATCGATACCTTCGCGCTTGTTCTTATTATGGTAATTATTGTCGGCGGATTTTTTAACGAAGCAATGAGGATTGCTATTACAGGTTTCCCTGTATTTGAAAAACTCGCTTCACCTTTTGGTTATGTTCTAGCTTTACCTTTCTCATTAATGAGCGACGGCGCTCTTAGAGTTGCTCACTATATTAACTGGTGGGTGCATATGATCGCTGCCTTCAGTTTTATAGGACTTATTGCTTCAGATAAGATAGGCCATATTTTTGTTTCATTTCTGAATATCTATTATGGAAATCTTAACAATGAATCTTCAAAAACAAAATTTATGGTTCCGGTTATCAATCCTGCGGTATTTGAAGTTGCAGAAAGCTTTGGTGTAAGCAAGGTTGAAGAGTTTACATGGAAACAGTTAATGGATGGAGACGCATGTACAAGATGCGGAAGATGTCAGGATAACTGCCCGGCGTATCTTACAGAGAAGCCTCTATCTCCTAAAAAGATGATCAATGATGTAAAAGATAATATGGATATCCGCATTCCGCAGCTCATGGTTGCTGAAGATAAAGCGGCTCTTGAGACTCTTCCGCTTATCGGCGATAATACAGAAGGTTCAGGATCTGTTCAGCCTGATGAATTCTGGTCATGTACAAACTGTGCGGCATGTATGCAGGCTTGTCCTGTTAATATTGAGCACGTTCCCAAAATGATTGATATGAGAAGATATAAAGTTCTCATGGAAGGGGATATGGCTCCCGAGCTTCAGACTACTCTTATGAATATGGAAACCAACTACAATCCGTACGGTTTTGCATTCGGTGAAAGAGGCGCATGGCTCCCTGAAGATCTTGGAGTTAAAACTATTGCAGAAGATCCTGATGTTGAATATGTATTTTTTGTTGGTTGTGCCGCATCTTATGACAAGAGAAATCAGAAGGTTGCAATTGCATTCCTTAACATACTGAAAAAAGCCGGTATTAAAGTCGGTATTCTTGGTGCAGAGGAAGCATGCTGCGGTGATGCTGCAATGAGAGGCGGAAACGAGTATCTGTTCCATTCTCTTGCTACACAGAACCTTGAGACTTTCAAATCATACGGTGTTAAGAAGATTGTCTGCACATGTCCTCACGGATATAACGTTCTAAAGAAAGAGTATGCCGCTTTTGCTAAAGTTGGTATGGGTTCTGACGGTAATCCTCTTGAACATAAATTTGAAGTGTTCCATCATACTGAAGTTATTTCAGAACTTGTTAAGAGCGGAAAAATTAAACTCAAAGAAGCTCTTAAAGAGAAGATTACATATCATGATTCATGCTTCCTTGGAAGATACAATGAGATATATGATGAGCCAAGAAGTGTAATACAGGCAATACCTGGCACAGAGTTTGTTGAAATGAGCAGACATCATGACACAAGTTTCTGCTGCGGTGCCGGTGGAGCAAGAATGTTCATCGAAGAGCATCATGGAACAAGGATCAACCAGTTCAGAACAAAAGACGCTCACTCAAGCGGCGTTACAAAGATCTGTACTGCCTGTCCGTTCTGTCTCACAATGCTTTCAGATGGAGCTCTGGAGCTTGAAATAGAAAATCTCACAACATTTGACATTGCTGAATACGTTTTTAATTCAATGGAAAAATAAGAGTTTTTTCATCACAATTTGCGAAGATAAAAATTTTAAAAAGGCTCACCTTCGGGTGAGCTTTTTTTTTGGATCAGAAAAGACCGCGAGTCAGATGTAAAATAAAAGTATGTACATTTTAGCTACAGGAGATTATTTACTGACAAATCACTGAATCTTGTGCAATAATTTTATTGACAAATACCTCTTTATTGAAATCTATTTCAGATAATAGGCAAAATAGTAAACTTTGTAATTCGAAACAGTTTTTTGATTTAATAATTCAGAGTTTTGAATCGGGATTTTTTAAACAAAATCAATTGACTTAATCAAGATTTCACTTAAATCGAGGTTATCAGTTTATTAAAAGGGAGAAAATAATGGCTAAAAAATTTTTATTAGCAGTAATATTTTTAAGTACGCTATCATTGTTTAACTGTGAATATACGCAGGAAGATAAAAATGATCCGCTTGGAGCTGCTGGCTCCACAACATATGTGACTGCACTCACTTCAACATCAGTCACGCTTCATGGAGAGGGGAATCCTAACGGTTATGCTGCGACCGGCTGGTTTCGCTATTCTACTATCCCACTAGGAACAGGAAACGATTCCTTTGGTACGAGGGCGCCTGCCGCAGGAGGATCGTCTCTGGGCTCGGGTGTTGTGGCTGTAGCATACTCACAGTCGATTACTGGGCTTATTTCAGGGACAACTTATTATTTCTGTGCGATATACGCAAATTCTCAAGGAACATATTTCGGCCCTATCTGTTCGTTTACAACCCTATAATAATTAAGTAGCTGGTATATTGTGCTATTTAAAGAAGATAATCAAACAATTTATTTTATCAGATTGTAGATATCTAGCTTATGGCAAATTTCATACACTAGACGATAAGAGGCTGGTGTATGAAACAATTGAAGGATTTGTTAGAATAATCAATTCCGTTGACTATGCATTTATATATTGCCGATCAAAACAGTCACAACTCCTGTTTCCAGTATAAACCGCATTGAAGTTTTATTTTTATTAAGTACTAAGTTTATTACCGGATAGAGTTGATCTCTATGACAAAGTATATTAATATTAATTAAAGACGGGATTTTGGCAAATATTCATTGTCTCAAAATATATATGAAAAGTGAGCAATCTTATGAAAATTACAATCAAATACTGCGCAGCGTGAAATTTTTATCCTCAGGCTTCCCGGGTGGAGGCAGAGATAAAATCAGATTTTCCTGATTCGGAAATTGAACTTATTAAGGGGAGCGGCGGAATCTTTGATGTCTCCTGTGACGGTAAAATTATCTATTCCAAGCTGAACAATAATGAACAACGCTTCCCCAGAGATGGAGAGATTTCCCGGCTGATTAAAAAGCCGTAATACTGCAGTAAATGCAAAACACGGAATAACCTCACATAGTATTGCAGATATATCAGCAATACTATGCTGTTTTTTATTTAATGAGTTGGTTGATAGAATTTTATGCACTTACTTAAGAATAACTTTATTCTGGAAAATCCATCTTTGCGCCAAACTCCACCCTAAATTCCGAAATTTTATACGAAAAAAAAGTGATTATGTCGATAAATATATGAGAAGAAAATCCTAAAATAAAACTGGTTATAATCTGAAATGAGAAGAGTTTATTACATTTTTACAACACTGATCTGCGCGGTTATCCTGCTGTCAAATAATTCCGACTGCAGGGAGACTTATAGTTTCAGTGTAAATCTTCATCTTGAAAAGCAGAAATTCCATAACAGCGAAGACATTATGCTGAATATTCAGATAAAAAACGTAACTGATGATGAAATTTCATTTTTTATATATGATTCTCCGAAAAGATCTGATATTTTCGACAAGGCCCGAGGGGATAATGCAGATTATACAACATTTAAGCCTGTAGTATTTGATATGAAGGGGAAAAACGCTGAACTGATTGTGCCATATATTATAAACGGTAAAGAAAGCAAAGAGACTATCTCCTGGATGAATAAAAGAGAAGTAAAACTCGCCGCAGGTGAGACCTTTATGCATTCTCAGAATCTTAAAAGAATATATAATTTTGAGCCTGATAAAAACTACAGGTTGAGACTTCACTTTTTCCCTTTTATCGGAGATGCTGCTGAAGAAAATAAAGTTATAATAAGCAGCAATGAGTTATCATTTAAAGTTATAAATGATAAGACTTATATGCCGTTTCAGGCAAAGGAGGCGGGGGGAGTAAAGCTCACTCCTGCCGAAGTTATACTTCTTCTTTTAAGCGCTGAAAAAGAAAATCAGTGGGAAAGATCGATTAAATATATCGATACCGATAAATTTATTCATTCATATCCCGATTTCTCCAGAAAATATGATCTGGCGGATGATTATGATAAAAAAATGATAGAAAAAGATTTTTTAAGATTTCTTGTTAACCGGAAAAATGATTATCTTCTTGATTATAGAATAATAAATGAGGAGATTGATAATACCGGTCTTGTATCCTATGTTACAGTGGATGCTTCAAGAAACAGCATGATAAGACCGAAAAAATTTAAATATGTGTACAGACTGGAAAAGAACAATGAAGGGGATTATCTATGGCTTGTTTCAGGTCTTGAAGCAAGTGTTATGAAGGGTGAAAAAAAATGACAGAGATATTATCACAGGATGAGATTGATGCCCTGTTGACCGCCATATCCACGGGCGAGGTGGATACTACAGATTATACTGCAGTTAAAGAGCAGAAAAAAGTCAAAATATATGACTTCCGGAGACCTGACAAGTTCTCAAAGGATCATATACGAACTCTTCAGATGATGCATGAAACATTCGCCCGTTTAACTACAACAGCACTATCTGCACAGCTCCGTGCCCTTGTGGGGGTTCACGTTGCTTCTGTTGACCAGCTGACTTATGAGGAGTTCATAAGATCTATCCCGAATCCCACAACACTTGCTGTAATCAATATGGATCCGCTGAAGGGATCAGCTGTACTTGAAATTGACCCTTCTATTACATTTACAATTATAGATAAGCTCTTCGGAGGACTTGGAGAGGCGACGAAAATAAGCCGTGAACTTACCGATATCGAACTTTCAGTAATGGAGGGAATCATCGTAAGAATTCTCGGTAATCTCCGTGAAGCATGGTCTAACGTAATAGATCTTCGTCCCAGACTTGGAAATATTGAAACTAATCCGCAGTTTGCACAGATAGTTCCCCCTAATGACATGGTTGTTTTAATAACACTGGAAACAAAAGTAGGAGAAGTTGAGGGGATGACAAATCTTTGTATTCCTTATATCTCCATTGAACCGATAATTTCAAAACTTTCCGCTCAGTATATGTACTCAAGTATCAGGAAAGGTGCAACTGACGAAAACCTCTCCATCATTCAGGGACGACTTGAAAATGTATCTCTACCTATCGTTGCACAGATCGGAAGCGCTAAGGTTACTGTTCAGGAAGTTCTCGAGTTGCGGCCTGGAGATGTATTGAAGCTTCCTGACACAAGAGTAGGCGATGACATGATCCTTACAATCGGCGGAAGAAAGAAATATAAATGCACTCCGGGACTTGTTTCAAATAGAATCGCAGTCAAGATCGGAGATAAAATTGAGGATGTTCCTGATGAACTTCTTACATCTAGCAGAAGTGAAGATGACTTTTAGGATATAATCCTTCATTTCCGCTCAGTGGCCAAGGGAATCACTTCATGATATAAATAGAAAAAGACCGGTAAATCCGGTCTTTTTTTTGCTGGTGTATATTATATTGAAGTTTAGTAAAAGACATTTCGTTAAATAAAACTAAAATCCCCCCGTTTCGCCTGGCTAAACATCCCCCTTATAAAGGGGGTGGCCAATGGCCGGAGGATTTTTAAGTATTCTGGTACTGATTGTTTAATGGAATATATGCGTTCACTGAGTCTGTCAAATGGTGGGTGAGCGGAGTCGAAGCGTTATCTCGATATTCTGTTTAAATAAGGCATCGGGTCGACAAATTCAGTACCAATTTTTACCTGATAGAAGCATGTATACTCTGTGGTTTTACCGGTTTTACCGGCGTACCCGATAACTTCGCCCTTAAGTACTTTCTGTCCCACTTCAACTGATACTCTCTGACAATGACTGTAGGAAGTTATAAATCCGTATTTGTGACGAATGGAAACCGTAAGTCCAAGAGCCGGGTCCCATCTTATTTCACTGACGTTTCCGGGAGCTGTTGATTTTATCTCTGAACATGGGAAAGTTTCTATATCGATTCCATCGTGGAATTCAGTTTCAAATGAATAGGGTGAGTTTCTATATCCGTATCTTGATACGATGTATCCCTCCACGGGCCATATGGATGGAGTATTTTCTATAATCTTTTTTCTGTAGTTTAGAAAGCTTTTTATTTTTCCAACAACATCTTTAGTTGTTTCAAGTTCATGCTTAACTTCCTGTATATTAAGAAGTTCAATTGACGGGACATTCGGATCATTATCTGTCTGCTCGGCAGTTGGATTCGGATTATTCTCTCCACCCTTTGCCCAGAGAGAATCTATGTTGCTGTCAGGAGTTAGAGAGTAGAGATAAGTTAATTCAGGTTTGAATTTCTGAAATATATCGTAAAGTTTATTTATTTCTTCTTTGTAGATTTTTATCTGAACTTTAGAATCGGTTCCATCTCTTTTGAGAATTGATACTTCCTTTACTGTAGAAGAATGGTTTATTATCAATACAGAGGTTACGATTACTGTGATAAATATAAAGGAGGCAATTGTGGAGATTGTAAAAATCGATATATGAAAGTTTACTATTTTCTTTTCTGTGTGAGGAATGAACATAATTGTAATACGTTCATTCCCTTTTTTATTAATATTCTTCCATAGAGTTCTAACTCTATGTTTTTTGTCCACAAAGTGATCCACCAGAAAATCAGTGATATTCTGCTGCAGATCATTAAGATTGGATTCTTTAAAAGGATTTATTCCCATATTTTCTATTTTCTATTGTATTATTTTTAAAAAGTATATGTTTTCTGAACACTTTTGTACTTTGATATAATGAAGGTTGATATATGTCAAGATTATATTTTAAAATTGAGTCGTGTTTGCTCTAATTTGGTATAGTTTACCAGAATGAGATTATCTGTTCCTTGATTTTACGCGCTGTTTCTTTGTCTTTCAGAAATTCCACTATAGCCAGGGCAAATAAAACCGCAGATCCGGCTCCAATACCGGTAATGATAGATCCATCAATGACAACCTTTTCGTTGATATGAATTCCGTCGGTAATTTCCTTTTCATATCCGGGAAAACATGTGAATTTCTTTTCTTTTAATACACCTGCTTCAGAAAGAACTATTGGTGCGGCACAAATTGCTGCTGTTAAACCGCCAGCTTTATTTATCATTTTAATTAAGTTTATAATTCGACGATCATTTTTTAAGTTGGTGCTTCCGGGCATTCCTCCAGGAAGTATGATGGCATCGAAATTCTCATTATCATTAAGTTCTATGTCGGTAGTTACGGAGATTCTGTGAGATCCTGTTACCGGATTATTTTTAAGTGAAGCAGTAACCGTATCTATTCCGGCGCGTCTGAGAATGTCTATCACGGTAATTGCTTCAATTTCTTCAAATCCTTCAGCAAGGGGGACGAGAACTTTCATTTTTTTCTCCTGATGAAGATAAGAATGACTGAAAACTATAATTTTACACAATGTAAAATCTTTGTCATGCCGGCTGCAGTGAAACGGAATGCCGGTATCTCATACAATAGATTTTACTATGAGATTCCGGTATTTGCATGAACGGAAACTGCAAAACCGGAATGACAAAGTAAAAAAAATGTTCGCTAGGATGACTTGTTTACTCTACAGTTTCAAAGTTGATCCGGAATCCTTAACCTGTGCAAGTTTCTTCTTCAATTCTTCCTCAAGTTTCTGAATCTCAACTTCGGCCTGGGCACGTTTTGTTTTTCCATCTGCCTGAATTTTCAGTGTTTCGTCAATGGTTGAAATGAGGTTGTCATGAACCTTTTTCAGAGTTTCGATCTCAACAATTCCTTTTTCAGATTCCTTTGCAACTTCTATGCTGCTTGTTTTGAGCAGTTCGGAATTTTTTGTAAGGAGATCATTTGTTGTTTGAGAAACCTCTTTCTGAAGCTCGAGAGCTTTTTTCTGTCTGAAAAGACTTATGGCTATAACGACCTGATTTTTCCAGAGCGGAATTGTGTTGAGTATTGAACTCTGAATTTTTTCCACAAGCAGCTGATCGTTGTTCTGAATAAGTCTCACCTGCGGAAGTGTCTGGATTGCGATCATCCGGCTCAGTTTCAGGTCATAAATTTTCTTTTCGAATCTGTTTATCATCTGCGAGAGATCCTGAACCTTCTGCGCGTCAAGTGTATCCTGCGATGCATCGGCCTTTGCTTTAAGCTCGGGGAGAGTCTTCTCCTGAAGCTCTTTAAGCTTTAATCCGCCTGCGAGTATAAAGACATCAAGTTCTCCTAGATACTCTTTGTTTTTTTCATATAGTGCATCAAGTAGAGTGACATCTTTCAGAAGCTGCATTCTCGCCTTGGTCATCTCATCTGTTATCTCTTCAATGTGACTTTCTATAGACTGGTACTGAGCGATAAATTTTTTAGCACCGGCAAAAAGATTTCCAAGCAGAGGAATCTTTGACATCATACTTTCCCCGGAAAGAGAATCAACATCGATTTTCTTGACAGTGAGCATCAGATCAGTAAGCACCGAACCGACCTCTCCAGCGTCCTTTGCCTTAACCTGGTCGAGTACACTGTCGGCAAAATTCGAAATGTTTGTCTGCGCGCCAACTCCATACTGAATAATACTTTGCGAGTCATTTACATCTATCTGAGCCATAATCTGCTCAACCTTCTTTTTCTGATCACCTGTAAGATCGTTTAGTGACGGTTCTTTTTTTAATTCCTGTACTGCTGCTCCTTCCATTGTGTCCTCCGATGTTATAAATTATTACGCTTCAAATTTCATTGTCTTTTCAAGAACTGTTATCTCGGTGTTCAGATCAAGAAGATCATCCTCAAGGAGATTGTGCAGCTGCTTGGTGTATGTTTCTTTAATTGAATCGAGCATGGTTTCCACTCTTTTCAGAGAGTCCTCTATCTCTTTGGTTTTATCTTTTCTTGCCGAGAGTTCGACATACTGATTTACGATCTTCTCTGTTGCGTCGAGGTAATAGTTGATGAACTGTCTCGCCTTGGAGATGTCTCCGGGATTTTTTCCAAGATAGTCAAATATCTCGGTTCCGGTTTTGCATATATCTACAACTTTTGATGCCACGGCATTATCTGCAATCATCCGGGTGTTGCTTCGTAAACTTTTCAGTTTCTCCATCCCTTCCCGTACAGCCTTTTCACTGGCAACAGCCTTGAATGGGTCATTTACAATTACCTGCGCCCCCTTTCTGGTGACAAGGTATTTAAGAGATCTGTATGATAGATAGTATGCAAGAATTCCAATAAGTATTGAGAGAAAGTAACTGTGAAAGAAAAAAAAGAAAAGATGGAAAACCCTCCCGGCAACAATCCCTATTATCAGCGATATTAACAATCTTAGAAACATTATTCCTCCGGTTAAAATGAGCTCCGGATTAAGTGGAGCTTCATATTTTAAAATATATTCAGAAAGACAGCCTTTTTTAAGTTACCTATACAAACGAAATGTTACTCGTTTTTAAAAGAGTGGAATTATCACAGGCAAATTCTCTGAATTCACCTTTTATTTAATAGAGTAATACTGCATTATCAGTAATTTTTTATATAGTAATAAATTCAGAAGATTAAATCAAGAGGATTTTTATTTTTAAAAGAGTGAATGATTAGCGAATTAACATAACTTTTATTAATTGATTTTTCATGAAAATTACCATTCACATTACTTCTTTTTATACCAGTTTTCTCCGCCATATAGTTTATCTGAGCATTCTTTGCATATACTGTGTGTGAAGGAAATCTTTGCCCGTTTTTGAAGATAAGAATCAACCTGTTCCCAGTAGCCTTTGTCATTTCTTACCTTTTTACAATTGGCACAGATAGGTATAAGATCTTTTAATTCTTTAATTTCATCATTAGCAGACTTGAGCTTGTTTATAAGAATTATCTGTTTTTCAAAGGCCTTAAAACGGCCGTATTCCTGAGAATAGGCCACTATTGAAACAAAAATCGTTGTAAGTATAAATCTGACTTTGTAGTAAAGCGGATAGGCTGTAATAACAAAGGGGATTCCTGGTACAAAGAGTATAATTATATATAGTAACAGTATAATTATAATTGCAGTTGTAGCTTTTTTATGACCAAGAAGAAAGTATGAAAGAATGGGGAGTATATATGTCCAGAGAGGACCGGTATTTTCAATACCTCCGGTGGCAACAAGATAAATCATAAAGCTTCCGGAAATTACTGTTAAAACAATTTTATAAAAAAGAAAATCTGCAGATAATCTGAAATATATCATAAAAATTATAATTGATATAACTGTTAGGAAATTAACGCATGCGGAATAAAACAGGTTTTCATGAATAAGAATATGCAGACCCATAACAAAAAGGGTTACCATGGCTAATAGAAGGAAAGTATTAATAACAACAATTTTTCTGTAATCATATTCAGAATACCGGGGGTGTTTTGCTCCTCTTGTTATTGAAAATAAAAACCGGCTTAAATTCATAATATCAAATTTTCCTTTTTTTGATCGTTTGGACATTACACTTACATTCACTATTCAGGACAGATTTCCAGCAGGTAGGAATCTATCCTTTATCACAATCAGGATAAATTCAGTTAAGTGAATATATAGAAATAGATATATTAAGTAGTAATATGAAGCAAAAAAAAATTGTATTTATAGAGCATTTTTTATTAAAATTATAAGGATGAAGGGATAGATTAAAAACAAGGGGAAACAACGAGGGGTTGGTAAAATTATTATTCGCTAAGAAAAGTATGGAGCATTTTCATAACTTCAGGCATCATGTTTTCAATTTCGGCTGCTTCTTCAGGAGAGAATCTTGAAAGTACATGGTCTGATACCGACATAGCTTCATTCTCCGGACGGCCTATTCCGAAACGAATGCGGTGAAAATCTGCACTGCCGGTTTCAGTTATGATTGATCTGATTCCGTTGTGCCCTTTGTGTCCTCCGGCAAATTTTGTTTTTACATCGCCGAATTTCAGTTCAAGTTCATCGTGAAATACAATGAGACTGGAGTGTTTCTCTCCGTAGAAATCCATTGCTTTTTTAACAGCTTTTCCGCTTTCATTCATAAAAGTCTGAGGAAAAAGAAGAAGAACATCCGTTCCTTCGATTTTACCGGTGCCTGTTTCTGATAGAAAATTCTTTTTGTTTATTTTGATATTGTTGAGCTCAGCGAATTTCTCTCCCGCCATAAATCCGATATTATGTCTGGTACGGCTGTATTTTGTACCGGGATTTCCGAGAAAAACAAGAATTTTCACTGGTCAGGTTCCTGTATGGTTATTTGCTGAAATCGAGGTTTTTAACGGCTGAATCGAGGTCATCAAAAATTTTTATTCTTTTATCAAGACCGGTAATTTTAAACATCTGCATAATATCGCCGTTTATATTTATCAGTGAGAAATGTTTGCTGTTCTTTTCAGATTTTGTATAATAAACAACTATTATCCCAAGAGATGAGCTGTCTATAAATGTCATCTCTGCAAGATCAATAAGTATATGTAATTTTTCATCAACATACTTGTTCAGCAGAGTTTCAAAGGGGGATATATTTTCGATGGATAGCGTACCTTTGACATGAATAAGTACAAAGTTATCCTTCATCTCAGTTGTTATTTTCATTCTCGTGACCATTTTATTTAATTGTATCTCTTTATTAGTTATCGTCAGACATATATGAAATATTTAATTTAAATATGCGATTAATCATTTTATTTTGAACATATTAATCCCAATAACCGGATTTTAGAGAAATATGCACTTAATGCAGAATGAATTACTCATAAATAATCCTCCCTCATAAAGTCAATGGATTAAATATATATTTTTTTAAAAAAATATTACTTCTTAAAATTCTAAGGTATTTTTTATCCTCTGCGCAAAAGAGCAATTTTGGCACCGTTTTGGAATCGTTAGAAAAAAAGAGTACTGCTCCGGAAGTTATAAAAGCTGTGAAAATTATAAAGTTGACATCTGAATTTGTAAAAATAGCATGTCTATGTTGTTTAAAATCACATAAAACGGGGCAATATTATGCCTAGAGCAAAAATCTGGGGCTTTCTGGCGGTTCTTCTGTCTGCGGCTCTTTTTGGATTGAGTATATTCTCAATCTTCGTTTTAAACTATCATGACTTTTCAGTTTTCAATGCTGTTAATCTTAATGAAATCAGCACTATGACTTTCTATTCAGTTTCGATACCTCTTGCAGCCGTGGCAATCTTTGTGCTCTGCACAGGCTTCTGGATAGGATGGATAATATTGACTATAAAGGTGGTACCTCCAATGCCTGAAATTGTTGAAAAAAAAGATAATTCAAAGATTAAGGCGGTTTTACTCTGCCTTATCACTGCGGCACTTGCTGCTCTGATGATTTATGGAGTTTACGTAAGAAGCTTCTGGGCACTCGCGCTTCCGGCTCTTATAATCTCAGCAGTTGTACTGGGAGCTGTTTTCTGGGTAGGCATGGCTATTATCACATCCAGATCAACTCTTTTGCCAAATAAAAAGTAGTACGTATAACGCAGATATAATGAGAGTTTTAATTCTTGGTTACAGAGGTAATCCCTATTGCGGCGGGCAGGGGATATATATTTATAATCTATCCAGAGAGCTTGCAAAGCTCGGTGTGATAGTTGACGTAATGGTGGGGCCTCCATATCCCGATCCGCTTGAAGCATGGGCCACTGTTCATAAAATTGAAAATCTGAATATATGGTCTATTAAAACAAAGGACATTCCCTACGAAAAGCTTATAAGATTATTCTCTCCATGGAACTTTCTGGATTACATTCTTACACGTCTTCATATGTTTCCCGAGATGGAGACCTTCAGCTTCAGGGCGTTTTTTGCACTGGAGAAAATTCTGCAGCGAAAAAAATATGATCTGATACATGATATCCAGTCTCTGGGATGGGCAACTGTTGCAATGAAGGGTTATGGTATACCGATAGTTACCACGGTGCATCATCCTCTTACTAAGGACCGTGAAGCCGATCTGAGCCGCAACTGGGGCTTCTGGGATAAGACGACAACGATTCTTTTTTATCCGCTTGTTATGCAGGGATTTGTTATACGAAGAGTTGATAGGGTCATCACATCCTTCAAAGAGGGAGTTGATGAACTGAAGAAGGCCTTCAGGGTTAAGAAGGAGAGAGTCTCAGTTGTCTATAACGGTATGGATGTAGAGATGTTCCAGAACACAGGCGAGCCCAGAGAGGAGAATGCTCTTCTCTTTGTCGGGAATACTGAAGATACCAAGAAGGGACTTGTCTATCTCTTTGAGGCGATGACGCTGCTTCCTGAATATGTTACACTGACAATAGTAGATGATGGTCCCCCGAAGAAAATGACAGCGGGAGATCTTATAAAGAAATACAATCTGGGGCACAGAATAAAATTTACTGGTAAACTGAGCTACGAACAGCTTGTAAGTATATACAGCAGAAAGACAATACTTGTTATGTCATCGCTCTTTGAAGGATTCGGTCTTCCGGCTGTTGAAGCCATGTCGTGCCAGACTCCCGTGGTAGTTACAACCTCCGGTTCACTTAAAGAGGTTGTCTCGCCCGATTGCGGTATACTTGTTCCTTCACAGGATCCGGTTGCGCTTAAAGACGCGATTATGAAACTTCTGAAAAATAAAAAGCTTCGTGAGAAGATGGGAAAAAACGGAAGAAAATGGGTCGTTGAAAATTTTTCATGGACGGTAGCAGCAAAGAATACACTTGAAGTTTATAAAGATGTTATAAAGGAATACAGGAGCAGAGCATGAAAATCTGTCTTCTTACATATCGCGGCAATCCATACTGCGGCGGGCAGGGAATTTATACAATGTATATTGCCCGTGAACTGGTGAAGCTGGGACATGAAGTTCATGTAATACAGGGACCTCCATACTTTCCTCCAATGGATGGAGTTCATATTCACTACATCAGCAACCATAATTATTTCAATAATAAAACGGATTATATAAAGCCCCACAAGCCCTTCGCAACACTGAAGCCTCTGAACTTCTATGAATTTGTTGCGTCAAAACTTGGAATATTCCCCGAGATAGAGACATTCTCTTTCAGGGCGTATTTTAAACTGAAAGAACTTCTCAAAACTCACAAATTTGACATAATACATGACAATCAAAGTCTGGGATACGGATTCCTTCTTATAAAAAATTTCGGTATTCCATTCATCTCAACAATACATCATCCTCTATCAATTGACAGGACTACATGGTTTGAATATCCATCGGACTTCCTTTTAAAGATTAAAAGGGTTCTTTATTATCCGCTGATTATGCAGGGATTTGTCGCAAGACGGATGGATCATATTTTAACAGTATCTCACGATGCTGCAATCGAGATTGCAAAGGCATTCGGCGTTAAACGTGAAAAAATGAGTGTTGTTTACAACGGTCTGGACACAACGATTTTCAGGCCTCTTCCCGGAGTAAAGAAAAAAGAGAACAGTATTATATTCGTGGGTAATGTTGAGGACAGAAAGAAAGGCGTTGTTTATCTGCTGAAGGCGCTTACTCTTACAAAAAATAAAGTGCATTTAACTGTTGTGGATGGCGGTGCGCCAAACAGGCGTTATGTTACAAAATGGATTGATAATTTCGGAATTAACGATAGAGTGCACTTTACCGGAAAAATTCCCGGAGATAAACTTATTGAGCTTTATTCTCAGCATCAGATTGCTGTTTCACCTTCGATTTATGAAGGATTCGGTTTCCCTGCTGCCGAGGCTATGGCGTGCGAGCTCCCTCTCATTTCATCAGATGGAGGAGCTCTCCCTGAGGTTGTGGGTGAGCATATGAAGACCGGTTATGTGGTAAAATCGAGAGATCCATATGCACTTGCCGAGGCGATAGACTTTTTCATTGATAATCCCGAAGAAAGGGAGAAGATGGGGAAGGCCGCTCGTAAAAGAATTAAAGAAGTATTTACATGGGAAAACGCGGCACGGGAGATGGAAGTGATGTATAAGGGGGTCATTGATGCTCACAGTTGATTTTGACAGGCTGGCAGTTCAGAACGGGAATGTGGTTCTTGATGCCGGCTGCGGGCTTGGCAGGCACTCTATCGAATTTATGAGACGCGGTGCATCAGTCTTCTGCATGGACCTTGATCTGGATTCACTTTTAAAAACGAGGTACACCCTTGCAAGTATGAAGCAGAGCGGCGGATCACCAGCCGGTGCAGGTTTTATAACTCATGTTGGCGATGCACTTAATCTTCCGTTTAAAGAGGGTACTTTTGACCGTATTATATGCTCAGAGGTTATGGAACATGTAGATGATGATTTCAAAGCCTGTTCCGAACTTGCAAGAGTGCTGAAGAAGAATGGAAGGATTGCAATTACAGTGCCGACTTTTTTCAGCGAGATAATATATGATACTCTTACTCATGAATACTTTACATCACCGGGTGGACATGTTCGAAAATATTTTCCGTCAGAACTTGCAGATATAATGCGGAAAAACGGACTCGAGGTTTATGCTGTCGGATTTAAACATTCATTCCATACAATATGGTGGATCATACGCTGTGTTGTGGGTCTGAACAACGCGGAGCATCCCTTTACTGAAGGCTATCACAAGTTTTTAACACTGGGACTCTTCTCAAAGTTTATGCGTAAGATGGAAATTTTTGTAAATTATTTCTTCCCGAAGAGTGTTGTGATCTACGCATGGAAGAAATAAGTAGGGCGGAATAACACTTAATCTTTTGCAATTTCACAATTAAAACGAAGATGAATCTTAATAAGTTTTGCTAGAATGAATTTGAAAAGAGATTAACATAAATAAAGTTCTCTGTAATAGTCTTTCCATAAAAATCGGATTTAGTTTTAATTAATATGAACGGAATAGGGATATTAAACTTCCCATTGGCTGATACAATTTCACCATTATTAGTTTCAACTCTGGTAATCTCATAACCAATTATACTTCCCGAGACTGTTCCTGCTGCCATTAGAATCCAGGGTATTACAACATAGGGTGTTGATGTATTATATGTTCCATCTTTAGATGTTGCAGCAGATACTACAACGGCAGCAGAAAATCCTCCAATAAAACCTAAATATGCTCCTCCAATTGATCCCCCCCATGATCCTGATTCCGTTTCAAAACTTTTTCCTATATAATAAGTACTCAATCCGACTAGAAAGGGTGTAATAGCAAAGGCTGGTACTGCAGCTATTCCTGATTCTCCATCATCACCGCTTGTGCTGGCGCGATGTGCTGCTTGCGCTATTAAGTATCCGGTTCCAAAGCCTAAACCTGTTATTGCGGTTCCGCTTAGTGCTTGAAATGCAATTCTGTCGTAAAAATGTTTTTCAGAAATTGTTTTGTTCGTTGAATTATCTGAAACTGCATTTGTATTTGTACTAAGGTACTGCTCAGGTAGAATGACGAGATCTTTATCTGGAAGAGCTGTTGGATTTATCTCAGAGTCATCAATCAAAATATTATAGTAGTCTGCATAAACAGATGAAAATAAAGAGACTATAATCAGCACAGTGAATAATTTTGTTTTTGATAGACTAATAAATTTGAACAACTGTAACCTGCCTTTGGTTTAATAATTTAGTTGGACATGCAGCTGAAAATCCGTCTACACTATTATTTAAAAACCTGAAGTTGTTAATTCTTACAAGGAATTAATATATTTAAAAACGGGATGTTAGATGTGATACTGTTCATCCGACACATATTATTTATATCGAAAAATCCAGAGAAGAGATCTGCAATTATTTTTTCCTGAAAAGTTCTCTATCCTCTAAATATGTATGCCCGAAAAACCACTCTATAATAAAAGTGAAAAACTGCTCGTCATTATATTCGTTTTTTTTAAGTTTATGAATATGTCTCTCCAGTTCAATGAGCAATTCTCTATGACGTTCTAAATGTTCATCTACATTAAAGATCCCCATTTCTCGTGCTATATTCGGCTCTGAGAGAAAGTGGAATTCGGCATATTTTTGTATTTCACCAAGCAGCTGAGCTCTATGCGATTTATCATCAACATTGTTTAAATGCGTTCTTATTCTATTTATTAAAGAAAGAAAAAAACGATGCTGGTTATCTATTGCATCAACACCGATATCATATTTATGATCCCATTCAATTCTTTCCATAAAGTATCTCCTTTGTTTCGAGCAGCTGCATTAAAATTTAATAGGTTATTTTTCCATCCGATGAAACTCAAAACCATTAATGAAATTGCTGAAGCTCATTTCATTAATTTAAATTTTATAAGATGAAAAAATTACAAATAAACCTGATCTTAATAAAACTGCTATAATCGGATAAGTCAATAATTTTTGCTCTTTAATAAGACTATAGCAGTTTACAAAAGGATTAAACCATTATGTAATCTCTGCGAAAGGGGGAGATCCATTTTCAAGTTAAAACAAATTTGATATAAACCATTTATTTCCTTATACATGGGAATGACATATGGTAAAATAAAAAGGTTTAATTCAAGCGTAACCTGCTATAATGATTAATGCTGAAAAAATAGTGAAGAAAACATTCTGTCATTAGTGCAATCTGTGAGAGAATAAAATGATCAGTTTCTACCAAGCTTTATAAAAAATTGACTCCACTTTAAAAATTGTATTATATTAGTTGTGAGGTAGAATTTTTTGAAAGCTCTAATGATACTATTAATTTTATTAGCTGTTACTTCGGCAGCAGGGGAGGAGATACAGCTTCTTGATAAAGAGATGTATCTTAAAAAGGGCTTTGAAGTCGATTGGACTAAAATTAAAGAATTTGATTCATCATGGAAAAAACTTAATGCTGATCCTTTAAGAAATAAAATCAGAATTACTGATCAATCGTTACCTGATATGCCGAAGGGATCTTTGTTTTCTTTCCATCCGCACAGAGCTCAAAACTTCACGTTAATAATCCCTTTTAATAATCAGAATAAATATATTTCCCCCGGATTATACATACATCGCTTAGGAAATAACTGGGAGGTCTATTTAAACGGCAATCTGATAAAACGCGAAGTTTATCTCAATGATGATGGATACGTCACCAGGAAAAGAAATATACGGCATATACAAATATTTTTTGATGGAGAGCTCCTGAAAAAAGGGGAGAATATACTTGCTTTTAGAATTATTGGAGATCCCACTGATAATGAAAACGGATTAAGCCTTTACCCGGTTTATATTGATGAAAATGAAAAAATCGCAGCAAAAGCCTCAGAGATAATTACTATGATGCTGATCTTTGTCTATTTTATAATGGGGCTGTATCATATTCTTTTATATATTAGTAACCCGAAGGAGCTTTACAATCTGTTCTTCGGACTTGTGAGTGTAGAATTTTTTCTCTACATTTTTTTCCGGACACATATTGTATATTCAATTATACCTTACAGTAATATTGCAATAACAGGTGAATTAGTAGTTCTTTATGCCATTATTCCAACCTTCGGTGCCTTTGCAGGACTTATTATAAAAAAGAAAATTGAAAAAATAACTTTGTTTTATGCAGCTTTTTATCTTTTGTTAATCCTTTTGACAATACCTGCTTCAGAGGCTTTTCAGGAAAATATTTTACGAGTATGGCAGATCACTGCAATAATTCCTACGCTCTATTATCTTCTCTACACTATTGGTTTCAGCTATGTGAAACAGGTTAAGCGGTTTAAAGAAAGGGGACGGAGTCTGATAAAGTCAATTCTCTTCGGACTCGGTATCTCTGTACCAGGCAACCTTCTGATAGGAGTGTTTGTTGTTGTTTGCTGTATGTTTTTTGATATATTTGATGCTATATATCTGGATTTGGGGCTATCTGTGTCAAGGTACGGTTTCTTTTTTCTTATAGTTGGTATTGCCGTTGTTCTTTCAAATCGCTTTCTCTATATATACAAAACCGTTGAAAATTTAAATTTTTATTTAGAGGAAAAAATTTCAGATTTAAATCTGGCAAACCAGAAGATAAGCCTTTCAGAGGAGAAATACCGTATCTTAGTTGAAGGGGCCAACGATGTAATATTTACTCTTGATGAAAATTTCTGTTTTAAAACTGTTAATAATGCATTGCGGTCTAAACTTGGTTTATTATCTGATCAAATTCTGGGGTCCACATTTTTTGAATTTGTAGAGAGAAGCTCTGATGGAGGATCAGTAGAGTATAAGTATATTTCCGAAAAATTTAAAGAACTTGAAGAACACCGTAAGCCGGTATCTTTCAAGATTAACTATACTATGCCCGCTACGATGGATGTTGTCGATTTCAATGTCAGGCTTGAATATATTAATATCGAAGGGAGCAATGAAATAATAGGGAAAATATCCCGAATGACCGAAGACGCTTTGCTGAAGTTTTTCAGAAAGGAAAAATCTCTTTTCAGTATTGGTAATCAGCTGACAACAGTTGAAGAGATCAGTCATAGGATTACTAGAAATCTGATCTGTTTTATGGAATACAAAGATGTAAATCTTGTAAGAATAGCTCTTAGAGAGATAATTATAAATGCCATCGAACATGGCAATTTTGAAATATCTTTTGAGGATAAATCAGAAGCCCTATTGAATGATAATTATTTTAAAATACTATCAATGAAACAAAAAGACGAGAAATTTAATCAGCGCAGGGTTGAAATAGAATACAGCATAACTCAAAATATGGCTGAGTTCAGCATCACAGATCAGGGTAAGGGTTTTAATCATCATGAAGTTTTAAAAAGAGGAGATGAAGCAAATGAAGAGATGCTTTCCCACGGACGGGGAATTCTCATGGCTTCGGGTGTTTTTGATGATGTAAAATTTAATGAAACAGGGAACCAGGTGGTGCTTGTTAAGCATTATTAAATCTGATAGTGAGAACTCTTACATTGTGTTCTCTCAAATATATTTAAGGAAACTTCATGAATCATTGATTTTGACATGTTGTTAACCTGAAGATTTGTTTTTAAGTTCAATGCTATAATTAAAATTTTCATGTAATAAAAAAACCTCCCGCATCGGGAGGTTTTCTGTATAAAGAGATTATTTTTCAGATGGAGTTTATTTATCAAAAGGAACAGTGAGAATATTCTGTTTAGATGAACTATAGTGAACTTTTATTGTATATGGAGCAAGTGTTGGTTTTCCATACATTATATCGCTTGAGTCAATTACCATTGCAAGATGATGACCTGCGGGAATATCATACGCAGTAGACAAGATCGGAACTGTTACATCAAAAGCATTTCCCGGAACAGCATCCCAGAAAGTGTATGCTCCGTGAGTGATAAAGACAGCCTTGCCCCACTTGTCAACATCATAAAGGTAAACTATAACCTGACCCTTTGAACCGGAAAGAGAGAGACGTAATTTCGCCTCTGATTGTCCTCGTATTTTACGTGCTGATGAGAATACAGATGATTCCCATGCAACAGATTCAGCTCTGTTAAGAAAAAGCATATTTGTACAAAGCTCGACACCAAACTGTTCTAGAATAGGTATAATGGCAGCACCTGCTGTAGCACCGGAAAGCAGACCTGACCAGTAATTATTAGTTGTATTCTTTGTGCTGATAGAGCCCTGCAGACTTCCATTTGAGAACAGACCTCTTGGTGAAAGATAAAAAGAGCTTTCAGTTATTGTATTTGCCGGCCATGTATATTCGCCTGAAGATTTCTTCAGACTTGCTGTGTCATAAGTGGTTCTTCCAAGATTATTTTTTTCCTGCATTGTAATAACTGCACTTTTCTTCTCAGCAGGAATTATCCCTGTGTCAATTCCCTTCAGCCAGTAATCGAACCATTTGTGTACATTGTTGAATGCATAGTTATTGAGTCCAAGCAGACCGGTAAGTTCACCTGTTGCATGAGTACCAAGGTTCAGGTCGAGTCTTTTGTGGTCAACAGTTAGTTTGTTGAAAAAATCTATGGCTGAGTCTGCGTTAAAAAGATAATCTTCAAAATTGTGGGACATATAAACAGGATTGTTTCTTGTGTTAATATTTTGTATATAATTTATTGGTGATCTTCCATAAGCAAAGTCCTTTAACCATTCAATATTGGTGTTGGTTAGAGTTGAAGCGTAAACCTTGTACAAGTCCGGCTGCATTCTTGCAAGGACTGTGCCTGTTGCAACAAGAAGTCCTCCCCAAACAAGTCTCGGGGTCTGCTCTGAATATAGATGCCTGATAACATCTGAAGGAATAGAAAGCACCGCTACAGTTTTAAGTCTGGTATCGTGACAGAGCGCATTGAGAGACTGTATAGCTCCATATGATATTCCGCATGCAGCGATATTATCTTTATCAACGGGTGTATTGGCAATTACATAGTCCAGTACTGCCTGAAAGTCGGCAACCTCATCTCTGCCGCCAAGTGAAACTTTCCCGGTGGAAAGGTACCATCCTCTGCAGGAGTATCCGAGAACAATGTATCCTTTCTTTGCAAATTTCATCGCCTGCATAATGTATTCGTGTTCTTCCATTGCCCAGCTGTTGGGAAATATTATAGCAGGGAATGTTTCGCCTTCTGTTTTTTTCACAGGTATCATTACATTTGCTGTCAATGTAGCCGGTTCGCCATTTTCGTTGGGGTTTCCGGCTGTCTTCCCGGTGGATTTAATATAGACAAGTTCATTGTATGTAAAGTTATACTCGGTTTCAGCTGCGGCATCTGCTACAGATTTTAATACTCCGGTCTTTCCAGGTAAAGGACTTGCGTTTTGCTGTTCTGATGCTGTTCCGGAAGAATCTGTTGCATCCATACATCCGGCGGCAAGGAAAAAAACGGGTAAGATAATTAGAATCAATAAATGCTTTAAACTTTTCATACAACCTCACTTTCTTGAATTTGCTATATTTTCTAAACTTCAGATCCGGTACTTATTTTATTTACACCATCCGGCCGGTCTTTTTATTACTGCTCCGTAAAAAAAATCCCCCCGGGGATTATCTGGCATTACATTGGTTATTAGTTCTTTAAGATGTTCTCAGCATAATGCTGTCTATTTTGTACCCCATCCGGACGGTCTTTTTTTTATGATTTACTAAAAAAAATCCCCCGGGGATTCTCTGTTTTTAAATGAATCTGTTTGAGTAATATTATTGCAATGGTTTACTTCTTTATTTAATATGCTTTTTAAAATATTAAATTGTATTTGCCTAAAAAGACGAATGCTGTTCACATAAATAAATGATAATCTTAAATAAAATACTCAGCGTCATATTTGTAACAATGTTACTGCGGAGTGTCAATAAAATTTTGATAAAAATGAACTAAATAGACTAAAAAAGTTCAAGTGGTATAAAAAATGAAATTTAAAAGCAAAGCTACCGAGGAAAAAGTATTTAAAAGCGCGGAAATGTTAATTTTACGCTACGGTACTAAGGGCTGGAATATGAATGATCTTGCAGAAGCTGCAGGGATTACAAAGGGAACTTTGTATAAGATAATAACATCGAAGGAGCAGTTGATTCACGATGTATCGTTTAAAAATATAAAGGTAATGCGGGAGAAGATTCTTGAAGTGATCAGGAGTGATTCCGGATTTATGGAGCGGATGGAAAATCTAGCTATAGTGGTGCCGGGACTGCTTAAAAATAATTATATAACTACATATAGTGATATCTTAAAGGAGCTGCCGGGGCTTGAGGCGGATATTGTCAGTGAGAATGAATTAATATTTAAAGATATGGTGTCTTTTTTTCAGACAGGGATTGAGGAAGGTTATATAAGAAGGGATGTGTCCCCTGATCTTATTCATCATATAGTTCAGGCAATAATTCTTTATTTTGCAAAATACTCCACACCGGGCGGGGAGTTTCCGGAAAAGATGAAAATGGCACTGCACTGTCTTATTAATGGGATTGTTGTTCGCGGGGATGAAAATATTACAGGGGAGATTAACGAAAAGTCGGGAGAGTTTTTGTAATTATGCAATAAACTGTAATGGATTAATAATATTAATTCCTTACAGTTAAAGAGAATTTTTTTGGCAGTTATAATTGTAAAATGTAATGGCACTGCTGTCATTTGGATTTCTATATAAAAAATGTATCCGGTTGGTTTAAAATGCATGGAATAACAGAGAGCCTGAATATTTTTATAATACCTCCAATACTGTTTTTAATAACAGGTGTTTCTCTTGGAGTTTTTTCGCTAATCAGCGGAAAGCGCCAGCTTCAGAATGTTCTTTTTGCTCTGCTTTGTTTCTGGTATTCTATCCCAATGCCGGTTTTTATTCTGCATCCTTTCCTGAAGGGGAATATCCCGTTAATTATGACGGTGGAACGTTTTGCCCACTTTATTTATATTTATGCTCCGGCGATTTTAGTATTGTTTTCTCACTCTCTGGTGAATAAAAAAAACAAAATTATTGAAATTGGCGCCTTCATTTTAAGTTTTGTAATAACTCTCTTTGTCTTTACAGACTATTACATATATGGTCTTGGTGAATTCAAATGGGGCTATATAGTAAAGGGCGGAATCGTTCTCCGGATTTTCGGATTATGGGGTTTAGTTACTATTATTTATTCCCTTATTTTAACTGTTGGCAAACTTAAAACTGATATTGATACATATACCCGCCTTAAACTAAAATACATAATGTTCGGAAGTTTAACGATAGGTCTAATGTCTCTAGGATATCTTCCGGCAATGTTTGGAGTTGACGTTTATCCACCGGCAAATTTTGGCTGGATACCATTGCTTATTATGGCATGGGGGATTTACAGGCATGATGTTATCAGAATTAATCTTTATACCAGAAGAAGGATTGCCGGCACCATCATTAAGATTTTTGTAATATTAGTGCTGCTGATGGCTATTCCGATATGCATGTGGGCATTCCACGATTACAGTTTAAGTTATATAATTAATAAAACAATTCCTTGTGGTTTACCGCCGCTGTTCTCATTTGTGATTTGTATTTTTCTCACTTTTCTTTCGCTCCGGACTGGTGAGAACCGGAATGATTCTATCCTCTTCAGTCTCCTGATGCTTTTTTATGCATTATTGAGTATCGACATATATATCAACAGCATTATCTCACTCACCGAAGTGGGATTGAGAGTGAGCAGGCTCAGCCATATGTTTGTTGTCTTTATTCCGGCTATTGGCATGCATCTTATCCGCACGGTAACCAATCGTAATTCTGAGCGTTATCTGCTTTTTCTTGCTTATCTCGCCGGGATAACTCTGTTGTTATTTTCACAGTCATCTTACTATCTGCAGGGGATGCATGTTTATTCATGGGGATTGTTTGCAAAAAAAGCGGCTATGTTTGATGTTATGAGTACAGTCTCAATACTCACCATTGCATATAATATAATAATTCTATCAATTGCTTACAGGAGAACCGATAACCGGCATTACAGACATCGTTTTCTTTTTCTTCTTATCGGTTTTGCAACCGGCTCCATGTTGTCACTTGGTAGTATTCCGGCCATGACAGGTTATGATATATATCCTTCAGGTAATTTTATTTTTATTCCGGCAATTCTTCTGGCAATAGCCATTTTTAGAAATAATATTTCCGAGATGATACGTTTCGCAGGAAAATTTCTTTATTTTTCTGTAATGGTGGCAGTGGTGTTTGCTTTTTTTTATTTTCTTACAATAAAATACCCTGATAGTTTTTTACAATTATATTTCATTACGTCAATAGTCACTGTTCTTTTAGTTAATTTTCTTCTCAAACGATTAAGCGATGCGATTCCCGGCATACAGGCTAATAAATTGAAAACTGCTTTTCAGAAACTCAGTGATAAGCTTTCAAGAGTTCGAAGCATTGAAGAGGTATCTGAATGTGTTTCACACTCCTGTTTCATTGATCTTGGATGTGTAAAGTGTGCAGTATTAATTCATAATAAAACAACAGAACAATTTACCGGTAATTTGATATTCAAAAGTGAAGTTGATTATATGAATCGCTTCCATGATGAGAAAGAGACTTTATCGATTATTATAGCTGCAGGCAATCCACTTCTCGAATACATAAGTGAAAGATATTCACCGATCAGGCAGGATGAAATTGAGAACTGGATTCTCAATAAAGAAATAAATATCAGTTTAGATGATCCGCTGAGGATTGCCAGTATAATTCTCCCGGTTTATTTTGAAAATCAGATGAGGGCTCTTTTACTGCTTGGAGTGAAGTCTGACGGTACATTATATTCCAGCGGCGAAATCGATTTTCTTTATCAGCTTGGGATTAATCTCGGACCTCATATTGAGAATGCGGCGATTCTTCAGCGTCTTGAAGAAACACTTGAGGAACGGACTAAGAACCTTCGCGAATCTGAGGGTAAATACCGTCACTTTGTTGAAAACGCAAATGAGATTATATACAAGTCGGACTGGCGCGGAAATTTTATCTATTCCAATCCGGCATTTCAGAGAATTTTTGAATATACCAATGAAGAGATCTGCAGGTTAAATTATATCGATTTTATTCCTGAGGAAAACCGTGAGACTGAATTTGAATTTTACAGCAGGCAGCTGAAAAACAGAATTGATGATACAATCCGCGAACTTGCCGTAGTTACAAAATCGGGAAAGATACTCTGGATAGAACAGAATGTTAAATCTGTAAAAGATGATTCGGGCCGTATTATTGCATTTGACACCATTGTACACGATATCACAGAAAGAAAAATTGCCGAGGAAGCTCTTCGCGAAAGTGAAGAACGGTACAGGTATTTAATTGAGAATGCCAGTGAGCTGATTTACAAGACCAACGCAAATGGTATTTTAACATATGCAAATCAGAGAACCTTAAACGTATTCGGTTTTACTGAAATTGAGTTGCTTCAGACAAACTATGCAGAAGTTGTTCACCCGGATTACTTAGATGAATTAAGGAAAACTTTTATCAAAGAGTTTATAGTAGATAAGAAGAATGAATGCTATGTAGAATATCCCTGTATTAAAAAAAATGGAGAATTCATCTGGCTGGCAGTTACTATAAGAAATATTTTAAATGATCATGGAAAAATCCAGGAATATTCCTGCATCGGCCGGGATATCACACAGAGAAAAGCCGCCGAGGATGCACTGGCAAAATCTCAGGAAAAATACCGCCATATAATTGAGAATGCAAATGAGATAATATACAAAGGCGACTGGAATGGAAATATTATTTATTCGAATCAGGCTTTTCAGAATAAATTTGAATATACAGACGAAGAACTCTTAAAGTTGAATTATATTGATTTTGTTCTGCCCGAAAATCGTGAAAGTGAATTAGCTTTTTATTCGAATCAGTTGAAGGATAAAATCGATAAATCACGACGTGAGCTTCCTGTTAAAACAAAATCCGGGAAGATTATATGGATAGATCAGAGCGTTAAATCTATCAAAGATGAGAATGGACGTATTATTGAATTCGACTGTATCGTCCATGATATCACTGAAAGAAAAGCCGCTGAGGATGCTCTTCGTAAAAGCGAAATGAACTATCAGCAGTTGATGGAAAATGTAAGCGACTTCGTTTTCATTGTCAACAACGAGGGAAATTTCAAATATATCAACCCCACTGTAACGAGATTGACCGGTATCCCGCAGGAAGAATTATTCGGGAAGCACTTTCTTGAAATGGTTCTTCCGGAGTACCGGCAGAAGTTAAAGGAATTTTATCTTAAGCAGATAATCGAAAATATTGAAACAACTTATACCGAGTTTCCGGTAATGATAAAAAATGGTAAAATTGTTTGGGCTGGTCAAACAGTTCGAATGATTAAAAGCTATGAAGGTGAAATGGAATTTTACGGTGTTACCCGGGATATCTCCAATATTAAAAAAGCTGAAGATGACCGCCGCTACCTTGAAGAGGCAAAGACCCGCTTCTTCGCAAATATTTCACACGAGATACGCACGCCGCTTACTCTTATGCTCGGTCCTATTGAATCTGTACTCCATGGAGATTACGGGATGGAGGTTGATGCTCAGTTCTTTAAAAATCTTCACCGCAATACATTAAGCCTTTTGCGGCTGGTAAATAATCTTCTCGATTTTTCAAAAATCGAAGCGGGCAAAATGACATTGAATGTGCATGAGATTGATATAGTTTCATTCGCCCGGCAATATTTTGATAATTTCCTTATGGCAGGTAAATCAAAAAATATCACTCTCGACTTATCCTCCTCATCTGAATCGATTATGCTATTCATTGATCCTGAAAAAATGGATAAAGTATTTATGAATCTTCTTTCAAATTCTTTGAAGTTTACCGGTAAAGGCGGGAGGATTTCGATTTCGTTTATTGAGGATGAAAGTCACTGTCGTATTGTAATATCAGATACCGGAGAGGGAATTCCGGGGAATAGCATCGGAAATATTTTCGACCGTTTCAGTCAGGCCGATGCGACGTCAACGAGAAAATATGAAGGTACCGGTATAGGGCTGGCTCTTGTTAAGGAGCTGGTTGAACTGCATAACGGATCTATCGCTGTGGAGAGCAGATATATAGAGAACCATCCGGATAATCATGGATCAATTTTCACTTTGAGTTTGCCAAAGGGTTTTGAACACTTTAAGAACAGCGTAAATGTAAAATTTGATGACAAGAGCAATCCGGGCGAATATGTAAAAGATTACCGTATGATAGGAGCCCGTGAAATTGAATCATTGAAAATTTCCGGTTCTGCAGGGGATCATGCGGTCACCGGAAAGGAAACTCCATCTGACGGGTTTAAAAAAACAATACTGGTTGTTGATGACAATGAGGACATGCGGAATTTTATGAAGATCATACTTCAGAAAAGATATAATGTGATATTTGCTGAAAACGGAGAAGAGGGGGTATCTAAGGCAGAAAAGAGCAGGCCCGATCTTATATTAACAGATGTAATGATGCCTGTAATGAACGGCTTTGACATGACTTCTATCATTAAGAATGACGAAAAACTCAAGACTACTCCTGTAATTATGCTCACTGCAGATACCGATCTTATGAACAAAGTTGCCGGACTTGAGTTCGGTGCCGATGACTATCTGCATAAACCTTTTAATACCATTGAGCTCTTAACAAGGATTTTTTCGCTTCTGAAAAATTATGACTATCAGCAGATTATCAGCCGGCGTAATGATGAAATTGAAGACGAACTCGAAGTTGCGCGTCTATTACAACAGCGTCTTCTCCCGACCACAATGCCGGAGATATCAGGATATTATGAACACGCAATTTATCTGCCGATGGATAAAATAGGAGGTGATTTTTACGATGTTGAAGAGCGTGACGGGTTTCTTAATCTTTTTATTGCCGATGTTTCTGGTCATGGTCTTCCAGGGGCATTTCTTGCCACAATTACTAAAATTGCTCTTGAGAATATAACTACCCGTGCAAGCGCAAGCAAGGTGCTCTATCTTCTTAATAATGTAATTCTACGGTATACCGTTAAAAGTAATTTTGTTACCGCCTTTTTTTCTATAATTGATATTAATACAAATGTAATGCGATTTGCCTCTGCTGGACATACATCGCCGATTTTATATCGTAAAAAAAATGATGAGTTTATCGATCTTGCCGGAAGCGGAACACCGCTTGGCTGGTTTAATGATATCCGCATAGAGGAAAAGACAATTCAGCTCGAATCGGGTGACAGAATCATTTTCTACACCGACGGTATTACCGAATGCAACAATGTAATCGATGGAATGTACGAGGAGGATCGTCTTAGAGCGATGATAAAAAAGTATTCAAGTAATTCTCCGGAAATTTTTTCAAAGGAGTTGATGAAAGAACTGGAAATATACAATGGCGGTAAATCTTTTGAAGATGATATAACCATGGTGGTACTTGATGTACTATAAAATTTAAAAACAAAAATTTGATTTTTTCAATGGGGTAATTTTTGAAGTATTAAATGTTTTAAAGAACACTTTTATTTGGTTCTTTTGAAAAAAATCATCAAACAATCTGAAAAATTTCAACTTCACGATCTCTCCCTTTTACCATTACCGGTCCAAGTGATTTTGCATTCTGAATTTCCGGCATATCGGGACCGGCGGAATTTATAACTGAATCAGAAACCAGTATGCTGGAGTGAAACTGTTTATTCAGCTGTTCTATTCGTGATGCAAGATTTACAACATCTCCAATAACGGTGTACTCTCTCCGGACTTTTGAGCCAACATTTCCAGTGATAGCATCGCCGGAATGCAGTCCTATACCTATTTTTGTAGGTATAATACGCCCGGATATTACTTCATTTTCGAGATGTTTTACTATATCAATTGATGCGCGTATAGCATCACGAACGTCTTCACCTCCGGAAACCGGTGCCCCGAATACTGCCATAAATCCGTCACCAAGAAATTTATTGATTACACCATGGCGGGTGTTTACAATATCTATCATAAAGTCAAATAACTGATTTAAAAATTCAACCACAGCCTCAGGCTCTCTATCCTGAGAGAAGGAAGTAAAATCGCGGATATCCAGAAACATGACGCAGACGTGACGCATCTCTCCAATCATTTCAGTATTTTGCGCCATCAGTTTTTCCATAACTGCCGGAGATACATGCTGACCGAAGATTGATGCTATTTTGTTTTTTTCTTCACGCGATTTTATTAGTTTAATTAGACGGACATTTATCTGATAGGCTATAAACGAAACTGCAATCCCAGAGATAAAGATAAACAATGCCCTCGAGAAATGAATGTATGGAACATCCAGTGGTGTGGCGTAGGATATTCTGAAAGTTAATAATCCAAGATATCCTGCAAGAAACAGATATTGAAAAGCGCCGAATATTCCGCTGACAAATGATAATAACGGATCAAGCCTTAGTACTGACAGCATAATAATAAGCATATATGCCATAAGGATCGGAGTAGAGAGTGCAATTGATGGAGAATAATTTATTGAAATTACATATAGCACCATGGTTGGAAATATTAATTCTACGAATGCATTGGCGAACCTGGGGGGTATCGGGAATTTCATCCCCTTTGACGCAAAAATTCCGATTAAAAAACGGTAGCCGAATTCATACAACACAAATATCAATACTGCGATAAGAGGGGTATATGGTTTATAATAATTTCCAATAATATGTTCCATGGCCCTGGGGAAAAAAATTGTCAGGATCAACAGAAAAAGATCAAGCGACAAAAACATAGATCCAAGTATGGCGGATCTCAGTCTGTCGCTCTTCATGATAACAGTTTCAATTTCCCGATCCAGATCATTTTTAAAACCGACTATTTTATTTTTAAATTTATCAATCGATTCTTTGTTATTCATAATTTACCTTGTGTTGTTCTAATTGCTGATCTGATTATTATATCGGATAAGAAAATTATTATTTTAATCCTTCCATGTTACTTCGATTTTCATATCCGGAATCTCTTTTTTTGCTATAGCGGCAAGGTTTTTGATCTCTTCACGGCAGCACTCGATATCCCTTGAATTCTCGATACGTTTCATCAGTTCGTCACTGAAATCTTTTATAGAAATAGCCTTTTTCATCTAAAACCCCCTGATTGAAATTTTATCCTGACTACACTGGAATTGTTTAAATATAAACCTTTGAAAATGGGAAGTCAATAAAATTGCAGACTTCAATGTTCCCGGGGTGCAGGCTCCTGAATAAATCTTGACATAATAGAAACAACGGTATTTTATCAGTGAATTAGTGAGGTGCAATACTTTGAGAGCTTTGATAATGCTATTGATCTTATTTGCAGTGACATCCGCTTCAGGGGCAGAGATACAGCTTCTTGAAAAGGAAATGTATCTCAAAAGCGGTTTTAATGCTGAATGGACAACTCTTCAGGAGTTTGATTCATCATGGAAGAAAATTCAGGCGGACCCGGCAAGAAAGAAAATGAGAATTATTGATCAGTCTTTGCCTGGAGTTCCAAAAAAAATTCTTCTTTCTCCATTTAAAGTAAAGCCTCAGAATTTTACACTGGTTATCCCTTTTACCAATCAGAATAACTATACATCTCCGGGATTATACATTCATCGCTTAGGGAACAATTGGGAGATCTATTTAAACGGCACTTTGATAAAGCGTGAAGTTTATCTTAACGAGAAGGGTGATATAACAAATGAAAGAAACCGGCGGCAGATACACGTCCTCTTTAAAGATGAGCTCCTTAAAAAAGGAAAGAATATTCTGGCAATTCAGATTATCGGTGAACCCACAAGCAATCAGACGGGGATAAGTCTTTTTCCTGCATACATTGATGAAAATGAATCAATTCTGGCAAAGGAATCAGAGATTGTTCCTTTGATTCTGATATTTATTTATTTAGTAATAGGTATCTATCACATTTTTTTATTTATCAATAATCCTAAAGAGCTGTATAATCTGCTTTTCGGACTGGTGTGTGTTGAATTCTTTCACTATATATTTTTCCGGACACATTTTGTTTATCCATTCATACCTGATAATATTATTGCTATTAAGGGTGAGCTGATAACACTCTATACAATAATCCCCACCTTCGGCGCCTTTGCAGGGATTATAATACAAAAGAAGATTGAAAAAATAATTAAAATTTATGCAGCTTTTTACCTGCTTCTGATTCTGCTGACGATACCTGCATCCGCAGCTTTTCGTGAGGATATTTTAAGAGTATGGCAGGTAACTGCAATTTTTCCCACACTTCATTGTATTTTTTTTACAATCGGTTTAAGTTATGTTAAACAGGTCCAGAAGTTTAAAGAAAAGGGAAGAAACCTGCTGATTGCTATATTCTATGGGCTTGGTACATCTGTACCGGGTAATCTTCTGATTGGAGTATTTGTTGTAACCGGCTGTATGTTTTTTGATATATTTGATTCTTTATATCTGCAATACGGGCTTGATGTATCTATGTATGCTTTCTTTTTGCTTATAGTGGGCATAGCCGTTGTTCTCTCAAACCGCTTTCTATATATTTATAAAACTGTTGAAAAGTTGAATTTATATTTAGAGGAGAAGATTACAGATTTAAATCTGGCGAATCAGAAGATCACTCTTTCGGAGGAGAAGTACCGCATTTTAGTAGAAGGCGCCAATGAGGTAATCTTTACTCTCGATAACAATTTATGTTTTAAAACAGTTAACATGGCGCTGCGGACAAAGCTTGGATTGCTCCCTGAGCAGATTATGGGATCACCATTTTTAGAATTTGTAGAGAGAAGTTCTGACGGACGATCTGTAGAGTATAAGTATATTGTTGAAAAATTTGAAGAACTTGAAGAGACGGGTAAACCTGTTTTTTTTAAGATTGATTATACTATGCCTGCAACAATGGAGGTTGTAGAATTTAATGTCAGGCTTGAATATATCAACATTGAAGGGAGCAATGAAATCCTTGGTAAAATATCCCGTATATCGGAAGATGCATTATTAAAATTCTTCAGAAAAGAAAAAGCTTCTTTCAGTATCGGGAACCAGCTGACTACCGCTGAAGAGATAAGTCATAGGATTACTAGAAATCTCGGATGTTTTATGGAATATAAAGATGTAAATCTGGTGAGAATTGCAATCAGAGAAATCATTTTAAATGCAATAGAGCATGGCAATTTTGAAATTTCTTTTGAAGATAAAACAGAAGCTCTTATGAATGATAATTATTTTCAAATACTTGCATTGAAGCAGAAGGATGAGAAGTACAATCAGCGCAGGATTGAAGTTGAATACCGCATAACACCTACAATGGCGGAGTACAGCATAACAGATCAGGGTAAGGGTTTTGATCACCGTAAAGTTATTCAAAAGGGGAATAGAGCAAATGATGAAATGCTCAGCCACGGAAGGGGAATTCTTATGGCATCAAATGTATTTGATGATATAAAGTTTAATAATAAGGGAAATCAGGTGGTGCTGGTAAAGAATTACTAGTGTGCCTCGTCCCAGTTCTTTCCTATTCCAATTTCCACTACTACCGGAACGTTGAGCTTCAGGGCGTTTTCCATCCTGTCGCGTACAAGTTTTTCCATAATTTCTCTTTCGTCTTCATGTACTTCAAATACAAGTTCATCATGTACCTGCATAATCATCCGGGATTTCAGTTTTTTCCCGGCCATATCAGAAGCTATGTTTATCATGGCAATTTTAATCATGTCGGCGGAAGTTCCCTGTATCGGTGTGTTTATCGCGATACGCTCGGCTCCCTCTCTTCTGAATGATGTTTCCGATGTGATCTCTGCCACGGGACGTTTTCTTCCAAGGAGTGTCTGGACATAGCCATGTTCCTTTGCAAATTCAATCGTTGTGTCTATGTATGTACGGAAACCGGGGTAGGTTTCAAAATATTTTTTAATGAATTCAGCTGCATCTCTCATATTAATTTCGGCCTGCTGTGAGAGTCCGTAAGGTGAAACTCCGTAGATTGTCGCAAAGTTAATTATCTTCGCCTGTCGCCGCATAAGCGGTGTTATCTGGTCGATTGAAACACCGAATACGGAGGAAGCGGTCATGCTGTGAATATCGATCTTATCTCTGAATGCCTTTATCATATTGCTGTCATTTGAATAATGTGCAGCCAGCCGCAGTTCAATCTGGGAATAGTCAGCGGACATAAAAAGAAATCCTTTTTCAGGGACAAAGCCCTTTCTAATCTGTCCGCCGAACTCGTCCTTAATCGGGATGTTCTGCAGATTAGGGTCTGTTGATGAGAGTCTTCCCGTTGCAGCGATAGTCTGATTATACGAAGTATGGATTCTTCCGGTAGTCGGACTTATCATTTTTGGGAGAGAATCGATATACGTGCTGTGCAGTTTGCTCAACGTTCTGTATAATATCAGGTAATCAATTATTACGTGGCTCCCTTTTAAAGTTTCAAGGACCTGGATGTCAGTGGAAAATCCGGTTTTTGTTTTTTTTGCAGTTTTCAGCTGGAGTTTGTCAAAGAGGATTGATGAGAGTTCCTTGGTTGAATTTATGTTGAACTCCTGCCCCGCAGAGGTGTATATTTTTTTTTCTGCTTCACGAACCCGCTCTATGATTGTTTTTTTCATCATTTCGAAATGGACAATGTCAATTTTAACCCCGGTGTATTCCATATCGGCAAGGACAGAAAGCAGCGGAATCTCAATAGTCTCAAAGAGTTCTGTAAGATTCTGTTCGTCGAGCATCGGCTTGAAAATTTTATACAATCTGAAAGTTATATCAGCATCCTCTGTTGCGTATTCAGCGAGCTTATCAAGCGGAACCTCGGCAAGCGGTATGGCATTTTTCCCTGTACCGGTCAGTTCCTTGTATGTTATGGTTTTGTAGTTAAGATGTTTCTCCGCAAGATCGTCCATATTGTGTCTTCTCTCCGAAGGATTGAGAAGGTATGATGCGATCATCGTATCAAAATATATACCGCGAAGTTCAATCTTGGCGCGTTTAAGTACAAGCAGGTCGTATTTTATATTCTGTCCTACTTTTTTTAAACTGCTGTCTTCCAGTATCGGTTTAACCAGCGGGAGAGATATCGCCGGATCGGGATAGTCATCGCTGAATAGTCCTCTGCTTTGAAGAGGAAGGAACCATCCGCTGTTCTCTCTGATTGAAAATGACATCCCCACAAGATTCGCGTCAACAGGATGGAGGGAATCGGTTTCGGTATCGAATGAAACTACTCCGGCTTTAATGATCTCTTCGATCATTTTTTTAAGTTCACTTTCAGTTCTGATTGTTATATAGTTCCGTTTTGTGTCTGACTTTGAAGTCTGTATATCCGGTTTAGCAATTTTGAAGAAATCGTTTGCAACAGCTGACATTTCTATATTGTTGAAGTATTCAATTGCGGCTTCGGGATTTATTTCAGTAAACACCATGTCGGAGAGTCCGGCTTCAAGCGGTACATCTCTTCTTATTGTTACAAGATCCCTGCTGAGGTATGCCATCTCTTTTCCGGTTTTCAGCATCTCTCCGGTTTTGCCCTTAATTGAATCTACATTTTCATAAATCTTTTCAAGTGTGCCGTATTCTGTAATAAGCTTGAGAGCAGTTTTCTCTCCGATACCTTTGACCCCGGGAACATTATCCGAGGTGTCTCCCATCAGGGCCATGTAATCTATAATCTGATCGGGGCTAAGTCCTGTTTTGTTTATAACACCTTCGGTATCATAAATCTCATACTCGGATATACCCTTAGTATTTGCATAAATTCTGACATTCTCTTTTACAAGCTGGTATGCGTCCTTGTCTCCTGTTACCAGGTAGACTTCAACTTCATCTGATGAAAATTTTTCCGCAACGGTTCCCAGAACATCATCGGCCTCATAATCGGCATGTTCAAGAATTGTTAGTCCGAGAGTCTTAACCATCTGCTTGATCTCGCCGATCTGGCTTCTCATATCGTCGGGCATCTTCTGGCGGTTTGCCTTGTACTCTTCATATAATCTGAATCTGAAAGATTTTTGCGGAGGATCAAATGCCACGGCAAGATAATCGGGAGTCTGTTCTTTTATAAGTTTAAAAAGCATTCTGGAAAATCCGAATATTGCCGACGTATTCTGGCCGGCTGAATTTTTCAGCGGATTTTTTATAAATGCAAAATACGCCCTGTAACATAGAGCATGTCCATCAAGAATAAATAATTTCTTCTTTTTTATATCAGTCATTGTGTCTCCCGCTGTAGAACTGCTTCAATTCCCGGAGTTAAATAGTCTGTGTTTCTTTAAGCCTGCTGAGTTCGCTTACTTTACCTATCAGTATCTCGTCTGTTTTAGCAAGGCGCTGTGCCAGTATCTGTGCCATCTTTGCGGCGAATTGAGGATTAAGAAGCAGAAAAGATCTAAGCTGTGTTACGTTATCAATATATGCAAGTTTTACATCACCAAGAGCCCGCACTGTTGCGCTTCTGGGATGGTCGGTGAAGAGAGAGATCTCTCCGAAAAAATCACCTTTAACCATGGTTGCAACTACAATATTTTCATCCCCGCTTGTGAGGAATACACTGACACGTCCCTCAAGGATTATATACATTCTCTGTTCCATCTGTCCGATTTTAATTATATTTTCACCATTTTGAAAATACATTATGTTCTTTGACATTTTTCCTCCCGAGGCACTTTTCTTTTTTTAATTATCGGCGGATTTGGCTCTTTTCGCGAATTAAGATTTCTTATGGTACTTTTTTTTAATACATACAGTATTTTTAAAAAAACAGGGATTAACTGTAAAGTACAAAATCAGATGAGATTTTTGTGTTTAATGGCTGCTCCCTCGACTAATATTAAAAAAATTAAGTTGACGTGTAACAATATAAATGTTAGATGACACTAACATTTATATTGTTACTGAAATGTGTGTATAACAGGAGTTTGAATATGAACAATTTATTGCCCGGAATCATAATGTCCTTCAGAGAGGGACTGGAGGCTTTTTTAATATTGATACTTATTATCAGGTTTCTTGAAAAAACTGATAATAAACAATTGCATCGAAGTGTTTTTTACGGCTTTATATCAAGTGTTGCTTTTTCATCAGTTGTCGGTTATCTGTTGTATCTTTTGGGAAATCAATTGAAAAAGATGGAGGAGATAGGAGACTTATGGAGCAGCGTTGTAAGTCTTGCAGCTGTTGGATTGGTAACATCATTTATCATCTGGATGATTAAGCATGGAAATGAAATTAAAAATTTTGTAGAACAGAAAACCGCAATTAATCTTACAAAGTCCGGAATCTTTTTTGTATCATTCATTCTTATAGCCAGGGAAGGGGTGGAGATTGCAATTTTTTCTTTTGCAGGACATTATCAGAGCAGGGCTATTTTTACGGGAGTTATAATCTCTCTGGCCCTGACGATATCAATTTATTTTTCATTATTTAAAGTAAGAATATCTTCAATTTTTAAAATTACTCTTCTGTATCTGATTATTCAGGCGGGATATTTAGCCGGCTACGGTATTCATGAGGGACTTGGTGTTATGAATTCGCTCGGCTATATAGCATCTGATAATGCTATTATGATCAAGGTATTTGATCTATCACATACAGTTTTAAACCATAAAGAGGGTCTGGCAGGGCTGCCGTTAAATATTCTTCTTGGATGGTATTCAAAGCCGGAATGGATTCAATTTTCAATACAGTACATTCTAACCGGTTCGTTATTTATCTACTGGTTCAAGAAGAATAGAGGTACAGCATAACAATCTGGGATTGTCAGCTGGCTGGGAAAATCAGTGCAGCTGACAGAGAAGCGACCTGGATCTCAAATGATATTAAATTTTATCTTTACTGTTTTCCTCCATATAAAAAACCTCCCAGAGGTGTCCGTCTGGATCCTGAAATCCCCATCCGTACATCCAGCCGTTATCCTCAGGCTCCTTTGACTTACTTGCGCCGGAAGATAAGGCCTTGTTTACGATTTCATTCACAGCGTTTTTACTTTCTGCTGTAATTGCAAGAATAACCTCGGAGGTTTTATCTGTGTCGGAAATGTCCTTTGAGATAAAAGTCTTAAAAAAATCCTCCATAAGGAGCATGACGAATATTTCATCACTGATGATCATGCATGTTGCATTTTCATTTGTAAACTGAGGATTAAATGTAAATCCTAGTGCAGTAAAAAAATCTATAGATTTTTGAAGATTTTTAACGGGGAGATTTATATATATTTGTTTTTTTGTTTTCATTATTTTCACCTTTTAAATCATTATATATAATAATATACTGATTTAAATGAAAAGTTGGTTTACAAAAATTATTTTTGCAGCAGAATTATCATCAGCAGTTGATAATTCATAAAAACTGCAAATCCTGGTTAACCGGAGTCTTTCATGGAAGAGAAAAGAAAAAAAATACTGCTAAAAGTAACAATAATTATTCTTACAATGTTTCTAATTCTGCTCATCGCTCTCCCCGTGGTGAAAGTGCTGAACTCATCCTACTCAATAATTATTAAAGATAAAGATCAGAATTACTACCGGGGAGTGAATCTGTTTGTCTGTGGTAATACCGTTATCTGCAAAAGAGATTCCGAATCTGTAAAGGAAAGATCGATGCTCCCTGATGAGGATAGATCACGATACTCATATAAATTTATTTCCATGCATGATGTCATCAGCATTGAGATTGTTCCCGATGATGAGACACCGGCTGACGAGGCTTTGCCGGTGCATCAGCAGCATCTGGGGAAATTCAAAATTCATCTTCAGGGGCACGAGGGGATTTTAATCCTCGGTGTATCCAAAGACCGTGTGTACGGTACTGTGCGTTTCCCGAGCTGGGGGAAGGGTGCAGTGGAAACACTCAAAGGTGTAAGGGTAAATTCCGGAGGTGTTAAATTTCTCCGTTCAGCATCTACACCGGAAGAGATTAAAAGACTCGGTGCAAATTATCTCTTTAAGCAGAAGTTTTCAGGATCGTTCAATCCAACTGGGAAAATCATAAAAGGTTTTATGGTAAATGACAGGGGGGAAAAGTATGAGTGGGAAGCGGAGAGGAAGTAGGCTATTTACTGTATAAAAAATAAATTGAATATATAAAAGGAGATTTTTATGAACAAACTTTTTTGTTTAGCGGCAGTATTAGCAGTTTCTGTTGTGCTGGGATGCAGCGCAATTAAAAAAGCAGGCGGTAATATTTCAGCAGGCGATGTTTCAAGAATCGCGGATCTGGTGGATATGTCTTTCGGAAGCGGTCCAAACGGACCATTTGAAGTATCAAAGACAATGACAAAGGATTCTATTCTTGTTATTCAGAATGATACAGACAGAACAATTACAGTAAAAGCTCAAGGTGTTTCAAAGAAGACATTTGTTGTAAAAGCTGGTAAAAGCGACAAGGCAGAGGTTAAGCCGGGTCAATACCATTTTGAAGCAACTGCTCCAAAGACAAACGGCTGCAGCGGTGATGTTAAACTTGAGGGATTTAATGAATATAAATGGATTTTTATTTTAAAGAATTAGTAATTCCGGCTTTAGAAAGAGAAGCTTCTGCAGTGCTTCTCTTTTAATTATTATATAGTTAACGAAAAAATGAACTTTAATTGAAAATCACCGAAGAAAAAGCTTTAAAGTATTGCATCAAATGCCGATAATAATACATCAGTCATGGTTTAAGCAGTTTAATGTTGACAAAATATTCACAATATGCAAAAAAGTGACATAATTATCCTGTAAAAGTAAAGTTTTAATTGAAATATTAAAATTTTTAAATGTATCAGATTAAAAGTATTAGTTAGAAGGAGGAGTGCTGATGTTAGGCGGAGTTGTTAATCAAAAAGAAAACTTTCATCAACTTGATACCTCTATTCCAAAGATACTTCATGGACCAAAAAATGTTTTCATAAAAAAACGTTACCTCAATGCCAAGAGTGATTATCAGAGTTATTTTGTAATTAATACAAGCAAAGAAATAGTGAAATCCCATACGATTTTATATAATGGAATTACTGCATTAAGAAGATTTTATACATGCATACCTCCATTTGTACCAGCAGATGCACCTCATGCTAAAATTGAAGAGTTTAGAAATTATGTGGCCGCAATGAATGACGATGTAGTAAACTTTCTCGCTGAAAGAATAACAATTCTGAAAGAGCAGGATGATCCTTTAGCTTTATATGTTATTCCGGAATTAATAAGCAACGCGGTTAAATCAAATTATATTATTGAAAAAAAATTGAACTCAGAACTTAAAGAAGAAGACAGAAATCTGAGCTGTATGCTTGAGGTCGTATGTCTTGTAAACAGGAATAAGCCGGATTATATAGATTTAATTCTGAGAAATTATGCCAGGTTTCATGAAGGTGTGGAGAAAAATATTGAAGATGCACTCTGCTGCAGCTGGACAAAAAGTATTAAGTTAAAAAAAGAAAAAACCCATAGAGAAAATCCTGAAAGTTCGGCATATGGCCTTCCATCAATAAACAACGCGATAAGAAAATATTATAATGGCGAACTGACTTATGACGGCTACGATGATTCATATGCAGATTTTGGTGCGTACCAGTTTACCATGCGGCTTCCAAAGGATATGGCAGGAGTTAAGTAGCACCGTTTTGAAAAAATACCTCAGCAGAATCTTGCGTTAAACTTTTTGTGAATTTCCATATCTACTTCAGTGTCATTCCCGTATAGCATTTCATAGTCATCATATCCCGAATAAATATTCATTATAATAATTATACTTTCTTTTACTTCAAAGTTAATCTTCCACGATTTAAATCTGAATAAAAAATATTCGTCATATACATCAAACTTTTTTCTGGTTTTATCAAAGGGGTTGTATGCAAGCTGACTGTCTATTGCGCCGGTAAGATCTACGCCGAGTTCTTTCAGAAAATTTATTTTTTCTTCAGCCTCGTCCCGGTATTGCAGTGAATAATTATCTTTCTCAATGTTATCAAGCCATCCTCTGGCCGCGTCGGGGAAGCTATCGTAGTCTGATATGTATGGTTTAATGTCAAGTACCGGAGTGTTGTTCAGGATATCGGAGTCCCTGATATATATCCGGTTGCCGGTAATCTTTTCAAGTTTAACGCAGCTCATTCCGATTGGATTCGGTCGATATGGCGACCTTGTTGCGAATACGCCTTTTTTGCCGTTGCCGTCGCTATATGGCGGATTAGTAACAGGCTTCCATGTTGTGTTATGATGAAAAACAAATATTACCCAGATATATTCAAATCCCTCAAGATCTTTGAGTCCCTGTTCGTAGTTTTCACCTTTGACCAGTTCTATATAACCTGATGCATCTGAAAAAACTCCCTGTCTCGGCTGTTCATCTTTATAGTCACGGTTACCTCTGAAATGCCCTATGAATTTGAAACTGATCATCTCCGCTCCTCCGATGAAATTTTAAACGTAATTAGTAGACCAACCCATGCAGTCTGGTGTCAAGAATGTTATATGAGATGGTTTATTAAATATCTCAATTCTGTTTTGCAGCAGGGAATTTTAAAATTTTTAGCTCATTCCGAAATGTTGGGGTAATTGAGAATTCTATATCCCCCTGTCCCCCGGAGGGGGCACGCAAAGGGAAATTATGAATCGTAACAATATTAAAACACCTGCTTATATCGTTGAGATTGCAAAAGATCTTCGAAACAACATGACCGTGTCAGAAAAAAAATTATGGTCAGTACTCCGAATGAAACAGGTGAGTGGATATAAATTCAGGTGTCAGCATCCGCTATATCGTTATATTCTTGATATTTACTGTCATGAAAAGCTTCTTGCTATTGAAATAGATAGAAAAACTCATGATTCACAAAAAGAATACGATAGATACTGGGATGAATTCCTGATTAGTATTGGAATCGATACATTGCGGATTAAAGATGAAGATGTATTAAATAATATTGGAATTGTAAAAGAAATGATAAGAATAAAACTAACAGCGATATAATTGAAATACCCGGTGCCCCCTCCGGGGGATAGGGGGCAGGAAGGTTTGAATTAGATTAATTATTATCTCAACATTCCGGGAAGAGCCAAATTTTTATTCTACAGTATTAAATTTGCGGATAAACATCTTGAAGTAATAATCGGGTAGCAGTAAATGTGCATAATTCCTAATCGAGGCATGGTCAAAAATAATGAAAAAAAATAATATCGGCGTTATTCTGTCGTACTTTGCAATTTATATAGTTTGGGGTTCGACCTATCTCGGGATCAAATGGGCGGTGGAGACCATACCTCCGTTTTACGTGGTAGGATCCAGATTTTTTCTGGGGGGAGTTGTTTTTATTATTATAGGAATTTTCAGCGGTAAAATACGAAAATTCCCTAAAAGAAATGAGATATTATCGGCAATATTCCTCGGAACATTTCTTATTCTTCTAGGTAACGGGTTAATAACATGGGCAGAGAAAAAAGTAGACAGTTATATTGCCTCTCTGATTGTTTCTTCTTCCCCCTTCTGTATTGCTTTTTTTAACAGAGTTTTTTTTAAAGAGAGACTTTCGCGCATCAGGTTAGCTGGTATGATTATGGGAGTAGCAGGTGTCGGGTTAATTCTGTATAACGGAAACAGTTCATTCAGATTCAGTTTTCATCTTGGACTTGTTCTGGCAGGGTTTCTGTTCTGGGGATTTGCCACAAGCGTGGGACATAAATTACAAACACACTCCAGTAATTTTATCAACAGCGGTATGCAGATGTTTTATGCAGGAATTGTTGCGCTTGTTTTGTCATCGTTTATATACAGACCTCTGCCGCAGATGATTCATGAGTTTTCTTTCCGGTCATTGGGAGGGCTCACGTATCTTACAATTCTTGGAGCTGCAGGATTTTACGCGTACAATTATCTGCTGAGTCATGAACCGGCAATTCGAATTTCAAGTTATGCTATAATCAATCCGCTTATTGCAGTACTGCTGGGAATTTTTCTAGGGAAGGAGGAGCCGACTTCAATTCTATTTATAGGGATGCCGATTATTTTAACCGGACTGGCACTTATGATGTACGGGGAAACGCTGCTTTCATTTTTAAGTAATACTCCACGGAATAGTGCAAGGGAGGATGATGAAGTGTTTGACGAAAAAATCACGGAGAATTAAAAAAGTATTCAGTAAGCAAATCATACGCGTGTAATGAATTTGTTGCTTTTAAATGGATATGTTGTTATAATTAAATAATATATAGGAGATCCCATGGCCATCGTAAAAAAATCCAACAAGCTGAATGATGTATGCTACGATATCCGCGGACCTGTTCTTAAAGAAGCAAAGCGCCTAGAAGAGGATGGTTTCCAGGTTATAAAACTCAACATCGGGAATCCCGCGCCTTTTGACCTTAATGCGCCTGAAGAAATAGTACACGACTTCATTATTAATCTGCCAAAAGCCGACGGTTATTGCGTTTCAAAGGGACTCTTTGTTGCCCGTAAAGCTGTTATGCAGTATGCTCAGCAGAAGAATATACACGGTGTTACCATTGAAGATGTTTTTATGGGAAACGGAGCCAGCGAACTTATTGTAATGGCAATGCAGGGCCTTTTAAATACTGGAAATGAGATATTAATTCCGGCACCGGATTATCCGTTGTGGACAGCAGCAGTGAATCTCTCCGGCGGTAAACCGGTTCACTATCTCTGCGATGAACAGTCTAACTGGTATCCTGATCTTGCCGATATGGAGAAAAAGATAACGTTGAAGACTAAGGGGATTGTGGTAATAAATCCCAATAATCCCACAGGTTCGGTTTATCCGAAAGAGATCCTTGAAAAAATAGTTAAATTTGCCGAGAAGCATGAGCTGATTATCTTTGCCGATGAAATCTATGATAAAATTCTGTATGATGATGCAGAGCATATTTCTCTGGCCTCCCTGACGGACAGTGTTCTGGTAGTGACATTTAACGGTTTGTCAAAGGCCTATCGTGCTGCAGGTTACCGCACCGGCTGGATGATACTTTCCGGAAATAAGGGTGAAGCGTCGAGTTACATTGAGGGACTTGAAATGCTCTCGTCGATGCGTCTCTGTTCTAATGTGCCGTCGCAGTTTGTAGTGCAGACAGCACTTGGCGGATACCAGAGTATTTATGATCTGACAAAACCCGGCGGGAGACTTTACGAGCAGAGGGATTATATCTACAAGAGAATGAATGAGATTCCCGGAATATCATGCGTAAAACCTCAGGGGGCTTTGTATTGCTTCCCGAAGATTGATGTGAAGAAATTTAATATAAAGGATGATCAGAAGTTTGCGCTTGATCTTCTTCTTGCAGAACGGGTACTCATTGTTCAGGGAACCGGTTTTAACTGGCCAGGTCCTGATCACTTCCGGATAGTTTTTTTGCCGAGAGTTGATATTCTGGAAACTGCTTCCTCGAGGATCGAACATTTTTTCAGCGGGTATAGGCAGAATTAACTGATAAATGCGGTAAGTTCTAAAAAAATTTCCAAAGGATTTGTAGGTGAATACTATATTCACTTACAAATCCTTGCTCCATGAGCTGGAAGTGTATCATTATTGATGAAGGCTATGGTTAATGATAAGCCGGATGCAAAATAAAAGACAATTTACTTGGCTTTTTTCATTATAGCGGCGAAAGTGCCATCTTTCTTCATTGAATCGAGAGCCTCGGAAAATTTTTTAGCCAGAGACTGCCCTTCAGGAGTATTTTGAAAAGCAAAATAAACTCTCTGTTTCGAAAGAGGTGTGGATTTGTTATATATTATATCTTTTTCACCACTCTGTTCAATCGCCTTCAAGCCTGACTTTTCCTCAACAACAAACACGTCAAATCGCTTCGCGGAAAGTTTTTTTACATTCGTTACATCATCGTTGGCGTAATCTTTATGAATTTTGTCATTGCCAATTATCTCTTTAGCATATGGATAACCCATAGTAAGACCTATTGTTTTCCCTTCAAGATCCTTAATTTTTTGCGGTATGGGAGTTCCCTGTTTAACAAAAGCAAAATCCTCTTTGATATAAATCTCTTTTGACGCGGCTACTTCCTTAGGTATACTCACATCCAGTGCCGGGAAAAAGCCGATTATGCTTTTATCTGAGAATTCAGAAATAGTCCTTTTAGCAGGATATACAACTATTTCAAGCCTTATATCAGATCTCTTTTCGATCTCTTTAAGAAGATCTATAAAAACACCCCTATCTTTATCCTCCACCATAAGTGGTATCGGGAAAGTACCGATTTTATAAGTAGTGTTGGTTTGCGCTATTACAGTTGTGATGATTGAAATAAGGATTGTTGCTGTTAAAATAACAGCAGGAATCGTTAACTTTTTCATAGTCTATCTCCTTCCTAATAGTATTATTATGCAATATAATCTTAATTTGAGAAACATGACCCGGATATTTTGTCTAATGTCTCACTTGATTATATCTTTGCAGTCAGGGTTAAATTAAATTCCGACTGTTCAGTCAGTATAATTATAAAAATTACTTTTTTCAAGTTTTTCCCGAAAAATATTTGAAAGGTCTCTCTTAAAGAAACTATGAGTTAATGTTTTAAATCCTGAATTTAAAGAGAAGAAAACGCATTTAACCTTTATGAAATCTATTGTAAAGCAACATCTTAATGTAACCTATTGCAGTTTGTACAAAAGAGCTGAAGTCTTTCGGTTAAAATTTTATTGTGTTTTAATATAGATAGGTGGCTGATATGGCAGCTCAATGTCATTGTTTGTCATAACGGTATTCCGCTATGACAAACGGATAACTTTTATGCAGCATTTTTTTAATCCGGTATTACCCGGTTTTACTGATTCTATCCTCCTCGGTTATAATCATCGGAGACTCCTTTAAAAACAGGGTAGCAATGAGAAGTATAACCATGAAAAAAGAAAAAGAGATCATAAATCCATTCAGATATATCCGGTTATTTGAAGACATTGCCAGAACAAAAATCATTCCAGAGAAATTTCCAACAAGTAGAAGCAGCCCGTTCGATATGGATTCAGCAGCCGGATATGTAACCTCGGCGGCATACTGGAAAGCCAGCGGACCTGCGGACATAATTGAAAATCCTAAAATAAAACCTGAAATAATCGCAAGGGTGTAAATAATCCTGATAATACCGTCATCTTTTTTCGAACCATCCATGAGTATTTTCTCATCATTAACTACAACTTTGTCGTAGGCTTTGAATCGATCGGGGATGGAATTTATACTGCTGTCTGCTAAAGCGTTACGGTAAGAAGCATATTCAGCAGATGTTTTATCAACCGCCAGATATTTAACAGTTCTGGAATCAATCACATTCCCTTTAATACTCAGTGTGAATTTGAATACAAACTCACCGTTTGCTTTTACTATATAATCGGGGTGAGGAATATCTGTATTCATTGAAGACATATCCTGAGGAGCAGAAATTACCTCCCACTTATATTCATGCGGATTAATATACTTAACCAGTGATAGTCCACACATTCCCGGTATCATTATAATGACACATATGATCAGAAAAAATTTTCTCCTTCTGAATTTATCTGATAAAAGCGGAATTACCACCGCACCGATTATACCGCCGATAATCATGAATATACCGATAAGCCCGTCAGAATCCTTTGCACCGATATTTCCTGCAATGGGATCCATTAAAGAAAAAATTGAATTGAAGATGCCAAGACCTATAAGAAAGAGAATAAGCAGTATTATCATGTCGCTTTTTTTCATGATATCACTGAGGCCTTTGAAGAAATTCTGATGAATTAATCTTTCTGCGCCGGGAGGAGTTGGGGGCTTCTCTTTTATCATAATCAATGCGAGAATACCTGCAGCGAAAGAACCGATACCATATATCATAAAAGCTTTCTCAAAACCATGACCATAATTAATACTGGAAGGATCTGTTACAATCATCAAAGGGGTAATGCCTATACCTATAATAAGACCAATATATTGCGACAAAGTTGCAATTCCCGATGCAATTCCTCTCTCCCTGACGGGAAACCAGCGGACAGCAATTGATGTAATTGCGTTTAGTATAAAGGGTTGAGCAACAGCAAGGACAAACTGAAAAATAACCTGTGCCAGAAAAATATCGATCCAGATTCCCTTGGCCAGACCTGCCGCTGCAGTCAGTATTGAACCAAGTCCCAGGCTGATTCGTATGCCATATCTGTCAATTATATATGATGCAGGGATGCTCATGATAAGATATACTATCATGTACAGAGTAGCCAGTAGATCGATATTATAAAGAGACGCTGGATTAAACTGTCCGGCATAGTATGACTCGGCTGTTCTTGCAACAGATGCATGCGCTACCCATTGTACAAGAATTGCAGTTGTAATTAGCATGTATCCGAACAGTACAATCCATCTGTACGGATAGACTTTGTAGTTCATCTTATCCATTTATCCCTCCTGGATAATATTTTATAAATTTTTATCCATTAAGTATTTTAAAAAGTTTTTTGTTCGATGAGTAGAGTTTTTTAAATACTTCAAAATTTTTATTGTATACGGCTCTGTTTTTTTCATCCGGAGTGTAAACCTCTGATGCTTTAATATACTTTTTTGCATCACGGAATGACGGAATTCTTCCGAGTCCCACGGCGCAGATAAGTGCAGCACCCATCGCGCCGGCGTTCTGCGGATTATTTATGGTTTCAACAGTTCTTCCTGTGATATCAGCAAGGATCTGGCATGTCAGGGCAGAGAGGGCCCCACCTCCTGCAAACCGTAGTGCCTTTGAAGTTTTAATCTTGGTTTCCTGAGCTTCAAGCATCCATCTTTTGTGGAAACAGATCCCTTCAACAACCGCGCGTATCATTGCGCGCTTACCGGTAGTAAGGCTGAGATTGAAAAACATACCGCGGGCCGAGGGATCTTCAAATGGGCATCGGTTTCCATGAAGCCATGGAGTGAATATAACTCCGTTACTCCCTGCCGGTATCTCTGTCATAGTGTATGTGAGATAGTCATAAAGGGTACGGAATATGCCGGCAGGATCATCGGTGATATGCTTCTTCTCAAGATATATTCCTATCTCGTCGAGGGCAAGATGGTTCTTTACCCATTCAAGGCATTTGCCGGAAGTCTCCTGTTCGGCGAAATAATTATACAATCCGTTTTGAGCGCCAACAACAGATGCTATCATATAGTTTATATCTACCTTTCTTTTATCGGTCACAGTGGAGACCCATCCCGATGTGCCGATGTAGATATGTGTATCCCCCGGATCAACAGCCCCTGAACCGATACCTATCAGTGAGGCATCACCTCCCCCTCCGAATATTTTTATCCCGGGGATAAGCCCAAGTTCTGTTGCCTTGTCTTTGAGGAGTTCACCCGCACAGTCTGTAGATTCAATTACTTCGGGAAGATGACTGAAGTCTACATTGAGCATTCTGCAGAGTCTTTTGCTCCATCTGAACTTTCCGGGCCTTGAGTCGTACATGAATGTCGCGAAGGCGGAATCCCTGGTCATTATAAATCGCCCTGTCGCCCGTGCTATGAGGTATTCCTTCACATCAAGCCATTTGTGTACCTGTTTAAATACATCCGGCTCATTGTCTCTTACCCAGTGATATTTCCATATTGGGTCCTTGACGCTGGCTCCCACAGCTCCAGCAATCCATAACCAGGGGAGCAGTTTGAAAACGTTAACCCCGGCAATCTGTATTCCATTCTCAATTCCATTGTGTTTCTGAATGGCGGCACGCTGATCCATGTAGCTCATTGCCGGGCGGAGATGTTTTCCTTCTTTATTGACAAGAACAAGGCCCTGCATCTGAGAGCAGAATGATATCCCCTTAACCAGGGCAGGATCGACTGAGGTTTGAGCAAGAACTTCCTTGGTAGATTCACACATCGAACTCCACCACTGGTCCGGATCCTGTTCTGCCCGTCCCCCTTCACCGATTATAAGATCGTAACCCTTTAGTGATTCTGCTTTAAGCTCAAGAGTATTTTCAAGAGCAAAGAGGCAAGTCTTTACACCGGTGGTGCCGATATCATATGCTATAATATAATCTTTGTTATTCATTTTTTAAAGCTCCCGGAGCAATAGCCCCTGTAATGAACTGCATTATCTGTTTAGTCACAAGGGAGTCATTTCTGGATTTTTTCTCCCCAAGATATATATCCTTGCGCTGCTGATAATAGCTGCATGCGTAAGAAAACTGCATCATCATGAAGAGATTATCAAGACAGAAGGCGTAGACATTCACATCGGCATTTGCAGGGAGAAGACCCTCTTTCTTTGCCTCTTTCATAATTTGAAGATAGGCTTTTGCACTTATACCTTCAAATTTTTTACCGAACTCTTTTATGCTTTCGATTTCACCGTGATGCGTAACTTCAAAATAGAGACGGATCATTTCGCCATGTAACTTTGTATGTTCAGGGATAAGTTTTAATACTTTTTCTATTTTTTCCAGTATAGGTTCTTTTCCCGACATAATTTCTCTGAGCGAGTTTTCAAGTTGTTTAAGCCCTTCGGAAAGCACGGTAAGAAAACAGTTTTCTTTGTTTCCGAAATATTTGAAAAGGGCTCCAACGCTGATACCGGCCTTGTCGGCAATAATATTTGTATTTGTGTGAGCATAACCCATCTGTGCAAATTCCTCAGCTGCTATACGGATAATCTTTTCCCGTTTTTCTGCCGGTAGCCTGTCAAACAGTTCCCTGTTATATTTTTTCATAATTTTTTAATATGTCCTTTTTTGGGATTTATGTTCTGATCGCGAATTATTTTTGGGTTTATAAACCCTCACGGTCATTCCGGCTGGAGCGAAAGCGGAATGCCGGAATCTCATAGGCAGTATTTTATTACAAGGAATGAGTGTTCTTACAAAAAATTACGGTATGAGATTCCGGTATTCGCAAAAACTGAAGCTGAGAAACCGGAATGACAACATTGAATTTAATATAAAACAATATACCCCCTAAAAATAATTAGCCATGTATTGTCCTACTGCTTCAAATTTTCAAAAGTGGTTGACAAAAAACAATCTATATGATGAAAGTGAGTCATCACTCACTTTCATCATACTCAAGGTGATTTGTAAAGAACTTTTTTAAAAGGAGAAGTTTTATGAAGATAAAAAACAGAAAAAATGAATCCCAGGCTTCGGGCTTTTCAATATCAAAATATCATGATACAAAGGAAGTGATGCGTCAGCTGAACTCCCTTATCAATCAGCCGATACGTTCTCTCCGCCGTGATGTTCTGGATAACTATCTTGAAAAATATTATGAAAAAAAATGCATCAAATCGAAGAAGATGATCGCCGAGGCGAAAGAGGTTATTCCCGGAGGTGTACAGCACAATCTGGCGTTCAACTTTCCTTTTCCGCTTGTGTTTACAAAAGCTAAAGGGTGCAGGCTTTATGATCTCGATGGAAATGAATACTATGATTTTCTTCAGGCTGGAGGACCAACGGTATTAGGATCTAATCCACCTGCTGTATTGAATGAGGTGATTAAGCTCCTGAAGACCTGCGGTCCCTCAACAGGTCTCTTTCATGAGTTTGAACTGAAACTGGCAGAGTTTATAACTTCACACATCCCAACAGTTCAGATGTTCCGCATGCTCGGCTCAGGTACAGAGGGGTGTATGGCTTCAATACGTGTTGCACGGCTGGCAACAAAAAAGAAACATATTCTCAAAATGGGAGGAGCATATCACGGCTGGAGCGATATGCTGGCATACGGTCTCCGTATTCCGGGAACGCGTCATTTCGAATCGCATGGAATACCTAAATATGTTTTTAAAAAAACAAACGAGTTTTATCCAAATGATCTTGAATCTCTTGAAAGATTGCTTTTCCGCAACAAGTTTACAGGCGGGACAGCAGCAGTAATGATAGAACCGCTTGGCCCGGAGAGCGGAACACGCCCTGTAGACAAAGACTTTAACGCAGGTGTCCGCAAGCTCTGCGATAAATATGGGGCACTGATGGTTTTTGATGAAGTAGTTACCGCGTTTAGAGTAGGACTTTCCGGTGCACAGGGTTACTTCGGCGTCGAACCGGATCTCACTGTTTTCGGGAAAGTTGTTGCAGGGGGGTATCCATCAGCCGGCGGACTAGGCGGGAAAAAAGAGTATATGAAATATATGGCTGCGGGATTACAGGCCGGGACGAAAAAGGCGCTTGTCGGCGGGACAATGGCTGCCAATCCTCTCTCCTCGGCTGCGGGATACTTTACTCTTAAAGAAATTGAGAGAACTAAGGCATGCGAAAAATCCGGGGCGATGGGTGACAGGCTCACGGCGGGACTTCAGAAGATAATGAGCAGATATAATCTTCCCTTCGTTGCCTTTAATCAGGGATCAATATGCCATCTCGAAACTGTGGGTACAATGCTTTTTGATATCAACTTCTCCAGATTCTGGGAGATAGCGTCAAAAATGAAAGAGATCAAGGCGAGAAAAGAGGTTATGGAGGAGATGGGTGCAGCTTACATGGCGGAGGGAATTGTTACTCTTGCCGGTTCCCGGATGTACACAAGCGCTGCATATACCGAAAAAGATATTGACGAATCCCTAAAAAGCTTTGACCGTGTGTTTCGCAACATAGAAGGTGTCACCGTAAATAGAAGGGGCTAACGTAAAGTGAAAAAAAATCTGATTTCTGCTGCACGGAAAGATATATGCGCCGCTGGACTGCGTCTTGTAAAAGAGGGACTCGTAGCCCGTTCATGGGGAAACATCAGTATACGGATTAATGAATCCACCATGGCAATCACTCCAAGCGGAGTTAAATATGAAGACGTGCGACCTGAGCTTATTGTGGTAATAAATATTCATGACGGCAGTTATGAAGGGAACGTGAAACCTTCCGGTGAAAATAAACTTCACAGTGAAATATATCGCAGCAGACCGGAATTGGGAGCGATTATCCATACTCACCAGATAAACGCATCGGTATGCTCCGCTGCCCGTAAAGAGGTCCCGGTACTTTCATCCGCCAATAGGAAAATTCTTGCGGCAGATTTAATCAGCTGCGGAGCCTACGGTCTACCCGGAACTAAAAAACTTACAACAGAATCTGTTTCTGCGGTTAAAGGGTCACTCTGCGCTCTTATGGCGAACCATGGAGCGGTCTGTATGGGAAAGGACATAGAACAGGCCTTCACCGTGTCGAGGATACTGGAAAAAATCTGCGGGGAGTATATTAGTAAAAGCTTTATGGATGCCACAGGTTGTAAAAATGCCTCTGACAAAACAGTATGTGCCGATTACGAAAAGCAGATTGCAGCACAAAGAGGAGGCCATATATGAATAATAAACAGGCCCTTGCCGTGATTAAGGCGCAATGTCTGACAGCTGTTAAATCTGGTCAACTAATAGCGAATGACCGTATAAGTGTCCGCTTTGGTGATACTGCATGGATCACACGGAGGGATTCAAAGCTAATTTCTCTCAAAGAGCGTGATCTTCTGACTATGCCTGTAAAGGAGAAAGTATCTTATGGTGATGAAATTGCAGATATACATGCACTGCTTTACAAAAAATATAAGAGACTGGGTGCGATTGTTAACAGCTCTACTCCGTATTCTCTATCGGTTTCACGTACCGGCGAAACTGTCCGGCCTTATGTGGATGATATAGCTCAAATGGTTGGGATTGATATAAAGTGCGTTGAAATAAAAAATTCAGACAGAATTATTTCTCTTTTAAAAAGGAGAAGTGCAGTTCTCATTAAAGATTCCGGGATAATGAGTGCAGATATAAGTCTGGACGATGCTCTTGCATCTGCCATGATTACCGAGAAGGGGTGCAGGATACATATTCAAAGCCGGTATCTCGGAGGGGCAAAACCGATAAATATGATTGAATCGGCTCTTATGAGATTTATCTATCTTAAAAAATACTCAAAAATCAAATATTAAATCCACTCGACCCGTATATCAGAAAACTGAAGAAGGGTGCACGGCAATTGTGACGGGTTTTATTTTTATAAGCTGCCGACCGGTAAGTCAGAAAGAATATAAAAAATTTATTTTTTTCGTTTTTTTCTAAAAAATATTTGACAGGTTTCTCCATAAAGAAACTATGAGTTATTGTTTTAAATTTAAAGAGAAGGAACGCATTTAACCTTTATGAAATCTCTGGTAAAGCAGCCTCTGAATGTAACTTACGCAATAAAAGAACTGAAGTCTTTCGGCTTTGGTTTTTTCTATTTTTATTTTTACGTAAGCGACATATTGAACTGAACGAGTTTTATCATAAGAATATACCTGAAAAGCCCTTTGATAAAAACTCAAGGGGCTTTTTTTATAGGTTAACCCGTTACTACACATAAACTGTAGAGGAAGTGCTCTCCGCCGCGCCGGAGGCGCGGCGGAGACTGAATGCCGTTTTTTTAATCAGTTATGTTTAAACTTTAGTTAGATTTAAAATGCAGATGAAATTGTAGAAAACAGATGAAAAATGGAGAAAATAGATGAAAAATCTTAAACTAGTAAAGATCAACGATGATAATCTTAGAAGTACAATTAAGGTCGGCAACTCGGTAATCGGTAAAGACTTTATCATTGTCGGAGGACCATGCTCAGTAGAGAGTGAAGAGCAGACAATTAGAACTGCAGAGGCTGTAAAAAAGGGGCACGGCAATATGCTGAGAGGTGGAGCTTTCAAACCCCGGACATCCCCTTACGATTTTCAGGGACTTGGACTTAAGGGTCTTAAAATACTTGAGAAGGCTAAGCAGAAAACCGGTCTTCCTATTGTTACTGAGGTTATCGATCCGCGTGATGTTTCCTGGGTATGTGAATATGCCGATGTACTGCAGATTGGTACAAGAAATATGCAGAACTACTCTCTCCTTAAAGAAGTTGGTAAATCGAACAAGCCTGTTATTCTGAAGAGAGGAATGTACTCAACTGTAAGAGAATGGTTAAATTGTGCTGAGTATATAATGGCTGAGGGAAATCCCGATGTAATCTTGTGCGAAAGGGGAATCAGAACCTTCGAAACATATACAAGAAATACTCTCGACCTTAGTATTATCCCGGCGATCAAAGAGCTGACTCACCTTCCGATTATGGTGGATCCATCTCATGGAACAGGAAAACTCAGTCTAATCGGACCGATGTGTCTTGCTGCTGTTGCTGCAGGTGCCGACGGGCTTCTCGTTGAAGTTCACATTTGCCCGGCAGAAGCAAAGAGTGACGCTGACCAGCAGCTTACTCCGGAGCAGTTCTATGCTATTACTGACCAGGTTCTAAAACTCAAAAAATTTATGGACGCTGAGATTTTTAACAAGTAATAACAGGTAAATAAAGTGAAAGAGATCAGAATAAATATTTCAGAACGTGTATCCACGGTACACACCGGTGAATCGATAAAAAATATACGCAGGTTTGCATCCCCGGAGAATACTGTTATTGTTACAGATGAAAATCTGAACAGGCATTATTCGTCAATGTTTTCTGATTACCCTGTGATAGTTATCGGAACCGGTGAGGGTATTAAAACTCTTGCTACTGTCGAAACAATTATAAGAAAGCTTATTGAACTTCGCGCTCACAGAAAGACTTTTCTTCTGGCTATAGGCGGAGGGATTGTCTGTGACATCGCCGGTTTTGCGGCCTCTATATACATGAGGGGTATACCATTCGGCTTTATCTCAACATCACTTCTGTCGCAGGTTGATGCAAGTGTGGGCGGGAAAAACGGTGTAAATATTGACGGTCTCAAAAATATGGCTGGAGTTATAAATCAGCCGGAGTTTGTAATATGCGATAATGAAATGTTAAGTACATTGCCTGATGAAGAATATACTAACGGCATGGCAGAGCTTGTCAAGACTGCATGTTTAGAAAACGAAGGACTCTTTAAGTTTATTTCAGATAACAGGGAAAAGCTTTTAAACCGGGATAGTGATATTGTATCTGAGGCAGTTTACAAATCTGTTAAGTTTAAGGCAAAGATAGTGGAGGAGGATGAGAGAGAGGAGAATATAAGAAGGATTCTCAATCTCGGACATACTCTTGGTCATGCCGTTGAAAAAGTTAAAGGAACAAAGCATGGATTTGCAGTAAGTGCAGGGATAGGTTTTGCTCTTGAACTTTCAAAAGAATACGGTCTGATAGATTCAAATCTGGAAAATGAGGTTAAAGACCTGCTGAAGTACTTTGGATTGCCATGCAGTCTTGGTGAAGCAACTCAGCCGGCAGATCTTCCTGAACTTATTGTTGCAGTTGAAAGCGATAAGAAAAAGGGTGGAGATACAATAAATTTTATTCTCCTTGAAGGTATTGGCAGGAGTGTTATAAAAAGTATAAAAAGTGAAGAGTTAATGAAGTATATATCCAATTATAATGATGGAAAAGGAATGTGATTTATGATATGTGTAAGTATAGCAGATCTTTCTGTATCTGAAGCGATAAAGATTATTGAGAGCAACGAACTCTCTGAAGTAAGACTTGATAGAATAAAATTCGGCACTGGAGATGTTCAGAAGTTATTTTCAACAAAAAATAAAACCATCGCCACATATAGACCGGGTGAAAATGTCACAGATGATGTTAGAAAAAAAACACTGATCGAAGCAATAAATGCCGGTGCAACATATGTCGATATTGAAGTGGAGAATAACGACGGGTTTAAAAATGAAATTATCGAAGCAGCCCGTTTAAAGAATTGTAAAACAATTGTATCATACCATGATTATACAAAGACTCCGGTTATCCGTGAACTTGAACAGATAATGAGATGGTGTATTGAAAGCAAAGGGGACATTGCAAAGATTGCCTGTCATGTTGATTCCATCGAGGGTTGTTCAAGACTTCTTTCGCTTTACAGTTATGGGAATCCGATAATATCCATAGGGATGGGACAGGAGGGTAAAATTACAAGGATTGCAGCCACTCTTCTGGGTGCTCCATTTACCTATGCTTCAATTGATGACAGCAAGAAAACAGCGCCCGGACAGTTCGATTCTGAGAAATTAAAAACAATCATAGATATGATCAGGAATTCATAAATGAGCAATGATAACCATATACTTCTGGGGGTAGCGGGTTCGCCTGTATTTCACAGCAAGAGCCCCGCTATTTTCAGATCGATCTTCAAAGAGAAGGGGATTGATGCTTCGTATATCAGAATTGCGGTGAGCTGGGCTGATGAAGCGGCAGGTCTATGCAGAGATTTGAATTTTAGCGGTATGAATGTAACAGCCCCATTTAAAAACAGTATTATTTCACATCTTGACATTGTATCTGAAGATGCCGATAAAATGAAAAGTGTAAACACTGTTGTAAATAAAAATGGTGAACTTACAGGATTCAATACGGATCATTACGGGGTAACGGCACCGCTTGAAAATAAAACCGGGTCTTTGAAAAATAAAAAAGCCGTGATAGCAGGAGCGGGCGGTGCAGGGGTTTCCGCAGCTTTAGGACTTACACGTGCCGGATGTCATGTAACTGTTTTGAACATTACAATCGATGAAGCGAAAACTGTGGCAGATAAATTCACCTGCAGTTATGACCTTCTTTCAAATTATAAAAAATATATTAGTGATGCAGATGTTTTTATATCTACACTTCCATATGAGGCGGATCCGCTCGATATCTCAACAATGAAGAAAGGATCTTTATTGCTGGAAGCATCTTATAAAAAATCTCATTACAGAGAACAGGCCGAAAAGTACGGAATAGTTTTTATACCCGGAGAGGAGTGGCTTATACATCAGGCTATCCATGCCTGCGGACACTTTCTCGATTTTACACCGTCAATGGAAACTGCATCTGCCGGGATTGCTGAACCTCGAGAAAGTAGAGATATTATTTCACTAATCGGATTTATGGGTTCCGGAAAAACTTCAGTCGGCAGAGAGCTTGCACGGCTTCGTAAAATGGAATTTATAGATATTGATTCACTTATTGAACAGAAAATGTCAAAAACAATTAACGAGATTTTCAGTTCAATGGGAGAGCAGAAATTCCGCGAGATGGAATCAGAAATGCTCCATTCGTTTAAAGATAAAAAAAATATTATTATCTCCTGCGGCGGCGGGATTGTTCTTGGCGAATCAAATAGAAGTTTTCTGAAAAATGAAACGGAATGCATCTGGCTCTACTGCGGCATGGATTCAATGATAGAAAGAGTAAATGACGGAACCAGGCCGATCATAAATGCTATGAAAGACCCTAAAGAGGCAGTTGATCTTTTTAATTCAAGAAAAAAATATTACGCATCATCGTGTGAATCAATAGTATTAACAGAGACATCTCCTGAAAAAACAGCGGAGCTTATAAATGAAGAAATACGTTTATCCTTCTGATATCAGCGGCACCATAGCCGCGCCGGCATCAAAAAGTGTAATGCAGAGGGCCATCGCGGCATCACTTCTTGCCGATGGTGAAAGTATAATCTCTCATCCGTCATTCTGCGATGATTCAATGGCTGCAATGAGAGTTGCCGAAGGCTTAGGTGCATCTATAGAGAGAAAATCTGATCAGGTAATAATCCGGGGCGGACTTAAACCGGTAAATGATACGCTGAATTGTGGTGAATCCGGTTTATGTATAAGAATGTTCATACCGATTGCTTCATTAACCGGGAAAAAGATGATTCTAACCGGGGGAGGGTCCCTTGCGGGAAGACCGGTGTCTGGTATTGAGGACGCTCTGCTGAAACTTGGAGTTTCGGTTAAATCTAATAACAGTTTTATCCCTGTGGAAGTTTCATCATTGCTGAAGGGTGGAATTGCTGGTATTGACGGAAGTCTAAGTTCTCAGTTTCTAACAGGACTTCTTATGGCACTCCCTCTTGCTGAAAAAGACAGTATAATTACAGTGGATAATTTAAAAAGCAGAGAGTATATTGATATTACAATAGATGTGTTGAAGAAATTCGGAGTCGAGGTGGAAAACCACGGATACTATGAATTTAAAATACCCGGAAATCAGAAATTCACCCCCACAAAATTAAGCATTGAAGGAGACTGGAGCGGAGCAGCATTTTTATTGTGCGCCGGAGCAATAGGCGGAAGTGTAAGTGTAACCGGATTGAATCCGGAATCGTGTCAGCCCGACAGAGCAATTATCACTGCATTACGAAAAAGCGGTGCAGATGTTAAAGTAGATAAAAATAAAATTGAAGTTAACCAGGCAAATCTTCACGGATTTGAATTTGATGCTACTGAGTGTCCGGATCTTTTTCCTCCAATTGCGGCACTTGCCTTTTACTGTAAAGGAGAAAGTGTAATCTGGGGAGCAGGAAGGCTTAAGCATAAAGAGAGTGACAGGGGTGCTGCTATAATTTCTGAATTTAAAAAAATGGGCGGATCAGTAAGGATAGATAAAGACTGCATGATAATTCGCGGATCTGCTCTTTCCGGAGCTGAAGTAGATTCTCATGGAGATCACAGAATGGCAATGGCATGTGCAGTGGCGGCAATGGGGAGTTCAGGTGCCGTGGAGATTAATGACGCCGAATGTATTAATAAATCATATAACGAATTCTATGACGATATGTTGACACTTGGAGCGAAAATAAAATGAATAGTTTCGGGAATATTTTCAGAGTTTCAATATTCGGAGAATCTCATGGTCCCGCTATCGGTATTACCATTGACGGATGCCCGCCAGGTATTGATTTCAAAGAGTCGGACATGGAGCATGATATAAAAAGAAGGATGCCGGGTGCGGCGGGAACTACGCCGCGGAGAGAGGCTGACATTCCGGAAATAATAAGCGGAACATTTAACGGAAAGACAACCGGGGCACCGTTGACGATAATTTTCAGAAATGGCGATACTAAATCTTCTGACTATGACAAATTACGCATTATACCAAGACCTGGACATGCTGATCTTACTGCTATTCAGAAGTATAAAGGATTTAATGATCACCGCGGCGGCGGACACTTTTCCGGGAGGATTACTCTGCCTGTCGTTGCTGCAGGAGCATTGGCGAAAAAAGTTTTAAGCAGTGTATCTATTGAGTCGAGAATTCTCGAGATAGCGGGTAAAACCGATTATCAGAGTATACTCGATGAAGTTGTTGCCGCTGGTGATTCCGTTGGAGGAATTATCGAGGTGAGAATGTCGGGAGTTCCAGCCGGAATTGGTGAGCCTTTTTTCAACTCATTTGAATCCTGTATCAGTCATATTGTGTTTTCTATTCCTGCAGTTAAAGGTATAGAATTCGGCTCCGGATTCGCATCGGCCAGGATGAGGGGTAGTGAACATAATGATTCGATAATCTCATCCGACGGAAGTACTGCAACTAATAATGCAGGCGGGATAAATGGAGGGATTACTAACGGCAATGAAGTTGTTTTCAGGGTTGCGGTTAAACCTACTCCAAGTATAAAAATGGAACAGCAGACAGTTAATGTTGAATCAGGTAAAACTGAAAGCTTAATAATAAATGGAAGACACGATGCATGTATTGCTCTCAGGGCACCAGTGGTGTTCGAAGCATGCGCTGCGATTGTAACAGCTGACCTCTATCTGGTCAGCAGAACAATTGCATGATCATATTCAAAAGGGCAACAGCTCTTAAATGAAAAGAAAAAATTTTAAATGGAGTATATAAAATGAAGTTAAACGAGATAAGAACAACCATTGACCAGATCGATTCTAAAATATTGAAGCTGCTTAATGATAGAATGGAACAGGCGCTTCTGGCAAAAAAATTCAAAAATTCCATTGAGGATCCTGAGCGGGAAAAGGCCATCATGGAAAAACTCAAACATACACCGAACTCACTTCTTGATTCGGTGCTCACTGAGTCTATTTATAAACTGATTCTCTCATGGAGCAAGGAGCTCCAGGCGAAGGATTGCCTTGTCGTCGGTTTTCAGGGTGAACATGGGGCTTACAGCGAGGATGCAGCCCGCAGATGGGACAAGGATCTTCTGACTATACCTTGTACAACATTCAATGGTGTCTTCGAAGGGGTAAGTTCAGGTATGTTTGACTTCGGAGTTGTTCCTGTTGAAAATACACTTGGCGGAATTGTAGGACCGGTTAATGAACTGCTTATAAACACCGAACTTTTTATTGTCGGAGCGGTAGATATGCCGATACATCACAATCTTCTGATGCTTCCAGGGACAGATCATCGCGAGATTCGCGAAGTATACTCTCACTCTCAGGCGTTGTCTCAATGCAGAAGATTTCTTTCAAGAAATAATCTAACACCGGTTCCGTTCTACGATACTGCCGGTGCGGCAAGAATGCTCACTGAAACAAAACCAAGAGCAGCAGCCTGTATTGCCGGAAGACTAGCAGCTGAACTTTATAGTCTTGAAATTCTTAAAGATAATATACAGGATTCAGATATAAACCGCACAAGATTTTTAATCCTGGCCAGAGAAAGAGCGGAAACCCACGGTACAAAATGTTCAATTACATTTTCAACTGCTCATAAGTCTGGTACTCTTTTCGGAGTGCTTGAGATTTTTGCAAGCGCAGGAATTAATCTTACAAGGATTGAATCAATACCGACACAGCCGGGTAGTTATTCATTCTTTCTTGATTTTGACGGTTCTGATAAAGACCCGGTGGTTATTGAAGCACTTGAAAAAGCTGGTAATTCAACATTGGATCTTAAACTTCTTGGCTGTTATGTTGAAAAATCTATTGATGACAAGACCATTAAAGGAGAAGAAGAATGAAAATATTTATCATAGGAGCCGGCCATATGGGGAGCTGGCTCACTGAGGAATTATGTCATGACAATGAAGTTGCTGTTTATGATACAGATCCTAGAAAACTTAAATATTTTATAAATGTACAGAGATATATGTCACTTGAAGAGGTAAGGGATTTTAAACCTGAAATGGTTATAAATTGTGTAAGCCTTCACAAAACTGAAGAGGTGTTTGATATTCTGCTTCCGTTAATTCCTGAGACTTGCATTCTATCAGATATAACATCTGTAAAAAACGGTCTGTATGATTATTACAAAAAAACTGGAAGAAGATTTGTTTCTACTCACCCGATGTTTGGACCGACATTCGGGAACGTAAGGAATTTGAGTAATGAGAGTGCAATTGTCATCAATGAATCAGATACCGACGGGAAAAAATTCTTCCTTGATCTCTTTCAAAATCTTAAACTTAATATTTATAATTATTCATTTCAGGAACATGATGAGATTACAGCGTATTCTCTTTCCACTCCATTCGCATCTTCACTTGTATTTGCCGCATGTATGAAAAAGATTGATGCACCGGGTACAACATTTAAAAAACATATGGAGATTGCCAGAGGATTACTTTCTGAGGATGATTATCTTTTATCTGAAATTATGTTTAATCCATATACACTTAAACAGATTGAAAGCATAAACTCACAGCTATCATATCTGACGCACATAATTAAAGCGAGAGATTTTGAAGAGATGAAAAAATTTCTGATTAAATTAAGAGAGAATATAAAGTAAAAGAAGTTAAGAGTTATAGAATCAGGGCTCAAAAAAAATTGAAGTTGTCATTCCGGCTGTAGTGAAACGAAATGCCGGAATCTCATAAGACTGGTTACCATGAGATTCCGGTATTTGCACGTATGGATGATGCAAAACCGGAATGACGAAGGAGTTACAAATAAAAACTATCTAGATAATTACTCTACAGAAAATGAAGAAATGTTATCTTCATTGAGCATATTTTTTAATTTACCCATTTCACGCTTATCTTTTAAACCTTCAACACGGACTTTGAAGAAATCACCATCTTTAAATACTTTAACAGGACGATCGGTCATTCCCTCAATTTTTGATTTCAGGTTTTCTGCATTTTTTCTTGAATAGAATGCTCCAGCCTGCAGTTTAATTCCATCGTTATAATCATCAACTCTTTCACTTTTTACTTTAGTATATGTTTCATCATCTGCTACGGGTTCAACATATCTCTTATCTGTATCTTCATTTAGAGCTGAACCGGTGCTTCCCATTTTCAATACTTTTATCCCTACAACTGCTTCGCCGGTTTTTACAATTCCAATCTCTTTAGCACCGCCGAAGGATAGATCAATTATACGGTTTCCTCTATATGGGCCTCTGTCATTTATTTTCAGTCGTACAGATTTTCCATTCTCAAGATTTTTAACTTCAACAATTGTTCCGAATGGGAGAGTTTTATGAGCAGCTGTCATATCATTCATATCGAATTTCTCACCCGAAGCGGTTGTTTTTCCGTGAAATTCACGTCCATACCACGATGCCGGTCCCTTCTGATAGAATTTATCAGAAACAGTTACTTCATCCTGAGTTTCATCTTCATATGAACCTTTTTTACTGTTTGCTTTATTATATGATTCGTCTTCAAAGTTTTCAGAATCAGAATATTTTCCTCTAACTTCCTTATATCCATTATTGCTCTGATCGCCGTTTTCAGCACCTGATGATTTAACTCGCGGTTTTTTATTTTCATAATTACTGCTGTTATCAGCGTATTTTTCACCGGATTTGACCGATTTACTTTTGTTCATTGGCGGAATTGAATCGTCATTACCACCATTACTGTCATCAAAGGCTTCAAATTCCTCGTTTTGAAAACTCCCCTTATAATCATTACCTCTGGTCTGAGCTTTCCCGGGGGTGCACCCGATTATAAACATTATAACCACTGCACCGGTAAGAGATATTGATATGCTTTTCAGCAATTTATTCATGTTAGTACCTCCGAATATATAAACACCTGTTTATCTTATCGGAAAAGTGGAATCTATCCTTAATCATAATTTAATTTTATGTCGCAAAAATCCTTGACCTCTTTTGAGGATGATATAATCAGAGAATGTTGCGATAAGTGATATAATCATAACCCTCTGCCCCCCGTCCCCCGGAGGGGGCGCTCATAAGGGAAACTATAGATGAATTTATGAATCAAAGCGTTAAAAACCTGCTTTTATCGTTGAACTTGCATAAGATCTGCGAATAACATGCCCCCTTTGGGGGTTAGGGGGCGGGGATTTAGTTATTTTCCAGAGATTCCGGAAGAGTTAAAAACCACAAAATTATAAAAGAGAAGAATGAAATGAAAATATTATCAAGCAAGCCTACTATAACAAGAAAAGAACTCGAAGGTGTGCTGGACTGCCTGATTCATGATGAGCTTAATACCGGAGGTGCTGTAAAAACCTTTGAAAACGCTGTATCTGAAATGACAGGTTTTAAATATCCACTGGCTCTAAACTCTCTTGTTTCAGCATATCTGCTGATTTTTAAAGCCTTGGAGATAGGGGTAGAGGATGAGGTCATTATCCCTTCATTTTTCAGCAATGCAGCTATCAGTGCGCTTAAATTGACAGGGGGAGTACCCGTTTTAGTAGACTCAGAGGCTAATTCTATTTTCCCATCCACTGAGCAGATAAAAGAAAAAATTACAGATAAGACCAAGGCTATTGTAGCAGGTGATTCATTCGGATTTCATTTTGATGGAGAGGAACTGAAAGAGCTGAACATACCTCTAATCGCAGAGATCTCTCACTCAGCCGGTACCGAGTTCAGTGAAAAACCGGCAGGTTCATGGGGAACATTTGCTGTTGCATCATTTGCACCTTCAATGATTATTACCACGGGAAACGGCGGAATAGTGCTCACTAACAATTCGAGGTTCTTCTCCATAATGAGGGACCTCAGGGGATATAGTGAAGAAGCCATAAATTTTGATTTAACCATGACCGATCTGCAGGGAGCCATGGGAATTACCCAGATTATGAAGCTGAAAGATTTCCTTAAACGAAGACGTGAAATTGCCAAGAAATATTATGAATCTATAAGAATAACATCGCATAAGCCGCTTTTCCCATATAATGATTCTTTCAGCTATCAGAGTTTTCCGGTTATTTTTGATGCACCTGTTGACAGGGTTGATAAGTACTGGAAAAAATGCGGTATTGAAGCATCAAGAGTTCTGCCGACGCCGCTGCATGTTATACTGGGATTTAAAGGCTTTGACTTTCCCAATGCTGACAGGCTTTCGAAGAAGCTTCATTCTATACCATTGTATCCAACTCTGACAAAAAAAGAGATAGATAAAATATCGAAGTCACTTGGTGCATTTATCTGATCTGCTGTAACATGGTATTGAATTTTTATACTGATAGAGTGCAATATTAAAATTTAAAAAAGTGCCACAGAGGCACGGAGACACGGAGAAAAAAATAAAAGACCTCTGTGTCTCTGTGGCAAATAGTCAAACTATTTAAGGAGAACACAATGTACTTATTAACAATAGAAGATCATTTTGCATCTGCTCATCAGCTGAGAGGCTACAGGGGTAAATGTGAGAATATTCACGGACATAACTGGAAGGTTGTTCTTAATGTGCAGGGTGAAAAATTAAACGAAATAGGTCTGCTTATTGATTTTAATGATCTCAAAAGTATATTAAAAAAAATTACAAATTCTCTCGACCATAAAAATCTTAATGAGGTTGTGCCCTTTAATATAATAAATCCAAGTTCTGAAAATATTGCTGAGTTTATTGCACTGGAAGCTCAGAAAGAAATTACAGAAATCAATCCTGAGCTCTATGTGGAATCAGTAACTGTCTGGGAATCGGATACATCCAGGTGTACATATTATCTTCAGAAAAGTATCTCTAAGAGAGAAGTTCATTAATCTTCTTTTTAAGCTCATCAAGACTTGAAGATTTTGTTAAGTATGCGTCTGCTGTCCATGTCATAAAATTACTTTTGTAGTTTGAGTATGCAGTATAAATAATTACCGGAATTTTTTTCTCCAGAGTAATTACCTTGCCAAGAGTTTCTATTCCGTCCATTTCAGGCATTCTTATATCCATTATTATCAGATCAAATTTGCCGTTTTTAACAAGATCCATAGCTTCCTTTCCGTTTGAGGCTTTTTCAACCTCGTAACCGGAATCAATGAGATCCTCTTCGTAGAGGTCGCGGAGATTTTCTTCATCCTCAACAATTAATAATTTGGCCATAAATTTCACCCGATTCCAGTTATTTTAACGTAAAAAATTCATAAAGTTAGTGATTATCTGCTCAAAAACCGTTGAAATTATATTTCTGGATCGCCGAAGTCATCGCGTTGAGAAATTTCGTTACCGGTCTATGAGAAGTTACATTTTTGTTGAACCTACATGATAAATTATATGTTTTTTAAATAGAATAATCAAATATTTTTGATAAAAATTTCATTTTCAGGATTTTTTTGTTCAGTTGATGGTATAGGAAGTTTAATTACAAACTCGGCCCCGCCTTTATCATTATTTGCAGCGGTAATTTTCCCCCTGTGATCCATAATAATCTTTTTTACATTGGCAAGTCCAAGACCGACACCGGTTATTTTGGTAGTAAAAAATGGTTCAAATATCAGTTCGGGATCTTCAGATTTAATGCCGGTTCCGCTGTCTATTATCCTTATTACAACATATGAATCTTCAGGCTCAGTTATTATTGTGAGATTTCCACCTGAGGGTGTAGCCTCAATTGCGTTCTGGAAGAGATTGAGAAAAACCTGCTTCATCTGATTAAAATCAGATTTTACATTGGGCAGTTTTTCAGAAAGCTTCATGTTTATTTTTATATTCTTTTCAAGAAGTACATTTTTAAGCAGCTTGTAGGTGTCCCTGATTATATGATTTACATCGTTAAATTCTTTTAAGTATTTTGACGGCTTTGTGAAATCCATAACATTCGAGAGTATTTTTTCAAGCCGCTCAGATTCATTAAAAATAATATCTGCCGAACTTATTACTTTTTTTATATCCAGCATGTTTTCAGAAGTATATTTAAGAATCCGTTTGGCATACCCACCCATGGTAACAAGAGGATTTCTAATCTCATGAGCAATGTGCGATGCGATTCTTCCCACTGCAGCCATTTTTTCAGATTCAATAATAGCCTCCTGTCTCTCCTCAATTTTTTTCATCTCTTTTCTAACTTCAATAAGATTCAGATAACTTTCGATGAGAAACGCCGACTGGAAACAGAAGATGGATAGCAGATCTATGCTCTGCATTGAGATACCGGTCATATTATATTTGTTATCAGCTATAATTATCCCGATTGTTTTATTAAAGGATATCATCGGCATGATGACAAACTCATCAACCTCCATAAATTTTCTTATGTCATCACTTACTCTATTATCTGAACCGGCATTTCGGATGTGTATGCTCTCCTTGCTTATTACTGCTTGTGTAAATATGTTTTCAATAGCCAGACTTGCTCTGTACCCCTGAACTTTTTTCAGGAGGCTTCCGCGTTTAATTTCAATGGGATATTGTACAGTAACATCAACATCGGCGGATGAAAGAGAGTTCCAGATTTCAATGGCCTCTTCAAATGAATCGGGACCAACAGCCATTTTCCCCTGAAGCATATCATTTTCCACCATGAAAAGCATTGCTCTATTGAAACCGAGACCTGATCCGGATGTAACTCCTGCAAGAATATTGTAGAAGGTGGTTTCTGTTTCACTTTCATCTCCCATGGTTTCCGAGATGTGACTTAAAATTGATGCATGATAATCCTTGCTGAACCTGTCAGTAATATCATCAATTATAATTACAACCTGTTCCTCGCCATTGAGATTCATGCTGGATATTTTAAGATCGGAGATAATTGACTTTCTGTTGACTGACATTAAGTGGACGTTTTTCAGGACGAGAGAGTCCGACTCTCTGTTTTTTATTATCTGGTTGATACCGATTTTAAGCCTGGTGTTGACAAAATAAAAAATGCTGCTCAGTCCTTTTCCGGTTACTATATCGCCTTCAATATTAAATTTTTTGCAGAAACTTTCATTGGCATAGAGAATTTTCTCATTTTTATCTATAACAATAAAATGCGAATTAATAGAACAGATTATATGACTGTATATTTCATGAAATTTTTTAATCTCGTCGCTTTGAGATGATACGATTGAACCAAACTGTTTTCCAACGGTAAGTAATTCTTTTAATACCTGTGATATATTGTCTGTTACACTTATATCGGATTCAGCAAGATTAAATTTCCCTTTTTTAAACTCATCAATAATCTGTCTCAGGTTCTTTAAATTATTCCATAGAAAAAATCCCACTCTGTAATAATAGAAATACAGGCGTGAGAAAAAATAGATCAGCATCCCTGCAAGCATAATATAATATGTTGAGGTTTTAATATTCTCAGTGTATGCTAGTAATCCGAAAATAAAAAGAGCAAGAATAACATTCGGAATGAAAATCTTCATCACCCAGTATAAAACGTTTCTAATATTCTGATTGTTTAAATTTAACATGCTATACCATTCTTTTTTAATGACTGCCCGTAAACTGGCGGGAATTATCTTCTCAGAAGGAATTGGACTGGAAGAAAATTTTTTGCCTCACATTGCAGATATTTGTATTTTAAAATTTCACACATAAGCTATTAAAATAAAGTTTCTTTCGACCTTTAATAATGATAGACAGATATTATAAGTATATAAAAAAATTGATACAATTCAATAATATTATTTAAATATTAGAAATTTTAACAGCAACAACCCGTAAACAGTTGGAGAATTTTGTCGTGGCTGACCAAAAAATTTGTTTACTGTCATTCCGGCCGCATTGAAACGAAATGCCGGAATCTCATACTAGTGATTCAATCAGGAGATTCCGGTATTTGCAAGAATTGATGCTGCAAAACCGGAATGACAAATACGAAAATATCAGACTTACGAGACAGCCCCGAGACAAAATTCATCCGGGTTTTTATCAGTTATTTTTAACATTTAAATAATTAGCCTATATTATAAAAAAGGGAAAAAATGAAAATTGTAATAGCAACATCAAATAAGAATAAAGTCATAGAAATTAAAGACAAATTCTCTTCAATCAGCGGACTTGAGATAAAAACATTATCTGAGTATAATAATATACCGGAAATTGTTGAGGATGCTGATTCTTTTAAGGGAAATGCTTTGAAAAAAGCAAAGATAATAAGAGACTTTACCGGAGAGATTTCTCTTGCCGATGATTCAGGTCTTGTTGTAGATGCACTAAATGGCGAACCGGGGGTATACTCAGCAAGATATGGAGGTGAAGACGCATCGGATATTGACAGATACAATCTGGTGCTGAAAAAAATGTCAGGTGTTGAGGTGGAGAAACGTTCGGCCAGGTTTATCTGTGCAATTGCCATGGCCTTTCCCGATGGAAGAGAGTTTGTAGTAGAGGGAGCATGTGAGGGTTTGATATCGGATAAGCCTTCCGGTGCCGGGGGTTTCGGTTATGATCCGGTATTTTATGTTCCTGAAATGAAATTAACAATGGCGGAGATTTCACTTGAGCAGAAAAACAGAATCAGTCATAGAGGAAGGGCATTGGAGTCTGCTTATAAAATTTTTTCAGGAATGAATTATGCCGGTTAAAATGACAGCAGCAAGGTCAAAGAAGATTTTATCACAGCTTTATAATTATTATGGAGATACTGATCCGGATCTGCATTTTAGAAATATTTTTGAACTTGCAATAGCAGTTGTTCTCTCGGCTCAAACTACAGACAGACAGGTAAATGGAGTTACAACTGAACTTTTTGAAAAGTATCCCGATTTTAAAAGTCTTGGTAATGCAGATTTCCGGGATGTGGAGAAAATTGTCAAGAGTACCGGTTTTTTCAGAACAAAGACAAAAAATATAATTGCACTATCGCGTATTGTAAGCTCGAAGTTTGGAGGAGTTCTTCCTGATAATATTGAAAGTCTTGTTGAACTTCCCGGTGTCGGAAGAAAATCGGCGAATGTAATACTGTCTATCGGGTATGGTATACCTGGTCTTGCTGTGGATACCCATGTTTCGAGAATATCAAACCGTCTTGGATACATCAGCAGCAAATCCCCTGTTGAAATTGAAAAAGCGTTGTGTCGTATAATACCATCTTCAGACTGGAAGAAAACACATCTTCTATTTATAAAACATGGTAGAGTAATCTGTAAAGCGCGAACTCCGGAATGCGGAGTTTGTCCCGTCTCGGAGCATTGTGATTATTACAATGGCAATGTTGTTATTGTATAGCGCTGCTGAAAAAGAAAAGTCCAGCGCCGGCAAAGAAATGGATAATAGTTACGGCAACGAGTGAGCGTGAACGTTCATATATGAATCCCAGCATTATTGATAGCGCAAATGCTCCGAAGAAAACAGGTATTCCGCCGTATAGAATATGGAACTGCCCGAAAATAATTGAAGGTATTATTATGGAGATGAGTCTGTATCTCTTTGACTTACCCAGTATAGCAATAAAATAGCTTTGAAAAACTCCTCTGAAGAGAGCCTCCTGTGAGAAAGAGCATAAAGGATAGTAGAGAAGATCAATAAAAAATCTGCTCATATTACCGTTAAAATTAAAATTAATTGCTCCATCACCTGAGAGATATAGCCGGAAAGAGATTCCAATACCGACAAATACAAGTCCAAGACCGAATCCGATAATCAGATTTTCTTTAAGTTTGTTTAAATTAAATCCATAATTTCTCGGATGGTATGGGACAACAACCAATCCTATGACAAGAGATGTATAAATGAAGAGGTCAAAAATTCTGTCAACGATGAGTAGTGATATTGTTTTATTCAAAGCATAGTAGACGATGAAAACATTGACTGTGCACGCAGTAATGAGCAGCATGATAAAGTATATTGATTTGGTAAGACGGTTCTTATATAATAATTCCCGATTAATGTCATGAAAAGAATGGTTTTTAGTATTAAGATAGGTTTTAAATTTTTTTCTCATAGTCTCCGGGGTTTATCGGGATGTTTTTTATGTTAATTAATATTGATGTCATGGAATTAAGCCTCTAATGTCAAGAAAATGAAAGTAAATCTTATCGTTTTCTCCGACAATAAAGAAGATTCACGACTTTTTATTTTTGAAATGATACACAAAATCTATAGGCAATGTATAGAGGGACCGTATGAAGGGATATAGTAAAAAGCTGATAACATGCGAAGATCTTTTTGAACTTATTCAGCCGGGAAATAGAATTTATGTTTCAAGCGGACCTGTAACACCTGTAAAAACTATTAGAGCAATAGTGAATAGTATTCACGACAATCTTGTTGATCTTGAGATTATTCAGCTTGCGACTCTGGTGGATTTCTTCTCAATGAATGAAAACATAAAAAAGAATGGCAGGCTGAAAACTTTCACCGTCGGAGAAACAATAAGCAGATTTTTCAGCCGGGGTAATGTTGATTTTGTTCCGACAACAATGGCAGAGATTCCATATCTTTTTGTCTCCGGAGCGGTGGGTATCGATATAGCAATTATTCAAACATCACTACCTGATAGCCGCGGGAGAGTAAATCTCGGTCCTGTTAATGATATCTCCTCCATAGTAATCAGTAAGGCTGCTATCTCTATTGCAGAGGTGAATCCGAATATACCTCACACGGGCGCAAAAACAAGCATATCTCTGGATAGATTTAATTATGTAATCGAAAGTGAGGAGCCTATGCTCACTTTCAATTCAGGTCCCTACGATAAAGAAATGGCATTGATCGGGAAACACGTGGCAGACCTGGTTGAAAATGGTTCAACCCTGTCAATGGGAGCAGGTAGAATTTCCAATGCAATTGGTGATGCACTGATAAAAAGACACAATCTCACGGTGTATTCACATGTAATCAGTGATTGGATAATGGTTCTCCTTGAAAAAGGTGTCATCCGGAAATCAGGTTTATTCAATCGTCACAAAGGTGTAGTTGCATCATCGTGCATCGGCTCTTCAAATGTTTATGATTTCCTGAATAATAATTCCGACGTAGAGATCCGTTCACTTTTAACTGCAAGATTCCAGAGATCAATGGCCAGTTTGCCGAAGCTGGTGAGTATAATGAATGTACGGAGTATTGATATTTCAGGTGATACTGTTCAGATTTCGCGAAGTGAACTTCAGCCGGCAGGTTTTGATGGTAAACTGAATTTCTCAGTTGCTTCAACTCAGTCACGTGACGGAAAATCCATAGTTGTTTTGAAATCCCTCAATGAAAAGGGTGAGAGCAATATTGTTATTTCTCATAAAGATAACCATGATCTGGTACGCTCAACATTTGGTACAACCCGATATGTTGTGACTGAATATGGCAAAGCAAACTTATTCGGCAAATCAATAAGGGAGCGCTGTATTGCACTTATCGAGATAGCTCATCCTGATCATCGTGAAAAACTTATTGAAGAGGCCCGCGAAAAGGGGATACTTTATAATGATCAGATATATAATGTCGAAAATGCTCTGAGGTATCCGGCACGGTATGAAACAATAAAAATTTTTAAGGATGATCTGGAGGTTCATTTCAGGCCGATTAAGGCTTCTGATGAAGATATGATGAGACGGCTTTTTTATCAATTTTCTGATGAGGCAAAATATCTCCGTTATTTCTCCAGAATCCGTTTTATGCCGCACGAGAAAATGCAGTCCTATGTTAACATTGACTACGAGAATAGTATGTCAATTGTGGGTGTAATTCACAATAGAGGAGTGGAACGGATAATTGCCGAAGGGCGATATGCATATTTTGCCAGAGAAAATATACACGAGATTGCCTTTGTAGTAGATGAGGAATTCCAGAGGAGAGGTATTGCTTCATTTATTCTGGATTACCTGTTTACAATTGCACGCGACCATATGCTGAATAAACTTACTGCATATGTTCTCAATGGAAATGAATCGATGTTAAAGGTTTTTAAAAATGCACGTATTACTCCTGATATTGAACAGGATGAAGATGAGGTTATATTTACATTTAATCTTGAAGAGGATTATCAGATGTCGTTTAGAATCTGATAATCCGGCAGACTGATTTTTTATTTAACAGTTCCAGCGTAATCGATGAGAGGCTGCAATCCATCCAGCGGGCCTGAATGTGCAAAAACGATGTTTTTAATAAGGTTTTTTCTTGGCAGAAGTTTTTCGGCCAGTGCTTTGAGAGATTTATCCTGCTGCTCAACACTTTTACTGAAGACCCATACTGCATGTTTTATTCTGCTTTCAGATGATGATATAGCTGCATCTCCCATAAAAAGAACATCTCCTATAAGGTAAGCCGCACCTCCATCGGTATGTCCGGGGATTGCGAATGCTTCAACTTTTAACGAACCAAGTGTTATAACATCTCCATCATTAATTATCCCGCCGGCTTTCAAGCCGGTAGGTTTCGGCGGAAAAAACCGGCCTATTGGCGAATCATATCTCTTTAAACCCTCTGCATAGTCTAATTCATTTTTAAGCACATAGATTTTAGCATTCAGGAAAATTTTTACAGCCGCGATATGATCTGAATGTCCATGAGTCAGGAATATTGACTTCACATCCGAAGCCTTCAATCCGTGATCATTAAGAACTTTTATTATTGGTTTTCCATCCGGGGTATTACCTGCGTCAACAAGAGCTATATTTTTATTACCGCCATCAATTATAAATACCTGACTAAAACCATCCACAACATTAAATATTTTCCCATCTGAGTATACAGCTCCCGATGAAATTTTTTTTGTACCGGTAAAGGGAAATATAAATAGAAAAAACCCTGCAGCAATGATGATGAAAATAATTACTGCAATTGCTGAAATAATTTTTTTTAGTTTCATATATAAATCTCCCTTAATATTTTTATTTTTTCATTGCCGATGCATAATTTCTAAAAAATAGAACAATTTCAAGGTCGTATTTTTCCTTTTTTAAATCAGCAGCGGGATCTTTTCCGGATATTTTTTTTAGTGAGTTGTAAGCAGTTTCGGAGAATAATCTTTCTATATTTGTAATTTTATCAATTAAAAAATTAACAGCATCTATATCATTCGTATATGCCAGAGATTTCAAAATCGTTATCTTTAAAGTATTATTTCCTGAAAGATAGAGTCTGAAAAATTCTTTTTTATTTTCGGGATAATATGATCCGAAGTGTCTGGAAAATTCATTCAAACGGTTAGAATCTGACGTGGAATTAGATAATTGTGATATCGCATAATTTTTTAGAACTTCAAAATTCAGTTTTATATTTCTTTTATTAAGATATGAAAAAAGGTATTCAATATTTGCAATGTTATTTCTAAGAATCAGTTTTTCCAATTCTGCAGAGGTATAACCTGGTTCAATTTTAAACTTCTCTATGTATAAAAAAATATTTTCAGTATCCTGTGGTGTCCCGTTATCAATGATTTCTTTCTTTAATTTTTCTAAAGGAAATGTGAATCCTGATTTGAGAAGAATATTCCCTGATATTGATAGTGATGTACTTCCGGGTTTTGATACAAGAAAAGACATTATTAAATATGAAGTAACTGCAGCGTAAATAATTGATCCTGCAAAAATAGAAACTACTGCGGACACCAGTAATCTCCATCTGCTTTTTGCAAATCCATAAACAAGAATAAAGATAAAGATAAAGTATTTAGTAAGTTTTATTATTGTTACACCTGAACCCGGTTCAAAAATTGAGTACAATATGTGGTCCGCTGCATAATAAAAAATGGATCCAATAATAAATAAAGGGATTGATATTCCCGGTCTTTTTTTAAGTTTAAGTGCGACAAAAAGTATAAGCGGGTAAATAACTGTATTTGAATAACGTCCATCAAGAAGCCTGTATGTAGGCTCAAGAGGCCAGTTCGGTGCATCCAGATAGTTTATCATTGTAAAAACAATAGTTAGAAAATAAATAAATAAAAAAGGGAACATTATTACGGCATTAAAAAGATAAAATTTTCCTTTCCATCCATAGCGTTCAGCATAACCGGAGCGGTAATCATCAACATTTATCTGTGAAAAAATAAATATCAGATAAAAAGAAAGTACCATAATATAAACCCGGGCTATAGTTGAAACTCCGCCCCAGTCATATTTCAGGTTAAATCCGGCATTCACTATGAAAAGCGGAATCAGAATAAAAAGGAAATGATGTATTCTTCGTAATTGTTCTTTTATTATCTGCATTGTATCACCTGAACAGATAATTTCTTAAACTGAATAAAATTCAATAATAAATTGATTGAAATTATCATTTATTTGAATTATAGATTATCATTGAGTCCCCTGTGTGAGCATTCAATGGACCTGTATTCCTTAAAGATTAAATAATAATGAGAATTCATTGTATGAGCAGCGTCCGGGTTTATACTATATGTTTCTTTCAAATATATTATATACTGACTGTCCCTTGCATTGCTGTGTCTTTGTGGAACAGGTTGAAAGAGGATAATTGTAAGAGGCTAAATAGATGAGATTTAATCAGATTGATTATGCGGAGTTTTACCATAAGCAGATGATAGAGAGCGGATACCCCGGGAAGCTGCTCCCTTTTGTTCTGAATGAACTTGAGAATTCATCGACTGTAATTGATATAGGCTCCGGTACCGGCTTTTTCTCAATCCCTCTTGCCGAGGCCGGACATAGCATTACTGCCGTTGAGCCCTCTAATGAGATGATTAGTATAATGGAAAAAAATTCCAGTTCACAAATACTCTCTCTAATTAAAATTTGCCACTCTGTATGGGAAAATAGTGAGGTGGAGTTTCATGATGCGGCAATTTCAGTACATTCTCTGTATCCCATGGCTGATGTTAAAAATGCTATTACTATGATTAATAAATCTGCAGCGAAAAAAATTATAATAGTAAGAGATTCCGGCGGTATGAGAACACTTTCCGGAATAGTGAGAGTAAAACTTGGAATATTTTCGAACCGTGACCTTAATAATGAAATTTCAGATATCTTAAATGAATTAAGTGTTAAGTGGAGAGTTGTAAAAATCTATGAGGAGAGAAAACATATTGTTACTGATATTCAGCATGAAGCAGATGCAATTCTATTTCAGCTGAAGCTTGATAAAAGCTTAAAAAGCGATATTATTAAAATAGTTGATGAAGAGATAAATAATATAAATGGAAAAGGTTTTTTTAATGCAATTTATTCAGATAATGCTTATATTTTCTAAAATCAGCAATAATGCAGTTTTTTAAATTCATGTAAAAAAACAACAGGGCACATATTTTTTAATAGATTTCTCTATATTTTTTTGTATTATGAAATAGTTACTAATTGACTGATCGAAGTTGTTATTTATAAATAGTGAGATGAGAGGTTTTCAATGAATGGAAATAATGTTTTAAATATACCGGAACTTGTCGAGAGACTGGATGGTGATTTTGATCTCTTTGTCGAGCTTTCAGAGCTTTTTTTTGAAGATTCAGCAGCGCTTCTTACTAAAATAGAAGATTCTATAAATTCAAATGATTCAGATTCTTTAAGAAAATCAGCACATACTCTGAAAGGAGCTGTTTCTAATTTTTCTGCTCAGAAGGCTTATGATGCAGCTTATTTACTTGAAGTTGCAGGTAAAGATAAAGTATTTGAAAAAGCTCCGGAAAAACTCACCTCTCTTAAAAACGAAATAGACGAAGTAATAAATTCAATGAAATCGCTGGTTGCGAAAGGCTCATTCTGATAATAGAATTATAATGACAGATCGTGAAAAAATGACTGAATCGGCAATTGAATTTTGCAGAATTGCCGGAGATATTCTTCTTTCCGGGTTCAGATCGGAAACCACAGTTGTCAGTTATAAAAGCAGAACAGATCTTGTTACAAATATAGATAAAGAGTCGGAAGAATATATTGTCTCTGCAATACGCGATAGATTCAACGGTCATTCGATAGTTGCCGAAGAGGGGAGCGGAAGGGAGACTGAGAGTGATTATATCTGGTATGTCGATCCGCTTGATGCCACAAATAATTTTGCTCACGGGATTCCTTTTTTCTGCGTTTCCATTGGTGTTTACTCCAGAGCGGAAAATGGGATTATATGCGGAGCAGTTTTTGATCCATGCCATAATGAAATGTTTTATGCCGAAAAAGGGAAAGGTGCATTCTGCAACGGTTCGCGGATTAAAGTTTCTGAAATCTCACATCTGGGTATTGCACTTCTTGCAACAGGTTTTCCATATGCCAAGGATGATCCGGAGAAAAACAATTCAAAAGAGTTCAGCCGGTTTCTGCCGGGTATACAGTGCATACGGAGAATGGGATCTGCGGCAATGGATTTATGCTACCTCGCTGCCGGCAGAATAGACGGATACTGGGAGCCTCTTCTCAAATCGTGGGATACCGCCGCAGGGAGTCTAATTGTTCAGGAAGCGGGTGGAGTTGTTACAAAGTATGACGGTGCAGATTATGATCCGTTATATCCGGAGATTCTTGCATCAAACGGCATCCTGCACAAACAGATGATTGATATTTTAACCAATAAGAAATAATGGGATTTTCATGGAAGAAGAAGTAAAACCTCGCATATACACCGTTGGTCAACTCAATGGATTAATTAAATCTGAAATTGAAGATAATCCTTATCTCAGCAGTGTCTGGGTTAGCGGCGAGGTATATAATCTCACATATCATTCATCGGGACATATCTATTTTACACTTAAAGATGAAAGTTCATCCGTATCTGCAGTTTTTTTTAAGTACGCTAATAAAAATTTAAAATTCAAGCTCGAAGAAGGGATGAAGGTTTTAGTCTTCGGTGGAATAACAGTTTTTGAAAAACGGGGGAGCTATCAGCTGAATGTACTTCAGGCCCGGCCGGATGGAGTAGGAGAGCTTCAGAAACGGATTGAACAGCTTAAAAAAAAGCTCACCGAAGAGGGAATATTTGATCAGTCGAGAAAAAAGAAACTCCCGTTTCTCCCCGCAAGGCTTGGCATTGTTACTTCTCCAACAGGTGCTGCTGTAAGAGATATTATTAAAGTGGCATTAAGAAGATATTCAAACATTGAAATAATTATTGCACCTGCAAAAGTTCAGGGAGATGATGCAGCTGTATCAATAGCCGCAGCAATTAAGGAGCTTAACAAGCCTGAATGGAATATTGATATTATCATCGCCGGACGGGGAGGAGGATCTTTTGAAGATCTTATGCCATTTAACGAAGAGATCGTCATACGGGCCTTTGCCGATTCTATTGTACCGATAATTTCTGCCGTGGGCCATCAGATTGATCATCCATTAAGTGACGACGCTGCAGATATTGCCGCACCTACACCGTCAGCCGCTGCTGAGATTGCAATTCCAATTAAGTCCGATATCGTTGATGAAATTGAGTACTTGAAAACAAGAATGACGAATTCACTGGCTAACACATACGCCGGGTATAAGACTGCACTTAAAAATATTATAACTAAAAAGATTTTCAGAGATCCATATGAGATATTAAACTCGCGCCAGATGCTTCTTGCAGATTTGGAAAACAGAATGATTTTTCTGATGAAAAACAAAGTATCTTCTATGAGAGAAAAACTTCTCAGGTTACCGGATATTTCAAGGCTGCAGAAAAAGCTGCTTGTTCAGAAAAAGCACGACTTGGAACTGCTGATTCAGAACCTCAACAATCTCTCACCGCTGAACATAATGTCCAGAGGATATTCAATTGTTCTGGATAAAAAAAGATCTCTGATAAAATCGGTTGAAAATCTGGCACGCGGAGATATAGTTGAAATCAGATTTGCAGATGGCACGGCAGAGGCCTTAATCAATTCGGTCAAAAAGGAGAATTAGATGGAAAAAGATAAAAAAGTAACACAGAAAACAAGTTTTGAGGGAGCACTTCAGGAGCTGGAGGAAGTTGCAGATAAGCTTGAAGGTGGAGAACTAGGACTTGACGATTCGATAAAGGAGTTTGAAAAAGGGATAAAACTTGCACGCTATTGCCAGCAGAAGCTTGAAGAAGCGGAAAGAAAAATCGAGATTTTACAGAAGGGTGCAGATGGCGATGTTAAACCGGGACGCGTTGCTGTTAAGCCGGACACCGGGGAGATCGAAGAGGGTGAAGAACTTCAGGGATCTTTAATTTAAATAACAGAAGATTTAATTCCCTTGGAGAAGGGACTTCATTAGTTTATTGGAATAATTGATCCCGTCTGCACGGAATGACAAAAAAATAAAAAGTCTCTATTATGGAGAATGCAATGAAAAAAATATTTATCGGTTCACTAATCTGTTTAACGATGATCGGGTGCTCAAATAAGGATGGTATTCAATTTTGTGAAGGTGTTGATATCGACGGGAAGGGGGTTAACTGCGGGAAAAAATTCACCACAGGAGATCTCACCGGTGTAATAAAACAGAGCAAACCTTTTGAAACTGAAATGATTGATGTAAAAGTTATACGCATTGAAAAGAGTTCAAAAATTGTAGAGAAGACAATTCATCTGAAAGTTGAGCGGGATGGCAGCACTGCCAGTACTCCTCTTTCGTTTTATAACAGCGGAAATTATGTTGTAGAGCTTTATAAGGAAAACGAGAAGCTTTCAGAAAGTCCAATTGTAGTAACGGATGTTTACTAGGGAATAGTGAAATGAAGCACAAATTTCTAACAGCCCTCTAAACCCCCCGGAGGGGGACTTTTCTCAAACTATTTCTTTATATTTATTATAATTTACAAATTTTTCATTTATTGCTTTGCCCCCTCCGGGGGTGCGGGGGCCTGGTGAGGTTGATGCCGGTGATGACTAAAAATTTTATTTTAAATCAATCCTGCTTTTCAGCAGCCTTTCTCTTATCTTCCATATATACAACAACAACAAGAAGCAATGCGCCCGCAATTATCACTGAATCTGCAATATTAAAAGTTGGCCATCTGTAGACTCCGTCAACTCCCACTGAAATAAAGTCTACAACTCCGGGTCTTCCAGAGATCAATCTGTCGAAAATATTCCCTGCGGCTCCACCGATAATCAGCGCCATGGCAATTCGAAAGAGTCCAGGCATGGTTTTTTCATAAAAGTAGTATCCAACCATTATTAAAAGAACAATCACTGAAACTATCAGGAAGAAATTCTTGTATCCCTGCATAATGCCGAAAACTCCACCCTGATTGTAAGTAAGGTCAAACCGGAGAAATCCTCCGAAAAAATCAAACCTGTTATAAAATCCAAGGTGTTTCAGAGCAAGATTTTTTGTAAGTAAATCTGCGATAAAAGCTGCTATTACTGTGAGCGCCGGTACAATATGTTTTTTCATTTTTTATTCCTGATTATAAATTTTTTATTACTGTTGTACATCTTACACAGAGTTCAGGATGTTCAGAATCTGTTCCCAGTGTTTCGAAAAAGTTCCAGCATCTTACACATTTTTTCCCATTGCTCTTAGATGTTGAAATTGATGCTGAATCGTAAGCTGTCAGTCCCGAGTCACTATCGGTTAAGACAACTTTTGCAACCTGTAAAAATCTTCGAAGTTCCTCTTCACCCATTTCAGACATGAGTTTTCGCGCGGATTCATTTTTAGCGTAAATTTTAATGTCCGCCTCGAGAGATGTTTTTATAATTTTATCTCTTCTCAGGTCTTCAAGAGATTTGAGAAGATCTTTTTTAATTTCGGCTATCTGATTTATTCTGTCATGTATTTCTGAGTTATTATATTTTTCGTCGAGCTTGTAATAACTCTCCATATGGACAGAGCCCTTCATTCCCATGAACTCCCATATCTCTTCTGTTGTGAATGAAAGCACCGGAGCGATGAGTCGAACAAGCGTATTGTATATCTCGCTTAATACAGTAAGGTTTGCTCTTCTGATTTTTGCGTTTTTTGCCTCAACATAAAGTATATCTTTTGATACATCAAAGTATATGGAAGATAGTTCTACCGCACAGAAATTAAGAATTCTTCTGTACACCTGATGGAATTCAAACTTATCGTAGTGTTTGATAACGTTATCCGAAAGATGATAGAGCTTATGCAGGAGCCACTTGTCAACATCGGTAAGATCTTCGTATGCAACTTTATCCGCATCGGTAAAGTCAGCGATGTTTCCGATTATATACTTCATAGTGTTTCGTATTCTGCGGTATGAATCGGCAACCTGGTTCATCATATTCATACCGATTCGTACATCGTTTCTATAATCTTCGGAAGATACCCACATTCGCAAGATGTCTGCTCCGAACTGCTCGATGATTTTTTCAGGAGCGATAACATTCCCTACAGATTTGCTCATCGCTTTTCCATTTTCATCCAGAACAAATCCGTGTGTAAGAACTGTCTTAAACGGTGCGCGTCCCCTTAGTGCAAGTGCCGGCCAGAGAGATGACTGGAACCATCCCCTGTGCTGGTCGCTCCCTTCGAGATACATATCTGCCGGCCAGCTCAGTTCAGGCCATTTGTCATTATCAAGAACGGCAAAGTGTGAAACTCCCGAGTCGAACCATACGTCAAGTATGTCGAATTCTTTAACAAAATTTTCCGAACCGCATGTACATTTAGTTCCTGCGGGGATCAGTTTTTTTATATCGTTTGTGTACCATGTATCTATTCCATCTTTAAGGGCGATATCTGCGAAGAACTGTACCGATTCCGCGCTCATGAGATTTTTATCGCAGGTCTCGCATTTGAAAGAAGGAATCGGCACTCCCCATGATCTCTGTCTGGATAAGCACCAGTCGGGTCGTGTTTCTACCATGCTTCGAAATCGTGTTTCTCCCCATGCCGGTACCCATTCGGTCTGATCAACCGCGTCAGAACCTTTTTTTCTCATGCCGTCATGTTCCATGCTGAAGAACCACTGCTCGGTTGCTCTGTATATAAGAGGTTTTTTACATCTCCAGCAGTGTGGATATGAGTGCTCGATTTTTCCGCTGTGCACAAGGGCGTTTTTGCTTTCAAGCAGCTGAACTACCTGAGGATCAGCCTTAAATACATGAACGCCTTTCATCTCGGGAAAGTCTGATGTGTACTTCCCTTCGTTATCAACCGGGCAGTAAATTTCGAGACCGTTGGCAAGTCCTATGATATAGTCATCGTGTCCATGACCCGGAGCAGTGTGTACTATTCCGGTTCCCTGTTCAAGGGTAACGTGATTTCCCAGAAGCACTTTAGATTCTCTGCTTATAAACGGATGGTGCACATGAAGATTTTTTATATCCACCGTAGATATTTCGATTGCATCGGAATGTTTTAAACCGGTTACAGATTCAAACTGCTCAAGGAGACCCTTTGCAAGGATTAAGTATTCTTCGCCGAATTTATACGAACAGTATTCAAAATCGGGGTGAAAGCTTACTCCGAGATTTGCAGGTATTGTCCATGGGGTTGTGGTCCATATAACAACGAAAGTTTTAGCTTTATCTCCGCCGAATTTTATTGATGACGCTTCAACGGGAAATTTTACATAGATCGAAGTAGAGGTGTGCATGTCGTATTCAACCTCTGCTTCTGCAAGAGCTGTTACGCATGTGGGGCACCAGTAGATCGGTTTCTTGTTTCTATTGATGTATCCTTTTTTTAAGATTTCACCAAATACTTCAACTATGCGGGCTTCGTAGTCCGGAGTCATTGTTTTGTATGGATGTTCGTAGTCACCGAAAACTCCAAGTCTCTTAAACTCATCCATCTGAATGCCTGAATATTTTTCGGCTGATTCCCGGCATTTGTTTCTTATCTCGGTCTTCGACATCTCCTTTGCCTTGTCGCCAAGCTCTTTAGTTACAAGGAGTTCAATCGGGAGACCGTGGCAGTCCCATCCGGGAACATAGGGGGATTTGAATCCCATCATAGTTTTATGTTTTACAATTATATCTTTAAGAATTTTATTCAGCGCGTGGCCCACGTGAAGATGACCATTGGCGTACGGAGGACCGTCATGAAGTATGTAGGTTACTGCACCTTCGCGCGATTTCTGAATCTGCTCATATATTTTTTCATCGTGCCATTTTTTAGCGATGGCAGGTTCTTTTTGCGGCAGATTTGCCCTCATGGGGAAATCGGTTACCGGAAGGTTGACTGTTTTTGAATAATCCATTTGGTCCTCTTAAACATTGACTTATTATATTTTAAAGATTTTACTAAAGTAAATATTTTATAATCAGGGATGCTTTTGCGGATCATTTTTCAGCAATTTTCGAGCTGTAAACCCTGATAAAAACAAATTAAAAGGTCTTTCTGAGAGCCATATTTGTCAATATTTTTTTATGAGGTTAAAAAACCAGAGGGGTTGGAAATATGCGCCCATCCCCCTCTGGCCGCTGGCCATCTCCCCCTTGAAGAAAAGGGGGAGAGAAGTAATAAATTTTTATTTAACACCTTTCCCCATCTCATCATGGGGAAAGGTGCCCGACGGGTGGATAGGGGCGGAATTCGTATTTTAAATAGTCTTATACAAAATATTAAATTTCAGCCTTCAGCTTTATAAATATTCTCAGAAACCTTATCAAGCTCGGAAATCTCATCTGCAGTAAGAATCAATCCGGAACCTCCAAGATTATCTTTCACCTGCTCCGGTGTGCGTGCACCCACGATAGCTGCAGTAACTCCTGATCTGGAAAGATTCCACGCAATTGCCACATGCCCGGGTTTTACACCTCGTCTCTCTGCTATTTCGGATACTTTTTCAACAACTGCTTTAACTTCGGGCCAGTACTGTTTTTTAAAGAATTTATAGAAAAAGTTCCGTGCGTCGTTTCTTTTAAACTGAGGGAGTTCATTGTATTTTCCTGTAAGCATCCCTGCACCGAGTGAACCGTATGATATTATTCCGATATTGTTTTCAACGCAGATTTTCATCTGGTCAGATTCGATCCCTCTCTCAAGGAGTGAATAGTTCGGCTGATAAGATACTACTTCTCCGAATTTTATTGCTTCTTTCAGCTGCTCTCCTGAGAAATTACATATACCGATATATCGGATTTTCCCGGAATCTTTTGCCTTCATCAATGCATTCATTGTATCTTCAATCTGCACTGCGGGATCCGACCAGTGTATCTGGTATAGGTCGATATAATCTGTTCCAAGCCTCTTCAGGGATTGTTCGAGATCATACAAAACAAAATCCGGTTTTAAATTATGCCTGTATCCGTTCTCGATGTCGAGTCCGCATTTTGATGCTATTAAAATTTTATCTCTTTTCCCTGATATTATTGAACCTATAAGTTCATCTGCATGACCAGCACCATAGGCCGGAGCTGTATCGATGCAGTTAATTCCGTTATCGATAGCGGCTTCAATTGCCTTCACAGCGTTTGCTTCGTCATAGTCGCTCCACATTGTTCCGCCGATTGCCCATGTGCCGAGAATGATTTCAGTTACATTGAGATCGCTTGTTCCGAGTTTTCGTGTCATCATATTGGTACCTTCTTTATACTTTATGAAATTATAATTATCTGTAATTTGCATTTGACTTATTGTCAAGAATGATTCAGGTTTGTTTTGAATAGAGCTTTCATGAAGTTACGTTAACTGCTCTGCAATTATTTAAAATTTACAAACCGGGCAAATTAAGTAAACAGAATAATAAACTACCGGATTAATATTTATATCCAGGACAAAAAGGACATGTTATGCCTGATACAAGCATGCGGATTAAAAATTTTACTGAGTCAATTATAAGAAGAATGACCCGGGTGGCGAATGAGCACAACGCAATTAATCTATCACAGGGTTTTCCCGATTTTGATCCTCCCGAAGAGATTACAAAAGCTCTTGCAGAAATATCTTTAAAAGGGCCTCATCAGTATGCAATCACATGGGGTGCTCCGAATTTCCGTAAGGCTCTTGCAATTAAGCAATCGAGATACATGGGTATAGATATAGATCCGGAAACGAATATTGTTGTCACCTGCGGAAGCACTGAAGCAATGATGGCAGCTATGATGACAGCGTGTAATCCCGGTGATAAGGTTATAATATTTTCTCCATTCTATGAAAATTATACTGCAGATATAATTTTAACCGGTGCTATACCGATTTATGTTAATTTAAATCCTCCTGATTTTAATTTCAGCAGAGAGGAGCTAATTAAAGCATTTGAACAGAAACCAAAAGCGCTGATTCTGTGCAATCCGTCAAATCCATCCGGGAAAGTTTTCACACTGGCAGAACTGGAGTTCATTTCAGAACTCGCAATTAAGTACGATACATTCGTTATTACTGATGAAGTTTATGAGCATATTGTTTACGAACCGTATAAGCATGTTTATATTGCCTCCCTGCCCGGAATGTTCGATCGTACTATTTCCTGCAGCTCTCTTTCAAAAACATATTCAATAACAGGCTGGCGACTGGGTTATATTATAGCACATCCATCGATTATCAATGGAGCAAAAAAAGTTCACGATTTCCTCACAGTGGGCGCTGCAGCGCCATTGCAGGAGGCGGCTGTAATCGGCTTGAATTTTAATCAGGACTACTATCTGGATTTAAGAAACAAATACACTGCGATGCGTGATATTTTTTTAAAAGGACTTGATAATGCAGGCTTGAAATATATCACACCGCAGGGTGCCTACTACGTAATGGTTGATGTATCAGAATTTAAACCGGTAAGTGATATTCATTTCTGTGAATGGCTCACTCGTGAAATCGGTGTTGCAGCAGTTCCGGGGTCCAGTTTTTTTAAGGAGGATGTCAATCATTTGATAAGGTTTCATTTTGCTAAAAAACCTGAAACTTTGAACAGTGCAATTGAAAGATTATTGCGTATTCGTGAAAAAGAATATAAATGTTGAAGTTTTTTACCGTCAGTTTATAAGTACTTGTTTTTCATATGTTAAAAATATTGGAAATTTCAGAATCGTTTTTTCACCAGGCATCGCAGTTCTTTTTGCTGGAGAGGTTTTAAGCTTCACACCGAAGGATAGTTAGAGAATAAATTTTAGATTAAAGAGGGTTAGTATCAATGTTTACTTTAATGAAAATATTCAACTATATAATTTTTCCACCAACAATCTTTATTGTAATTCTTTTCATTGCCCTTTATTATATCAGAAAAAGCCGGCGAATAGCAGTCATAATAATTATCGTAGATATAATTCTACTGTACACACTTTCAATCGGGCTTGTTGGAAATATTATTCTTTCCCCCCTTGAAAATTATACCTCTCCGATTAATCTAAAGGAAAAGCATCACGCGGATTACATTGTTGTTCTGGGAGGAGGTTCGATAAATTCGTCTCCGGAAGAAGATGGAAAGGGAAGTCTCCCCCCTGAGGCTATGAAGCGAGCGCTTTATGGAGTTTATCTTGCAGGGATTATTGAGGTTCCAGTAATATTCTCAGGGGGTAAAGTCTTTTCAGATGAAACCGAGAGTGAAGCGGATATTGCATTAAGAATTATGAAGAGATATACTGCGAAAAAAATTAAATTCATCAAAGAGGACCGGAGCAGGACAACCTTTGAAAATGCCGAGTTTATTAAAAAGACATTCAATCCGGAGAAAATAATTCTGGTAACATCGGCCTATCATATGAAGCGGTCTCTTTATTCCTTTAAAAGGGCAGGGATAGAATGCATTCCAGCACCGACAGATTACAAGCTTGATAACTCCGGATACAATTTTATGAGTTTTATACCTACTACCGGAGGGATGAATAGTATTTTCATAGGAATGAAGGAGCATGTAGGTCTTCTTTTTTATAAGCTAAAATAAAATATTATAAAACAATAAAAATGTAAATTTAAAAAAAAGATTAGCTCTTGACACTATTGTATGATGTTGAATTTATTTTAAAAATGGATGGTCTTTGTCTGTAATGGAAATTTTTTTTCTTTTTATTATTATAGTAATTTTATTTTTTTTAATATTGGGAGTAAGCTCAGTAAAAAATAATATGTCAAAAAATTCAGGAAATGAAATTTTCCAGAGAATAGCTGATACTATGGGGCTCCGCTTTATAAAGGGTGGTATGTTTGGTCATCCAAGAGTATTGGGGGAAATAGATGGCATACATGTTTTTGCAGGAGTTAATAAAGTCTTTTCGGACCGGGGTTACATTAACTTATTCGAATTTAGTGCTCGGTTTAATTATTCGGTACGTGGGAAACTCCGCATAACAACAAGAAAAACAAATCCGCCTTTAGAAGAATATGAATCTGATTATGAAGTTGTTGATTCCGGAGATATTGATTTTGATTCCGCTATGGAGACAGGATATACCGAGAGCCCCGACACCGCAATCGCTATCCTTACAAAGGATCTAAGAAGTAAAATAATGGCACTGGCAAAGAACTCTGATTATGCTCGTGTTTCCAGATATGGCATTCATATATATAATAATAAAACTGAAGTCAGTTCACCTGAATCGGTTGTTGATGGAATAATTAATCTTATTGATATCGCGAAACTGATTTTATCTTACAGTGATTATAGAAGTCTGCATATTGATAATGTACTCAAAGACCCGATCAATAAAGTGAAATTGAATAATTTAAAAGTACTTGTTTCAAATTACCCGCATGACAATGAGATAGAGGAACTTTTAAAAGGATGTTTTAAATGTGAAGATTTATCCATTCAATTTGAAGCTGCAAAAAATGTAAGACCTGAAGGGCTGCATCATATTCTGGATCTTCTGAGTAAAAATAAAATAATTGATCACGAGATTATTATTGAAGCCGTCAGGACATTTGGAGATGCATTATTTAAAGAATCAGCCCCTGTCCTCATCGATGTATATAATTATTATCATAGAAAAAACATGCGATTGGAGATACTTAAAACATTCAGAAAATTCTCAGATGAGACTCTGAGTCCTTTTCTAGAGTCGCTTCTGGATTATACAGATGACGATATTGTGGATGGAGCAGTTGATACACTTGCAACTTGCGGAAATGTTCAGTCCGTGGGAAAGCTTCTTCAGCTTTCAGGAAAGAGTATTAATCCGTTCTTTAGAAACAGAATAAATGAAACTGTTCTGCAGATTCAGTCAAGACTTGGATCAGTTGAAAAGGGATGGCTTTCAGTGTCAGAGCTGAAAGAGAGTGACGGGGCATTGAGTATTGCAGATGCTGCTGACGAAGGAGCTTTGAGTATTTCAGACTCTGACAAAAAAAATAAATATGAAACAAGGACGGACCCGTATAAATGAAAGATGTTCAATTAGCAGTGGATTTCGGAACTACCAACACGGTAATGGCAAAATGGAATGATGATATTCAGTGTCCCGAAGTACTTAAATTTGATAGTATAAGCCGAGGTTCAGATAAAAGCGGAGAGATAGACGATTCGTACACTATACCTTCATCAGTATATCTTTTAAAACCGGAGGAATATCTCGGCTTTCCGGGCAGGTATATTTACCGAAAATTTAAATCAAAGACCGGCGGACTTATCGGAATGGAGGCAATGCAGAAAGATGGCGGACTCTGCAGCCCGAGGTTTATAAATTATTTTAAACCCTACCTCGGAAAAAACAGCTACCAGATAATTGGGAAACTCGGACGATGGTCATATACTGCCGAGGATGCGGCAAGAGTATTTCTTAAGTCTCTTTTCTTTAATGCGGCACATAGTTTAAAATCAAAGATAGATGAAGTAACTTTCTGTACACCTGTTGATTACTACGAATTTTACAGGGCGAAACTGGGGAGAATATGTTCGGATATAAATATTGGCAGTATAAAGACGGTAGATGAACCTGTTGCCGCCGCGCTCGGTTACGGTCTGGGTATTGATGATTCCAGCAATGTTCTGGTAATTGATTTCGGTGCCGGAACACTTAACATTGCACTTATAAATATGAATGAAAAAAAAGGTGCATCGGGAACATGCGCTGTTATATCCAAAGACGGTGTTCCGATGGGCGGGAACGTTATCGATCAGTGGATTGTTGAGTATGCCTGTAAAAGACTTGGTTATGATTTTAATAAAATTGCCGGTGACCCGGAAATCAGGTGGTGGTACAGAATTCTTCTTGGTGAAGCATGCAGAATTAAAGAGTCTCTCTTTACAAAGGAGAAAGAAACATTTTACCTTATGCCGTCAGGTCTGATGGAAAAATATTCTCTCAATATTCCCTACAATAGAAATGAGATAAGGAAACCTCTGGATATAACAAGAAGCGAGTTAGTTAATCTTTTATCTGACAGGGGTTTGTATACACTTGCTGAAAATCTTATTGAGAATGTTCTTAAATTTTCTGCTAAGAAGGGTTTTCCTGCGAAAGCGGTGGATGACGTAATTATGGTGGGAGGCTCAACACTTCTGCCCGATTTTTACACTCTTATTGAAAAAAGATTCGGACGGGACAGGGTCCGTGCATGGCAGCCCTTCAATGCCGTGGCATTCGGAGCTGCAGCCTTCGCAGCGGGAAAAATAAACAGAACGGACTATATAACACACGATTATGCCTTTGTTACGCACGATCGTAAAACACACGAACCGGAATATAATATTATAATTCCAGGGGGAACTGAGTATCCAACACGCAGCGATTTCTGGAAAAGACAGCTTACTCCCACATGCGCACTTGGTGAACCTGAGCGGATATTTAAATTACTGATCTGCGAGATCGGGAAAAAACATAGCTTCGGTCAGGAGTTTATCTGGGATAATAAAGGAGAGCTTCATACTCTCTCCGGAGATAAAAATGAAAGCAGGATGATTGTGCCTTTAAATGAATCTAATCCAGCACTTGGATATCTTTCTCCACCGCATAATCCCTCGGAGAAGAGTGCCCGGCTGGAACTTTCATTTATGGTTGATGATAACAAATGGCTCTGTGCATCGGTATTTGATATTAAGACAGGAAAAAATCTAATGGATGAAAAACCTGTAATACGATTAAAGTGATGTAGAAGAAAATGCAGCTAAATAAGCTGCATTTTCGTAAAGTACAGGACAGAGAAAAAGTATTATAATTAATCATTGCCGGAGAACGGTTCTGTTTCTTATGTCTGTTATTTCTTAGAAATACTTTTTAATTCATACTTATATATTTTAAACTCCTCGGGTGAATTGAGTTCGCTGCGGTATATATAACTATCTAAATTCTCTTCCATGATATATGCTTCGATTCGTGTACCGTCTATTTTTCCCAGAATTTTTTTATCTTTATAACTGTTATTATACTGAATACGAAGAATGTCAATAATCGGAATTACGGTGATCTCTCCACCGTTGCTCTGCAGCTCAATACTTTTAATCGATTCTTTGATTATTTTGCAGTCAATTATTTTCCCGTCTCTTGTGAAAACAGATGAGTAGGTAGATGGCTGAGTCAGACGTTCTGATGCGGGTTTGGTTGAAATAGTTTCAACTTCATCCCTCGGAATTTTTATCTCAACGGATGATTCGAGAACCTGACGGAAGATATAATTATCATTGTCCTCGTTGACAATATATCCATATAATACTATGCCGCCGTTTTTTGTAATATATTTTTTGTCCAGATACCGTTTGTGAACAAGGACGCGTAAAATATTCTTTCTCTCTATTACCGCAGCCTCTCCGGTGCCGCGTTTTATTGAGATCTTATTGTCATCTTCACTGGTTATATTCCCCTCGGTTATACTTCCGTCTTTCATAAAAAAAGTTTCAGAGTATAATGAAACGCCGGGGAAGAGAAGTGCTGATATAAATATAATGAAACATGAATATGATTTAATGCAGTTCGTCATGGAAATTTTCATCTTACCCTCTTTATCTGATTATCTCGTTACTCTGAATATCTTTTCTGGAGACTTTAATAATGCCGTCTGTCAGCATTATTGAGTATACATCTCCACGTTCAATGATTGCACCTGTTATAATTTTGCCTGAATATAGATATATTCTGTCAATCCTGTTGTAAACTTTTTTTATATCGTCAAGCTTGCGATTTTTTTTATTCAGAAGTTTTTTTACTTCAACCGGGTCAGGGGCTTTTTCTGTTTTATCAGATGAAGAAATTATTTTTTTTTCTTCAGCAGTGTTTGATAATGTTTCATCTGTTTTTTTGGCAGCAGTCTTATTATTCTCTGCAAGTATTATTTCTTCAGTCTTTCCATCGGTTTTGTTATTCTGAGGTAGTTCTGTCTTATCTGTCGATCCAATAGATTTAATATTTTCAGCAGGTTTTACGTTATCAGTTTTTTTATCAGATTTTTTATTTTGAGCTAATTCTTTTTTTTCAATTTTTTTGGCGGCTTTTTTATTTTTTACAATTTCAGTTTTGTTTGTTTTTGCTTTACCCGGTTTGATTGAATTTGATTTTTTTATATTCTCTGAGGTTTTTTCTGAAGTTAAATCCCGGGAAAGATTTTCTGTTATAGATTTGTTATATGCTGAATGACTTTTGCCGGATGTTCCATTTGAAGCTAACTCAAGTGATTGTCCTGCTGTTAATACAACATCATCAATCCCGTTATTCTGGTTTTCGGTAAGTATATTTTCCCATGTTCCTTTACCGGGAACAATCCGGACATAGACTGTGCCTGTATCAACTGTTATAAGTGTCTTAGATTCGCTGAGGTCAAATTCAAAGGAAGTGCCGCGTACCGAAGCGACAGCAGTTGGAGCGGTAACCGAGTAATCAGTTCCCTTTTTCATTATTTTATGGAAAGAGGCCCCTTTGTCAAGTTTCAAATTTATAGTATCAGTTTTATCTTTATTGCGGAGAAGTGCGTCGAATTTCATTTCTGTTTCAGATCTGAGCGTTATTACCGCAGTTTCAGTAATTTGTATAACAGCCTCTGACCTGATCCCTGTTTGAAGTATATCATCCTTTGAAACTTTGCCCCCGACGGCAGCATCGATATTATTAATTTTAACTGTTCCTGTGATAAAAGTTATTTCACCCTGAATAGGGCCGGCATCTTTTGAACAGCCTGAAAAAAGGATTAAGGGGGAGATAACCGCTAAAAGAACAATGATGTTTTTCACTTTAATCACCATATGATAATGTATTTCAAACCAGTTTAGGTTATTATAAAAGGGTGAAAATTCAAGCATTATTTGTCAATTTAATTAATCACCATTATTTTGTAATAGACATTTTTACTTAAAACTGCTTCAGTCAGGTAACTGCTATAAAATATCAGGAAATATGGTTTACCCTGCACCGGAGGCGTGGGGGAAAGAAATTTTATCGCTGATTTATGTGCAGACACAATTCAGGTTGTAAGGCTTTTCATACAAATGGATTTATGTTCGATGGCGGATTCTGGTCTTTGCAGGTTAAGTTTTATAAATCATATTACAAAGGTAAAATAAAATGATTATACGAAAAAAAAATATTCTGAAACTGTTTTTGTTTTTCTTCACTGTTCCATTTTTTTTCTATTCCTGTTCAAGTGCCCAGGTAACAGGAAATTATATTTCTCAGGATGTTATCCCCGAATTTGTTCCTGTTAAGGATGATGCACTTGCAAAAAAGTATGCCCCGCTTCTCGAGGCCGGATCTCCACACGGCGATCCATATGCGCTGTATTACAGGGCTAGCAAAGATGAAAAAGGTAATACACATATAACCTACCATTATATCTGGGAGAAAGAGGAGAATAATGGTCCAGGCCTGGGATCCTGTCTAAGCAGAAATCTCTATACCGGCGGTTTAAAAATGCAGAAGAGCATGTTCGGAAAGGGTGATGTAGAATTACTATCATTCATCGTCGACCCGGCGGGGAATATTCAATTTGTAGAGTTTGAAACAGCTGAAAATTATGATGCAAAAAACTTCAGTGTAATACACCAGCATGCCGAACGGAAAGGTCTTCACAAAGAACCAGTATTGTTTAAAGTAATTTCCTGGAATCACCTGTTTGATTATGTAAAGGATAACGCTGACAGTTCGACAAATGTGATCCGTCTGACTCCTGTCTATTTCGGGGAGAAACTCTGGCGTGAATATGGAATGGTAAAAGAGAGTGAATCTTTCTTCAGAAGAAACAGAGCGCATAAAAACTATGAGAAAGAGTTTGTTGAGTAATAATTGTTTATTATAAAGAACTGTAAAAGGCAGCAGAGATCTCTGCTGCCTTAAATTAAATCTCTCACTTAATCCGTTTTAGTATTCTGAATTTTCCATCGATAACTGCAGCTACTGTATACCTCGGATCGACAAATGCGCGGAACTTGTCGTAATATTCCTTATGGACACTCTCTCTTTCTCCGTCTGATGGTTCCACATCTGTGCGTCCAAAATCCATTGTATAGTCCGCAATGTAATCCGGCGGGTTCTGTGTAAACTCATCGAGAAAACGTTTCCAGATGTAAGCGGTATCTTTGTATTTATTATCTCTCCATAATCTTGATTTATCAAGATCTTCTCTTGCGGAAAAGATTGATGTCTTTGATTTTTTCCTCTTAGTTTCGTAGTAAACCTCAAAGCCTTCATCCCACACATAAATGGTTTTATCTGCTGGAACATTTTTAATGATCCAGGACCGCAGATTGGCCCTAACCTGAAATCCGCTATCAAAGGGTGTTTTCCAGCCGGTTATATTTGCCCCTATAAGTGATATAATTATAATAAGGGAGATTAAGGTTATAACAGCCGTCCGAACTTTCCCTTTCAGATCTGCAATGCCGTAAACAACAGCAAAAAATATTCCAGGCAAAAAATACATGTAATAACGCGGGTTTGGCTTATTCATTACCATCTTACACATTGCGCCGGTAAAAAAAACGGCTAGAACAAAAAAAGCAAAATTATTATTCTTATATATTTTCGTTTTGATGATTTTATAAACAGTGTAAAAACTCAGCGCAAAAAACGGTATCCACTGTTTTGTAAGGACAAGTCCATAAAAGAAATGCCCTACTTTTTTATACCAAGGTTTATAACCTGCATAAATAGAAGCCCATCCTACGTTCCAGAAGTACCAGTCACCCAGGGCATTCTTGCTGGCAAAATAAATCGCTACCACTCCCATGGGAATCATAAAACCTGCAAAGGAGGCAGCGCATTCTGCTGTTATACGTTTAAAATTTAATTCGTTATTTTTTATTGATAATAATGGAACAATTAAGGTGTAGAAAATGACGTTGGTGCTTATCAAGGTTGCGCATGCGGCAAAAAATCCGAAGATAAAATATGACAGCAGTGAAGGTTTAAAATTGTTTTCTGTTAAGAAATAAATTCCGGCAAATGCAGGGAGCAGATAGGTTAATGGAACATTGTGAGGCCAGAATTCTACACTTACTGATATCATTATTAAAAACAAAAGTGAGCAGAGTATCCCCTTTGTTGTATCAAATATTCTTTCAAATGTAAGGAAAACAAAAAATGCAGTGATAGACTGAATAATAATCGCTACGATTTTGATTGTAAGATACATGTTGTCATATCCGAAGAAGCGCGCCATCCAGTAAAATTCAAGATAGCCCAGTGGGGGATGACTGCATCCGAAATCTCTGTACAGTACACCGCCGTCAAGCATCGTTCTTGCAAATTCAATATAGTAAAAAAGATCAACACGCCAGATTACTGAAGCAGTCAGATATGTAAATTTCAGAAGAAGTCCGGCAAAAATAATGATTCCAAGAGCGATAAGATTTTTTTTCATTCTAAATCCCCTCAACTATGCTTTTCGTAAAAAGATATAACGGCCTCCGCGACCTTGCGTGCATCTTCGATGCATAATTCATTATGCATCGGCATTCTTAGAAGACGCTCGCTATCTGAAGTTGTAAATTTATCCTCACCTGAGAAAGAACCGATTTTCATTCCTGCTTTCGACGAATGAAGCGGAACATAATGAAACACTGTGTTTATTTCACGTTCTTTTAAATAGGAAATCAGCCGGCTCCGTTCGGATTCATCATGCGTTTTTATATAGTACATATGGCCATTGTGAATACAGAACTCTGGTACTGCCGGAACTTCTATTATGCCTTTTACTGCAAGAGAACTTAAGGCTTCATGATAACAATTCCAGAGTTTCAGCCGATGATCGGTAAGAATCCTTGCATCTGTAAGTTGAGGATATAAAAAAGCGGCATTCAGCTCGGAAGGCAGATATGATGATCCGATATCAACCCAGCTGTACTTGTCTATTTCTCCTCGGAAAAATTTTGAACGATCGGTTCCCTTCTCGCGGATTATTTCAGCACGTTCAACAAAGGCTGAGTCGTTCACAATGAGGGCTCCACCCTCACCGCACTGTATATTTTTTGTTTCATGAAAACTGAATGCTCCAAGCTGCCCGAATGTTCCAAGTGCCTTTCCTTTGTAGGTGCTCATCAGAGCCTGTGCCGCATCTTCAATCACCGGGAGATTGTACTTGCCTGCAATTTTCATTATCTCATCCATGTTACAGGCAATACCGGCGTAATGGACAACTACAATTGCACGAGTACGGTCGGTGATAGCCGCTTCAATTAAGTTTTCATTAATATTCATAGTGTCGGGCCGGATATCCACAAATACGACTCTTCCGCCGTGGAGAGCAAAGGCGCCTGCAGTTGAAGAAAATGTAAACGATGGCATAATTACTTCATCACCATCTTTCAGGTTTAAGAGAATGGCTGCCATCTCCAGAGCATGGGTACAGGACGTAGTCAGCAGCGCCTTTTTGCATGGAAGATTTTCCTCAAACCATTTGTGACATTGTTTGGTAAATGGTCCGTCGCCGGAAAACTTTCCATTTGTAATAGCCTGCTGAAGAGACTGCAGCTCTTTACCGGTCATGGTTGGTTTGTTAAATAGAATCATATAATTTCTCTTTTTAATTAGTATTATTGATAGCTTCAGGAATGTGCGAGAAAACAAGTTTCTTGAGAAAGAAATAAAGAACAAGTGCACATACGGAAATTGCGGCTATCTGGGCAAAATATGCGTTCAACTTTAAATTCTGTATAAGTAAATATACTATACCATAATTAAGAAAAAAAGTAAAAATATAGGCGAAACAGAACATGAAAAAACGTCTTTGTTTATATTCTTTAAAAGCAATAGCGGAGTATGAGTAATAGTTGAACAAGCCTCCAAGAATATAATCTATTGCAAGGGCTAATCCTACGTTTCCTGTCATATAAAAGAAGAAAGCATAAATCATATACCCCACGGCAGTATTGACTCCACCAGTAAAAATAAACCGGACAAACTCGTTTTTAACGAATTTTTTTATTAGATTCATTGATTTTCTCACTTACAATTTCACGTATGCTATAATGCGATTTGAAGTTTGAGCTAAGATATATCCGTCCGATATACTCGCCGATGAGCCCGAGAGACAGAAGAATAAGACCGCCGATAAAAAGAATCAGAACTGTTATTGTAGTCCATCCCTCAACGACCTTATCACTGGAAAAATAGACACCAATGTGATATATACCGTAGGCAAAACCGGCAAGGGCAGAAAAAAATCCGGTAAAGGAGGCTGCACGGAGCGGCTGCACAGAAAAGCCGGTAAAGAGTTTCATGAAAACGATTGCTGAGCGGACCAGGGTATAGTTGCTTTTTCCTCTGAAGCGCTCATTGTGTTCAGCAGGTATCTGGCAGATGCTTGATGTTACTTTAAAAATCAGTCCATCGATATATGGAAATATCCCCTGATATTTAAGAATCTCATCAACAACATCTCTGCTTATTATTTTATATGGAGAAAGGTAGATGTGAGCCGGTTTTGCGATTACCTTTTCCGCCAGTTTGCCATTAAGCCAGCTGCCGAGATTTTTCCACCATGACTGTTTTTTATCAGAAAACTTTGCGTAGCATACATCAAAACCTTTAATAACCTCTGCGTATAAACCTGGAATATCCTGCGGAGAATGCTGAAGATCGTCATCCATTATAACAACATAATCTCCGGTTGCAAAGGAAAGACCCGCCATTATCGCGTTATCCTGTCCTGAATTCTTCCGCAAATTCAAACCGGTCAGATTCCTGTTCAGTTTTGATACCTCGCAGATCTTCTCCCAGCTTTTGTCAGGGCTTTGATCATTCACCATAATTATCTCGTAGGGGAATTTCTTCAGAACTTCTCCAAGCTGAGAAACTAATTCATGTACACATTCTTCACTGTTATATACAGGAATAACGACACTGATTTTATTTTTTTTAACTGTTTTCATTATAATACCTTTTTTTACATTTTCCGTTATAATTTTTAAGCGGCACTTTTGTCAATACACAATTTTAAAATGTCCCTGCTGGATTGAACATTTGCTGCGGGTTATGAATTTACATAATTTCACATTCTCACTGGATGATATGACTGAATCCTGCTGATAATTAGTTGACGTCTGGCAACAGAGCGGTTTTTAGTATTTTGATAAGAGGATTTTATGAAAAAAGCACGTTATTTATTTCTTGGAGTTGGTATAACACTTCTTGTTGTATTGTTTGCCGTTTTCGGCATAAAAAAACCTGTTATGCAGATAGTTGAGTTCGGATGGAAATTCTGGATCTGTGTACTGATATATCTTTTCAATCAGCTGCTTCTCACCTATGGCTGGATGGTGCTGATCACATATCCGCTGAAGGCCCGGCAATATTTTAATGTTCTTCTTGCACGCATTGCCGGAGATGCTGCAACCACAATCAATACAGCTGCAGGTATTGCCGGAGATGCCCTGAAGGCAATATATTTGAAGGATGTGGTTCCATTTAAAATCGGACTTGCTTCAGTTGTGATGGACAGAACCATTCATACGGTGGCACAAACACTGCTGATTCTTATCGGGCTCTTTGTGGGGTTTTTTAAACTTAATCTGCCGTTTTATGTACTGGGGGGAGTTTTTTTATTCTTTCTTTCTTTTATGGCAATTTTGATATATATCATGAAAAAGCAGCAGCATGGAATTATTCAGCATGCTGTCTCAATGCTGCCGGAAAAATTGAGAAATAAAATATATGCATCTGAAAGCCGCAGGGCAAAGATCAATACCCTTGATGAGGAGATCGGTTTTATTTTTAAGAGCAGGGAAAATCTTAATCATTTCTGGATCTCACTTTTAATGCATACAGTTCCTGTTATGCTTGCAGGAACTATAGAAATATATATTATTATGTATTACGCAGGGGGGAGTGCAACTCCTCTGGACGCGATGTTTGTTTATCTTTTCGGACTGTTTATCGCGGCGATTGCATTTTTTGTTCCGCTGAATATCGGTACCAGCGAAGGATCATATTCCATGGTACTTGCATTTCTCGGATACGACCCCGTACTTGGAATTACAGTGGGAATTATCCGCCGTCTGAGAGCACTGACCTGGTCAGGAGTTGGCCTGCTGCTGCTCTTTCACAAAGGGCTGACCGGGAAAGACGTTGAAGTTTCTCAATTCGCTGATGAAGAAAAAAAATAACATAAAAATAAATTTGTATTTTATGATCACATCTGAAGTATCTTCTCAAAAACTGGTGGTGAAATGTATTTCCCCCACGCCGGTGGCGCGGGGGAAAGCAAAATTACCACAGGTTTTTGAGCAATTACCAACTGAGAATGGAAGGAAAAAATGAAAAGATCAGAATCTATACTCAATAGAATTGAACATATGAAAGAACCGTTATTCCTGTTTTTTCTTTTCATTACTGCATTTATATTCCGGCTACCGACTCTCTTTAACGATTTTTATGATGTTGATGAATTATCTGCATTTGTTCAGACAAAAGAATTTCTCGCGGGATTCAAACCCGGAGTTGATTTTGCAGAGAGTAAACTCGCCCTATATCATGCGATCTTTAAATTCTCATATGGCATTAATGCATTGTACGGGTGGGTGATAGTTCATGCGATAACGATACTGTTTGTGTTTTTTACCGCACTTTTTGTTTACTATATCGGGAGACTTATCCGGGACCGTAAAACCGGTATAATCGCTTCGATACTCTATGCGGTTCTTATCTCCTCGTTCAACCGGCATTTTATGGCTACAAATGGTGAAGTAATATACAATCTTCCAATCACAGCGGGTTTACTTTTTTTTATTCTGATTCTGAAAAACCGTTCATGGGCTCTGCGTTTATTTTACACAGTTCTGACTGCTCTCTCCATATATGCTGCAATGAAGGTGAAATTTCACGGAGTGATATTACTTCTATTTATAGTTTTCTTTTTTATCTTTTATTTACCTTACTATAAGACATCATTTAAACGGGTAATTGTTCCTTATTTAACTTTAACTGCATTGGTGGTGATTGTACTCTGTTTTGATTATTTTATTACAAAAAAATTTGCCTCCGGACTTTTCAGTCGATTAGAAAATCTTCTCTTTTATGTTACAGCAGACCGCAGCAAAAACCCTCTATACTGGCTTGGTATATACAGCCTGCGGCAAATTACTCTCGGCGCCTGGCATTACGTATTATGGATACCCGCTGCGGTGTACATGTTCAGATTTGTAAAAGCCGGATTTAAAAAGGAAACTCTTGAGGAATCGGTAACGGCTCTTTTTGCGTTGATCACTTTTCTAATGGTCTTTGGCGGAGGGGCGAGAGTTTACTATCACTATTTTATGACTTCATATCCGTCACTCTGTGTAATAGCGGCAATAGCAATTATAAGTTTCGACACATCTGCTGTAAAAAAAATAAGCAGTAATTTTATACTGGCAATACTAATTCCCGGTCTGTTCTTTTCAGCATGGAATTTTAAAGATATATATATAAAGTATTTTAATCAGAATCTTTTTTACAATGAGTCTAAGGCAGCCTTCTGGTTCAGGGCAATTTTTGTAAGCTCAATGGATGATTACCTGCTTCCCCACGGTGCATATAATAATGCCGTAGAATATATCAAAAAAAATACTGCACCCACCGATCCAATATTTGTCTGGGGCGACGGGCCGCATCTCTATTATTTTGCCGACAGACGCATCGCAGTTGCAAGTATATGGCCCAAGGGATCCGCAATAAGTATTGAAAAACTTTACGCGGAGAAAAAGCCTGAAGCAGTGGCTGAAGCGGAGGAAATACAGGCAGGATTTCTAATCATTATTGAAAGAAAAAAACCGGCGCTTTTTATTGATACATCACCGAAGGGTCTCTTCCAGGCCGTAACAAAATTCGGAAGTTTCGCAAAATTTCCCTATGATGTTCCGCCTGTTATGCGGAAGTATCTCGATGAGCATTATCGATTTGAAACGGTTGTAGATGAATATAAGATTTACAGACGTGTGCGGTAGTTGAAAAGAGTGTTATCAAAGGTAATGATGGTGATATATATAAAATCACTGAAGATGGCATACAGGAGTTGAGAAAGCTGAATTACCTCATTTCAAAACAGGCTTATATGATTATAAAAGAAGGCGATGATTTAGGATTTACAACTCAGTTAAATTTAGGGATAATTCAACAAAAGAATTGTTTGAACCATATCAGCTGGAGAAGTGATAAATGCAAAATAATAAACAGCAGGAAATCGGGGTTTTGTGAGAAAGCATAAACTATTATATGTAATTTTACTGTCTGTTTTTTTATTTTCAGGATGCCCATTTGTCTTTTCTGTTTTAGATTATGTTGATGAAAATAATAAAAGCTATATTACAATATTTAAAGATAGTGATTGTATTGTTGAAATGAAATATCTTGGTTCATATTATTCTTTTCCTGATACACATGCGCATTCACTTACGAAAGAGATGATCCTTAATGACCAGACATTTATTCGAATTCTTGGACCTAGTGGTAAAGAGAATGAAATATTAGGAAGAATTATTGATTGTCATGTTGAGCTAAAAGATAATGATTTAATTGTTCCTTATAGAAGTATTGAGGTCAGACCTACTGAAAATTTAGGGGTTGGTAAATATTCGATAATATACAAAAGTGAAAAAGATCTTATAGATAGTAAGCCAAAAATCGGAACAGACAGAGGTATTTTTGATATTTTTTATTTATATGACGATATTAATTATTTACAAACTGCAAATTTCAATATCAAACTTACTTTGCTTATTAAAGGAAAAATTCATATTATAGAGAAATCAGCATTTTTGAAAAGAAAAGAAGGGAAAGTATTATTTACTCCGTTTTGTAAAATACATTTATAATTCTATCTGTATAAAATAGGTTTCACGTATAAGTTAGGACCATAATCATAACAAGTTCCCTCCCTTGATATTTGGTGTGAATTAAAGCGCCATAGAACAAGTCCCCATATAGCATAATTTCGTAGTTTGACGACGTCGCCGTTGACTGGATAAAGTGTCTGATTCGATGAGATTAGCGTTCTGCTCAGCGAATGTATATTGATAACATATCTCAAAATATCCAGAAGGGTAAGATTTCATTCCCATCAATTTCATCTTGACATATTTTTCAAAAGAACTAGATTAATCTTAATTCGGGGATGTTTATGGAGTTGATTGGTGATTGATAACATAGATTGGAATGCTGTTATTATCTACTGGCTTGAAGAGGCGGAAAATGATCTGAAAGTTACCAGTGATCTTTTCGATAAAGAGGATTATTCATATTCACTTTTTTTTGGTCATCTTGCCCTTGAAAAATTATTGAAGAGTCATTATGTGAAAAAATTTCAAAAGCATGCACCGCTGATTCACAATCTGGAACGTCTTGCAGTGTCCATTGGATTGGATTTGTCTGATAAACATAAGGAAAACTTGATAAAGATAAGCAGTTTCAACATTGAAGCAAGATATCCAGATATTAAGCGGAGTTTTCGAACAAGTTGTACAAAAGAATTTACACAAAAAGAACTTGGAGAAATTAAAGAGGTCTATCAATGGCTCAAGTCAATGATGAAATAATAGGTAAAGTCCATCAAACAATCGGGCTACTACGCAATAATAATATTTTAATAAAAGAAGCATATCTGTTCGGTTCATACGCTTCTGGATCTGAACATGAATGGAGCGATATAGATCTTGCGCTTGTTTCTGTTGATTTTTCTGAAGACCGTTATAAAGAAAGACTTCGGATAATGAAAATTATAAACAGTATAGATAACCGGATAGAGCCAGCTCCTTATAATCCGGAACAGTTTACAGAAACTGATCCGCTTGTATGGGAGATAAAAAATCATGGAATTGAAATAAATATTAAATGATAATACCAGTTGGCTGGTAAAAATTTAAAGAATAAAAAGCAAGTTCCCCATTTCGCTATACTGCAGCCGACATGGCAGAGGCTTAAATTTTTTTATTATTCAAAAATCAGGTTGAATCCTTATTTAGTTCCAATCTTCGAAAAGTACTCTTCCATAATAACAGTAAACCTCGACATCTCTTTCGGTTGTATATCGCCGATGTTTGCAATACGATATGTATTGGCGCTTGAAAGTTTACCAGGGTAAATTGTGAAAGAATGCTCTCTGGCAAAATCATGAAGTTCGTCAAAGTTATATTTTGAAGATTCCGGTTCGATAATCGCAGTAATGAGTTTTGATTGAACCTCCTCAGGTACAAGCATTTTCAGTCCGAGTTTTTTTACGGATTTGATAAGTATATCCCAGCATGCGCTGTATCTTGCATAACGTCCTTCGATAGTTTCGATCTTTGTTTCAATAATTGCCTGACGTAGTGAGTACAGACTCTGAACAGGAGGTGTAAACCGCGTTTGTGAAGTTTTCTTAAAGTATGAATACTGATCCCACAGGTTGAGGTAAAAACTACGCATTGGATAATCTTTCGTTTTCTCGAGTTCGCTTTTGCGGCAGAATACAAATGCAACTCCGGCCATCCCCTGAATATTTTTATTCGATGTGGAAGCCATAAAGTCGATGCAGTCTCTCTCCATGTCAATCGGTATGGCGGCAAAGGCGCTTACTGCATCAACAATAGTGACGATACCGTGCTCATGGCAGAAGTGTGCTATCTCGGGAACCGGATTCAGAAGACCGGTTGTAGTTTCATGATAAACAATTGCGAGATGTGTGTACTTCCCTTCAAGAAGTTTTGCTTTTAAAGCCTTTGTGTCAATGGGGAGGTATTCGCTGCTTTTAAATACATCAAAGTTAAGTTTATAAACGGATGCTATCTTTGCAAAACGTGTTCCGTACGAGCCGTTATCAACAATAAGGAGTTTACCGTCATCGGGAACGCATGATGAGATCATAACTTCATCAGCGGCGGTACCTGAACCTCCGAAGAGAACCGTTTCTATTTTGTCTTTATCTCCTACAAATCCGGAGAGTTCGCGGGAGATCCACTCCATCACTGCTCCGAACTCTTTTTCGCGAGGACAGATATCTGCGCACACCTGCGAGTACTTTACACTGTCTGTAGTAGTAGCAGGGCCCGGATTAAGAAGAACCTCCCGTCTCATCGAGCGGAGAGATTCACTCGCTTTTATTAAGGGATAAATCTGTTTAACCGCCATTTCAAGATGGTTTTCGTCGTCAATTTCGCGCCAGGCATAGTTTTCAATTTTGTTTATGGCAATTTTTTCTCTGCTATCAGATGCAGTGCTGCTGATAAAGGACATTGCGGTTTCGTATTCCATCTTCGGCTGATCAGTGAGCTGAGCGTTGCAGTAGTTATTCATTTTATCCAGAGCTGATCTTGTAAGCTTTGTAATGCCTACAAGTTCACCATAAACAGATGAGAGTTTTGAAATGTTTTTTGAGTGAGCAAGAAGAAATCCTTCAGAGTCAGCTTCAAGGTATACTTCGTCACCGGATGATGTCGCACCGGAAGCGAGTATAACGTTTTTCCGGCTGTCGTTTATTAAAACTGTGAGTCCTATATTGTCATAAATCAGATCAGATTCAAGTATAATGGTATCGCTCCATACGTGTGGAATACAGCATGCAAGAGTACCCATGCTACCTGTGTCTGCATAGCGTTCGTTCTTTACGAGTTTGATGCAGTGATATTTCTCAGCCAGACGTTCGAACCACTCGCTGCAGTGACCTGTTCCTATGATGATCTCTTCAATTCCTGCAGCAAAAAGTTTCTGTACCGAAGTTTCGACTATGGGCATACCATCTATTTCAAGAAATCCCTTCGGCATCGCCTCAGTGAGGTTTTTCAGTCTTGAACCAAGACCACCCGCCATTATAACAGCCTGTCTGATCATAATCTTACTCCAACTATTTAATTAATGCGGAAAATCTTTTAGCAACTTCCTGAGGTTTAACCTTTGGACGGCCGAGAGTATCAGGTGCGCCCTGAGCGATTGGAACATAAATAAATGTAAGTCCCCCTCTCTCCTGTGCAGATACAACTTCGGAACTCAGTGATTCTATATCCTCAACTGAAACAACATCGGAATAGCCGCACGCCCGTGCAAGAACCGGGTAGTTGACGCCGCCGGATACCGTGAACTGTCCGCCGGTTGACTCGTGAGCGTTGTTGTCGAATAAAATGTGAATCATGTTTGCAGGTTTATATGCAGCGTTAACCGCAAGGTTCCCCATGCGCATCAGCATAGCGCCGTCACCATCAAGGACAACAATCTTCTTATCAGGCTTTGAGAGAGAAATACCGAGTGCGAAGGAAGATGCACATCCCAGGGAACCAACCATATAGAAATTGTTGTCACGGTCGCCTCTTTCATAAAGTTCTCTACCGGTAAATCCTGTTGTGGCTATAAAGAGAGAATCGGGAGATGAGGCAGAACATACAGCATCAATCATGGGCCCTCTTTTTTCGAGACCTTCAGGGATAACAGCCTTTTTATCATTGTTCAGAGATACTTTAGAGAATGTATCTTTTCGTACAATGAAAAAGAATGATTCTCCGGAGTTTATAATCTTATCCGCCGCGGAAAGCTGTATAACAGCCTCTATCGGATCAGAGGAAAGAATTTCATTTTTAATCTTCATTGTATCGAGCATATCTCCGGTAATAACGCCCATCAGATCATGCTGAGGTTCATCGGCAACACCGGGCTCACCCCTTAGCGAAACAAAACCGAGAACTGGTATTTTAAAAATCTGGTTCAGTGATGTGAGAGGGGAAACTGCATTCCCGAGACCGGAGTTCTGCATAAGAACAACGGTCTTTCTTCCGGCTATCTGAGCACCTGCGCAGGTTGCAACGGCATCCCCTTCGTTTGCCGCCATAACATATTCGCATGAATTAATTGCGTAATTGATAAGATCTTTTAAAAAGGAGCATGGTACTCCGCTGTAAAAATCGTATCCGGAATTTTTCAGTTCATCGCCGAATTTCTGTGTATCAATCATTTTGTGTTCCTCTATTTTGTTCCAGGTATAAGTTCAAGTATCTCTTTTATAGGCATGCATACAGCATCTGCTTCTTTTGATCTTTCATTTTCAAGAATCATTTTCGCTGTGGCGAACATCGCCGGGTATGATGCTCTCAGCATATGATTGGCATATATAATAATATTAGCTCCCCATGCATGGAGTTCTTTTTCGGTAAACTGATTGTATGTTGTTGGAACAAGAATAATAGGAATAGAGGAGAAAACTTTTCTGAATCTCAGACAGAACTCCTTGATATCATCTCCCGATTTTTCTTTGCTGTGTATCATCACTCCATCGGCACCTGCATGGACATAGGCAGTTGCCCGTTCAAGAGCATCGTCCACAGACTTCCCTGCGATTAGACTTTCGAGTCTTGATATTATCATGAAATCAGTAGTCACTTGAGCTTTTTTCCCGGCACTGATCTTCTCGCAGAATTCAGGGATTGTGGCAAGATTCTGTTCAACCTCAGTTCCGAAGAGCGAGTTCTTTTTCAATCCAACCTTGTCTTCAATAATAACTGCAGAAACTCCGTTGCGCTCAAGTGTTCTCACTGTGAAAACAAAGTGCTCAGAAATTCCGCCGGTATCTCCGTCATAAATAATCGGCTTGGTGGTACACTCAAGTATATTTGTGAGATTGTTCATTCGTGTGGTAAGGTCAACAGCTTCAATGTCGGGCTTTCCCTTGCTTGTGGAATCTGTCAGACTCGATGACCACATGCCGTCATACTGATGGATTCCATCCTCTTTTTCTATTTCAATATTTTCAACAATCAAACCGGACATTCCGGAGTGAGCTTCCATGATTCTCACTATCGGCTTGGCGTTTATCAGACGGCGAAGAGTTTTCAGACGGATATCAGGTGTAGTTCCAATTGAGTTTTTTACCTCGTGAAGAATTGAGGAGTTTATTCCCGGTGTATAAGGTATCTCAATGACCTCTCCGCCAAGCTCTTTCATAACTACATAAACCTCATCGCGCACTTTACTCAGTGATCCGCTTTTCCAGTCAGATCCATGAATAATAGCATCCGGTTTGTATTTTTTAAGATTCGGAACATAGCTCCAGTCTTCCTGCGGAACAACTTCATCCACACCCTTAATGTTTTCAACGACATTCTTACGTTGCTCATATGTGAGAAAGGGGAGTCGTTTGTGGGTTGCGATTGCTGAATCTGTGAGAAGTCCAACCAGGACCCTGCCATGTTTTGCGGCTTCAGAGATAATATTTATTATTCCAGGGTGGATAATATCTCCGGTTATACCAACATATATTGTTTTCATTCTTTCTCCTTTTTTCTGTATTAATTAAACAAATTCTGCGTTTGTAAAAACCATAAAATAACTGCTGTTTTCAGGCTAAGTCAAGTTCTTTTATCTGTATTTAAATTGAAAGTTTTTTTCAGGGAATTTCTGTTTTTTTAAACTCGTAAAAAACCCCCTAAATCCCCCGGAGGGGGACTTCAAAGACATTGTTTTTGAGAATAAAGGTTGAGAGGAATTTATAATGTAATAGTATCTTCAAGTCCCCCTCCGGGGGATTTAGGGGGCCGTTGAGATGTGGAGATAAGTCAGTTTCACAAAGGATGGCAGGACGCGGGTATTTATAAATCGCAGTGTTTGATCAGGCACCTGGTTTTTCGTATATAATAAAACAGCTAATATTATTGACAAAAATCGATCTGAGCTTTCTCTATCATAATATTATAAATAGAAGAATGCTGAAAAACAGCTTCTGAAGTTTTAAAAATGAGGTGTAAATTTGAATATTTTTTATATGATTTTCTTCTACCCTATTGAACTCCTGATGAAGTTTTTACTGGGCCATTTTTATGCTCTAACCGGCTCTTACGGGATCTCGCTAATATTAACAAGTATATCGATAAATGTGGTGATGATACCTGTATTCTGGTATGCTGAAAAGCTGCAGCAGAGGGAGCGTGACATCCAGGCTGAAATGCGTCCGAAAATTGATGAGTATAAAAGCGTATTTAAGGGATATGAGAGGCATCTTTATATAAGTAATCTGCACAAGCAATTCGGATATCATCCGGTTTATGCTCTGAGATCACTGCTTGGTCTTTTTATTCAACTGCCGTTTTTTGTTGCGACGTTTCATTTCTTATCAAACTATGCCGGGTTTAGCGGTGTTTCGTTTATGTTTATCGGAGATCTCGGAAAACCTGATATGCTGATTCCTCTCATGGGCCGCAATATAAATCTTCTTCCATTTGTTATGACAGCAGTGAATCTTGTTTCAAGTTTTGTTTATGGAAAATTGATTACAAAAGCAGAAACCATTAATATATATGTAATAGCTTTTCTTTTTCTGATACTATTATATGGATCGCCTTCAGGTCTTCTGTTATACTGGACATGCAATAACATTTTCAGTTTTTTCAAAAGTCTGGTCTTTGTAAAGCAGCTTCAGAAAAGAAATGTAACTGATGGTAGTCTGACAGTTGAGTAATATGAGGCAGGTTGACTGTAAGTCGGAAAAAAATAATAAGAAAAACAACGGGGTTTATATGTTTAAAATTATAGCAGTATTCTTTTTTTATTTTCTACTTGTCGGAGATAATGCTCATGCATATCTCGATCCAGGTTCGGGGAGTATGCTGGTTTCTGCTCTTGTTGCAATGGTAACAATTTTAATCTATATGGCAAAGAGTTTTATATATGATAAAGTAAAAGTATTAGGTAAAAAAAGTGATCTCCCCGATATGCATAGAGAGTATAATGTTGTTGTGTACTCCGAGGGTGGACAGTACTGGAATGTTTTTCAACCTATACTCAATGAGCTTGAGGCTCGCGGAGTTCAGACAGTATATTTTACAAGCAGAGAGGATGATCCGGGACTGCAGCAGGAATTTAAAAACATAGAGAAAAAATATATCGGCGAAGGATATAATGCATTTTTTGTTCTTAATAAACTCAAAGCGAATATTGTAGTAATGACAACTCCCGGTTTAGGTGTGCTTCAAATTAAGCGAAGCAAGGGAGTAAAACATTACTGCCACATAACACACTCCGCCGGAACATGCGGAAGCTACAAGGCTTTCTCTCTTGATTATTTTGACAGTGTACTTGTGGGCGGAACTGCAGATAAGAATCTTATAGCTGAACTTGAGGAGAAAAGAAAGACTGCAAAGAAACAGGTAGAGATTGTCGGCTGCACATATCTCGATGTACTACGATCTAAACTGAAATCGGGAAATTATAGTTACACTCTATTTGCAACAAAGAAACCTACAATTCTGATCTCTCCAACCTGGGGAGAACACGGACTGTTGAGTAAATACGGAAAGAGCATACTTAGTCTACTCTCCGCATCAAAAGATTTTAATGTAATAGTTAGACCGCATCCTCAGTCATTCAACTCTGAAAAAAATATAATGGATGATCTCCTGAGCAGTTATCCCGACAGTGATAATTTAAAATGGGATATCGAGAAAGATCCGTTGAAGGCGATGTTTCATGCGGATCTGATGATAAGTGATTTTTCCGGAATAATATACGATTATTTATTTCTCTTCGAGCGTCCGGTGCTGACATTCAAATCTCAGTTTGAAAAGCGCGGCAGGGAGGCCATGGATCTGAAGGAGGAAACACCCGATATAAAATTTTTAGATAAAATAGGCAGGACTCTGCAGGAATCTGATATTGCTGATTTAGTATCAATTATAAAAGGTAATCTTTCAGAAAAGAGCGCACTACCCGATGTTATCAAAGAAGCTATGGAGGCTCTTACTCAGTTTCCCGGTGAATCAGGAAAGCGTTCTGCGGATTTTATTCAGTCTGTATTGAATAGTAAAAAATAATACAACTGTGTGCGTATAAGTTTACCTCTCTCTTCGCTGCTGTAATGAAGGAGGAGGAAAGAGGTATATCTAATATTGCCAGGTTCATTCTAAAGAAGTCCAGGAAACTCGATCTTCACAGGGTCAGGGGCGATAGCCCCTGTTATGCCCCGCAGGGCTCCTTCGGTTCCCCAAGCGATGCTTTGGTGAACCGAAGTAATTATAAAAATAATAAGGTGTGATGATGATTAGAGATCGTTTAAATATGAGTTTAAAAAGATTTATGCTGAAAGATCTGAACGGTTTTTTCAGAACCTCAATTGTTTCTATCTCTCTGCTTTTTGTATATTCCTTAATTTGTTCACTCATTCTTCCAAAAGGGGTAAATGCAGTTTTCACTGCATTTTTATGGAAAATTCTTCTGGGTATTCTTGCGATGTTCGCGGTTCATTTTTCTATCTGGCTTTTTATGCAGAGAAAAATGTCTTTTTCGTATAAGAAAAATTCCGAATCATTTCAATGGGAGGAATTTGTTCTTCTATTGATTCCAATGACTCCGGTGATGCAGTATATACTTTCAAATCAGAATTCACTTACAATTCCAAGTTCAATATTTATTTTTATTTTCTTCGGATTAATAGCAGCATTAACCGGGATAGCGGTTCCAGTTCTGCTTTCAAGGGTTGCGTCAAAAAATATATTAATTACAGCAGCTATAAGTTTTCTTTATCTTCTGATGACTATGGCTGCACTATCGGTTGCCAACGAATGGGTTGGTAAAGGATTTATTCCAATACAGTTGGGTGTACTTGCGGGACTGATTTTGATTGTATCATTGAGAAAGGTTATACCCGGGAAAATATTTCTAATTGCGGTTATTGTTTTTTTTGCAGTAAATACCATAACAGGAGCACTCTTTAGAGAATCATCAGAGGGGATGCCCGCGCAGATAAAAAATCTTCCAGTTGTTTCTACCATGGAAGGGATGAAAATAAAAAAGCATAACGATATTTTATTGATTGTATTTGAGGGATATGCAAATTCTGAGACGATGAAATATTATGGTTATGATAACAGCGGGCAATCGGCATTCCTCGAGGCAAATGGTTTTCATGTATATAACGGAACTTATTCCACCGGAGCTCCCACGGAACAGTCGCTGTCGAAAACATTTAACGTTGACCGTGATATAAAGGAACATAAAAAATTCCTTGCCGGCGGAGGCGCTGTACATTTTCTGCTGAGTCAGCAGGGATATAAAACATATGGTGTATTTGATGATAACTGGAACCTGAGAGGTTTGCCTATTGATCAGATTAAATATGATTTCTGCTTTCCACAATCTTCCGGTGTAATGGATGCTAAAGTTCTTATCAATGCAATACTTACCGGAGAATTCAGCGACACGGTAAGTTTTGAGGGCGTTGACTTCAATTCGTATCTGAAAACAAAGCATAAAGTAATTGGTAAAGAAAATACTTTCCCGGTATTTATGTACTCGCACAGCAGTAATCCGGGACATGGTCCAAGCGGAAAGGGGATGAGTCTTGATCAGAGAGATGCGCGAATTAAATATTATCTCGACGGACTTGAAAGGGCAAATGTTGAGATGAAAGAGGACGTGAATGAAATAGTTAAGAAAAATCCCGATGCAATTGTAATCATCGCCGGAGACCACGGACCATTTTTAACCAAAACCGGTTATGGCCTGAGTAAGGGGCGCGGAGATTTCAAAGCTGCGGATATTGACAGATATGATATTCAGGACAGATTCGGCGCGTTCCTTGCAATAAGATGGCCGCAGAAACAATATGCATTAAAACATGACATAAAGATTATTCAGGATATGTTCCCTGCAGTTTTCTCGTATTTGTATGATGATGATACGCTGTTTAATAAAACCAGAATAGAACGGATGACGAAAGAGAATTTCCGTACTCTCGGTGTTTATGTGAAAGATGGAATTGTTTACGGTGGAAAAGATAACGGACAGAAACTTTTTCTGATGGAGAGGTAGAGGGTTGGAGAGTAAGAATTGAATGATTTAATAAGCAGCATGAGTAATAAAAAGAATGTGAGGTCATATACATCAAAGTTAATCCTGCTATTAACAATTTTTTTTATATTTAATTCAAGTGTAATCCATGCAGAAAGTTCAAACAAAGACTCGTCTTTTGAGATAGGTCTTGAGGGAGAGATTCCGTTTTTGTTAAAATACTCAAATAAAATTAGCGGACTTTCAAGCAATAATTTGTATTTGGGTGTCCCGCTAAAAAGAAATGGAATCTCTTCCCATTCATTTTTCGTTTGTTTAAACGCTACCATTTATGAATATACACCTATTTACGATTACAATGAGACTAAGGGATATACTTTTGGTATGGGCTGGCTGCCGGTCAATCCGGTAGTCTTGCTTTTAGCCTTCGGCGGGGGGGCAGATTATGTAACACTTTATTCTCCTGCCGCAGGATATTCCTATTCAAGGAATTTTTCAGATGATATAGATGTAAGTGTAAAAGTTAGTACCGGAGCTGCCTATGCCCTGGTGGGCAAACCTATTGAACAAAGTTCTGAAAATGAAACGGCAAAAATGCTTGAGGGATATGAAGCCGTAAATGGTATTGATAAAAAATATGGATGCAGGATCAATGGCAGGTTAAAATTGTCATTCAAAGATTCAAATTTCAAAGACACAGGTTTCATGTATGGTGTCACTGCCGGATATACCCAATATATATTCAGAGACTATAATTTTAACAGCATTGATTTAGGTACGTTTATTTCTTTTCAATTTTAAAAGTTGAATCCTGTTCTGACAGGTTGCACCATGGAGTAAACTTATACTTACTCACATAAATCCTTTAATCATGAGAATCGTGGTTCAGACAATAATTTAAAAACCTTCGATAGTTTAACTCTTCATTCTCCGAAAATAAAATAAAAATATCAGGGGAAACTGCTATGAAAAATGTCGCTCTATCTTTTTTACTCGGCGCATGTGCCGGGATTATAGATATCATTCCGATGATCATTCAGAAACTCGATAAATCGGCAACAATATCAGCCTTTGTTCAATGGGTTGTTTTAGGGTTCATCATCACTCACATTCATATACCGGGAGTTGAAGGCTGGCTTAAGGGGCTTACAACATCTGTGCTTGCAGTTTTACCAATTGTTGCACTTGTGTATTTCTCAGACCCTAAAGCGTTAATTCCGATTTTTATAATGACCATAATTCTTGGAAGCCTTGTAGGATGGATAAGTTCAGTTTACCTGAAAATTTGAATTATGACTATGGAAATACCTCTATAACTCTTAAAATCCTGTAAGTATTCATAAACTTGCGGCGGAATAATAATTACCTGTGAAATCTTTTTAGAATTGAGCAGAAAAGTATTTGCTATTTAGAGTAAATAGCTGTAAGTTCAAATAAATCATACTTTAGAGTCTTAAGGAATGATTTCTCATATTTAATTCACGCAGTGGCATATGCGGTTTTTAAAAAGGAGTTTATTATGAAATCAGATAAACTGATGAAATTTATTATTTGTTTTGCTTCTATATCTATTTCTTTTCCGTCTATTACCGGATGCAGCACGGCAAATCGTGTCCAATATTCTTCACTAGCCGCTAATGAACAGAAGGTTTATCTGGTTAGAACTGAAATGCTTATCATAAAGGGTGACGACGAGAATATAAGCAGAGGTTATTCCGTTGTTTCTGCCGTTGATTATATGCAGGAGGGAAAAAAAGTTTATTATTTAATAATTGTTCCTTCCTCATCCTCCAATCCGAAGATGGATAATCTGAAGTTTCAGAGCGATTACCCATTTGTTATACAGGGCCAGCAGGTAAACGATATACTTACTAATCTTGAAAAAATTAATAATGAATGGGACAGCACTGAAGTAAAATTTTCCGGGGCAGTGTATAACCTTTTTATAAGCTATCCGCAGAATGCTGTTCCCTGGCTTGAAGGAAAGACAAGATGGTGGGAGGAAAAAAAATCATTTGAAATGGTTCCATATATAAAATTCATTTATGGTAAAAATGAAAACGGCTCATCGGCAAGACTATCTCTGGGGAGCAGAGTGGACCAGATTATTTATTCAGCTGGTGACGGGAAAACTGTAAAGGGTAAAATATTTGTCCAGGATGAAGAACAATCATGGGTTTTCGACAAATCGGATAAGATGAAGGATTTCTATAATCTTCTTCTTAAAGGTTATCGTGACCTGAAGGATAAGGGGATGGAGGGACCATCCAGAAAAATGGAGACCAAAGCTGAGGTTAAAGCTGAAGTTAAACCGGAAGTGAAGCCTGAAATAAAACCGGAAGTGAAAACTGAAGTTAAGCCGGTGGAAGTGAAAGTTCAGAATAAAAAGAAAAAGAAAAAGAAATAACCGGTGATTGCTTTATGAAATTATTTGTAGCGTGGAAATTTGAAATAAAAGGTGAAGCGGTATTCTGGATTGTTTCAATGCTTTTTATTCTGGTTGGAGCAATGTTTCTCTACGGTGTTCCAAAATTAATCAACCTCAATGTGGATGTCTGCACTCAAAAAACATCGGGGCGTGTAATTGAACTTGTTCAGACTGAAGAAAAATATTACTACCCTGTATATGAATTCAAAGATGAAAAGGGAAATTCTATACATAAAGTTTCTGATTCCGGCAGTAATATTCCGGCTTATAAAATTGGAGAATCAGTTGAAATATTCTACAATCCTGCTAATCCGAAAGAGTTTTTTGTCTCCGGAGAAAATGATGAGCTGCTCATTGCGTTTAAAATAATAGGACTGGTCTTTATGATCCTTGGTATTATTATTCTTATGCTGACTCTCCCTTCAATAATAATTAAAATTTACTCCCCTCAAAATACAGACTTCTGGTTCTGGTGGGTCAATTTTATCGGAGGGATGTCGGGAGCTCTTGTTTTTTCTCTGCCTTCGACATTCATCTGGCTGATTTATATAATCCTGCCGGAGAATATAAAATCCGCCTTCACTGGAAAGTTCTTTCTGCTTTGGATATTTACGGCAGTGGGCATTCTCGTTAATGTCGGAATTTTCTTTATTGCAAGAAGTCAGTTAAAGGGGAGACCGCTCTGGAAAAGTTTAAAGAGCTGATACCGGTTTTGCTCTGTGAGAATTAGTGAATCTCCTTTACTATGAGATTTTATAGGCATTACCGGCCATTAAGAGATTCATTGACGGTTCGGCCGAAGTTCCTGTTTTAATCATGTAACTACGAGTTATAGTTTTAATAAAAGATTTAGATTTTCATCCAAAAAATATTCCTTTTTTTCATTCCTAAGTATTTTTCCTGCAACTAAAAATCAGAATATCTGTCTATATTTCTATCAAATATATATAATAATTTTACTTATCAAAAAAAAGTAAAATATACATATTTTAAATGATTATTTAGTTAACGACAACTTAGGAATTGTTTTACGTCAGAATTCAGGTAATTGCTCAAAAACCGCAGATATTATATCTCCGCCGCTCCGGAGAGCAAATTATTCACCGGTTATGAGTATTTACAAATTCAGCTGCCATAACCGAATGTTTATTTAAATCTAATTATATAAAAAGAAAATTTAAACTATAACCGGAGTAACGAAAATGGACGGTGTCAGGGGCGTAATCACAAGCGATGTTGAAAAGACTGTTGATAAGGTAATAGAACATGTGGGGAAAGAGATTAATTTTACAATGACTCTTGGTCTCGGGAAACCTGTTTTATTAATAAATGAACTTTATAAACGCGCAAAAAATGATCCTGAAATAAAACTTAAAATTATAACCGCACTTGCCCTGGAAAAACCGAAGGGTAATACCGAACTGGAAAAGCGCTTTTCCAAACCTCTTGCAGAAAGAATTTTTGGCGGAACACCGGAATTCGACTACATGCTTGACTTTCGCGCCGGTACTCTTCCGGAAAATGTTGAGATACTTGAGTTCTTTAACAAGGCCGGCGGATATATGAATAATGACGTGGCTCAGCAGAATCATCTTAATTCAAATTACACTCACATTGTCCGAGATTGTTTTAATATGGGGGCAAATGTATTCGGACAGCTTATCGGGTGCAAAGAGATTGATGGTAAAATGATGTACTCCATGGGCTGCAATACTGATATCTGCATTGATGCAAATAAAAAGGTGATTTATGGAAGATCACTTGGGAGAAAAATGGCCATCATTGCCGAAGTGAATGAGCAGATGCCATTCATGTATGGAGATGCAATTTGTGAAGCAGGATCGTTTGATATACTTCTAAAAGGCCCTCAATATAATTACCCTCTATTTGCCCCTCCAAAAGATGTGGTGACTATGAAAGATCATATGATCGGTCTTAATGTAAGTACTCTTATCAAAGATGGAGGAACACTGCAGGTGGGCATTGGAGCTCTGGGTGATGCGATTGTGGCAGGACTTGATATGAGGCATTCTCAGAATGAATTATACAAAAGCATAATAGAGAAAGCAGATCTTCATAAACGTTACGGTACATTAATTAAAGAGTACGGTGGAACCGGGACCTTCGATCAGGGACTTTATGGTTCTTCGGAAATGTTTGTCGATGCCTTTATGCAGTTGTATAAAAAAGGTATTCTCAAACGTAAAGTTTATGATAATATTTCTATTATGAAACTTATAAACGAGGGGATGCTTTCCTCTGACAAAATCCCATCTGACATATTGGAACTGATGTATGAAAAAGAAGGATTCCTGCTTCAGCTGAGAGAGAAAGATTTTAATATGCTGAGTGAATTCGGAATACTTAAAGAGGGACTTACATATAAAGATGGATATATCTTCGACGGAAGTACAAAATACTCAGTAGACCTTAATGATAAAAATAATCTGGCAGAGATTAAGAAACTCCTTGGAACAAATCTTAAAAAGGGACAGGTAATACTCGGTGCATTTTTTCTTGGACCGAAGGCATTCTATGATGCGCTGAACGGGATGAGCGAAGAGGAGAGATCGCAATTCGGTATGTCCGGTGTTGAAAAAGTAAATCAGCTTTATGGAGGGGAGGAGCTGCGGGCTCTCCAGAGAAAAGACGGAAGGTTTGTAAACTCCGGGATGATTGCAAATGTATTCGGCGCTATTGCCTCTGATCAGCTTGAAGATGGAAGGGTTGTCAGCGGAATCGGAGGACAGTACAACTTCGTTGCAATGGCTCATGCACTCCCTGACGCGAGACTTATTATGATGATAAGGAGTACCCGCGGTTCCGGAAAATCCCTTCGATCAAATATTGTATTCAGTTACGGCCACTGTTCGGTACCTAAGCATCTGCGTGATATTGTTGTAACTGAATATGGAATTGCCGACCTCAGAGGGAAACCTGACAAAGAAGTTATTGCCGGAATGATCAGCATTGCCGACTCAAGATTTCAGAAGCAGCTTGTTGAGCAGGCAAAAAAAGCAGGAAAACTCCCGGCAGATTATGAAATTCCCGAAATATACAGAAATAATACTCCGGCAAAAATTGAAGCATTTATAAAACCGTACCAGGTACAGGGGCATTTTAAACAATTTCCATTCGGTACTGATCTGCTTCTGGAAGAAATTATACTAGGGGGATCACTTAAAATGTTCAAAAATTTTAAAATAGAAAAACCTGTTGCAATGGCGAGGGGATTGTTTGTTGAAATGTTCAGATCCGTCCCTGAGAAGGCAGTTCCATATCTCAAGATGATGGAGCTGGATAAGCCGGTTAACCTGAACGAAAGATTTATGCGTAAAGTTGTTACCCTTGCTCTTAGGAAAAATAAGAAGATATAAAAATACTCAAAACAATAATGTCCGATATTGAAGGGGTTGATCTGAAAGAAGGGTCAATCCCTTCTTTGTTAAATTATGGATTATGTTACTGCAAATGTTTTGCGGGAGCAATTAAAATAATGTTATTATAGAAAATTTATTAATTCAATTTGTATACCCTCGTTTAATTAAAAAATAAAAAATATTTTATAAAAAAACCAGAGCTTGTTTTTTCCAGACAGGAGTATATATTTATATAAAACCATTTTTTACAAATGGCGGGGAAATTTCTAAAATAAAAAAATAAGAGGGTAAAAAAATGAAAAATTTAAAAGTAATAATACTATTTTTTGCAATGTCTGCTATGATGTCGTCCTTTGCCCTGGCAGCAAAATCTTCCCATCCCCTTGCTAAAGCAACTGATGCAAAGAAAATTCAACAGCTCATCCGCTCTACGAATTATAGCAAGGTTACAGAAAATGATTTTGTGGCTGTAAGACAAAATCTCTGTACTCTTGCCAAGGCAGTTGATATATCAACCGATGAAGGAAAAACAAAAGCATCTATTCTATACCTGGCGATTATAAATTTTACCCAGTTTTCAAAAAATCCCGCAGGAACACGTGAACATGTTACTCAGGATTGGCAGGATATGAAGGCATCGGATTTTGCTAAAACCCTGAAAAAAATGAGTCAGGATGAATTTGTGAAATCTATAGATGAAAAGTATACCTCTGATGAAGCAAAAGTTCGTGAAGAGTATAAAGCTGCAAAGAGTGCGAAATAGATCATGTAATACGGCTTGTTAAGAACGGCGCTGCATGCTATTGCAGACTTTGTCCGCAGTAGCATGATTTACAAAAGATTCTACCAGATAGTTTAAAGTTGATTATTTAAAAAATATTTTATAAGGGAGATATTATGATTAATAAAGCAATTAGTTTAATAATTCTCACTGCAATGGTTTTTGTATTCAGCAATAATAATGGATTCACTGCTGATTCAGATTTAAAAGATTTTATCGGGAAAAAAATCTGCAGGGAAGCTCAGGGTCCTGATGATACTACAAGTTTTAAAATCACCTTGTTGAAAAATGGTATAATAAAAGGAAATGGAAGTTATACCGGTGCTTCGGCTAATTTTACATTGTCATCCGGTACATGGACTTTACAGAACGACACGATCGAAATTATTTTAATATTTTCCGGAACAAAGTACGGAGCAAAAAAAGGTGAGGGGAGTCAAAAGTTCAGTGTAAAAATTCTGAAGTCTGATTTTATAAATAATAAATCGGAATGCTTTGAATTCACCGAGTCATTATATACAATTTTTTAGCCGTCATTAATCTTCCGAATAAATTTTCATCGCAGGTGATATCACAGCATGGTTTTTCTGGTGAGTAATTTTTGCTGGTTGACTAATTCTCTATATGTATTAACAAAGTTAAAAACAGTAAAACTGGAAGGCGTTGCGTAGAGGATAATCAATGGGCGTAATATTTATATCTGTTATAAAACTATTCATGATGCTCTTCGCAGGTTTTGCGGCACGGAAGACCGGTGTTATAGATGATCATACCACTAAGGGGCTTTCGGCTCTGCTGATTAAGGTAACGCTTCCCGCTCTAATATTCACATCCATGCAGAAGGAGTTTTCACCTGCTCTCCTTCGCGAGAGTTTTGTGATTACCGCGCTTTCTTTCGGTGTCTATGGAATTTATTTTATTATTGCGCTAATTACAGGTAGAGCTTTAGGCGGAGAAAAAAAGGATACCGGAGTGTACCAGTTTGCTATTCTTTTTTCTAATGTAGGATTTATGGGGTTTCCGGTACTTGGGAGTGTTTTCGGACAGGAGTCAATTTTCTACGCGGCCATGTTTAATATTCCATTTCATTTTTTTGTTTTTACACTGGGAGTTTATCTCATGACCCGCGGACACTCGGAAGATGCGAAATTTGATTTTAAACTTTTTCTCAGTCCCGGTATTGTTATGACTGTTGCAGGATTTTTATGTTTTGTCTTCAGCATTAAGCTTCCGGCGGTAGTTTACGATCCGCTAAAATTCATTGGAGAGGTTACTATTCCTCTTTCGATGATTACAGTGGGTTCCATGCTCACAGAGGTTCATCCGAAGGAGCTGCTTGCCGGATGGCGGGTATATTTTATAAGTTTTATGCGTCTTGCAGTTTTACCGGCGGTAGTTTTTTTATTTGTGAGATTATTTACCGATAATCCAATGATGATCACAGTTCCCGTTGTTATTGCAGCAATGCCCGTGGCAGTAAATGCTCCGCTTATTGCGCATGAGTATAAAGGAAATGCACTTCTTGCATCGCGGCTTATGTTTCTCTCAACGCTTCTTTCGTTACTGACGCTCCCTGTTGTTCTTCTGATTCTGAAAGCTTTATTATGAAAGTTTTCATCGACCATTATAAAAAAAATGGCTCATCCCGGAATATTGGGATAATAATTAATTTAATTCAAACTTTCCTGCCCCCTATCCCCCGGAGGGGGCACCGGGTATATCAGTTTTATTCTTATCATTTCTTTTACAATTCGAATATTAGTTAATACATCTTCATCTTTAATCCGCAAAGTATCGATTACAATACTCATCAGGAATTCATCTCTATATCTATCGTATTCTTTTTATGATTCATAAATTCACTAATAATTTCCGTCTTGCTTGCCCCCTCCGGGGGACAGGGGGATATAGGAATGTCAATTATCCCGACATTCCGGAATGAGCTAAAAAAATGAAACAAATACGATGAGTTATATTCTATATAATTTGAAGTTTCAAAATTTAAACTTTTTTTAGAAATAGAGTAATTTCTATCTTGACTAAAAAATAGAGTAACAGCTGATTTTCTTCATAATTTAAAAATTAAATGTAAAGGTAAAGCATGAAAACAAAAACTATTTATCTGATTCTTGCAGTGGCTATTTCATCAACTGCTGTTGCGTGCAACAAGGCAGACCTGTCGAGCGATAAGGGGAAATACAGCTATGCAATCGGATACAACATCGGCTCAAGTATGAAAAAAGACAACGTTGAGCTTGATATGAATTCTTTCACAGCTGCAATTGAAGATGCATTGAAGGGTACAGACAGCAAACTCTCCCCTGAGCAGACACAGACAGCTATGCAGAATCTTATGATGAGTCTGCAGAAAAAAAGAGCAGAAGGTTCTGAAGAAAACAAAAAAAAGGGTGAAGAATTTCTAGCTGCAAACAAAGCAAAAGAAGGCGTGAAAACAACTGCAAGCGGTCTTCAGTACAAGGTTATCAAAGAGGGAACAGGTGCAAAACCAAAAGCAACAGATATGGTTAAAGTTCACTATTCAGGTAAACTCATAGACGGAAAGGAATTTGACAGTTCATATAAAAGAAATGAACCTGTACAGTTTAAACTTGATGGTGTAATCAAGGGATGGACTGAAGGTGTTCAGCTTATGACAGTTGGTTCAAAATACGAGTTTGTAATACCGGCAGAGCTTGGATATGGTCCAACAGGGAATCAGAGTATCCCTGGAAATTCTGTTCTTGTATTTGAAGTTGAACTTCTAAGTATTGGTAAATAATTCTCAATTAAAGATTTCCGGGGAGCTGAGGCTCTCTGGAATCTTATAAATCTTATAAATCTTATAAATCCTATTGATCCGCCTCCTGCAGAACTTCATAAATTGCATCTAAAACCCCCATTAAAACCGGAAAAAAACAAAAAAAATTGACATAAACAGGGCTATAATATTATATTTTGTATACACTCGGTTTATCCTTGAAATTGAAATTATTTTTAATCTGGAGTTAGCCATGAAAATCAGAGAGAGTCTCATAAAGCTTTTAATCCCTATAATCGCCTTCGTTTTTATTTTATCATGCGAGTATGATGTTCCAGTGGCTGAAATGACAGCTGCAAGGGCGGCGATCGAAGATGTAAAAAAATTTGATGCTGAAAAAAATGCTCCTGAAGAGATGAAAAAGGCGGAGAGTCTGCTGCTTCAGAGTCATGAATTTCTTACCAATAACAAAACCGGTGATGCGAAAAAAGCTGCCAATGATGCTCTTGCCGCGGCCAGGGAAGCTGAGACTAAATCTCTCCCTCTCTTTGCTGCTGAACAGATAAAGAAATCGGATGAAGCCTATGCAGCTGCAGATCAGGCTTATTCTGAAAAATTCTCACCTGAGAAATTTACCGAAGCCGGGACACTTATTGTTGAAGCGAAATCCTCCTATGAAAAAAATGATTATAAAAAATCTGCCGAGTCTTCGCTTAAAGCATACGATCTCTCTGTTGCTGCAAGAGATGAGTCTTTGCAGAGTTCTTCAGTTGTGGAAAAAGAGGTTACATCCGCTGAAAACAAATTATCCGAACTTAAGGGTGATCAATTCAGCAGTGCAGCAGAGGGCAATCTTGCAAATGCCGGTACATCCATAGATAATGCAAAGAAGGGAATGGAGAGCAAAGATTACAAGACATCTCTTAAAGAGATAGAAACTGCAAAAAAAGAACTCGAAGCGGCGGCAGAGCTGATCAAGAAACAGAAGATCACTGCTTCTATTGAAAGCCTCCGGGCAGAGGTAAAAACGATTCAGGATAAAGAAGGATCTTATAATATAAAAGAAGATCTGGATAATGCAATACTTGAACTCAATGGAGCAGAGTCGGCACTTGAACAGAATAATATTACCGATGCCGAATTAAAGGTTGAACAGGCTCAAAAGCTTATAAGCGGTTCCAGTATAAAGATGAAAAAAGAGAGTGCCATTGCCGCAGTTGAAAGAGCTGAAAAACTTCTTGTTCAGGCGAGAGAGAAAGATGCAGAGAACAAACATAAAGAAAATCTCGATAAGGCTGACACGGTTATACTTCAGGCGAAGTCTGCCAATGAAGCTGAAAATTATAATGACGGACTGGTAGGCGCGGAAGAAGCAGAGAGTATAATCAACGCTGTACTGAATTCGATGGACACCGCCGCTTCGGATATGGCCGTCAAGTCGGATACGGGTCAGACTACTACTGAAGCTGATGCAGTTACAGAAACTAAAACCGATACAAAAACTGAAGACACCACCGTAGCTGCAGTTGATAAAAAAGAGGTAGCAGGAAAAACTTATGTGGTTAAGTGGAGAAAGAAGAATACCGACTGTTTATGGAGAATAGCGCAAACAGTATATAAAGATGCATCATACTGGCCTGCAATCTATCTTGCAAATAAAGATCAGATCAAAGATCCGGACCTGATATTCCCGGGACAGAAGTTTATTATTCCTCCAAAGCCTCAGAAAAAACCTTCATATAAAAAAATAAAGGAGCAGATTAAAGCAGATTCTAAATGATAAAAAAAATACCTGCAATAATTTTACTTTTTCTTATGTTTATAATAAATGTCCCTCTCTATTCGAGGGACATTGACTTAGATGCCATATACCTTGAAAAAGACTCAAATCTCTACAGACAGATAACTGCCGCCAAGGAAAAACTCTACGAGCGGATCTCTTCTCTTTATGTTGATAGCAATGTAATTTTTGCCGAGTGGGCGAATGGTGATGATATTGTTTATATAAAGGAATTTTCCGGAATCAATGTCGTCTATAAATATATCAAGAGCAGCCGCAGCAGAGATGAGATAGCGAGGTTCAACGGAAGTGTAACCGCGGCATTTTTAAGCAAAGGCGGGAATTTCCTTTATATTAAAACTCTGTTTTACAATGACGATGCAGAGGCCGAGTCTGAAACAATTACAGTTGATATTAATTCAAAAGATGTATATAAAAAAAAATCAGGATTTCTTTTTCTTGATTTTACTCTTCAGCCTTCGGGTAAGGGAATTCTTTATCAGACAAAAGATGGCATAGTTAAGAAAAACCAGGTTTCCGGTGTAAGCTCTCTGGTTGCCTCCAGAGAGCTTTTTGCAGATCTATCCACAAACGGCGATCCTGTTCTTGCATTTTTATCACAGGATGAGAAAAAGACCGTGCTGATCTCAGGAAATGGCGGTTCATATAAAACAAGAATTATTACAAATTCCGGGTCTAGCGATTTGAGCGGAGTCTCCTCGAACACCGATTTGCGATGGATAGATAATAACAGATTCGTCTATAGATCTGGCGGGGGAGGGGAGTATTCCGTAAAAGTCTACGATCTCACCACAAAAAAATCGAAGGAGCTTATCTCTGGAACATTGAATCCTGATATAAACTTTTCGGAAACGCCCGGTTTTATCACATGTCTTGACAATCAGGTGATAACAATAATATCCAGAGATTTGAAGAAGAGAATCGATACAGGAATAGAGGGTGAGGAGTCGTACTTTTCTCCCGATGGACGAAAATTTACATCGATATATCTGGGTAAGCTCTACGTAAGCAGTTTAAACATGGTGGAGAAATACAGAATAGAGATAAGACGAAATGCCGATGATCTTCTGAAACTCTACAGAAAAGCAGCAGAAACAAAAGATTCCTGGCAGAGTGATTATACTCCTGAGTATATAAACAAAAAAATTAAACAGTACGATAAATTTCTGAAAATGAAAGAGAAGGGTAAATGATAAAGCTGCAGTTAAACAGAATTTCATTAAAGAGATTTTTCCGTCTATACTTTTACAGGCTGAATAACGGTGTATCATCCGGTTCGCGCATGGTTACTGCAGATGAGTTCAGAGAAGATAACAAACATCTCCCCGTAAAAAAAGAGAGATGGATAATAAATCTGATACTATTTATTATAACCCTTGGTACAACCACAATGGCCGGTGCAGTTTATGAAGACAGTATTTTTGATGCAATTCTGAGCGGTCTACCTTACTCTCTTACTCTTCTGCTGATTCTCGGAGTTCATGAATTTGGACATTACTTTGCAGCAAGACGTTTTGATGTTAAAGCAACATTCCCGTATTTTATACCACTCCCTTCGATTGTCGGAACAATGGGAGCCGTAATAAAAACTAAATCACCGATCCCTCATCGAAGAGCTCTCTTTTATATTGGAGCAATGGGGCCGATCCCAGGTTTTATTGTAAGTCTTGCTGCGGTTATTATCGGAGTTCTTCTTTCTGAAGTTCAGGCACTTCCTCCCGCTGAAGGACTGACACCAATCTATGGTAATTCGCTGCTGTTCGGATTTATAGTTCATCTTGTGCATGGTTCAATACCTGCCGGATTTGATATAGTTCTTCATCCCTTTGCATGGGCCGGCTGGATAGGATTTCTTGTTACAAGTTTAAATCTTATGCCTATAGGTCAGCTGGATGGAGGGCATATACTATATTCGTTGATCGGCAGAAAACAGGTCTATGTCGGGTGGTTTTCTCTGGCTGGACTTGCAGTTCTTTCGTTTGTCTGGCCGGGATGGGCTGTGTGGATTGTCTTTACTCTTGTTCTGCTTATGGTGGCTCATCCGAAGGTTCCCGAGACTGTAGAGCTTTCTTTCGGGGAGAAAGCCGCGGGATGGTTCTGTATGGTGATACTTGTAATTACTTTTATACCTATACCGGTTCAGATATACTGAAATAATTGAGTCTTTCCGGAATGTTGGGATAATAATTAGTTTAATTTAAACCTTCATGCCCCCTATCCCCCGGAGGGGGCACCGGGTATATTAGTTATATCACTGTTAGTTTTATTCTTATAATTTCTTTTACAATTCCAGTATTATTAAATACATCTTCATCATTAATCCGCAATGTATAGATTCCAATACTCATCAGGAATTCATCCCTGATATAATCAGGTGTTTTAATATTGTTGTGATTCTAAATTAACTAATAATTTCCCACCTGCGTGCCCCCTCCGGGGGACAGGGGGATATAGGAAGGTCTATTATCCCAACATTCCGGAATGAGCTAAATAATTCATTGCTATGAATTAACTTCTTTGTATTTCCTGTGATTTTTAATTATTTTCAATACAACAAGTAAATCCGCTGCGTACCATATTATACAGGCATGAGTAAATATTGTCCTGTTCATCTCAGTATTTAGTATTATAAAAACATCACTGCTTCTGAATACAACTATGCCATAAATCAGAAAAGCGGATGTCATTCCCACGGTGAGAAGTGTCATAAAGATCACTTTGTATATACTTCCGTATTTCGAAAGAGTTGCATAAAGAAGAATAATAATAAGAAAAAGAATTATAAAACTCATTGGGCTAGTCTCCATTTGTTGCGTGTGTTTATTTTGCGCCCCTATCCGCCCGTCGGGCACCTTTCCCCATAAATGGGAGAAAGGTGTAAACAAAATATTCACTATTGCCTCTCCACCATTTATGGGGGAGAGGGCCAGCGGCCAGAGGGGGCGGCGCAGTAAGTTTATTCCTTAACAAATCCCCAGTTGAAAAAGAAGAAACCATTATCTTTTATCTGATAAATTATGGCATTGTCATTTTTGTCAATTTTAAATACCGATGCAGATGTATTTTCCATATCGGCATATTCATTAAAATTAAGTCTGGAATCGATAAACCTGATTTTCAGGAGTTTGCCATCATTGAGAAACTCGTAATGAAAGAAGGTGTTGCTGTAATTTTCAGAAAATATTTTAGAGTTTACAACCATGGTTCCGTTTGAGAGAAAAAATATTTTTGCAGGCTCCATCTCGCCGCCGGGATAACTATATTTTGCGGTAATCTGAACCGGCATTGATTCAAACGCTTTTATAAAATCTGCAGTAAAGTTTGATTTTTGCTCTCCAAAGGATATTTTAATCTGTTCAGAGACAGTCTCGACGCCACCTACTGATGAACTCTGTATCCATCCGCTTTTTCCATTCCACTGAGTTTTATACCACGATGTTTTGTCAGCGGAGACTGCTGATGAAGAATTGGTCTGGCCGGAGTTTTCTGTAAGAGTAACCTTTTCTGCAAATGGTATTACTGCAATCATCTGGCTTTTTACATCCGGCGAGGATTTCATTATTATCCCTTCAGGGTTCTGGCTATATGCATCACGGGGGAGTTTGTCAGATCCCTTATCTTTGCAAGATGCGATTGAAACCAGTAATGCCGCAGTAAGTATAAGTACTTTTATATTTTTCATAATCTACCTCACAAGTTGTTGTATTTCATTTATTCTGCTCTGTTCTGCATAATCAACGGCGCTTTTACCGTCATTATCTTTTATGTCACTGAGTGCTCCACGTGCTTTCAGTAAAGGAACAAGGTCTGCAGCTTTCTGAAAATTTTTCTGGTTTGCCTCTTTCAGTATATGAGTTAAAGCGGTTCGGCCGAACTTATCTTTTGCATTTACATCAGCACCGTTTTTAATTAATAGATCTATCAGTTCTGTAACAGATTTTTTTTCCTTCTCTGAAATTTTATAATCGCCAGTGTAATCCATTATTATTTTCTTTAAAGCAGTATTTCCGCTGCTGTCAGCTCCATTTACAGCTGCTCCACCTTTAATCAAAGCATCAATGATTATCATATTTTTTATTTTACACGATATGTCAAGTGGTGTTCTTCCATATTTATCAGGAATATTCGGATTTGAACCCTTTGATGTCAGGTCAAGAATAAGCTTTGCAGCCTGACTCGACTTCGGCTGGTCTTTTTTTCCTGAATACTGAGTTTTAGATAGAATCATAATCAGAGTTTCATTCTTCGGATTAAGAATGTCGGGATTTCCGCCGTTTTTAAGGAAAAGGTTTACGATATTGAATTTCTCAAGAGCAGCAGCTTCATGAAGAAGCGGAGTTCCTGAACCGGTTCTGTCGTTGATCTCTGCTCCGCCTTTAACGAGATATTCTGCGCACCAGTAGCCGCCCTCTCCTCCGGTTTTAATGCATTTGTAGAGAGCCGTTTCTCCAGATTTATCTTTAAGTTTTATATCAGCGCCTCCTGCAATAAGCGCCTTAACTGCATTGCCGTATCCTTTTTCAGATGCCAGCATAACAGCTGTTTTACTGTCGATATTAAGAGCGTTAAGATCCGCTTTATTCTTTATAAGCGGAGTTATAAAGCTGAGCCTGTTTCCTAGAGCTGACATGTGAAGAAGAGTATTCCCGTTTTCAAATTTCTCTGCAGGAGATGCTCCTCCTGAAAGGAGAATGTCGAAAATGTCAGATCTGTTTTTTTCATAAGATATTAAAAGGACACTTTTTCCATCGAGAGTTTTTACGTTTGTATCTGCTCCACCTTTAATTAAAAGAGATGATGTTTTGTAATCAACTTTAGTCACAGCGGTGATCAGCGGTGTATTTCCCGATTCATCTTTCACATTCAGATCGGCACCGGATGAGACAAGGAACTGTATTATTTCTGCTCTACCTTTAGCTATTGCATGATTAAGCGGGTAGAGTCCACCCATGTACTTTTTATTTATATCACCTTTCTGTTCGACAAGAAGTTTGAGTGTGGCGATATCGTTTTTCTCTATGCTGAGATAAAACAGAGTTTTGCCATCGGGATTAACAGAGCCGGGATCCGCTCCATTGAGAAGAAGAAGATTCATCATGGCCTTACTCTTTTCATATGCAGTTATAACAAGTTTTGAACCCAGCCAGTCATTCCCCTTCGGATCTGCACCGTGCTTGATAAAAAAATCAGCATTGTCAGTGAGATTTGAGTGTACAGCAATTGCAAGCGGAGTCCGTCCAGCCATATCAGGTTCTGATACCTGCTGCGGATCAGCCTCAATGGTTGAAAGAAGCGTTATGCCCCCCTTTGCCGATGCGAGATAGTGCATTATGGACATACCCTGAGCATCTTTGATTTTCAGATTGATTTTATCTTTCTGATCCAGGAGTAATTTTGCGAATTGAAGTTTGTTTTTTTCTATTGCCAGGAATAGCGGTGTTTTCCCTGCGCTGTTTCTAATGTTGAGATCAGGATTCATTGCCGCCAGAGTATTGTAATATGCTCTGTCATCTTTCTCAGCTACAAGGTGAAGGATCGAGTTACCTTCTCCATCTTTCAGTGAAATATCTGCGCCTAGTTTTAGAAGTTCAGTAAACGCTGTTTTTAGATTTTTCTTATATGCATAAAGAACAAGAGGATCAGATCCTTTCTCTTTAAGATTTATATTCAGTCCGTTATCAAGCAGTGTTTTAAATCCGGAACTGTTTCCTGCATCTATTGCAATTCCGGCAGGCGTGATACCGGAGCTGTCACTTTCATTGACGTTCCCGCCTTTAAGGATAATCTGAGCAAGAATTTTATCCCACTCCTTACCCTTGAGTGCTGCAGCACCGTGAAGAGGTGTTCTGCCCGAGGTGTCCTTCTTTTTAACATCGATCCCTTTCTCAATCAGAAATGATGCCAGAGAAGAATTTTTAGACTCAATGGCCTTTGCAAGAAGAGTTTTCCCGGTACTGTCAGTAAATTTAAAGTCTGCTCCGGCATCTATCAGGGCGGGTATATTCTCCCATCGTTTACTGCTTATTGCCGTCATCAGAGGAGTTAAACCATAACTCTCTTTCTTATTAATATCAATTCCACGGGCTGCAAATGCGGTGATTGTTTTGCCGTTGTTTTTCCCCATGGCAAAGAGATGCATAAGATTTTTTCCGGAATAGTCCGAAGTGTCCGCAGATGCACCACTCTGTATGAGGAGCTCCGCTATTTTGAGATTACCTTTTTCCGCTGCGATAAATAAAGGAGTTCTTCCCTGTGATCCCTTCCATTCTAAATTGGCTTTTTTCTCAATAAGAAACTTTACTGTTTCCATATCATTCTTTAAAACGGCAAGATGAAGAAGAGTATCTTTTGCACTGTTGCTTGAATCTATATTTGCGCCCATAGAGGCAATCATTTTCATCGTTTTAATCTGTCCGGCATCATAGGCAAAAATTATCATCGGTTTATTTCCAAGATAATAGTCCGGACCAACACCTCTGTTCATGAAAATAGTAAGTGCAGCTATATTGCCTCTACTTACTGCGATTTCTGCCGGTGTCTGCCTGGGAGACTTGAAGTTAAGCGCATTGATGTCAGCACCGCGGTCGAGGGCTCTCTCAATTAGTGCAAGAGCTTCCTTTCCGCTGTTTCCTGCAAGCAGATGAAGGATCGTATTCCCCTTAGCATCGGCTGATTTAACATCTGCTCCTTTACTAATGAGAAAATCTGCCGCTGCATATTTGCCGTTAGCTGCAGCTATAAGGAGAAGAGATCTTTCTCTGGTATCAAGATCAAGTCCCTGACTTAATAGATCCTCCATTAGTTTTATGTTTCCCGATTTAGCGGCATTAATTAACTGCGCGTCGGTGGCTTCTGAATAAACTAAGCCGGGAGATAAAAAAAGCAGTGCTGCTAAAAAAAACATACAGATTTTTTTCATAATAGTTTCCTTGTATTAGATGAAGTTGTAATAGACATAACTCTTTACGGATCACTCAGTGCTTTGCCATACCGGGCTGATATGAAAGTTGTTTTACTCCTCCACCTTGATGGGGGAGGCCGGGTGGGGGTGAAACAGTTGCTGATTTATTCATAACTTTCAGAACACCCTCCCCTAACCCCTCCCATCAAGGGAGGGGAAATGTGATTCCTTTAAGGATGAATATAATTCATCGGATCAACAAACTCCTCGTATGCCCTGATTTCAAAATGCAGGTGGCATCCGTATGAATGACCTGTATTGCCAACTGCTCCGACTTTTTCCCCGGAATTGAGCTTCTGGCCGTTTCGTACATTGACAGCGGAGAGATGACCGTAAACAGTCCGGTATCCGTTTCTATGTTCAATAATAACATAAGATCCGTAACTGCAGGATGAACAGTTTCTCGGATCATCCACAACCATTATAACGGTTCCATCACCTGCAGCGACCACATTGGTACCGCACGGTGCAGCAAGATCTATACCGGTATGATTACTTGTTTTTCCCTTGAGCATTCTTTTGCCGAATTTACTTGAAATAAAGTATGCATCCTCAGCAATAGGGACCTGAAATATATTATTTATATCATCACCCTCTTCGAAGGCATTTTTGTCTTTTGAAAGAAACGCACCGAAGGTCCAGCCCTCATAATCGAGATATCTGATTTTTACCCATTTAGATTTTTTTCCGCCAAGAGTAACCTCGTCGTTTTCTATATCGATAACTTCAACTTTATTTTTATTCTGCAGACTGAACAACACTGTGCCGAGATCGTCCGGTGCATCTCTCACCCTCAGAATATCGGGCTTAACGTAAAGACTTGCACCTTTACTCAGATATGAAACCATGTCGTCATTTCCGGCTTCACCCTCTCCCTGAACCTCTTTGAGGTAATATCCGAAGACCCATCCTGTAATATCATCTTTTTTTATTTTTGCCCACTTTGAAGAATTGCCGTCATAGTAATCTGTATGTGAAGAATATTCTATAACTTCAACAATATCATTTTTATATAAACTGTATACAACTTCACCATCAAGCGATGGGTCCGATCTTACCTTCAGCACAGAGGTGTTTACTTTCATGCGTTTAGGCTCTGAATCTTCGCCGCTGTATTGAGCAAGAACAAATAGATTTCCGCCGGCAGGTTTGGGGTACTCATTATGAAAACTGAGACCGGAGTCTTGTAATAAAAATCTATCAAACATCATGGAAACTTTTTTTGAATTATCAGGTTTTTTATTCAGCAGGAGGTTCTGAGGCATATATCCTTCAATACCCTGCTCCGTTTTTATAAGAAACCAGTCTTTTGTAATACTGGAATAGGTTTTATCTTTTTTAACATCAGGTTTCATGAGAACAGATACTCTTTCACCCCGTGAAACAGTGGTGGTGTATTCCTTTACGCTGTCATAAGGGAGAGAACGCAATTTGTAGCTATCAGCTGCAAAGGCATAAAATTCCTTCTGTTTTGAAAGTTCCGAGGAGCTATCAAGCTCTTTAATATCATCAGCTTTATCGGGATTTACAGGAATATTGATTTTCATATCAGGAGCAAAGTTCTTTACCCTCTGCTGAAAATCTGAAAATTTTTTAATTATTTTTGCCCGTCTCTCTTCATCTTTTTTCAGAATCTCCTGACGTTGGAGTTTGCTCTTATCAGCTATTTTTTCCGGAGAATTTTCAGCATTTGTTGTAAAAAAAGGGATCAGAAGTATCAGTAATAACAAAGTATATTTTTTCATAAGCACCACTCGTATGATTTAATAATTCAATAAAATCAGAAAACAGGAAAAAGTCAAATTGAATTATAATATAGTAAAAATAGATAACTTCGAATTGACTTTTCATTATAAATGTAGTACTATTAAAAATAATATATCAATCACTAATCCCGTACAAAAAATGGAGATTTTTATCTAACATGAAAATAACTCTGAGAAAAAAGGTTATTCTATACTCATTAATTACCAATCTGATAATTGCTGCCTCAATCGGAGTTGTCCTTTATAAATATGCAGGTGAGCTTTATTACCAGTCTTTTATAGACAGTAAGGAGTCTTTAGCACGGTCCATCGCTTTATCTATTGATGGAGATAAGCACAAAACGTTTACTTCCCTTGATTCGACCAAAGACATCGAATATCAGAAATATCTCAAGTTCATGAATAAAATCAGGCTTAGTGAAGATTTCATAAGCTATCTATTCACAATAAATTATGATCGGAAAAATGACAAACTGTCCTATATCGTCGATTCGGATATTCTGGGAACCGATACAATCTGGATTACAACGGAATTTTTCGGTCTTGCATTATCTATCAATAAGGATAATAAAATTGCAATTAAATACAACGAGGTAATATATACCGGTAATTTTGATATACTTATCGATGACAATAAAATTCCTCTCTCAATAAAAGAAGATGGAACGTTGTTGTTTGGAGATAAAGAGCTGGTAAAAATTATTTCAAGATCCCCTCTTACAATGGAGGCTTCGGGAAAAAAACTCAATATCAATAGTCGTGAACTTTATTCAGAAGTGTTTATCAAAGAAAAACCGGTTGAGTTATACTGTTCGTTCACTGCAAAGGGTGAATCTCAAAGTATGCCCGGCGAGCTTTATGCCGAATCGAGAGACATTACCGAGCGGTGTAAAGAGATTATTAATAGTCAGAAAAGTACAACCGTTAAGAGAAATGTCCGTACAAGCATATATGGCTATAACATCTCAACTGTTTATGGAGTCATTACAGATAGTAAAGGTGTAGCAAATGGGCTTGTTGTCATTGAGCTTTTCCAGAGAGAGGTATCGGCTTTTAAAAGATCAATGGTTATGATTGTCCTGTTTGTGTCCCTTGTTACTTTTATTGTTACGTTAATACTGACATCTCTACTTGCGGAATATATTATTGTCCCGATAAAGGAGCTGACAAGAGGTGCAGAAAAAGTCAGTGAAGGAGATCTGGATTCTAAAATCAGAATACAGAGAACCGATGAATTCGGTATTCTGGCTGAGACCTTTAACAGCATGGTTGCTAATCTTAAAAAGGCATACATTGAAATAAAATTATCAAATGATGAACTCAGTGAATTTAAAAATAATCTGGAAATACTTGTAGAAGATAGAACCAAAGAGTTAAGAAAGTCAAACATCGAACTGAATATAGCTCTCTCCGAGGTCAGCACTCTTAAAGGGCTGCTGCCGATCTGCTCTTCATGTAAAAAGATCCGCGACGACAACGGTTATTGGAACCAGATTGAAACCTACATAAGCAGCCGATCCCATGCGGAGTTTACTCACAGTATCTGTCCCGGCTGTGCAAAAAAATTATATCCGGATATGTATAATAAAAAGCCGGTTTGAAAGTAAGTAATCATAAACTGGTAGTGAAATGTTTTTCCCCCGCGCCTTTGGCGCGGGGGAAGCATGATTAACTCAGGTTTTTGAGTAGTTATGTTTGAAAAAGAAAAAAATCCTTGAAATGGAACGCTGAATTTATAAATTGTATTAAATTGAATTAAAAAGGATAAAAAAATGAAAAAAATGTTATATATATTTCTTGCAGGTATAATTTCTCTGCAGTTTATCTCCTGTAAGACAACAAAAACCGTTGAGGATATCCATGCTCAGCTGAAAGAGGAAAATGAAGATTTTCTAAAACCCGATAGTAAGGCCACTGAGGTTTTCAGGGTACTTTTGACATCCGACGAGTATAAGGTTATTCAGCTGAAAAATGAAAAAACCATGGAGAGGGGTAAAGATGAAGGGGGAGATAAATATATCTCCAGCGAGATTCAGAAGCTCGACATGATTGATGAGGCAAGAATCGGTCTAATAAGCGTCTGGCTTTATCCTGACTCAGGGAAAATTATGAAGATAAGATCTCAGAGACCGACATACTTTACAGAGGTGGACAGTCTTATCAATGATGACATTATGAGATGGAACTTTATCTTTCCGAAAAAGGTAATTGAACCTACAAAATTTGACATTAAATATCGTGTAGTATTATCAAAGAAACAGAGTGATGAGGAGATAATCAAAGCAGTTCAGGATAGAATGAAAGACGGCGAGTGACACCGGGTCTTCAGCAGGTAGTGTCTTTCTCGTACTTGCTGATTGGTCTTGTTTTAGCTTGTTGAGTAAAATATAATAATACGGGCCTGCGGTAATGCACCGCATATTTCATAAGACCGGTTTTAACCGGAGATAAACAAAACGCTTCATCAGGTCGCCGGTATCTGCAGTTTTTTCATGCAGATACAATGCGAAAAACATAAAATTTTTTAAAATATCAGAACACCTTTCTAAAAGTAAAAAAACTTTGTATCAAAACTATCCGCGTTATCCTCAAATAAAAACCTCTAAAAATATCAGGAGATGAATCATTATGAGAATGGACCGATTAACTCTCAGAGCGCAGGATGTGGTTAACAACGCACAAAATATTGCCGCAGAAAACAACAGTATAGAAATTCATCCCGAGCATATACTTAAAGCTGCAGCGGATCAGGATGGCGGAATCTTCAGCGCAATAGCCGAAAAACTCGGCGCCCCTATTAAAGAAATTAAAAACGAAATAAACCAGTATATAGAATCAATGCCAAAACAGACCGGCGGAGGACCGGGAGGCGGGTCTCTATCGCCTAAATCAAGAGATCTACTTAATGAAGGGTGGAACCACGCTGTAAAGCTTGGTGATCAGTATCTCAGTACAGAACATCTTATACTCGCACTAGCATCAAGCGAGAGTGTAAAGGCTAAACATATACTTAATTCTCACGGATTTAATAAAGAGAGCATCCTCAGAGTCCTCATGGATATCCGCGGAAATAAAAAAGCCGAGGATGAACATGCCGAGGATAAATATAACTCTCTGTCAAAATACAGCCGCGATCTCACCGATGCCGCACGTATGAACAAACTCGATCCTGTTATAGGACGTGACGAGGAGATCCGCCGTGTCATGCAGGTTCTATCGCGAAGAACAAAAAACAATCCCGTACTGATCGGAGAACCCGGTGTAGGTAAAACCGCAATTGTAGAGGGACTTGCGCAGAGAATGGTGGAGGGAGATGTGCCGGAGAGTCTAAAAAACAAAAGGCTTATCTCTCTCGACATGGGTGCGCTCATAGCCGGTGCAAAGTTCCGCGGGGAGTTTGAAGAGAGACTTAAAAGTGTAGTGGAGGAGGTGGAGGAATCTGCCGGTGAGATAATACTTTTTATCGATGAGATCCATACTCTTGTCGGTGCAGGTGCGGCCGAGGGTTCTATGGATGCATCAAATATGCTCAAACCCGCGCTTTCCAGAGGAACAATGCGGACAATAGGCGCGACAACACTTTCCGAATACCAGAAATATATTGAAAAGGATAAAGCTCTTGAACGGCGCTTCCAGCCGGTATTCGCTACGGAACCATCAGTAGAGGATACCATTGCGATACTCCGCGGTCTGAAAGAGAAATATGAAGTACACCATGGTGTCCGTATATCGGATTCGGCGTGTGTTGCGGCAGCAGTACTCTCCAGCAGATATATTACCGACCGTTTTCTCCCCGATAAGGCTGTTGACCTTATAGATGAAGCTGCATCTCTGATTAAGATGGAGATAGATTCAATGCCCACGGAGATTGATGAAATCGAAAGAAGAATCCGTCAGCTGATGATCGAGTCAGAGGCATTAAAGAGAGAGAAAGATGCAGCCTCTAAAGAGCGCCTTGATAAAATTCAGAACGAACTTGCCGATCTTAATGAGAATAAAACTATCCTTGTGGCACAGTGGCGGAAAGAGAAAGAGATAATAAAAAAAATCAGCAGTGTCAAAGAGGCCATAGAGCAGTATAGAATTGAAGAGCAGCGTGCCGAGAGAGAGGGTAACCTTAACCGGGTTGCCGAAATCAGATACGGAAAAATTGTAGAACTTGAAAAAGAGATAACTGAGCTAAACAGCAAGGCAAAGGAGATTCAGGGGGACAATTCTCTTTTGAAAGAGGAGGTGACCGACCAGGAGGTTGCGGCCGTTGTCGCCAGGTGGACCGGCATCCCCGTTGCAAGAATGCTTGAGGGTGAGAAAGAAAAACTGATAAACATGGAGAAGATAATTGAAAAACGGGTAGTGGGTCAGAGAAAGGCCGTGGAGGCAATTTCCGGCGCTGTACGAAGATCCCGTTCCGGTATACAGGACCCGAACAGACCCGTGGGCACATTTATATTTCTTGGACCAACAGGTGTGGGTAAAACTGAAACTGCAAAAGCAGTGGCAGAGTTCCTTTTCAACGACGAGAAATCGATTATACGAATAGACATGTCGGAGTACATGGAGAAACATGCAGTGGCAAGGCTCATCGGCGCACCTCCGGGATACGTCGGTTACGAAGAGGGTGGCCAGCTCACCGAGGCTGTGCGTCGAAGACCGTACTCTGTTATACTCTTTGATGAGATAGAGAAGGCTCACCACGATGTGTTCAACATTTTTCTGCAGATCCTTGACGAGGGAAGACTTACCGATTCTAAGGGACGCGTCGTCGATCTGAAAAACACGCTCATTATAATGACATCAAATATCGGAACATCATATATCAGCGATCAGTCAATTCCGGAGAAAGATAGAATGGCCGGTATTGAACAGGAACTGAAAATGAACTTCAAACCGGAATTCTTAAACAGGGTGGATGAGGTAATTGTATTCAATCCTCTGACAAAGGAGAATATCGGAGATATAGTTAAAACCCAGCTTTCAGATGTGGCCCTTAGATTAAAAGAGAGAGGAATCTCCCTTGAAATAACCCGCTCTGCGCTGGATTTCTTATCGAAAGAGGGGTATGATCCCGCATTCGGAGCACGCCCTCTTAAAAGAGCGATTCAGAAATACATATTAAATCCGCTCTCAGTAAAGATTCTCTCGGGTGATTTTAAAGAAAACTGCACAATCAAGATGGATATTAAGGATGGAGAACCTGTATTTAAATAAAGAATCTTTCCGGAATGTTGGGCTAATACTTAATTTAATTCAAACCTTCCTGCCCCCTATCCCCCGGAGGGGGCATCGGGTATATCGGTTATATTCACCCACCTGTTTTATTCGTAGTACTGACCATAATTTTTCTTCTGACACGGTCGTGTTGTTTCGAAGATCTTTTGCAAGTTCAACGATATAAAAGGTGTTTTAATATTGTTATGATTTATAAATTCACTAATAATTTCCTTCTTGCGTGCCCCCTATGGGGGACAGGGGGGATATAGGAATGTCAATTATCTCAACATTACCGGAATGTATTTAAATAAAGAATCTAAATACTATAATTTTAAAAACTTTAGTGGATTATTCTGCTGAACCGATATAAATTGTATGAACAATCCTGAAGCGGAGATTTGTTATGAAAACCAGACTCTTGATTATATCTCTTTTAGTGCTTATTTCGGCAGGGAATCTTTTTGCATTAACAGTTGAGGTCACTTTTGATAATGGTGGTGTAATTGATACTGCATTAAAAGCACCGGTTGAGGCTGCAATATCTACAGAAATAGCAAAGTTTTCAAATATGCCTGATCTGGCGAAAGGTTTTGGTAATGCTGCTACATATGCATCCGGTGCTGCAACATTGAGGGGATATCAGGGATATGACCTTTTTGCAATTTCAGCAGGATCAATGCTGTCTCTTCAGGCTCCAAGCGGGGATCCGTTGTTTTTTATGGATCTCAAGAGTGATCTTGATAAAGGGGATGTCTATGCAGGAGTTGGGGGAAATCCGGCAGTTGTAGAGGGTGGTCTTAATTTGAGCTTTCTTATAGATGGTCTTTATATGTCTTTTAAATTCGGCAAAGTGAACTATAGAACAGGGGATTCAATAGGAGTAGGAAGATTTAAATATAAAACCGGTGGAGAAAAATACGGCATAGAATATGAGTCAAACCTATTCGGTGTTCTGGCTAATTATATGATAATCCAGGAGAAGGCAATACTTTCAAGAATTCTTCTCTGGAGAGGAATATCTTTACAATCGGGTTTTATTTATTCAAACAGCATTATTTCATATTATAAAAAGCTTTCAACTCAGACGATCACTAATGGAGGATATACAGCCGATGTCGATTCTTCAATTGATCTTGTACTGGACACAAAAACATTTGTAATCCCTGTAGAACTCTATACATCGATAAGACTTTTATATATATTAAATATCGGTGTTGGTGGAGGGGTCGATTTTGTCCCATACGGAAGAACAAGTTTTAATATTAAAAGTGCTGGAACTATTACTGTAACTGCACCGGTACCTGTTGCGGGTACTTTAGGTTCAACAAATATCGATGCCAGTACAAAGGATGTAAAACCGGACTATTACAGGCCAAAATTTATGACAAATCTGGGCCTTGGTGTCGGTCCTGTATTTATAGATATGCCCCTTACTTACTATTTTACAGATAACGGTTATGCCGTGGGTATTTCAGCCGGTATGGTCTGGTAAAATTTTTTTTTCTTAAACTCTTGACAATTTTTTATGCCTCATAACACCTTTGTTTCTGTTAAATAACTTTGCTGATATTACTCAAAAATCTGAGTTCAGAATGATTTTTATTTGCACTATAGGTGTAATTAAATGGTTTACTGCTGTCAGATGATGAGCATTAACATAATCCGGTGAGGTTTAATATTTAATAAATTACATTTTTTCTTTTGGAGGAAATCATGGCTTATAAAATCGATAAAGATGCCTGTACAAATTGCGGTGCATGTGCTGCTGAGTGTCCCGTTGAGGCAATATCTGAAAAAGGTGATGTTCATCAAATTGATGCAGATACATGTATTGACTGCGGCGCATGCGAAAGCGTTTGCCCTGCCGATGCGATCTCTGCGGGTTGAAATTTTTCAAAAACGTATAACGAAAAAATCCGGTTTATACCGGATTTTTTTTGTCTTTAAAGGGTGATTAAAATAGCAAGTAAACTTTTCCGCCCCTATCCGCCCTACGGGCACCTTTCCCCATGAATGGGAGAAAGGGATAACAGAAAATATTTACTGTAACCTCTCCTCCCATTCATGGGGGAGATGGCCAGCGGCCAGAGGGGGCGGTGAGTTCTCAACCCTTATCCAGCTTAACCGAAAACATCCTTATTATCGCCGGAAGTGACGCCGCAACTGGTATTAAAGTCCCGCCTGTAAGTACTGTTGCAACAGTTTTTGCTGATATATCAAGTGACAGTTTTACCCCGGGAATTGAAATCGACTCAAGTATGTATACCTTAAGATGTCCAAGTATATATATTCCGATCCATGATGCCAGAAATCCCATTAGAGCAAACTTAATTAAAATGGTTAGAGCTATAAAAAATTTCGATGCGCCAAGAGTTCTCAATATACGGTAGTATTCAATTCTTCCCCAGACTGCTGTTATTGAACACAGCGCGGTAGTCACAATGGTAAGCATTGATACAAGAGAGATCATCAGCGTTATAAAGGCATTTACTATTCTTTTAAGTTTTAGAATCTCAGTAGAGAGACTCTCGCCTGTTTCAACGACAAACCCCATGTTTTTTATCTGGTTCTTCACATCTTCGAAATTTTTATGATCTTTAACATTAACAAGTGCAAACATATATCTTCCGGTTTTACCGAATTTAGCGTTTAACTCCTCCGCTGCCTTAAGCGGAATAACAAGTCCCATAATGTTTATTTTATCTGTATAGCCGGCTATTACCGATGACCAGTCATAAGCGCCTTCAACGGCATTAACACTAGACCTGCCGAAGGAAAGTTTAAATCTAAGTCCTGACAACTTTCCAGGAACTATCTCGGGGAGCGAATTCGCAGCGGCCAGTCCGTTGTTGTATGAATCTATCAGTGTTTTAGGGACAAGAACAGGTATTCCATAATCTCCAGGATTTTTAAAATTGTATTTCCCGTTAAGCCATGCGTTTTTCATCTCCTGATTCTTCAAATCTTTTTCGACAAATTTATAGCTTGCACCTGCCAGAACAAGATCGGCTTTGTATTGAAACGTAAAGAAGTAGATAGTCGCAGAAGTTGGTACCGTGACCGCCATAACCGGATCAATTTTTTTTACACCGGGTATTTTTGCAATTCTGTTAATCGCCTGTTCGTTCAGTTCTTTACCCGTTCCGGTTGCGAAGAGTAATACGCTCTTGCTCTCGCCAGGTTTTACTTTGATTTCGTCAGGCGGTATTGCTGAAGCGAAATTTTTATTAATGTAGTTGTTAAAATTTTCTGAAAGAATATTAAACGACACTATTGCTGACACTGAGAGAAGTATTACACAGAATACTATGAAGGAGATAAATTTCCCCCCGGCCAGTTCTTTTTTTATTAGATATAATTTACTGAGCATTACAGTTCCGTAAGTCTCCCTTTTTCCATTTTATAGGTTCTATCTGCTTTTTTGAGCATGTACTCTTTGTGTGTCACAATGATTATGGATTTTCCTTCACGTTTGAGCATTTCAAGCAGTGAAAAAATCTCCATTGAAGTTTCAACGTCAAGGTTTGCATCGGGCTCATCTGCAAGTATAAGAGACGGTCTGTTTACTATGGCCCGTGCTATGGCAACCCTTTGTTTCTGTCCGCCGGAGAGTAGTCCCGCCTTTGTATTCTGATACTCGGCAATTCCGGCTTTTCCCAGAATCTCCACAGCGTAGTTGCGCACCGATGATCCGGCTTTTCCTCTGATCCTGGCCGGCATCATTACATTAGACATTACAGTTTCATCATCAAGGAGTCTGAAAGTCTGGAATATCTGTCCTATCTCCCTATTCCGGATTCTGGACATGGAGAAATCGTTATAGTATTTAAGTTTTTTCTCTCTAAAGTGTATTTCGCCGTTATCAGGTTTTGTTATTCCGGTGAGGATATTAAGGAGGGTGGTTTTTCCGCACCCCGAACGTCCGGTAATTGCTATAATCTCACCCTTGTCAAGTTCCAGTGAAAGATTGTCGATGACTTTCATTCTTTCACCTGCAATCTTATAACTCTTATTTAAATTTTTTATTGATATAATCATAATTTACTTCTCGGTTAGAAGTTTTCCTCCCACCGCCCAGTTTTCTCTGCTTACTTCTTCGAAGACTACATATGTTGTTTCAGGATCTTTTCCTGCAACCTCTTCAAGTGCTGCTGAAATTTTACCGGCAAGAGCTGTTTTCTGATCTTTTGTGAGAGGTCCGGCAACCATTACATTTACAAAGGGCATTATTCCTCCAATTAATCTCTCACAAACGGGAGAGAAATCATTAAATTTACTTTTATCTGAGAGTCTTTTGCTATGTCAGAATAATCAACTATATTTTCTGCAAAAATTTCACCGCCATGACGGGTGATAATTTTTTCTACGAATGTAAGTCCTATCCCGAAGTCGAGAGTATTGTATCTCTCATATACAAGTTTTGAAATACGATAGAACGGTTCGAAGATCACCTTACCGTACTCTTCGGGTATACCAATAGTTCCGTCGCTTGATTTTTGAGGATCATTGATTACGGATATCCGCAGAGTGTTATTCTGAGAGTACACCATTATGATGATAGTTGTCCCGGATTTTGAAAATTTCAGGGCATTGATTATTAACTCGGACATTGCTTCATTGAAATATTGAGGATTGATTTTAATTTTTTTATTCTTCAGTCCCTTTGGAAGATCGTTGATCACCATTCTATTGTGATTCAGTTCTGTAAATTTGCTGTATTTGCTGATAGTCCCCTTAATAAGAGAGTAGACTTCGCGAACAGGGGTTTCTTCAAGATCTATATTGTTTGATATGATCCAGTCTATTCCGGCAAAAATTTTAAAAGCATCCTGCGCGATTTTGACGTTTTTCATCGCCTCATTAAAAAGAGTCCCGTCAACAATCCGGTTTCCATCCTTTTCCTTTGCGGATTTTGCCATCATCTCCATAAAAGTTATAAGTGTACCAAATCCGGCACCCTGAGTGAAACTGTTGTTTATATTGCTGAATATAGATTTATCTGTTCGTGAAATGTTTCTGCTGAGCATCTTCTCTTTCCATGTCTGCCATGCCATATCTTTATCAATGGAGTCAGATGCTGAATCTTTAACATTGCCCTTCATCTTTTCCAGAAGCATTTCATCTTTTTTGATATCTGTAATATCCTCGGCAGTTATAACAACAAAACGGGTTTTACCCTGTTCGTCTTTAATTTTAGAAACGGCCGCTTTTAAATAATAAATTTCACCGGTCTTTTTTATGTTATATGTCTCTCCCTTCCAGGAATTAACACCTTTGATCTGGTTTATAATATTATCCTCCGGCAGAACCGGATTAGGGATATTATTGGTGTTTAAACCGAGAAGTTCATCTTTTGAATAACCTGAAACATTACAAAATGCATTGTTTGCGTATTTTAAATTACCACCTCTTTCAATAATAACCAGAGGATTTGTACTCTGCTCTATAACATCCATGAACAGTTTAATCTCCTGCTCTGCAAAGTTTCTTTTATCAATCTCATCAATAAGAGTCCGGTTGAGTTTCTGTAGTTCACCGGTCCTCTCCTTAATAGAATCCTCCATCTGATTTATCTGTGAAGAAAGCTGAACTTCATCTCTCTTTTTGTTTGATACGTTTCGTATTATCACAAGAAGAAGGTTTTTATCCATTTTGATAATTCTTGATTCGAAATAACCTTTGCCGATACTTGTATTTATTTCATACTCAAAAATTCCGATAGAATCATTGCTGTTTACCTCATCAATATAAGGTTTCGCTTTTTTCAGTACATCTTCCGGCCAGAATTCCTTCATCTTCTTTGCATCACCGGTAGTATAGGGGGAGCCATCGGCTTTGATTTCAAAAATTATGTCCGGTATAGATTCAAGTATCTTTTTTCTGCTGATTTCACTTTTCTTCAGCCTGGTTTCCATGTCGAATTTAAAGAGCGCTATTTCTATGGCAGAATTAAGCATTTTGGAATTAAATGGTTTTACAATATAATTAAGAGGGAGTGATTTTTTAGCTCTTTCAAATGTATCGTCGTCTGTTCCGGCTGTAATATAAATAAATGGTATATTATATGTCTGATAAATTCTTTCAGCGGTTTCTATACCATCAATCTCACCCGCAAGGGTAATATCCATTAAAATGAGATCCGGTTTGTTCTTTTTTATAATATTTAAAGCATCTTCACCCGAATCTACAACTTCTATAACATTATATCCCGACTTATCAAGAAGTTTTTTCAGTATCAGACCTGAGGCCTTGTTGTCTTCAACGACCAAAATGTTTGTCATTCCTCTCTCCCGGGATTATATACCTGATAATAATTAAGAAATTTACTTGATGTAATTATCTATATTTTATAAAATTTAGCTAGTCAATTAAATTTTAATATGCTAAATTATTGGAAGATTTCCAATATTAATTTCATAAAAATTATAATTTATTTTTCAAAATATGAATTAATTTTAATCAAAATGCCGGCTCAGACGTATTATAACAGTATGCAGGGAGTTTTAATGGATGAAGTAATTATCAGTGCTAAAGTCACTGAAGATCTTAAGAAAATAATGCCCTTTATTGATTATGCGAGTTTTACAAGGATAATTAATAAACTTACTGATTATGCGGAAATCATTACAGAGGGGAAGCTTGCGAGTCTTTTAAATTTCAATTATAAGCTGAATGCATCTCAGGCAAATCTTCTTATTGATTTTCTTGTTGATATACAGGCTCTCTCTAAAATCTATACAATTGCCCAGAAAGGAAAGAGAGATCTTGACGAGGAGTTTATTTCCAATATATTCTCAGATGTGAATAATCCTTCATCCTCTTCGTCATATTTAAGCCTCAGGAATTTAATTGAGAACAGGCTGAGTCATCAGATACAGCAGTATAACATGAATATGAGTAAGAGCAATACAACTCTCTCCATTCCTCTTAATGAACTTCATGGGCATGTAAAAACATTTAAAGATCTGATGAGCAGTAACATTACAATTTCGCACAAGGCTAGACACGGTTTTATTGCTGCTTCGCTTCATGACGCCTATCTTACAATTCTTAACAGATTTGACTGGTGGGATGATAAGACCTATTTAAAATTCTTTTTAAATGAGGACACCACATCTAAGAAAGATCTGAATCTTATAACAAGGGAACCAAGGCTGACTTTATTCGAGATAGACAACAATATAAAAAAAGTGACCGATTATTTAGAGAGTATATATCTTTTTAAAGCTAAATCTAAAATTGCGGAACAGGCTTTAAATACTACAGAAAAGGCTCCCGAAATAAAACCGCCTAAGCGTGAAGGGAAAACAGCAAATTATTCGGATAAACTTCTGATGACACCTTTCGGTGTTCAATACGGCCAGAAAATTGATGAAATTATTGAGAGTATTTTTAATGCTGATACAATAAAGAATGCCGGGTCAATCAGCAGTGAGGATATGAAAAGATCTGCAACCACTCTTTACCAGGTGTATAAGGCGCTCCCAGGGTCTTTGACAATGCCTCAGAATTTGAAGATGGCAAAAGATATGGTATACTTTTTACTGGGGCAGGATTACGGCATCAAAAGATTTACCGAGGAATATATTTATACTGATCGAAAAATACCATTTGTCAGGTTTTTCCCCGAGGTTAAAGATGACGTAGAGGAGTTTCTTACACGTCTCTTTATCATATTTTTCGAGGAGTTTTTCAATTCTCTTTTCAGAATAATAAGAAGCCTTGACATGAAACAGTACGCGTGTGCATTTATCATAAAAAGAATATATCTGCATAAAGGTGAAGATATGCCGGTTTTCGGCTATTTTCTCATAAAGGCAATAGCCAGACACGGGAAGATAAAAGTAGATTAGTTTTTAAAAAATGCAGTAAAAAATACCCCACAGAAGCCTCAGTACTTCGATTGGAGGCAATGCTAAAGTCTTTGCCCCCTTCGGGGGTGCGGGGGCAAAAAAAATTAAGGAATAATTGCATTGAATATTTTTTACGTTAAATTAGTTGTCGGGAGGTCTGATTATGTCTGCGGGATCAGGTAATAATTATGACGGAGGTGTAAGTCTTGAATCGGAACAGAGTCTCAAAAAACCGGATATGTATCGGGTGCTGCTTCACAATGATCACTACACCACTATGGATTTCGTTGTAGAAGTACTTACAACAGTATTTCACATGACTTCAGCAAAGGCTACACAGGTAATGCTTGATGTGCATAAGAAGGGTATAGGTATTTGCGGAGTCTATACTTATGATATAGCTGTAACAAAAGTTGAAAGCGTCCATCTTATGGCGAAGGAGAAACAGTTTCCTTTAAGATGTTCGTATGAAAAAGTTTAATAATAAGAAGGATACGATATGGAACTTAACCCTGTTTTGAATGATATACTCATGACTGCATTCAATGAGGCTAAATTCAAGAAGCATGAATATATGACACCTGAACATCTGCTGTATGCCGCTTTACAGTATGATGAGGGGAGATCAATAATAGAGGCTTCCGGCGGAGATGTCCGCGTGATTAGGCATAACATAGAAGAGTTTTTTAAGGAGAAGATGGAAACAGTAGAGGTCGATGAACCTAAGCAGTCTTCCGGTTTCCAGAACGTAATGGAGCGCGCCATATGGCATACAGCTTCCTCTCAGAAAGAGGTTCTCGATGTTGGAGATATTCTTGTTTCAATCATGGAGGAGGAGGAATCCTTCGCAGCTTATTTCATGAGTCTGGAGGGGATTACGCGCTATGAACTGTTAAAGTTTATATCTCATGGAGTCTCCGTTTTTCCTCACGAGCCATATGAGGATCTTGGCGAGTACGAGGATGTGGAGGAAAAAACCGATAAACAACCGGGCGAGAAATTTATCGAAATGTTCACAACTGAACTAACAGAGAAAGCTCTGAAGGGGGAGATTGATCCTCTCATCGGACGTGAAGATATAATTGAAAGAACAATACAGGTTCTCTGCCGCAGAACAAAAAATAATCCGGTTCATGTTGGTGATCCCGGTGTAGGTAAAACAGCAATCACAGAGGGCCTTGCCCTGCGTATTGCAGAGGGTAATGTTCCTGAAAAGCTCAAGGGACTGAAAATTTATTCTCTTGATATCGGCAGTCTTCTTGCAGGTACAAAGTTCCGCGGTGACTTTGAAGAACGTATGAAAAAGGTTATTCAGGAACTGAAAAAGATGAAAGATGTAATTCTTTTCATTGATGAGATACATAATGTTGTCGGTGCCGGCGCTGTTTCAGGTGGATCAATGGATGCCTCAAATATGCTAAAACCGGTTCTTACTTCGGGAGATATAAAATGTATTGGATCAACAACATACGAAGAGTACAAGAAATTTTTTGATAAAGACAGAGCTCTTTCAAGAAGATTTCAAAAGATCGAAATTGCTGAGCCTGGCATTGAAGATACAGTGAAAATTCTTCAGGGTATAAAAGATAAGTATGAGGAATTTCACAAAGTGAAATATACAGATGAAGCAATAAGAGCTGCAGCGGAGCTTTCAAGTAAATATATAAACGACAGACATCTTCCTGATAAAGCTATCGATGTAATTGATGAGGCTGGTTCGTTTGCAAGAATCTATAACTTTGCCAAAAGTGAAATTATCGAAGTCGGAACAGCTGATGTGGAAAAAATTGTAGCCCGTATGGCAAAACTCCCCGAGAAGAGCGTTTCATCTTCAGAAAAGACCCGGCTGAAGGATCTGACACTTGAATTAAAGAAGGAAATATTCGGCCAGGAGAGCGCAATAGAGATGGTTGTTAAAGCCATAAAACGAAGCAGAGCAGGTTTCGGAAATCCTCTTAAACCGATTGCGTCGCTTCTCTTTGTCGGACCAACCGGTGTTGGTAAAACAGAACTTGCGCGGCAGCTTGCGCTAAGTCTCGGAGTTGAGTTACATAGATTTGATATGAGTGAATATCAGGAGAAGCATACCGTGGCAAGGCTCATAGGTGCTCCTCCGGGATATGTGGGATACGATGAAGGTGGACTGCTCACAGAAGTGATTCGTAAAACACCATACGCAGTTCTTCTTCTTGATGAGATAGAGAAGGCGCACTCTGATATATTCAACACGCTGCTTCAGGTAATGGACTACGCAACTCTGACGGATAATACCGGAAAGAAGGCGGATTTCCGCAATGTTATAATTATAATGACCTCAAATGCCGGAGCAAGAGAGATAGGGAAAAAACAGGTGGGCTTTGACGAAAGGCATGTGAAAGAGGATGCCATAGATAAGGCCGTTGACCGGCTGTTTTCACCGGAATTCAGAAACAGGCTGGATGCAACGGTTACATTCAATGATCTCTCTGAAGAGATTATTCTTGATATTGTCGGTAAAGAAATAGATTCATTCAGTGCACAGCTGAAGGATAAGAATGTGACTCTGGAGGTTACTCCCGATTGCAGAAAGTGGCTCGCTAAGAAAGGGTACTCTAGAGAGTTTGGAGCACGGCAGATCGGACGACTGGTTCAGGATAAGCTTAAAGGCTTTTTTGTTGATGAAGTACTCTTCGGCAAACTCGTCGATGGAGGCCATGCTGTGGCTGAAATTGAAGGTGACGAAGTTAAGGTAAGAGTGGTCTAGCAGTTTTTATGACGGTGTATTATCTGGGAGATGAACCATTTTTTCCCCCTGCGGAGTATTCCGATCCTGATGGAATACTCGCTGTAGGTGGTGACCTCTCCCCTGAAAGACTGATAGAGGCTTATACTCACGGTATTTTTCCATGGTACTCATCGGAAACACCAATTATCTGGTGGTCCCCCGATCCGCGATTTGTAATCTACCCCGGCGCTGTTAAAGTATCAAAAAGTATGAAACAGATTCTCAGAAGAAAAACCTTCGAGATAAGATTTGATACCTCATTCAGAGAGGTTATCACAGCATGCAGCGGTAAACGGAGGCATGAAAAGGGAACCTGGATTACTGCCGAGATGATAGAGGCATACGTGCAAATGCACAAACTTGGGTATGCTCATTCTATTGAGGCCTGGCGGGACGGCAGACTTATGGGCGGACTATATGGTATCTCTCTTGGAGGGATGTTCTTCGGTGAATCGATGTTTTCAAGAGAAAGCAATGCATCAAAGGCTGCCTTTATTGTTCTGGCTGATAATCTTTTAAGACTGGGGTTTGATCTTATCGACAGTCAGGTGCATACTGACCACATGGAGAGTTTAGGCGCTATTGAAATGGACAGAACTGATTTTCTTAAACTTGTAACTGATTCTGTTCAGAGAGAGACCATCTCCGGTAATTGGGGTAATAATTCTCTGTTTAAGACGGAGATTTTTTAAAATATACGTTGGAGCTTCATTCTGTGTCATGCTGAGCTTGTCGAAGCATAGATCATGGTAATTCCGGTCGTCCTTCGACGAGCTCAGGGTGACAAACAGACACTGTCATGCTGAGCCTGTCGAAGCATAAATTCCTTTAGCACAAGTCGCCTTCGACGAGCTCAGGGTGACAAACTGGTTCAGTGTCAGAGTGACATATAATTATTCAACTTCAGTTAACTGAAGTAATCTCCATATTTCTAAAAACTTCGGCAAGTGTTTTGTTTAACTGCCTGTACATCTCACCGGTTGTTCTGCCTGATAGTATTATGACATAACCCTTTTTAGCAGTCATATATGATTCCATAATTACATCATATCTGTTTTTCGAGATGCTTTTTAAATAGTCCGAATTATTTTTTTTACCCCAGTCCTTCTCTGTGAGAGTAAAACCCGTTTTCTCCGGCCATAGACCTGCGAGCTGCTGAATGTTGTGCTCATCTTCGCGGAGAGAAGTTACTTCAATGACGCCCTTCATATCAGGACTTTGAAATTGTATTTTGTCGATATGACCGCTTCCGGAATCTGGAATCTTCTTCCATCCCGATGGCGGGGTGAATGAAATTTTGATTTCAGTTTCATCAATTTTAAATACTTCGGTTGGGGCATTGCTGCGGATATTGTTCCATGCATTTTTAGCGGCAAGCTTTTTCAGCTCCGAAACTACATTTGCATCAATCTGTCTGAAATTCTTTCCATTTATTTTCCACGAGGAAACTATCTCTGCCGGTGATTCGGAGAAGATCCGCTTCATTGAGACAATCTCCTCATTAGCAGGATAAAATTTTACCTGAACACCTTTTCTTTTATAATACTGGGCAATATTGATTGAACTGCTAAGTACTTCCATTCCCTCTTTTGCAAGAAGTTCTCTGGTGGCTGTTTCTTTATCTATTGCTTCCGGGTTGAAATCTTTAAGCGATGCATAGAGAGACTCTGCTGCATCTTTGCCGGAGAAGCCAGCAACCTTATTTCCTTTTTTAAACTCTTCAATGATTCTGGCATATTCAGCTTTGTATCTTTTTAAAGCGGCTTCAGTATAATTTAAAGAAGCCAGTGAATCGGAATATTTTTTTGCAAAACTGAAAAGTCTATCGGTTTCATCCTGCCCTATCTGACTTTCTGAGTTAAGTGAAGCTTCTTTTTTTTCTGCGGCAGAGTTGGAAAATCCCGCGATACTGTTGTCATAATTTTTTCTTATATTATTTATAAGAAGAGTACATTGTGTCCTGTAATCGGCATTGATTGACGCATACTCTTTAAGATGTTCTTTTTTAAATGTTTCTCTGACTTCATTGGGTATAGCTTCAGGTTTAAGAATATTTTTAGCAGAGGCAAGAATCTTCGGGATTGCCCCTTTATAGATGGAGCGAAGATATTCAGATCCTGATTCGGAAAGAGTGAGTGTACCAGCAGTCAGTTTTTCTGAAAATGTAATGTATAATATATAACGGTCAGATCTGTATTTATGAAACTCGATATATTTCCCGGGATCTGTTTTACCCGATGAATATAATGCTTCAATAAATTGTGCTGAAAGATCTGCATACTTAAAAACTTCATCTCTTAAACTGTAGAAGTAAGTTCTCGATGCATTGAAAACCTCTTCATTGTAGATAATTGTATCACCTTTAATTTTTTTCAGTCTTTCAATTCGCGCTTCTTCATTTTTGAATTGAGTTTCAAAACGGTTTATTCCCCTTGAAGCTATACCGGTGTTGTTACTCTTATATTTACTGATTAACTCGGTACTCTCACTTCCATTTATATTCTGCATCAGAGTTTTCCGGTATCTGTCAATTTCATCAATGACCATGCCGAGTTTTTTAACGTCTGGAATTTCGTAATACGGAGTGTTTCCTGTAGGACCGCTTCCCGGAGTTGTGTTCTGAAGCATATCTGAAATTTTCATTTTTGCATTATCAAAGATCTCTCTCTCGGCAGTGTTTAGATCATTGATGTTTTCTGTAGTTTTAAGCGAACCACCTCCGGCATAAACAAAACTTATTACCGCTCTATTTCTTGCTTCTGCATTTGCATATCGTTCAGTTTTAAATTTCCACAGTGGAACAGGAATAAGAAACTTTTCGTTAAAAATAGTATTTTCCGAAAATTTCATCGTTGATAGAGACTTTTCTATATACTGCCTGATTATTCTGCTGATGTCAGTATCGTTTGAGTTGTAATCGCTTCTGCTCAGCTCGTATTCTGTTTTACTCAACAGATCGGTTGTAATAATATTTAATGATGACGGAAAAACGGCCATACCCCTTTCAATAATATACTGTTCAGCCAGTATACCGCTTTCAGCTTGAGATATTTTTACCGTCGAACCGAATTTCTTTGCAGCATACTGTAAAATCTCACCGGCAATTTTATCTTTAACCTGAGTGTCTGCGGTATTTTTATAAAGATCAGATATATAACAGAGCGATATTGCAGGGAGTGACAAATCTTTTACTTTTTTTTCAATTTCTGTTAATGAATACTTTTTAGTTTCAGACTTCAAAGAGCCGTCATCAATCTTATAGCGGTTCAGCAGATTAAGGAACTCTTCGGATGACTGAAGTTCATTTTTTACTATTTTATCAATTAGCGATTTATCGTACTTTCCGGATGATGCTTCATTCTGAAGTTTTTTTACCCGCTCAATCCGGAGGTTCCATCTTTCAACTCTGGAATCGACACTGAAAGCAGAAACAGAAAACAATAGAAAAATCAATACGGCTGCGGATCTATACATAACTCTCCCCGGGAAAACGTTTTTATACATATTAATTATCGGAAAAAGCTGAAATAACTATATGACATAATTAACAGGATTAATCTGTTTTTTTACCAGGAATTATAAACCGGGGCTTTTTAGTTGACTAAATATTATTCCTGAGTAGAGATATAAGTGTCTATTTAAAAAATGGTGGTGAAATGTATTTCCCCCGCGCCTTTGGCGCGGGGGAAAGCATATTTATCTGAGGTTTTTGAGCAGTTAAATGTGCAACGATAAAATGATGGTTTGATAAAATGAATAGTGAAGATGATAAAAAACGCCTTGAGAGACAGGCCAGATCTCTGATATTGACAAAAGAGATATCTGTCGATGACAGGGATAAAATAAACTCACTGATGAGGAATCCCGAGATCCCTCAGGAGGAGAGATATACAAGTATAATCAGTATTTTGAAGAAATCTCCGGACAAAGAGATTGCAGATATTGAAGATGAAGAAGAGCCGTCTCCCGAGGTAAAGAGGCCGGTATTAATAAAAAAAAATCCCCCGCAACGTAGTATAAAAAAAGAGATAAATTTTTCACAGATCCCGGCCCGTAATTTTCCGGATATCAATGGACCAACCGAGACAAAGCTTTATATAGATGAGATTTTCATCCGGTTTAAAAAATATAAACTTTTTAAAAAAAAGCATCTCGTAAGAAGAGAAACAAGACTTGGTTTCGGCTGGAGTAAACGGCTTATCCCGTCAAAAAAATTTCTTCTCCTCATGGCCGACATACAATCGTTTCAGGAAAATATACTGTCAAGGCTTCCGCAGATTCTTGAACGTATTCTTAAAGATGATTCAATTGAAACACCTCTTGAGTTTAATTATCTCCGCCAGCTCAGAAGGTGGATGATAATCTCTCCTTTTTCAGCCACTAGTTATGATAGAATAAAATGGATGGAACAGTGGGATTTTGAACGTGAGCTAAAGGCGTATACCGTTTACTTTCATTCATTCCTCCGCCTGGAGAGCGGACCGAGAGATCTTGTCCTTGCAATGGTGGAGAGATTTCTCCGTGAAGAAACTGATCTTCAGAAAGAGGAAATTCTCCCTGAAGAGGACCGGGGAATCACCGTAAAAAAAGAAAATGAAAACTACAGAAAAGAAAAATATATATTCGAGTATCTCGGTGCTCTCCGTTCGTTCATGGCAATTCATGGTGAAGCCGATAGTCTTCTTGCTGCATTCATAAAGAAGAAATATGATATTTTTACTTTGGAAGAGGTGCTTAATATTGCACTTGAAGCTCTTGTTTTTCAGAGACCGTTTACAGGATCTGAGCTTAGAGAGTACTTTGAAATTAAGCCTCCCGTGGTGAGCAGTGAAATTTGGGATCTCAATAGTGCCAGGTTAAAAATTTACGGTAAAGATCCGGAGTCGATGAGGAAGAAGCTTGCCGAAAAACTGACCAGAGATCTTTTCTGGTATGATACCATTTACCAGATTGTAAAAATTGATGACAACGGTCAGAATTTAATTCTGAAATCTGTAGAAGAACAGTGGAAGTTTGTAGATCGTATAAACAGAGATGCCGGAGATACATATAAAAATAATTTTATTGTTTTTCTGGAAGGTGTCGCTCACTATTTTAAAAATTTAATGGTTCCTGTTATCAGCGGCGATCCGCTATTGTTTGATCTTCATGGAAATACTATTGAGGGTGCTTTTTTTTCGCATGATTTTTTCTTTGATGAGATGCGCGAACTTGATTCACTGATGACAGACATTTACGATTTCAGAAATATTAATCCTACATTAAAAATAAATGAGGATGAGATAAAAAAAATTATTACCGGTAAAATTTCTTCAATGAATCACGTGGAGAGTATTGTTTATAAAACTGGAAGTGTTTTCTATAACATCGGAAAAAAACTGCATGAGGTTTATCACAATCATTTAAAGGCCGCTGAGAAGGATAAAAAAATCGAGCTGAGAACTACTCCTTTAAACCCTGCCGATATCAATTCGGAGAATTTTATACCATTCAGTAAATGCATGTTTAATGGTTTTGAACCGCACACTCCGCTTCTTAAAAGAATAACCGGGAGAAAAGTATTAAGCGAAACAATGAAAGGCGGCCTTATAGTTTTTATCATGGCATTTTGTTATCAGACAGCGGTCATCTGCGGTAATGCACAGGTTCAGAATGACCTGGGGAGAAGGGATATCATAAGAAAGGAGATAAAAGATTTAAAAGGGGATGAGGATGCTTCTAAAAGATAACAAAGTTATGCTGAAGGGGAAAAACGGCCCCATTGAAATAGAGAGAAACGAGCATGGAATACCTCAGATTGTTGCATCTTCATATAGAGATGCATCTTTTGCATTAGGCTGGGTTCACGCCAATGACAGACAGCTGCAGATGACCTTGACAAAAATAATTCTAGAGGGGAGATCATCTGAAAAAATTGCCGCTTCGAAGGAATTAATTGAAAGTGATAAGTATATAAGATCCCTGAATCTCTATCCGGATATAGCAGAGCAGAAAAAAATTCTAGATAGAGATGTTCGTGAGTCAGTGGAGTTCTATTGTGCAGGAGTAAACAGCTGTCTTGAAGAGAGCGGAACTGTTCCTGAGCTTAGATTTCTTAAATGCATTCCTGAACCCTGGCAGATTGAAGACACAATGATGCTGGCTAAGGTCTTCTCGTACTTCGGTTTGTCAGACGTGCAGGGAAACATGGAAAAACTTATTGTACAGATGGTACAGAACGGAATTGATGAAACGAGGATAAGGGAGCTATTTCCGTATCTGAAAGAGAAGATAGACATTGAACTGTTAAAAAAAGTTAAACTCTCCCCGCCGCTTGTTCCCGGAGCAGTAAAGTGGCTCTCCAGAATTCCAAGGTTTACCGGAAGCAACAACTGGGCGGTATCAGGAAGACATACAGAAAACGGTATGCCTATACTTTGCGGAGATCCTCATCTTGAAGTAAATAGAGTTCCGGCAATCTGGCATGAGGTAATAATCCGTCTTCCGGAAGATACTATACTTGGATTTGCCATTCCAGGTACACCGGTTGTAGTTATAGGAAGAAATAAAAATCTCTCATTTTCGCCAACCTATTCTTTCATGGATATGATAGATTTTCGAATCGAGGAGTGCAGAGGGGGCAAATACCGCCGTGGTGACAAATGGCATCAGTTTGAAGTCAGAACTGAAGTGATTAAAACAAAAAAGGGCGAAGAGATCAGGATTGATTTTTACGAGAATGAGCTTGGGATACTTGAGGGCGATCCATCGGTGGATGGATTTTATCTTATACGTTTATGGTCGGCATGGAAAGATTGCGGTGCGCAGGGGCTTAATGGAACTTTTCATGTCATGAAGGCAAAAACTGTAAGAGAGGGTATGAAGCATTACAGGGATCTTGATGCGTCATCATTCAACTTTGTTCTGGCTGACACGGGAGGTAATATCGGCTATCAGATGAGCGGAAGATGTTTTAACCGGCCCGCAGGTGTAAGCGGACTCCTCCCTCTCCCCGCCTGGGACAAAAAGTATAACAATAAAGGATTTATTCCAAAGAACAGACTCCCCTCGCTCTACAATCCTAAAGATGGTATTATTGTAACAGCAAATCAGGATCTTAACTATCTGGGAACTTCAAGTCCAATCAATCTTCCTATGGCTCCCTATAGAGCGGATAGGATTGAACAGATGCTTATGAGCAGGAAAAAGATCACAGCGGAATACATGAAGCAGATTCAATATGATCTCTATTCTCTTCAGGCGGAGAAACTTATGAAAATAATCCGCCCATTACTTACTGATACAAAAGAGGGTATGATCTTAAAAAAATGGGATATGTGTTATAAATCCGATTCTGTTGGAGCGACGCTTTTTGAAAATGTCTACAGAGCTATGATTGAAACTGTTTTCGGCGATTATGGATTCGGCAGAGATACGGTAAAATATCTTTTTACCGAAACAGGTATCTTCAACGATTATTACGGAAACTTTGATAATATTCTGCTGAATAAAAAATCCAGCTGGTTTAAGTTCGGAACAAGGGAGGATCTGCTTCGAATTATTATCAGTGAAGGGCTGAAAAAGAAATCGGCTCCTTATGGTAAAACAAGAAAAGTATATTTTAAGCATCTCTTATTCGGGGATAAAATTCCATCAATATTTGGACTTGATTACGGTCCTGTTGAGCTGCCCGGCGGGAGAGCCACGGTTGTCCAGGGACAGATTTTTAAATCTGCCGGTCGAACTACAACATTCAGCCCGTCATGCAGAATAATTGCGGATATGTCCGAAGTTAATCTGCTAACAAATACAACCGGCGGGAACTGTGACCGTCCGTTTTCAAAATGGTATAAGAATAATAACAGCGACTGGCTTCATGGAATATATAAGAAACTGTCATGATTTATTCTTGACACTTTAAAAAAATGAGTTATTATAATATTATTGATAGTTTAATAACTCGATCATTACGGGGTTTTAGGGGCTGTAAGCCCCTAAAAAGAAAAACAAAGGTTTTAGGAGGATTTATGCGTTTCTGGAATTATTTAATGGTTTTAATGATGGTTATCTCTTTAGCTGCAGGCTGCGGATCAAAAAATAAAACAATGACAGTTGAAGATTATGCAAAAATAGAAAGTGAAATAGAGATACCAGATCCGGAACTTGATCCTGCAAGAGTGGAAACTGTTACAGCCAAATATGGATACACTTATACACAATATAAAGAGTTTTATGATAAAGTTCAGAAAGATCCTGAGCTTCAGGAAAAACTGGGAGATGCTACTCTTAAAAAGCAGAAATCTGCAGAAAAATAAATATAAGATTGATTATACAGTTTTTATTTTTTTATGTTCAAACGTCCACTCTCTCTCCATCGAAGCATGAATAATACCATAGCTTCCGTTGGAGAGATTGCCCGGATTGAATAGAAGAGGTGCCCCTTTTCGAAGAAACTGTTCGTGAGTGTGGCCGAACAGAACAACTCCAGCATTAAAATTTTCAGCCTCGCGCAATAACTTTTTTAAGCCTGATTTAACCTCAAACTGATGTCCATGAGTTATCATTACGGTCTTATCGAAAATTACTTCAGATATAATATCGTCAGCTTCACAGCCGGAGTTTATATCTGTATTGCCCATAACTTTTAGAACGGCGCTGTTATCCGGTATATCCGCCATGCATATATCTTTTACACCATCTCCGCAGTGAATAATTATATCAAATGGGGAACAGTCGTCGATGACCTTGTCGAGAAGATTCGCATTTCCATGAGTATCCGAAACAACAACAATTTTGAGACTCATTATTTCTTCCTGATGACCATTACAGTGCAGTCATCAGATCGGATAAATTTCTGGTTGGAAATGTCAGCTGTAAGTTCATTAAAAGATTCTCTGCTGTTGAATTCTCTTCCTGTAAGTTTACCTGTAAATCTGCTGAGTTCAACCTGCTTATATTCATCATCAATAATATCGAGTAGACCGTCTGTGTAGATAAAAAGAATTTCGTCTTTTGCCAGGGATGCGTTAAATGTAGTATATTTCATATCTTTAATAGGTCCAAGAAACGGGTCATGTTCTCCAATCTCAATGGACCGCTCTTTTCCGATTATATATGGTTTCGGATGTCCGGCATTTGAATATTTAAACTCTCCGGTTTTGCTGTCAATAATGCAGCAGAACATTGTAACAAATGATTCAACCGGGAGGTTCGCTGCAAGCTCCTGATTAACAATTGTCATGATCTCGCCGGGATCTTCTGTAATTTTTATTGCATTGCGGAAAACCATTTTTACAATTGCGGTAAACATCGATGCAGAGATGCTGTGTCCGGAAACATCAGCGACAAAAATAAGTATGCTGTCATTTCTAAAATGTATATAATCATAAAGATCTCCTCCAATGTCCGAGAGAGGAAGATTCCATGAATAGATGTCCAGATCATCAGAGACATATTCCGGTTCAGGAAAGATATACTTCTGAAGTTTTTTTGCCATGAAGAGTTCAATTTTCATAAACTCGTTGAAGTCAAGAATCTCTCCAATTTTGATTCCGTTTTCAATTCTTTTCAGCATAACTTCGGTCTGTTCAGGTTTTGTAATAAAATCGTAAGCACCAAGTCTGTAGCTTTCGATTCTCAAATCAGCGTCATGATATCCGGAAACCATCAGTACCGGTTTATTTGTAAGTTCATTTTTTCTGATGTGACGCAGTACATCAAGACCGTTCATATTCGGCATATGCATATCCAGAATAATCAGATCAACATGCAGAGTTTCCAGCATCTCTATAGCTTCTTTACCGTCAGGTGCAGTAAAAACAACATATCCCGAACGGATGAGAATTTTTTTCATAAAATCTCTAACGGGCGCTTCATCGTCAATAAGTAGTATTCTTTTATTCATTATTAGCTTAGTTTTCCATTTTGTTTATTATATTTAATAATACATCTTATAAGCAGTAAAAGTCAAATAATAATTTGTGTTTAAAAATTCAGATTCAGGAGTTATGGATTATTTTCGGGATTATGTGTCGTTTGTACTAAAGTCGAAACACATGTCATGCTGAGCCTGTCGAAGCATAAGCTATTACCCTTCGATAGGCTCAGGGAGACATTAAATATAAGTCCAGAAAAAAAGTTGTTATCTATATAAACACTAAAATTCGTACCGGGATTTAAGTAACTTGCAATATTTTTTTTAAACCATAAATCGTTGAGAGAGTTATGTTATTTGTTTATGCTAAAAAAGACTACCGCAGGCCTGGCATTTTCCGGTTTCACCCTTAAAGATTACCTTGTTAAGCGATGCACCGCAATTAGGACAGAATGAAACTTTTTTTATATCATTTTGCGAATCTGCAAGAAAAAACTCCCCTGTGCTACGGTCCATATTTCCGTTTATGAGTTTAAGATCTATTGCGGTATTCAGAAGTCTTTCAGCCTTTATCTCTGTTAAGCTGAACTTAGCTGCTATTTCAGTTATACTTATCCTTCTGTAGGTTTTGATCAGAGCTGCCAGCTGTTTTAGATTCTCTTCAAGTTTTGATAATCTCATGCCGGCTATGTAGAGTCTGACTCCCGGAATAATTATTGCCAGTGAAAAAATGCTCATTATGAAGCCTATATTTATATCTTCCCTTACGCCTTTGTCAAACCCGGATGCAACTGCGAAGATACCTACAAACAGAAATAGCGCTCCTAAGATTGTTATAATTATCCCTGAGGTTTTTTTCAAAGTATCTTTAAAAAAGAAAAAATTCATATTTCAGCCTCTCGTTTCTGTTAAATACTTTTATTGGATTTTCTTTCAAAAATATATGCGATGCTTCCGACTAGGGAAACAATTAAAAGAAAAAAAGCAGTTTTAAGACCGAGTTCTGCCCCGGACTCTCTTCTTTTTAAAACAAGTTCAAGGTAGATACGTTCGTCAGAGGTTATCTCTCCACCTTTAAAAAGCTTACTGTCAAAATATCTCAGTGAATTTTTAACAGCCATTCCGTCAGAGTCCCAGTATTTATAACCTCCAAAAATCTGCGGTTCTCTCAGAATAAGATAACCTTCTTTTAGAGTTGAATCTGATGCCAGCAGTGTTTTTGCCTTTGGCGCAACAATAAGTTTTGAGTATAGCGAAACACCGCCAAGTGCCGCGGCTATGATAAGGGTTGAAAGAATCAGAGACAGGTATATTTTAGTATCGTTTATCTTTTTCATTATTTAACTTTACTCCGTAGAAGTTCGATTATATCTGTATTTCCCATATTAAGTTTTGTTATAACAATATTCTGATCTTCAATAAAGCGGGTTCCCTGGTCCTCTCCCGATTCTATCTGCTCCTTTTTTACAGCAAGAAGACTAAGAAGCGGGGCAGCCTGATCTGCGGTGAGTTCAATGCGCTCCTGAACTATTCCTGTTTCAAAAGGAAGAATCGCGGTTACTTTAAACGGTACAGTGAGAACAACTATTCCGCTGTTATTCTTAACATTTATTGTTCCGTCCACTCCGGTAAATGCTGTGCTGTCATTTTCATTTTTAAGTCCGCAGGTAAAGTTGACCACAAAAATTTTGTCAGTACCCTTTTTCTCTACACCGATTTTTACAGATGGAGAGAGAGGACTCTCCGGTTTTTTTGCACATGCAGTGAATGCAACTGCGAGAGTCAATGTAAGTATAAGTTCTTTTTTTAGAAAATTTAACATTAGACGGGATCTCCCTTAACTATTTATCTCAAAATGATCTCACATTCTGTTCCATAAAGTCAAGAAAAATAACAGGAATTAGACATTTAAGGGATTGTGGTGAATAAAAGTGATTTTGTTTTCTAAATTATATAAATCAAAAAATAACATAATCCTGTTTAAAAAATAGTTATTCCTCCCGGATCATTTCTAGTGCAAATCCAGCCATTCTTTCCAAAAATAACTTGATAGAGCCCTTCTATTTTATTACATTAAAACGACTTTGGTGCCGATATTAAAGAGGATAAACCTGTTCCGGCAGAAATTGAATAAAGAAAAGAATTATGAAAAAAATATTAATTTTACTGACATTGGTTATTTTACTTATCAATCCGCCGTTATCGGCCGGGCCATTTATAAATATAAACAGCATCGATGCAAAAACCGATTTCCCCCGTGTAAAACTTAATCTGACAGTGGTTGATCCCGACAGCAGAGGAATAAACGGACTCGATGAAGAAAATATCCTGGTATACGAAGACGGATACAGGGTAAATTATGTAAAAGTTAAAGACATATCCTCATCGACGGATTCCCTCTATCTCGTTTTTGCAATCGATTCCAGTAAAAGTATAAGCAAGGAGTATCTCGAAAAGATAAAGAAAAGCGCCGGAGAGATTGTCGATTCAGCCGGTGAAAATGATAGAATTCTGGTTTTAAGATTTAATGACAAGGTTAAACTGCTCAATAATTTTTCATCGAACAGAATGGAGCTTGTAAACAGCATAAAGAGTGTAGACAGGCACGGTTCGAATACCCTGATGAACGATGCTATTTATGATTCAATTGATTATCTTTCAAAAGTAAAAAGCGCTCGTAAAGGCGTTGTAGTCTTCACAGACGGAAAGGATGAGGGGAGCAGTCTTTCTAATGATGATATAATTAAATTCGGTAAAGATACAGGTATTCCTGTTTACTTTATGACATCATCGGCATGTAAAAATCCGACACCGCTCAGCCGCATTTCCAAACTCACCGGCGGTACACTTATATCATGCGGAGATAAGAGTGTCGCAGGAATCTACCGTGTCATACTATCAAGAATAAAAAATATATACGAAATATACTACCAGTCCATTGTTAAGAGAGATAACGGCAGACATGTTCTCGAAGTGCGTTTAAAGTACGGCGAGCTTAAAGACCGCGACACGGCGGAGTTCACAGCGGAGAGAAATTTTTTTAAGATCGATTTCCCCGACGGTACATATATTATATTGTCCCTTCTTGTGCTTCTGCTCATGGGGCTGCTCTTCGGTTTGATGATATTCTTTCTCAAAAAGAACAAAGTCAAATTCACAAAAACTAAAGTTAAAGAGCAGAAAGAAAAAGAGGAAAGGGGATTTGATCCCGGAATATATACAGGTGAAATATCAGTGGAGGATCTTCAGCGCCAGGAACCTTTTGATGAAAACGCAACTAAAGAAATTCCCGATGTAATATATTCGCAAGTGTGGCTGCAGCACAAAAATGACAATGGCGGCGCCGGTGAAAAGTTTCAGATGATCAAGAGTGACTTAACTATAGGCTCTCATGAATCAAATTCTATTCAGGTTGAGGATAGCGGAGTTTCCGAAAAGCATTCAAGGATACGGAGAATTGAAGGCGGATATTATCTATATGACCTTGTGTCGGAGAGAGGAACATATCTGAACGGCAAGAAGCTCCTTCGTCCTAAACTTCTACATGACTGGGATGAGATAACAGTGGGGAGAACAGTATTTATATTCAGAGCTATTAAGTAGGACACAATTGCGGGGATTAAAAGATTTCCACGATTAAACTCGAGACTCCCTCTGTTTTTATTAATCTTTATTAAATTGAATAATTTTCTCTTCAGAGTATCATGCTTATCTTATTTTCAATAAAAAGAAAAAGAAAACTAGTCTAATCCTGTAAATCTGTTGAATCATAGAAATCCTGTTCAGACAAAAAAGCCGCCCATCGGGCGGCTTTTCTGCAATAAGAACTGTTTCAAATTATATTGAATAAGTTACACCAAGATTTACATACTGAGCATTTTGTTTTCCCTTAAGTACTCCGTTTGCAGTATTGTAGAATTTACCAGTCTTAAGATACGCGCCTTCAACATATAGAGTTGAAGATTTAGTAAGAGCAAATCCAAGGTTGGCATCTGCTTCAAAACCCATATCTTTTTTCTTTCCCGTCGCAACGTTTATAGCCTGAGCATATGCTCCCTGAATTTTTGCAGTAATTCTTCCGAATGTGCCGTCAATAGCGAGACCATAAGCTGTATATCCGCTAGTGTTGTCATATTTACCTGTAGAACTGATTGCGTTACCTGTTGTTGAATCATATGTAGTTGCAACATCACTATTTGTAGTGAATGATCCGCCATCTTCAATAATAAAAAGTCTAAAATTGTTTATTCCTGCACCGCCGCCGTTGATTGTCGCATTGATAAATGAATTATCTCTGCCATCTGCTGTGTTTGTGTCCCCTGACACTCTTGTATAAAAAGGAGATACTTTAATTGTATCAACCTTTATAAAAGGGGCAACGTCATAGGCATATGCTGAACGTTTTGTATTAAAACTACCGTCGCTTTTATCTTTTCCTTTTGCATAAGCACCGGTAGCATCGATTCCAAATGTACCAACTGCGATATTAGCAGAAAGACCACCAAGATAACCCTTTGAGCCCTTATACTGACCATCAACAGCTACTTTATTATTACTTGAATATACAAAAAATGCAGGTCTGATTGATGATTCGCCGAATTTTATTTTTGCATCGGCGATGTATAATTGTGTATCATCTTTAGCTGAGTTGTTGGAACCTTCAGCAGTTTTAACATAGTAAAGACCGAAATCAATCATATCATTGGCAAAGCTGATGTTAGCCATAGGTACATTCTCGCCAAATATTAGAGGGAAGTCGTAATTGGCAATACCACCTTTTAATGTAAGGCCATCTAGTCCGTCAATTTTTGTTTTTAAATAGGCATTAGCTACCTCAACAGATTTTTTATCAGCGCCGATACCGACATTTTCGGAACTTTTATCTGTAGTTTTTTCTATTTCCAACTGAGGTGCCGGAGGTGTACTGCCATCTCGGTTTTTAGCAGTTGCACCAAATGTTGCATCTATCTCCAGTTTTACAACTGCTTCAATATCACCATTAGTAAAATTAAAAAGAGGTCTTATTCTTGCTGCTGAATAATCTCCTTCGGCATCTTTTTCAATGGCTTTGTATTTTGTACTGTAAACAATTCCGCTGACACCTACTTTTAGTGGGATATCTTTTTTTGCTTCTTCAGCGGCGAACGCAACTGACACGAAGCCGAGTACGAAGAGAGTCATAACTAATTTTTTCATTTGAAAAACTCCTCTAAAGTTTTTTTAAAATTTGAATCTATCTTTCATCAGTAATATATACAAAATTTTTTTCAAGAAAAAAATATGAAAAAACAATGATAAATGTGTTATTTAATCTATAGGAAATAATTTCGCTCTAATATCTAATGAGACATAAAAATTTATTGACATTTTCGGCACTTTTCAGGTAAAATATTATGTCATATTACAATCGAATAAAAATATCCGGCGCAGGTGGTCACAATTATGGCGGGAAAAACCTCCGGTGGGCATCGCAGCTGATAGGCTCTATATCGGGCAGGTTTGTGATAGTTTTTATTATCACAAAAAAACATCTTCTCTAAGGATCAAATGATGATATTAAACGTACTAACCCTGGCGGCATGTTTTTTAATGCTTGTACTTTTCCGGAGATTTGACAGAGCCAATCTTAAAATGGCGAAACTCCGCAGATATTCATCAAGAGTATTTGATGAATTCAAAAAGATGACTGAAAAAGAAAGCCGTAAGTTTCAGGATGCCACTATCGAGATAGATATACTAATCAAGAAATCGGGCGCTCTGGCGAAAAACATGGCTGAATCTATCAGGGAGATTGAAAGCAGACTACAGGGACTTGACGTTGAGAAGAGCAATCTCAAAAGAGTAGAAGAGGATATAAAAATCATTTCATCCGCTGCAAAGGATGTAAATAAGCAGATTCAGTTTATTGCTTCAGCTAAGGATAATTTTACAGATATAGCAAAGAAAGTAACATTCCTCTCGGAAAATGTAGATAATCTCAATGGACAGCTCACTCATATGACGGGAAATTTTGAAGATAAACTGAGAGTGAGATCCCGCGAAATTACTGAAGAGTTCTATATGCAGAGTGAAAATCTCAAGAGCGAATTCGGGACAAAAGTGTCAGATACTGCGGATAATCTTATTGAAAACTTTAAGATAAAGATTGCCCCTCTGATCAGAAATGTTGAGAGTTCCGACACGCTGCATACTCAGATTGCCGGCATGAAAGATACATTTGCAGCAATGGAAAATAATTTCTTTGACCAGTTCTCCCAGAAGTCGAGAGATCTTAAAATTGAAGTTACTGATAATATAGATAAACTGACTCTGAAACTAAAAAATGTTGAGCTCAATATTGAGGAGTCGAAGGGTAAACTTATAAGCACATTTGAAAACGAAGTTGATAAGGTCAGAACCGAGCTTGATAATCTAAGCATACATGCCGTATCCAAGAAAGATGAGATCGTACAGGCTGCAAGAAGAGAAGCTGAAGGTATCAGAAAGAAAATTGAGGATTTTGAAGATAAGTTTATTGAACTGGAAAACAGAATCATCGACACAGCTGAAGAGAAGATCAGCAGCATAGATTCAGATTACCAGTCTATCGAACTGAGACTCACCACCATGCTTGGAAGACTCAAAGATGAAGAAACACAATTCGGAAGACGTGCCGCCGATCAGAATGATATTCTACAGAAAAATTTCAGTGATCTTGAAGGACGTCTTGGAGAGATCAGAAGCGAGATTGTTCGCTACGAGCAGAACAACGATATATTCGGTAAAACCGATCAGCTTATGAAAAAGGTCAACGAGGCTGTGGGTCAGCTGAACCGTGTGCTTGACGATGCGCAGAAAGAATCGAAAGAGCTCGAAAAATTTGTAGCTGATATTGATCAGATCAAAGAGCTTAAAAAAGCTGCCGACAAAGAGATCAGAACATACTACGCCAAGAAAGAGAAGCTTGCAGATATCGAAAGTGAAGTACGGAACCTCATGGAGGTTAATGATCTCGTCGTCAGCAAATCGGACAAACTTCTTGAAAGCGTTTCACGTGTAGATGCGGTTAATTCAAGAATCGATGCACTTTCAGAAACGTATAATGTCGTTGAAAAGAGAATAAACGAGCTTCATCAGTATGAGGATATAATTTCCCGGAACCTAGACTCTGTAAACAAATCGGACATTATTATTCAGACTATAGACAGCAGACTGCAGTCATTCGAAAAGGTTGTGGACAGATCCGATAAGCGTATAGAAAAGATCGGAAGTCATCTGAAACGTGTTGAAGAGGAAACTCTCATACTAAAAACTAAAGAGAACGACATCAGGGATCTTCGGGACAGACTCAATGAGCTTGATGGACTTTCTGATCATATGGAGGAGCGTGTTAAACAGATTCATGCCATGTTCACAAAGGTTGAGACTATCCGTAAAGAGATCGATCTTACCGATAACAGGCTGCAGAATATGTTCCACCAGACTGACATGAAGATGAGAGAGTTCTCAGATTTTATCCAGGCAGTTGATAACAACAACCCGATACTTAAACAGGTGAAGGGAGACGTTAAGATGATGCCGGGCAAGAATCTAAGCGATAATATTGTTAAAACAGTTCGGGAGCTTTCCACTAAAGGATGGGATCCCGAAGCGATTTCAAAAAAACTGATGGTTGATGAAAACTCCGTGAGATTTATTATAAATACAACGCTGCTTTAAAAAAAGTATGTAATATTACAATTCCCTGAAAGCCCCAAGGGGGCCTGGGCTCCAAAGCTAACTTCTACAAACTACTGAACAGTCCCCCAACCCCCCATAGGGGGGGGGTTAAGATTTTTAATAATTTCAAAAAATGAATTTTTACAGCTGTTTTTGATTAATTATTATTCTTTTTCCTTATCTTATGTTATTATATGGTAGTGTGCAAATAATTGTGTCTGATGGCAGTTTCCGATAATTAAAGCGACC
>CAYVCQ010000006.1:0-180757 GCA_964450405.1 uncultured Leptospirales bacterium | reverse complement strand
CTCGATTATATGTTAGAGGGCTGTCATCAGACACATAAAAATGCATAGTACCTATGGTCATGTTGTTTCGAAGATCTTTTGCATGCTCAACGATATAATCAGGTGTTTTAATATTGTTATGATTCATAAATTCACTAATAATATCCCTCTTGCGTGCCCCCTCTGTGGGATAGGGGGGTAATGGAATATCAATTATCCCAACATTTCGGAATGAGCTACAAATATAAAAAACCCGCACTTTACGACAGTGCGGGTTTTTTATATTGTATCTGTTTTATTTCATTTTTCAGGAATAGTTTTAGCAGCAGCATCTTCATGATAATCCGTTTTAATTGGACCTTTGCCGTCATATTCAAATTTTGATTTAAGCTTAATTACCTGTTCCAGAATTCCCTTAAACTCCGCCTGGCGGTGATTACGTATCTGAACTGTCATTTGATCAGATCCTTTCTTCAATGTAATTATTCTTGATTCTGCATCACTGAAAGGAAAATCTTCGCGGATTGACGCGGTATTCATAAATACCGTATCACCAAGAGAACTGATCTGCCTCTTACTTAAGCCCAGAAATGAAGGAACATGGGTGTGACCGCAAAGCCACAATTCAACTTTTTCCTTTTTCAGCACTTCTCTGAAACGCTCTGATCCCTGAACATTACGATATGAAATAATATTATAAACAAATCCGCTCCCGCCAAGATGAGAATGAGTTATTGTAATAATATTCTTGTCGCGGTTTGTTTCCACAAGATTTTTCCACCAGTTGAATGCTCCGTCGGAGATATCTGAACCGGAACTGTCTTTTTCATCGGAGAGTAAAATAATAAGGAGATTCCCATACTGCAGCGAATAATGTAGCGGCTTTCCCGTCGCCTTTAGATACGCATCTATATTACGTGCATCATGATTTCCCGCAATTTCATAGAGATCCTTTCTGCTTAAACCGGTTTTGCTATATAAATTATAGAACCATGTATAAGCTTCTTCTGCCAGGTCCTGACTTCCATGCTGTACAATATCACCTACACAGATTGCTCCATCAATATTTTTCATTTTCGCAATATCATTAACTGCAATCTCCAGACAGAGTCTGTCGTTCTTATTTTCACTACGCGGCTGAATATCACCGAAGACCCACAACACCAGATCTTCCGGTTCAAACACTTCTCGAGCAGCTGAATTTTCTTCGCGAAGTCCTGTGCCGGAACTTGTACATGAAATAAAAAGAAAGAGAGCCGCAATTATAAAACTTATATTTCTTAAAATCATGTTTTACCACATATCCTATTGATTTACTATATCCATCTACGTAGTGCTTAAGACACCGCAATTTAGAATCCACATCATTTCTTCATGTGAGAAATCATTTTTACTGAAAACCATGAGTTCTCAGTAACAAATCATATCCGAAACAAATTAAAATATTATAAATGATTCCATAACTATACTCTGTATCAATCAGGTGGGATTGCAAGAATTTTTTTCAAATGAAGGGTGAATTATACATGCGTTGAATAAACAGTCCAATTTAAATCAGACTGTTTATCGTAATTATAAAATTACCTGAAGAGTTTTTCAGAATAAAGGGACTGATTTTTACCTCAGGGCCTTGTTCAGCCACTGCCGCCATGTGGCAAGAGCAGGCCGCTCCGACAGATCCTCTTTATAGAGCCCGGCATCACGCCAGACTTTTGCCCCGTCGGTACTTCCTAGAGTTGCCCATAATAAATCATAATCGACAACGGTGAACCAGATGACAAACTGCACATTGAGTGCTTCAGCTTCAGAGAATAATTTTTGAATATAATCATTCTGATGTGACGGATCACTGAATATATCGGGAAATGTCGGATTTACAAAATCAAGATCTTCCGCTATCCAACCTGTTTCAGTTACTGCAATCGGTTTAGTCCCGGAAATTTCAGTAACCTGACTGAACCAGCTTGAAGGAAGATTCGCCGGATTACCCTTATCCGCGTGAGAAAAAAATGCATAGGGATATATACTCATTCCAAGCATGTCGTAATAAGCAGATATGTCCGCCATCCCTGTTTTAATAGTGCTCATATCTCCAGAACCTGGCGTCTTGAATGCGACTGAAACAAGTATAATAAGATCAGGATGAACTGCTTTGATATTATCATAAACCTGATGAGCGAAAGTCTTGAACTTTGCGTATCTTGTTGGATTATTTATAATGAGTTCACTTATCTCCGTTGCATAATTAAAATATTTCGGATGGAACCGTCCTATCATATCAAGGGAAAAGTTCGTAAAGGCAGTGATGACCTCGGGTGAATCAAAATCTCTTGTGTTCCACGGCGAGTGTGCAGTTAGGGGCTCATTCATTGAAGCTCCCCAATATGGAACAAGATCATTTCTGCTGCTGTTCAGCGGATCTATGGATAAATAAATTACCTTGCCCGGTCCGGATTTAGTAATCTTGTCATTAATTTCATTTTTAACATTCTGATGATAATTCTCCGGTTTGTTTTCATAAGCCTCCTGCCATGGAATCCCCCCCATGAGCTGATGCTGAATAATATCACCGTTTGCATTTATTTTTGCATAGGTATCGTTAACCGCTGCTGTTGTTGCAGCATATGGCCATGGAGTAAATCCCATATAAAATGAACGGGTATCGACATTTACAATTTTACTCTCATCTCCACATGAAAGAGATACAATCAAAACAGCACATAATAGAAAAATATTAAATGTCCTCATCACAATTCTCCGTTGTTTATTCCCATTTTTGTTAATGTATCATAAAAAATTTTCTAACTATAGCTGTTTACGTTTGAATTAGTACACTCATTGTCATTCCCGCGAAGGCGGGAATCCCACAAAACCAGTTTTATGAGATTCCGGTACTTCGCTATAGCTTCGACCGGAATACAGAGAATCAAATATTTCGTAAAATGCTATAATATCTAAATAGCACATCATAATTTGGTTTAATGCTTTCTTGTGAATAATTTTAACGCCGGAACTTTAATCCGCAATTATTTTAAATGAGTCCGAACGCGGAAGCCTTAGCATCAATTCTTTAATCGAATCCGGGGGAGAAATTATTCTTCTACTGATGAGATCAAACCATACTCCGTCTGATATTACCTTTGCAATAACCTGCTCATTCTGATTTATAAAAATATTAATCAGTTTCATTCTCGTCTGATCAGCACTCTCCCCATCTAAGAAAAGAGAAACACGAAAAGTTTCCATCAGCTGAATCTCTTTAAAATAGAAGATCTCATCACGCACCGCCACAGGACCGACACCCGTCTCCATCATCCTTTTTGGAGGAAAACCCATATCGAAAAAGTAACTCATCCTTGTTTGTGATGCGTATTCAAGATATGATGTATTCTTCATGTGAGAGTTTCCATCAAGATCACTCCACCTCACCTGATAATCTTTTATGTATGATACTTCCATGTTTAATCTCCCGGTTTCCAGATTAAGTAGATATAATTCACTGGAGCTAATGTCAACATTAAAACTCTTATAATAAGCATAGCTTTTACAACTGTATAAAACATAGTTTAAAATAAACAAATTAAAGTAACAAAAAAACAAAGAAATATTCAGATACTCTGTGGTTTTTAAATCACAACTCCGCCGGCATTAATACTTAATAATCAGCGGACAATCTACTAAATACAGGAAAATAATCTAAAATGAAAAGATTCTCTAAATTTGCGGCACTGACAGCTTTAGTCTTTTTAGTAACTGCTGTGGTTTTTGAACCTCTCTCATACGCGCGTGCAGGAGGGGGAAGATCCTCCGGCGGGAGAAGTTTCAGCAGTTCACCTTCAAGATCAAACTCCTTTTCCAGTCAGAACAGTAATTACGGTTCACAGAGGGGAAGCATGCTTAAGAGTATCGGCGGCGGGATTATCGGAGGTATGATGGGGAGTATGCTTTTCAGATCTCTCGGTTTTGGCGGAGGAGGAGCCGGCGGCGGATTTATGCAGATACTGATCTTCGCCGGTATAGGATATCTGATTTATAAATTCATCCGTTCACGTACCGGAAAGTCATCTCCCGGTTCCGGCACTCAAGGTATAAACAGCGGAGGGTTCTTCAAAGGGAACAACTCTTCTGCAAATGCATCACAATCGGGACTTTCAGCTATAATGGCCAGTGATTCATCATTTAACGAAAGAGCCTTCAAAGATAATGTAATGGATATTTTTTTCAAAATTCAGGCTGCCTGGATGAACAGGGATCTCTCATCTGCATCGCATCTTCTCGACGGAAAGATGAAAGATTATCTGCAGAGTGATATTGACGGACTTATTTCATCGGGAAGAATAAACAAACTTGAAAACATCGCTGTACGCAATATCGACATCGATGAGGCCTGGCAGGAGTCTGACTCGGACTGTATAACTGTACTTATCTATGCAAACATACTCGATTACACGATAGATGAAAAAAACGGAAATGTCATTGAGGGAAGTAAAACTGAACCTGTAAAGTTCGAGGAATACTGGACATTCTTCCGGAATATGGGACGCGGTCCGTGGATGCTCTCGGCGATAAACCAGAAATAGTAATCAATAAATCTATGGGGATCATATACAGCAGCAGATGCAGATGTGACTCGCAGGAATAAATCCTCAGTCTTTTAATAGAATATAATTAAAAGACTGAGACCAGATTCAATACAGCGATTTACAATTCGACGGTTTGAGAGTCGACTGCATTTTTCTTTACAGATTCAACTCCATTCTTACATCCGCTCTCAGCTTTGTATGATTCACCCTGCCCTATAATCTCTCCATTAGCAGCTTTCAACCTGAAGCGGAATTCCCCGTTTTTATCTTCAAACACTTCAAATGCTGATTCTTTCTGTGAATTTTTTTTAACAGATTCAATTCCTTCAAGACATGAACTTTTTGTGTTATATGCCTCACCTGTCAATATTATCTCTCCATTACCTGCTTTAAGACGATATCTGAATTTTTCCGCCTTGTCTTTATATACTTCAAATTTTCCTGCCACGGTATTTCTCCTTTTATTTATTCAGCGCTTTTTTTACAATTGCAATTACTATGAGCAGAACCGCACCTCCGACACCGCCGCTTCCTGCACTCCCTGCAATACTGTTTACATCAACTCCGCCGGTTGCCACGGCAACTCCAAGTACATTCAGCAATTGTCCGCCGATTCCTCCACCCACAATTCCTGCAATTGAATTACCAATAGTACCCAAAGACTTATCTTTCATGGCAGCTCCCGCCACATTTCCTCCGACGGCACCGCTGACCAGCTGAACAATAATAGGCATTAATGACTCCATAGGTCTCCTCCACTCTGATATTATTTTCAGAAACTTAAAAACTTCCTTATTACTCTATGCTTATTGAATTCAACTTAAAGAAAAATGGAAATTCTACTCTGATGATGATTAAGATACCAAAGTTCATATCTATTTTCAATTTTTCTTTTTTAATAAAATGAAATTTTTTTAAACCATATCGACTATCGGGGTGAAATAAAAAAGGCCGCCCCTAAGGACAGCCTTTATTTGTAAACAGGGGGTATTAAACCCCCTGTTTTGTTTAACCTGAATTAACGAAAATTTTAATACAAACTGATTCTTACAGATTCTCTCCGCATGCAAAACTTGCATCGTTAATTTTCATCAGAGACATATCCTCTTTCTTTATCGCTTCAGCATAAGATTTTGCTGTTGGCAGTACATTCTTGATGTAGTACTCCGCGCTGAAAACTTTTCCCTGATAGAAGGCAACTTCTTTATCTTCAGAAGGAAGCGCGATGATTGCTTTCTTGTCTGTAGGATCAATTCCCTTAGCTTTGTATATTGCCTGAAGTTTCTCTTCAGCAACACCGGCCATCCAGAGGTGGAGCCATGCAAGAGATATGCAGCCAACAAGATTCAGGAAAGGATAAGCGTTTGTAATCGGAACCATAAACTTCCCTTCTTTTCCGCAAGCAGCAAAATACATTCCCATTGCAGCCATAAGGTCTATATATTCCTTAACATCTTTTGCCATATCAGCAAGTCTTGCTTCACCTTTATATGCGTCAAAAGTTTTATTCATTTCTGAAAGGTAATTCATAAACACTGCGCCTTTCTTCGCGCCGAGTTTTCTTGCTACAAGGTCAAGTGCCTGAATACCGTTTGTACCTTCATAGAGAGAAGCAATCTTCATATCTCTCATGAACTGGTGCATTGGATAATCGTTGCAGAAACCGTATCCGCCGAAACACTGGATGCCGAGCTCTGTTACTTTGAAACCCATATCTGTACCGTATGATTTACATACAGGAATTAGAAAATCCATGATACCTGACCACTTTTCAACTTCCTCACCGGAACTCGCATGAGATTTATCAAGACAAAGTGAGCAGAGATAAACAAGAGCTCTGAGGCCCTCTGCATGTGACTTCATGTACATAAGCATTCTTCTTACGTCAGGATGCTGGATAATCGGAACATTCTGCGCATCGGGATTCATCATATCCTTGATGTTTTTACCCTGTATACGCTCTTTAGCATAAGCAAGCGCGTGGAGATAAGATACAGAAGATGTACTTGTACCCTGGAGACCCATTCCAAGACGGGCTTCGTTCATCATCTGGAACATGATCTTCATACCCTGTCTCTCTTCTCCGAGAAGCTCACCGATACAAGTATCATTATCGCCGAAACTCATTGAACATGTTGCGCTTCCCTTGAGTCCCATCTTGTGTTCAATACCAGTACAGTGTACATCATTGAACTCACCCATACTTCCATCTTCTTTAACTCTGTATTTAGGAACAATGAAGATGGAGATACCTTTAGTTCCTGCAGGATCCCCTTCGATTCTTGCAAGAACGGGGTGTACCATATTTTTGAAAAGATCATTTTCACCTGATGTGATAAATATTTTTGCACCTGAGATTTTAAATGTTCCGTCAGGCTGTCTTACTGCTTTAGTTTTTAATGCTCCAACGTCAGAACCTGCATCAGCTTCTGTGAGACACATAGTTCCGCCCCACTCCTGAGCATACATTTTTTCCATATAAAGTTTTTTCTGTCTGTCTGTTCCAAAAGCATCAATAAGGTGAGCTGCACCTGCAGTTGCTTCAGGATAAAGCATAAATCCCATGTGGAAAGAATAATACTCATAAGATGCCATACAGATAGTATAAGGCATACCCTGTCCGCCCGACTCAGGATCTACACCCATTGTAAATAAACCGGCATCGTTCATGATTTTATGTATACCATGATACTGGTGCGGGATTTTTACTTTACCATTATCAAATTGCGCTCCGCCCTCGCTGTCCACTTCCTGGTAGCATCCAAGAACGTGCTCTTCGCAGATCTGTTTTGTGAGATCAAGAGTCATTTCAAACATTTCCTGATCAAAATCAGCAAATTTCTCAGTCTGGGTAAGATCCTGTACTTTTAGAAGTTCAAACAGTACAAACTTCTGGTCACGTGAATCAACAATACGATCCATAGAAAACCTCACTTAGTATTTTAAGTTATTATTTTTGCAGTAAAAACCGTAATGCTGAATCCTCTGAGTTCTCTCTATTAGTAAAAGTGATAACTCAAAATGTCGATTGGACACACCGGTTTGTACTTCTTTATTTTAATTACCAGAATGCCCGATCAAGCCGTATTGCAGCCTGTTAAACACCGATAATCATTAATTTTACTATTTAGGAATTCCGGCAGATTAAAATCCACAAAAATTTTGTTTTATGTACAGAATCTCTGATTTTATCGAGAAAAAACAGGTTTATAAGAAGGGTCAGAGCCTCGAGTGCTGTAAAGCAGGATCAGAGCCTCAGTTTTAATCCTAAAACAGGGATTCTGATCTATGGAAATCATCTGAATTTCAGTACAGAAAAAACAACGCCAGAGAAGAGTACAAAATTTAATATTCCGAAAACATTAAAAACCGGATCGGGAGATATCAATGACGCTGGAAGCATTAAAAGTATTGAACCCCATATCCCCAGGGCCCATGTAAGAGAAATATCTGTTGATGACTTCCTTTTCCAGATTTTGTACACCAGCGGAAAATTAAAGAGAGGCATTATTACACTGGCAGCCATTCCTGCGATTTTCGCGATATAGATATATTTTTCAGACATATGATGACCTCTGTTGGTATTTTACGCTAGCTGAACACTCTTTCAATACTTATAATTATAACTGTACCGGTTTAGTCAAATTGAAAAAATTGAGATATTCCTGCTAAAAAATTCATCTTTTAAAAAAATTATACATTAATAGTAAAAGCAATAATCTCATCTCCCTGAATTGAAGAATATCTATAATTGTAAATAAATTATAACATAGTATATTTGCCTGAATTTTTATTGTTTAAAAATATAACACTTTTCCTTAATAAAATCTTATTAATACGATTGAATCTATTTCAAAAGAATTAATCCTATTCCAACCTCTAAACATGTTAAGAATCTATTCACTGTTTTTGAAAATCAAGTCAATATAATGCTTTACAAATTTGATAATATGAAAAATGTATATTTTTTATACAAAATCCTCGCCAATTTATAATTAATATTGATGGTACAATTAAATGATTACTCCTCATATATCATTTCCCTGGAGAACTTTTTTAATACGGGTCGTTGTGCCCACACTCCTTACCATCATTTTATTTATCTCGGCATTTTTCTTTGTAATTATTCCCTCCATAAGAAGCAACAGTATGGACAGAAAACGTGAAATGATCAGGGAACTCACCACATCTGCCTGGAATATTCTTGCGAAATTTAATCACGATGAGCAGAAGGGCATTCTGACACGATCACAGGCTCAGCGCCAGGCTATTGACCAGATAAGAAATCTCCATTACGGTCAGCAGCTTAAGGATTACTTCTGGATCAACGATATGACCCCCAGGATGATTATCCACCCATACCGTACCGATCTGAACGGAACTGACCTGAGCAACTACACCGATCCTGACGGTAAAAAAGTATTTATAGAAATCGTGAAAGTAGTTACTGAAAACGGTTCCGGATATGTAAATTACAAATGGCAGGCGAACGATAACTCCTCCGTCATTATATCAAAAATATCATATGTTAAAGGTTTCTCGCCCTGGGGCTGGATTATCGGTACCGGTATTTATATTGATGATGTTAATGCCGAGATCGATCAGCTTATACAGAACATAATTGCAGTATCAATTGTCATATGTATGTTTAATGTACTGATTTTTATTAATATTATCCGTGTCAGCTATCTTACTCACAAGAAACAGAGAGCAGCAGAACGGGAACTTAAAAAAACAAAATCATCCCTTGCATTGTCCGAAAAGATGGCATCCCTTGGAACACTTTCAGCAATGGTTGCTCACGAGATAAACAATCCTCTTTCGGGAATTCTTTCATATGCAAAACTCTCCACCAAGTATCTGGAGAGAGGGGTATTAGATAAATCTACAGTTGATACCGTTATTAATAACCTGTCGATTATCGCAAGTGAAACAAAACGCTGCGGTGAAATAGTGAAGAATCTGCTCCTGTTTGCGAAACAGTCACTTGGCGATGTACAGCCGGTTCATCTTAATGAAATTATTACACTAAGCACTAAAGTAATTGATCACAGTGCAAAGATGAAAGATATTGAACTCGTAACAGATCTTGCACCAGGCGACGACACCATGCAGTGCGATCCCGGAGCCATACAGCAGATACTGGTCTCTCTGATTGTAAATTCGCTTGAGTCTTCATCGTCCGGCAAGCAGATAATCGTTCGTACTGATTACAAAGATAATGATAATATCCTTATTAAAGTAATAGATTCCGGACATGGAATTTCCGAGAAAGATCTTCCATTTATTTTTGATCCTTTCTTCTCAACAAAAGATTCAAACAGCAGTCTGGGACTTGGACTTTCAGCAGTCTACGGAATTGTACAGCGCCATTTGGGTTCTATACATGTTGAATCCAAACAGGGACGCGGTACAGAGTTTACCATTACCCTCCCCAGAGTGTATAAAGAAAAAAACGGCGAATAATACAGGGAGTTATATAACATGAAACCTTCAGATATAGCAATTTTAATAGTAGATGACGAGGCATCCATCCGGGATGCTTTAACCAAATGGTTTGAACTGGACGGTTACCGTGTAAGTTCCGCTGAGGATGCCAATAGCGCTCTTCTCAAGCTTCAGGAGGGGCCCTGGGATATTGTAATGCTCGATATAAAAATGCCTGGTATAGATGGTCTGGAACTTCAGCGCAGAATTAAAAAAATCGACAAGAATATAATTACAATTATTATCACTGCCTTTGCTTCGGTTGATACTAGCATACAGGCTCTCAAAGAGGGGGCTTTCGACTATATTGTCAAGCCTGTCGATCCGGATGACATGAGTCACCTTATCCGCAATGCCGTAGAACAGCGCAGGCTATTCTACGAGAATGCACAACTGAGACAGCATATTGAAGGAATATCTTTCTCTGACGAAATTATCGGAGAGAGTACTGCTATAAAAAAGGTAATGGAAAAGGTAATAGAGGTTGCACAGACAGATTCCACTGTTATAATCAAGGGTGAGAGCGGCTCAGGGAAAGAGCTCATTGCCCGTGCTATCCACAGCAACAGCAACAGAAGATATTTTCCAATAATTACAATTAATTGCGGAGCCTACTCCGAAGGTCTTCTTGAGAGTGAACTCTTTGGTCATGAAAAAGGAGCTTTTCCAGGCGCATTGTACAGACGGCAGGGACGCCTCGAGATGGCCGACAAGGGTACAATATTTCTGGACGAGATAGGTCATATCAGCGAAAAAATGCAGGCGGATATTCTGAGAGTAATAGATACAAAGCAGTTTACCCGTCTGGGGGGCGACAAGGAGATAGATGTAGACTTCCGGATTATCTGTGCAACAACTCACGACCTTGAACGCGCGGTCCAGGATGGGACTTTCCGCGAAGATCTCTACTATAGACTTAATGTTGTTACAATTGCAATTCCCCCATTGCGTGAACGGAAACTCGATATACCTGCTATTGCAAGATTCTTTATTAAAAAATATTCGCAATCTATGAATAAAAATGTAATTGATATATCCAACGATACTCTTGACATGCTTGTGGAATATAACTGGCCCGGAAATGTCAGAGAACTTCGGAATGTAATAGAACGCGCCATGGTTGTGACGAAGGGAAATCTTATTGAACTGAATGACCTCTCATTCTTTTTCCCCGCTGCAGATCTAGATTCCGGTGAAAATATTCCATCCCTCGATGAGGTTGAAAAGATTCATATTCAGAAAGTTCTGGAACTGACCAACGGAAACATCGCGCAGGCTGCAGGGATACTTAAAGTCAGTAGATTAACAATGTATAATAAAATTGAGAAATATCAGCTGAAAAAAAGCAAAAATGATATTCAACCCTGACCATGTCATACATCTATATTCTCCCAATAGAAACCGCTTCAAAGTTATGGATGGAACAACTGGATAAAAGTATTCATAAAGCCTTCGGATATCATTCCAAAGTTCTTACACCGGATGTTTGTCTCGAAAAAACTTTTGACCTGAAAAGATCTCAGTATAATTCTTCGGATATTCTGCGGCAGATGATCGCAAATCCGCCTCCTGATGCAGAAAAGATACTCGGTGTTGTAGATGTAGACCTCTTTATCCCGATTCTGACATTTGTATTCGGTGAGGCGCAGCTTCGGGGAATAGGCTCCGTTGTTTCACTTCATCGCCTTAACAATAAATTCTACGGTCTGCCTGAGGACAAACAGCTGCTATCTGAACGCCTTATAAAAGAGGCGATACATGAACTTGGACACAACTTTGGACTTGTTCACTGCAGCAATCAGGAGTGCGTAATGAAATCATCAACTTATGTTGAGGATATTGATCATAAATCGGTAGAGATGTGTGAAAGATGCAGGGAAGAACTAAGAGCGGTTTAGATTATTCTGCGCGGGATAATACTTCGAGAATTTTATAATACTGATCAGCTGTGAGCATTTCAGAGGGATTCAGCATAAACTCCCCTCCATCCTGCATCGTAGGTCCAAGATCGGCACCGCTTACACTGTAGACTGCATGTATAGCTTCACTAACACTCCGGTCTTTCTTTTTGTACCACTCTATTGCTTTACTTCCGAATACAAGATTCCGTAAATCGTTCTCCAGATTATCGGGTTTCATAGAAACAAGCCATCCCTTATGTAGAAAATCGCTTCGAAGGAGTTCCGGAGTTTCCGAAAGATCGCTATTTACTTTTTTTATTACACCATTTACCGGGAGAATCAGCGGAACTATATGTTTTTCCTGTATTATATGTGCAAAAAGCTGTTCTCTTGATAATGTCTCTCCGACTTTAGGGAGAACAACAGTTTTTATTCCGTAGATCAGTCTTGCCAGAATACCGGTTATACCTATTATTACTTCGTCAGGGCTGATTACCTTCACCCAGCAATGATTTCTGTGATAAAAAAGAGAACCATCGATATCCGGGGTTGAAGAGCTGATTGAGGCTAAATCTGCAGCAAGAGCAGCATCAACATCAGGTCTCCTGATCATAGCTGCCGTTTCATTACGCATCACTCTGTCAAACATGCAGTCTTCACAGAAATAATTACGGGGACAGAGCTTGTAGGAAATTATACCGGAAGTCATCCAAAGACACTTCCTCTCACTCTCCGGTGTAATCTGATATTCCCCTTTATCCATCTCTACCGCTCTGTTCCCTTGTAATTTTTTTATTTTCTATATTTGTTTTCCGGCAATACCTTTAAAACATCTACTAGTTACCCGAACTCCCCGTCCCGCACCCCCTGAGAGCTTGGGGCGGGGAGTTCAGATCCTATAAATAATCCTTATTTAAACTATTTCTTTTTCTTATCGTCCTTAACTTTCTCACCACCATCAGCCATAGTTAAACCAAGACCGGGCTGAAGAATTGCACCTTCTGGAGCTTCCTCTTCTTTACCACCAAGAGTCAGAGTAAGCATTCCGCTTATGCTAAGAAGAATTGCAGCAATAATAAATGATGAAGTCATACTTCCTGTAGTAGCTTTAAGCATTGCGGAAACTTTACTCAGAACAAATCCTCCAACTCCCCAAGCTGTAAAGAGAATTCCATAGTTTACTCCGTATGCTTTTACGCCCCAGAGATCCTTTGCTATTGATGGGAATAATGCAAGATTAGCTCCATAGTTGAAACCTATAAATGTTGCAAGAAGTACAATAACTACAGCTCCAGTACCCTCTGCACCTACCAGAGGAATCGACGCAAGCATAAGCACTCCCTGAAAAAGATGAACACCGAGAATAGTCTGATTTCTTCCTAATTTATCAGAAAGAACTCCTGTTATAATACGTCCGCCGGCATTACCTATTGCCATAATACCAACTGCGATGAAAGCAAGTTCGCCCATGCTGTGTTTTGCAATTCCGGCAACGCTTGAGATTACCATTAAACCAGCTCCGGCACCTACAAAATAAATTGTCCATAATTTCCAGAAATTAAGAGTCTTAATAACGTCTTTCCAGTCAACATCATTGTGAACCGCTTTTTTCTTCAAAGCAGCTGCATTTGTTTCTACAGGTACATATCCTGCAGGAGGATTTACCAGAAAAAGTGACAATCCGCAAACAACGCCGACAAAAGAGATACCATAAACCAGCATAGCCTTATTTACACCGAAAGCTTTGATTAAATATCCTGAAAGAGGTGCAATATAAACCGGAGCAAGACCGAAACCCGCAACGATTAAACCCGCGATTAAACCTGTTTTTGAAGCAGGGAACCATTTAAGGCCGGGAGGTGTAGCTGCTGAATAACCAAAACCCATTCCCGCTCCTGCAAAAACACCAAAACCAACTACCCATACAGCATAACTTGTTGACTGTGAAATCATGATAAGTCCTGTTCCAACAAGAAGACCACCTATAAATGCAGTTGCACGAGGTCCGAATTTATCCTGACATCTTCCAGCTAAAATCATAGAAAATGCAAAGACAAGGCAGCATAAAGAATATGGATCATTCACATTCGCAAGATTCCATGTAAATCCACCATCCCCCCCGGCTTTGATGGATGTTTCAATTGCCGCTTTAAAAATACTCCATGCATAAAGAATTCCAAGAGCCAGGTTAATCCCCAGTCCTGCGGATGTAACTGTCCATCCTTTGTTTTTGATTGCTTGTGACATGTTTTCCTCCTAAATTTTTAACACTTTTTCTTAAAAAAACTAAATATTAGTTCAAAAAAATTAGTGTATATTTTTTATACACTCAGATAAGAAACTTATTTATCCATGTACAAACTAAAGCCATATGTGTTTGCTTTGTCAACACTTATTTTATAAAAAAACTGCTAATGTTCATTTTATTTACATTTTTTTTCAAATTAATTAGCACTTTCAAAAAAACATGAGGAGATGTATATACTTTTTATACACTTTAAGGCTTGACATTTGATTATGCTAAATTAAGAAAATGAAAAACTTTAACAAATACTTGAGTTTGAAAATTGAGTATGTTAAATTAACAATCAAAATCTATAACAAATTTTCGAGGAGGAAATCTATGGGTGGACACGGACCAGCAGCAGATTGGGGTGTTGATAACGCGTCTGACTACAAAGCTAAACTTGGAGTATATATGTTTATTATTTATGTAATAATATATACCGGTTTTATTGTAATCAACGTAACAAGTCCAAAATTGATGGCTATTATACTTTTTGCAGGACTGAATCTGGCAATAGTATACGGCGTAGGGCTTATTGTTCTGGCGATAATTATGGGCTTAATTTATAATTATCTCTGCACAAAAAAAGAAGATGAATTAAACAAATAGGGGGGCTTGAAAAATGATTTATGCTGCATCACCATTAGCTGTAGGAATTTTTGTGGCCTTCGTACTTGGGGTACTTGGCCTATCATCGTTTTTTGCAAAAAAAACACAGACTGCTCAGGGCTATTATGCTGCGGGCGGTACTATTCACTGGGCAGTAAACGGTATAGCGTTTGCTGGAGATTATCTCTCAGCTGCATCTTTCCTAGGAATATGCGGTATGATTGCCTTCGACGGTTACGATGGATTTCTATATTCAATCGGTTACCTCGCTGGATGGGTAGTGGCACTTTTCCTTGTTGCTGAACCGTTAAAGCGTTACGGTAAATTTACTTTTACTGATGCTCTTAACTTCAAGTTCAACTCAAAAGGGATAGAACTTGCTGCTGCTATCAGTACACTTATAGTTTCTACATGCTACCTAATACCTCAGATGGTTGGAGCTGGAGACCTTGTAACACCTCTTCTCGGCCTTGAACATCACTGGGGAGTTCTTATAGTGGGAGTTATCGTTATTTATATCGTTGCTACAGCAGGTATGACATCAACTACTTATGTACAGTTTATAAAGGGCGGACTTCTTGTTGTATTCTCTACAATACTATCAATTGCAATTTTTGTGAACGGTATTAACAAAAAGCCATATGAAAACTACCATGAATTCAAAGCTTTAACAGCTACAGTAACTGATGGAAAAGTATCAGCACTTGATGATAAGTCATATGCAATTACCGGCGAAGTTAAAAATGAAAAAGGTACTTTTGTAAAACTTCAGAAAGATAACATTACTTCATGGTGGAGTCTTCATGAAAAAGATGGCAAAGTAACTCTTGACGAAACACTTAATGTTACAAAAACAGCTGACGGAAAAGAACTTTACAACGGTGCGCCAAAGGCAGACCAGAAATTCTTCCCTGTTGGTCACGCAAGCAAACTTGTTATGGACGGTAAAGAAGTAGAAAAAACCGGACCTATCAGCCCGATTGGTTTTCTTGAAACAGTTGAGCAGAGTGAAGTTGTACGTTTTTCAAAAATACTCGTTGTTGACGGAAAAGATAAAGTTACTCTTTGGAAGCAGAACCCGACTGCAGGTAAAGATATCATGAGACCGGGTTTAAAATTCAAAGTTGATAAAGGATCTACATTCCTAACAAAACTGAATTTCGTATCTCTGATGCTTGCACTTTTCCTTGGAACATCAGCTCTTCCTCACGTTCTAATCAGATATTACACAGTTCCAAGCCCTAAAGATGCCCGTAAGTCAACTATTGTTGCGATCGGTTCAATCGGTTTCTTCTATGTTCTTACAGTGTTTATGGGACTCGGAGCTATGCTTACAGGAGTTATTGACGTACAGAGCAGTAATATGTCAGCACCTCTTCTAGCTAAATTTTTTGGAGTAGTTCTCTTCTCATGTATCTCTGCTATCGCATTCTCAACAGTTCTCGGTACAGTTTCCGGTCTTATAGTTGCATCATCAGGAGCTGTTGCTCATGACATTATAACAAACTTCATGGGAATTCAGCTGACTGACAAAGGCCAGGTAAAAGCTGGTAAAATTTCAGCTGTTTGTGTTGGTATTGTTGCAATGATACTCGGTATTGTTTTCAGAGGAATAAACGTATCATTCCTTGTTGGTCTTGCATTCGCGGTTGCTGCAGCGGCTAACCTCCCTTCAATAATCATGATGCTTTTCTGGAAAAAGACTACATCACAGGGAATCGTTGCTTCTATATTCGTAGGTATCGTAACATCTATTGTTATAATACTCTTCTCACCAGCTACATATGTTGACCTTTACAAAACTACAGCAATTGCTCCTATTCCGCTTGATAATCCTGGAATTATAGCTATACCGCTGAGTTTTATAACATTGGTTGTAGTTTCTCTTCTTACACAGAAAAGAGGCGGAGTAGCAAAAAACTAAGTATTATTTAAGACTGAAAGTCTTATGACATACAAAGAAGGGACCGCCGAAAGGCGGTCCTTTTTTTGTCCCTTCCGGGGGTGCCGTATGGACAATCCCGTATGGACAATCCTAGGATTGTCCCTGCGTTTTGTCCCTGTTGGTTTTTCCATGCCGGTTTTGTCTCTACTTAAAACTCGCCGAATCGGGTCTGATAATCTTCAGCTTAATTAAAATTCTTTCTATAAACGGAGTCTCCGCCCACTCTACTTTATGAGAGATCATAGTGAAATTATAATTGTCATCTAAAAGACCGAAGCCCTTCCATATTCCGCTCAGCCCGTAATATTTAGTTATTGAATCATCTGAATCAAACCATTTATGATGATGTCCAAAAAACCATATTTTTGGTTTAAACCTGGATGAAAGCTCGTCACTCCTGGGGAAACCCGTATCACCAAAGTGAGCCATTCCGGGAGTGTTCGGGACACCTATTCCCGTTGGACAGTCGTGGGTTATTATAATATCAACAGAATCTTCCGGATGCGATAGTGATTCATTTATCTGCTGGTTTGTTATAACAGCGCCGCGTTCAGTTATCATTGAATCCATATACGCAGCTCCACCCAGGGCGAGGAAACGATATCCTTCAATATTATGCACCGTAGCTCTCGGCAGATATGTAAAATAGTCTTTATATTTTTTCACAAGCTTATCGAGGTGATTAAAATCTTCATGATTACCGTCAATAAAGTACAAAGGTTTAAGGAAACGTTGTTTTCTATGTTTAAAAAAATCTTTTAAGTGCGATTTATATATTCCGAAATCACCGAGATGGATAACGCAGGAAATATCGTGACCCAGAACTTCCTCAGCATATTCTATCTGGTAATTTACCATTTCATAGTAACAGTGTGTGTCTGAAACAATAAGTATCATTATATGCCGCCTATCTGACCGGTGAAATCATAACTCAGCCGGACCTGAAAGTTTTTAGTCTGGGAAAAAATCTCTTTTAAAAGTTTCTGTTCGATTGATGAGAGATGCCTGGGACTGATGTAATTATCAGGATTTTTAATCCGGGTGGAAATTGCCTCTGCCTGAATTCTTAAGCGTATCTGCATTAGATAAGTGTAGGCCTGTATCATCTCCTGATGATTTATATCTGTCAGTATCTTCAAATCACGCAGAGCATCAAGCCGCAGTGTTGTATTAGATGTTTTAATCCGGTTTTTAAGCGCATAAATACGCGCGAAATCTATTATGGGCATCATGGCACTTTTTATATCAAACGAACCGCGATGAACGCCCGATGATTCAACAATAAAATTTCCGAAACGGCCGATTGGAGGCGCCATGGGAAGAATATTCCGCGCAAGAAGTCCGAAAAATCTGGAGTTATCAGTTAATATAGTATTGAGATGATCCCTCAGTGCATGCTCAAAGTTTTCATCTCCATAAGCTGTACGGAAATCAAAAAATATTTTTGCACGAAGCAAATCCTCTGCAGTGGCTGAAAAAACCCATTTGCTGAAATATTGTTTCCACATAGATATATTCTGGCAATATTCCGGATTCATCGCCATAATATTTCCATCGCAGAAGGTATACCCCGCATCGTTCAGCCAGGTACAAACTTTTGTCCCCATTGAAAGGAAGTATTCCCTTACAGAACTCTCATTATCGGGAGAAACATCTTCATAGATAATTGCATTATCCTGGTCGGTACTGAGGGTCTGCTCCTCGCGCCCTTCACTTCCAAAGACAAAAAATGTAAATGGTACAGGAGGGGGGCCAAGAATATCTTCAGCAAAGCGTATAAATTTTTTTAAAATTGTATCGCTCATCAGTGTAGTAAGATGACTTATATTTCTAGGTTTCGCCCCGCTTTCAATCAGTGTTGTTATAATATACGGCTGAATCTTATTCAGCTTTATAATCTCCTCCGGTGTTGTCGAATTCTGAATTTCATGAAGTAAAACTGAAGGGGAATAATTCTGAATAGCCAGAATATCATCTCCATTAAAGACTCCGGTTATCACGCCGTTACTATCTGTTATATATAGATGAAAAATGTCATTCTGATTCATCATAACCCATGCATCAAATACTGAAGACTGTCCCGGCAGAGATAATATTTTTTCAGTCATTATTTCTGAAACCGGATTTTGGGCGCCGGAACCTGAAGCGATAAGCGCCTTCCTTAAATCGTGATTTGTCAGAACACCGCAATTTGCTCCTGATTCATTCTGAACAAGAAGTATATCGGTATTCTGATCCTCCATTATACGGACTGCATCTCTGACATTTGTCAATGATGAGCATATGACAACATTCCGGGCATTCAGAGTAGAAAGCTGTTGACCGAAAAACATAAGAGTCGACTGCATTTCTGATATAAGTTTATCAGACTTTTCTTCTCTATCTATGACCTCTGTTATATCTTCCATAATTCCGTCAAAATACCTGACATCCTCTCCGTCATCATCTATTCTGACTCCCCAGATTGATGCGTTAAACACCGATCCGTTTTTTCTTCTGAATTTTACAACTTCGCGTCGTAGACCGCTCTCGCCGGCCTTCGGAGAGAGACTTTTATACTCATCCGGATTAACATAAAAACTCAAAACTGGCGCTGCCAGAAGACTCTCTTTTGAATCGTAACCAAGGAGCTCTACAAGAGCCGGATTAGCCTCTATAAATCTTGGATTCTTATCCGTGGTCATCCTGAAAAAACCGACGTTAATATTGTTCGCCATTGTCCTGAATTTCTCTTCGCTTGCACCAAGTTCATCTTCAGCTTTTTTTCTATTTGTGATATCCGATACAACCGCCATAAATCCGATTTTTCCGCCTAAGGATATCTGAGTTGCAGAAAGAGTAACATCACATATCGATCCGGATCTGGTTTTAAGACGAGCTTCGAACCTTTCCGGAACAGATCTCCCTTCGAGGAGATCCTGTATATATTGTTTTGAGGGGAGTTCATCAAAGCCGGAAAAAATATCCGCAGTATTCATATTTGACAATTCATCTTTGGAGTATCCCATCATATCCGCAATGGTCTGGTTTACGTACATAAACCGCCCCTCCAGCGCCATAAACATACCTTCAGCCGCGGATTCAACAAGAGTCCTGTATTTTTCTTCTGATTCACGAAGTGCAATCTCTGCGGCCTGCTGTTCCTGCAGCGCCTTGTAACTCTGTTCCGCAATAAAAATAAGAAGAAGTACTATAACAAGAAGAATGAATAAAGAAATTTTGATTAAATCATTTGTTATCGATGCGATTTCCACTTTTACATCATCGATATAAATACCAGTACCGATTATCCATCCCCAGGGAGTAAATCCTTTTACATATGAAATCTTCGGGAGTATACGTTTCTGCTCATCCTTCCACTGCCACATATACTCAACGTAACCATCTCCTTCACTCTGAACGAGCTTCACCATCTCTACAAAAATCCGTTTCCCCTCCTGATCTGTATATGTAGAGAGGTCTTTACCATTTAGATCCGGACGGTAAGGATGCACCACCATTCGGGGATGCATATCATTTATCCAGAAATAATCCTTCATCTCGCGGCCGTAATGTAGACTGCGTACCTGATCGATTGCTTCGCGCTGTGCCTGCGATTTTGAGATTATCCCCTTCTGTACATCATGGTCAAGTTTGGCAAAAATATTCCATGCCGACGTTGTAAGCTCACGTATCATCTCGCGTTTACGGTCAAGACTGTTTTTTTCAATCGTCGGGATAATTATTGAGAAAAAGGCTGTAAGAAAAAGCGCAATGGTTACCACCGTGGGAAATACGAACCGTGCAAGAAATGATAAAACCCTTTTTGATTTCACCTGACTGATCATAATATTAACACCTATATAAGCGACTTATCTAATTAGAATTCTAAAGCATTTACATCCGCTAAATCCGGAGAGAAAAACAGGGATGAAAATCTAATATCAGCAGATTAAATATAACCCTTAATCAGCTTTTTGTCAATCAGATTAAGGGTTATTGATGGAATCTTCAATTCATCCGTCTCCCCTTCTTCGACATAGACAGGACGAATATATATTAGTGCATTCATTGAGAAAAGCTCTCTTTGCGCTTGACTAAAATCAATACATATGTAATTCATTATACAAACTTTTTAGAGCGGTGAGCCATGATAAAAAAAATTCTGATTATTGTATTACTATCTTCAACAGCATTTTCTGCTGAAAAAAATCCAAGTCAGCTGGCCCTGCTGCCGGAAGACCAATTGATCATGAAACAGAAAATTGATATGGAATCACTTGTAATTTATCGTAATGGACTCCAATCAATTTCAGCATATTTAAAATCTGAAAACAATTTTTTATCTGCAGGAGCCAACTCCTCGGGAATGATCTCTGCTCCAGCCAGGGAAGAGATAAAGTCAATATGGAAAAGTACATGTGATTACTTTCTGGCCATTGACTCTATCAATTCTTTTCATAGTGATTATACACAATTACCATCGGAATTGCAGAAAAATTCTTTTAACATCTGCAGAGCCTCAATGCTGATGCAATATAGATTTGCGCTCGATTTTATTGAAAAGATAGAAAAGGTACCGGGACTCGACGTGGTTCTAAACGATAGCGTACCGGAAATCGGTCTCCCCGCAGGTACATATAACAGTTTTAAATTCAGATTTCTCAATGTCGCTATTGCTTCTGAATTTGCTGCATTTGAGGCAGTGAGCATCGGATACGGCAAATCATCCAATAGTGACATCGCAAAAGGTATAAAAGATGACAGCTCGAAAATATGGAAATTCGGAACATGGAAAGGTGAAACTCTCACATTAAAAAATGGTGCTGATATACTTAAAAATGCAGGTAAAAAAACCTGGTTCCCTGCTCAAAAAGGGATATCAAACCTGGCGGGTGACGTAAAAGTTTACAGAATTCACAGAAGTCTCATCACAGATAAGCAGATTTCCGAAATCACCGGAGAAATGAAACCTGGAGACATCATGCTGGAAAGACGGGAGTGGTATCTTACTAATATCGGAATCCCCGGATACTGGACACATGCTGCAATCTATATAGGTACACCTCAGGAGAGAGAAAACTTCTTCAAGGGTGAAGATATAGATTCACTGCTGAAGGAGGAAGGCTTAAACTCGATTGAAGATATCCTGAAAAAAAGCACATCCGGCTATCCACTCTGCATAACTCCAGACAGTACCAGCCATATGCCCAGAGTTATTGAGGCAATCGGTGAGGGCGTACTCTTTACATCGATGGAACACTCAGCCTCATGCGACTCACTGGCTGTACTGAGACCCAGACTTGCCAAAAGAGAAATTGCCAAAGCACTTATCAGAGCATTCAAATATAGCGGAAGACCCTATGACTTTGACTTTGATTTTCTCACCGACTCTTCGCTGGTATGTTCTGAACTAGTTTACAAGGCATATGAACCGGGAGTTAATTTCAAAGGGATAAAATTCCCAATGGAAAAAATTATGGGAAGAAATTTAATCCCTGCTAACGGTATTGCACAACTGTACACTTCTGAAGTGAATAAAAAAGACAGACAGATGGACTTTATATTTTTTTACGATGGAATCGAGATGAAGAAAAAAGCTCTCCGCTCAACAGAGAATGATTTCAACAAGAGTCATAAACGCCCGAAGTGGCACGTATTTGCGATAGAGTGATCTCTCCCGGATTATTTAGCGAGACTCCGCTTAGAGATGCGAGGCTGATTGGTCTTAGATAAAGTTTCTCGAAGTATATGATGCAAAATCAGCTGTGTGATTTTGCATCATATACGAAAATTATTTTTTAAAAACCAGGAAATATATGCCTGCAGCAATCACTGCAATGACAACGACCATTATAGGTATTATCGGGATTTTTTTACCATGATCAACTTTTTTCATTTTCCAGGGAGAGTCTGTCTGATTTGTTGGTGCATCTCTATTAGCAACAGGTTTTTTGCAGTTAGGACACTCTGCAGTAAATTCGTGAACCATGGTGCCGCAGTTTATACATTTTACTTTTACAGTCATAAAAGGTCTCCTGTGTTAAACAATTAATTTATACTCTTATTTAGAATACTTATCTGCATAGAAGCTCTACGAATTTCAAGTAAATAAAAATCATCAGCAGATTTTTTAGAAAAACGCTGCTGCGATTAATCATGAAAAAGAGAATTTTAATAATACGTAACACAGGGGAAAGGATAATACTCGATAATAAATTATTAGAACATATAAGTATAATCATTTGAGCCGAAGTAATTTTTTATGCAACACAACGAAAACAAAATCAAGGCCAAAGTCTGTAATGAAGTGCCGCTATTTACGAGAATCCTCCTGATACCGCCCTGTTGTTATAACTGAAACAATCCGGTCAGCAAGCTGTTCTGTCAAAACAGTTATTGCTCTGAATTCGCTCATGACAGGAGAATTTATATCTGAATAGAACTGCTCTGACCAGACCCTCTTTTTTCTTATATGCTCCTCACCTGTTGATGAAGAAAGAATCCAGATGAATGAGTCCATTTTTAATTTTGTTTCTTCGGTTACACCTGAAGAACTGAATTTTACAGGCTCGGATGTAAATTCAGTGATAAATACTTTCAGTATCAGATCACTGTTTTCACGGGATTCAACTACCGTGAGCTTGTTATTGAGATTAATTTTTGTCCTCAGCGAGCTTTCGAATATTTCTTTAACAGAACTATTGATATTCCCGTCATAAATTTTATCAACAAATATTCTGTTTACACCTTCATGAAGAAGGCGGTCACCTTTAAATGTCTGCGATATTACAGAGTTGATCTCCCCGCGATCAGATGTTGAGCAGCAAAGCGCAAAGGGAAACAACAAAAATAAAATATAGATCTTTCTGATCACACATTCATCCTTTTTATTAAAGAAGCCATATACCGCGACTTCACCTGCTCTGATGCTAAAATCTGTTTTATAGGCGGAAGTTTAAGTATTACTCCAAGTATTGCAGCAAGAGCACGGTGGTTCCACATTGCCTGATTGTCAAATATAAGATGCTGAAGTGTTCCGCGTTCAATGGCCTGCATAACTGCTTTATGCACCGAGTCAACCGGAGTAATAACTTTAACCTTCCGGTTAACCAATTTCAGTGCGTCATGCGGACATGCTCTTACACAGACTCCGCATCCAAGACAATGATGCTCAGCAAGTTTTGCTTTTTTCTTTTTTTTATTTTCAGGATTTCCCGCAGATACAAGAGACAGAGATTCAACCGGGCAGACTTCAACACACTTTCCGCAGCCGGTGCATTTATCTTCCACCACCTCCGGGAGATAATTCGTTGTATTTATTGAGTTTAAAATAGCAAAACGTTTCTGGGCAAGCATAGCTTCGCAGCAGCAGCCGCAGCAATTGCATATAAAATTAATCCGTTCCTGCTGGTTTTCACCGAACTGTACAAGATTGTTTTCATACGCGGTCTCCAGAAGAGACTGCATTTCCTTTTTGTCAACGGCACGCGCAGATCCGTGTTTTACAAGTGAATAAGCTGTGCTGTTGAATGTCATACATATATCAAGCGGTGCATCGCATGCCTTTGCTGCATGCATCATCTTGTGCCTGCAGTAACATGTGCTTATTGCAGTATGAGTAGCTGTCTTTATCGCTTCGCTAGCTCTTTCATAATCGAGCACATCAAGCACTTCACTTCGCGCAAGAACCGGTTCATTTACAAAGGCACGCCCGAGTTTGGTATCACCGGTTGTGAACAATTCCTTAACAAACGCCTCTTCGACATTCATGTACTGATGATATAGTTTCGCCAGAACCTTCTGGTTCCTGTCATTACCGAGCCGCATCAGCGAAAACTCAATGAAACCAGCCATGGGAGGAGGTATAACATACTGAGGCTCATCGGCGTTCTCGATATCAACAAGCATTGTTTTATCGCACAGATCATTCAGAATTTTACGCGCATCGGTAATTTTCATCTTCCAGATTTTTGCTGCCTTCGCGGCAATAAACGGTTTGATCGGCAGAAGTGAGAGGAGCTCTGCTTCTTTCTCTGTAACAAGTTCTTTCAGTATCTCATAGAGTGTATCAGATTCCACTACTCCAAGTGGAAATTTATTCAATCTTTCTACTAAGGTCTGATAACCCGACCTTGTTGTAAAATGGGACATATCCGCCGCCTGTTATATTATTTTATTTAAAAATGATGACCGGGAGTAATGTAATTACTTTACTCCTCTTATCTGTAGGTAATTGCCCATTTTTTTATCCGTCTGAAGAATATGCTCAAAGAGCCATTTCTTCAGGAATTCAAACAGCTGTTCGTCTAAATCACTTTTTCCTTCAGAATATTTTTCAAGAAAATTTTCCACCTGTTCGGTTAGCTTATGATGTTCAAGTCTGTGTTCATTTAACTGCTGATAATTAAATTTTTCCATGATTCTCTCTTCAGCGGTAAAATGGTATTTTGTATAACTTAAAAGCTCAAAGAGAAGATTTTTCAAATAAACATGATTTTCCCCGCTATTTTTTGATTCTCTTAACTCTGCAATTATTCTTATAAGTTCTTTGTGGTGATCATCAAATTGCTGAATGCCTACAGATAGCCTGTTTTCCCATTCCATTGGTTTACCTTCTCTTTACATTACTATATAATTTTTTTTCACGTCAATCAAAGGTATATGGCTGAATAAAATAAACTGCAATAAAAATAGTTTCTTCTTCCATCGTCTGACGCAATATCTGTCCAGAAATCTCTCTGGTAGCAATGTTAGGAGTGGTAATGGTGAAAGTAACGTTATCGCCTATCTGTATTCCATCAATATGAAGAGGATTCCCCACCCTCAGATAAGCACCATAATTTGAGATATTTTCTATCTGACAAAGAATTGTATTCTCCCGGTGATTAATTAATACATCTCCCGGTATTATTATTCTTTCATATCTTCTTTGTTCACTGCCCATAGACCCTCCGGTTTTTATTAAATTCAATTTATTGCTACTAATTATAATTTAATGATTATCTGAAATATCATACATTTTCAGGTAAATGTCAAGTGAAGAGACATATTTATTACTGAATTTACTTAAAAACAACTTCTAAATTACCTCTAATCCCCGCCATGTAAATCATAGAAGAATATAACAATTGATATTAAATGAGTCATGAATTTAAATCTCGCCCATATATAAAACTCTAAATAAATATTTTATATATGTAATTCCTGCCTGAATATATATAGGTGGTAAATTTTATTTCCTCTAGCGCATCCGGCGCAGGGAAGAGCCTGATTGGCATGGAATTTTTAATTATTTTCACTTGTTATTTTTCTAAAGATTAACTAATCAGATACCGATAATCAGGACTGAGGATATTTATGATTTCAGGGAATACTCAAATCATCGGGAAACTGACGGGTAATCAGGTTCTTGTTGCCAGGAAGGAGAATCCAGCCAATCCTGACTCAGACGAACAGAGAGTTATTGACCAGCTTAAAAGCCGTGATAAAGAAGTGCGTGTTCATGAATTGGCTCACAGCACAAGCCCGGATCTGATTAAAATAGGATCGTCACAGCTTGATTATACCATTGGACCTGACGGTAAAGCATATGCCACGGGCGGAAAAGTTACACTTTCAACGGGGAACTCCAGAACACCGGAGGATGCTATTGCAAAGGCAGAGGCTCTCAAAAAAGCATCAATGGCGCCGGGAGCACCATCCTCTCAGGATTTTCAGGCTCTTAATGCAGCCATCTCCATGGAATTTGAAGCAAAAAATCAGATCTATAATGACAACAGGAATATCAATAAAAACAGCCTTTCTCTTTTAAAAGGATCCAATCTGAATACTTACGCTTAACATAAATCATTGACACAATAAAACCTATCTATATAATACAAACAATGTAACTGTTCACAAACCAGCGGTATTCTGCCTCCGCCGCGCCTTTGGCGCGGCGGAGAACAATTTTTACCACTAGTTTGCGGGTACTTACCAAACAATAAACATAATAAAAGGAAATAATCTATATGAAAGCAGTAATAGCCGGAGCGACAGGTCTTACCGGGAGCAGCTTAGTTTTAGAACTTCTTGCACGGGATGAGTTTACAGATATAAGCTGTCTTGTCCGGACGATCCCGGATGAAAAACAGAAGGGTCTGAACTTTATAAAAACAGATTTTGATATGATCCATTACGAAAAATTCAAAGCTGATACAGCATTCACCTGCCTTGGTACCACAATAAAAAAAGCAGGATCAAAGGAAAATTTCTACAGAGTTGATTATCACTATAACCTTATGTTTGCAGAGGCATGCAAAGAGCAGGGTGTGGAGAGATTTATACTAATGTCGGCACTTGGAGCCAACAGCAAATCTTCTGTTTTCTACAACAGAGTTAAGGGCGAACTTGAAGATGCCATTATCAATCTGAATTTTAAAAGTCTTACAATAGTGAGGCCTGGACTTCTTGAAGGTCCGAGAATTGAATCGAGACCGGCTGAACTTTTTTTTAGAAAAGTAATGACTCTGGTAAATCCGCTACTAGTCGGAGGTTTCCGCAGATACCGGTCTGTTAATGTAGACAAAATTGCCACTGCAATGGCCGAGGCTGCGGTACTCAATTCTCCGGGTGTACGCATCATTGAGAATGAAGAGATCCTGAGTTACTGTGAGTTTTTTACTCCCTTATCTTAAGTTAAAAGTCTGATATACAAAAACACTACTGACCTTTCTCCCAAGCCCCCGCACCCCCGGAGGGGGCAAAGCGGAAATTATCTTAAGTAAGAAATATTCAGATGTATTGTCTATCCTTGCCCCCTCCGGGGGTGCGGGGGCCTTCAGGATAAGGGCGCATTAAACTACTTTAGCTTACACACCTTCTTCAATCATTGAAAGTTTCCGGACTCCGGTTTTTTTCATATAATCAATTTTATTGATAGCATCAACAAAGGAGAAAATTCCGGCCACTGAAATATCTATACTCATTCCATTGCCGAATACTTTCAGCATAGATCCGTTATACTCCTCCTCCACAGTAACAGAGACTTCACATAGAGCATCGGATCCCCCGGTGATAGCAACAAGATTGAAAGCTTTAATATATGCCTTTGTACCTGTAATTTTCTTAACAGCATTGATTCCGGCGTCAACTCCTCCATTGCCATTGGCTACTTCGAACACCTCTTCATTGTTATTCTCATGATCTTTTAAATTTACAAGCGCCATGGGGGGAGAGAAGAGTCCGGTAGATATCTGAACATTCCCCACTGTATATCTCCACTTGTGATCCATTTTATGAAGAACTTCACCTATGATGGCGATGAGATCCTCTTCAAAAATCTCCTTCTTCCTGTCGGCAATACACTTGAACCTGGTAAAGAAAGAATCAAGTTCATCGGGCTTCAGTTCGTATCCGAGCTCCTGCAGTCTTGTAAGCACAGCATGTCTTCCGGAGTGTTTCCCCAGCACTAGTTTTGATTTAGTGATACCAACATCTTCCGGTTTCATGATCTCATAGGTCTGAGCATGCTTCAGCATACCATCCTGATGTATTCCTGATTCATGCGCGAAGGCATTATCTCCGACAATCGCCTTGTTCGGCTGAACTGACACACCGGTGATGTTTACAAGAAGTTTACTCGAAGGTATAATCAGCTTAGTATTTATATCAGTATAAACATTCAGAATGTCGCTTCTTGTTTTGATTGCCATCACAAGCTCTTCCATAGCAGTATTACCTGCACGTTCGCCTATACCATTTATGGTACACTCCACCTGACGTGCTCCGGCCTGGATTGCGGAGATAGAGTTTGCCACGGCAAGACCAAGATCATTATGACAATGCACTGCAATTACAGCTTCATTTATATTCTTCACATTGTCATAAAGATATTTTATAAGACTATAATACTCATTAGGAATAGTGTACCCCACGGTGTCCGGAATATTTACTGTCGTAGCTCCGGCCTCTATTACTGCCTGTACCATTTCAGCAAGGTACTTTCTGTCACTTCTGGTTGCATCCATTGCTGAAAATTCAACATTTTTTGTAAAAGTTGAGGCAAGCTTAACAGCATCAACTGCCAGCCTTAGCACTTCATCTCTTGTCTTCTTTAACTGATACTCAATATGAATATCCGAACTTGAGATAAATGTATGAATCCTCGGATTCACAGCCTTTTCAAGAGCTCTTGCTGCTGACTCAATATCCTTCGCACCGGCACGGGCTAAACCCGCAACCTGTACCCTTTTAACTTTTTCAGCGATAAGACTCACCGCCTCAAAATCGCCGTCAGATATTACAGGAAAACCTGCTTCTATTATATCAACTCCAAGTCTCTCAAGCTGATCAGCGAATATAAGCTTCTCCTCCATATTCATGCTGAATCCGGGAGACTGCTCTCCATCTCTCAGGGTTGTATCAAAAATATAAATCTTATCTCCGTTCATAAATATTCTCCATTTTACTTATAAATTAAAAAGGCCGTCACTTGGTTTTCGTGACGGCCTTCTAAAATTGCTTTTTATCAGTAGACATCACGAACCGGCGCCGGCTTTAAGCAGGCTGAGAAGGAGTAAACTGAGTAATAAATTATTAAGGTTTCGTGATTTCATTTTTTTCTCTTATACTGTCAATATTATTATTGCCAGCAGTTGTCAATAATAATTTTAAAAATAGAGCTGCTCCCTGAAACTCAGTAAGTATTAAAGTTTACTGAATCTCCCCTCAAAACCGCTTTTATATATTTTGAGCCCGAGTTTATTCTGCTGCTCAATGATCTCCTGAAGTATCTCCGGAGTTGTCAGAGGATTAATCGTAATAGCACGAAGAACAACGCAGTCCTGGTAGAAATATTGAGGACAATCTATCATCGTTCTTGATACAAAACTCTCATCCTCCTCCCTTATAGCTTTATGCAGTTCGGTGTTAAGATCATTAAGCGCCATATTAATATTTTCAATTTTATGAAGGTATTTTGTTTTTATCAGATCATCATTGCGCTCATTAAGCTCTTCATTTTCAATTTTAGCCATAAGCTTATTCAGTTTTTCCTGAATTTTTTTCGGTATAAATCTGTAATTAAAAATGAAAAGTTCAGGCTGATTCATAGATTCAAAGTTACAGTGCACATCAACAAGTCCTCTGAGAACTGATGTCAGCTGAAATGCATGATCAAATATAAGTTTAAATCCGTCACGTCCGAATATTTTTATTGTCGCCCATGGTTTAAGTGAAGCAAAGGGACGCGAACCCTCAAGAGAATGACGCCCAAGGTCCATTGAATCGGGTCTTATTATATAATTGGAATAATGCTGCATAGCACGAAGCTCTGTGCCATTTTTAAAGAAAACCATTCCGAGTGAAGGCGGCGCGTAAAGAAGTTTATGTGCATCCACAGTTACAGAATCGGCATTCTCAATTCCTGCGAAAAGATATCTGTACTCATCGGCCAGTAAAACTGAACCGCCCCATGCGGCATCCACATGAAAGAATATTTTGTATTTTTTTGCAAGATGCCCCATCTCTTTTAGATTATCAATATTTCCGGTTTCAGTTGTACCGGCAATACCAACCATTGCGAGAATTTTGGTCTGTGGTCCGCCGGCTTTATTTGCAGCCTCTATCTCAATAATTGTCTTTTCAAGTTTTATCAGATCGATTCTATTTTTGGAATCTACCGGTATTTTTAAAACATTCTGATTTCCTATACCGAGGGTCCGGCCTACTTTATCGATTGAATAGTGTCCCCTCTTTGAAACAAGTATAACAGCTCTATCATAACCGTAATACTTGTAAGCCTCAAAAAGGCCGGCTTCTCTTATACCCGGAAATTTGTCATCCGGACCGAATGCAATATTACGTGCAGTCATCAGTGCAGTAAGATTTGCCATTGTCCCGTCGAGTGTCATGTTCCCCAGAACAGTGTCGCGGTTCTGAATATTGTTTTTATAAAACTTCGGAGATCGGTTAAAAATTATACGATGCATCCATGAGAGGAACTGTTTCTCAAGAAATGTTGATGCCTTCGCCGACTCAATCTTAACCTGATTCTGATTTAATGCGGCGATAATCATTTCAAGCAGTACCATAAAATAAGGTACAGCACTTGTCATATGCCCGATATAATAAGGATTAGCTACCTTCACAGAGTGCGCGATAACGTTTGTTTTAATTTCATAGAGAACATTTTTCAGCAAATGAGGTGCATCGGGAACATCTGTTTTTGAAAAGAGTTTTGCCAGATCAGGAAGCAGTATTGAGCTGTGAATCCCCCCTTTTTCAGCAAAAAAATTGTGTATAAGATCAAGAAGTTCATTACCGAACTCATTAAACTTATCTGCAGAGTCAGGCATTATAAAAAGCTTTCTGATCTGCTCTATATCTACAGGGACATCCCCCCTGTTTTTGTACTGTTTTACATTTGAATACATTTTTATAATGCCTTTAAAATTTTTGGTCAGTTAATTACCTATTTTTCTTTTTACAAGAGATTTTTACAAATTCATCTCTAAAAGCTGGTATTTGGAGAAAAACTATATATAAAATATACATCTGTAAAGCCCTGAACAATAGAAAGACAGATCACCGCATATTTTTACCCATTATGACTCTTTTAAAAAGCATTAAATATTAAAAAACAATACTCGCAAAAAAACGACAAATTTTCCTGATAGATTTTATTAAATCGGCTTTTAATAATTTAAAGCACCATAATCCCGATAAATAGTACTTGATAATTTTTTAATCCACCCCTCTGATTGAATAGAAACATTGAAACAATATCAGATTTTTCTAAACAGTTTCCATAAAGAGACCGTCTAAAATAATACTCTAAATTTAATACCCTAATCCCGGTGCCATGAAAAAACAAAAACCTCACCACGATCTTGAACAGTTTCTTAACAACGGAATACCATCCGACTCCGTTTATCGCGCCCTGTTTGAAACAACGGAAAACCTCACTTTGATCTTTGATGAAAACACTATCATGATGAAGGTTAATTCAAGGTTCGCAGAACTGATGGGATATACAAAGGAAGAAGTTGAAGGAAAAATAAGCTGGAAGGATTTTATCCTTAAAGAAGATCTTGATATGATGATAAAATATAACGCTCTCAGGAGTCAATCTCCCCACAGCGCTCCTAAAAATTATGAATTCAGAGTGAAGAATAAAAAAGGTGAGATTTTTCTGATGTATATAACCATCGGTGTAATTCCCGGCACAACATACCGGATAGCTTCAATCATGGATATTACAGCAAGAAGAGAACTTGAGAAAGAGATTATTCATATTAGCGAAGAGTCGCAGCGCAGGATCGGCTTTGATCTTCATGATGACCTCGCGCCCCATCTCCTGGGGATTGAAGCTCTTCTCAGCGTTATAACAAAAAAGCTAACAAAAGAAAAATCGGCAACCGCAGGAGATGTTGAAAAGATCAGAAAACTCGTCATCGAAGCAGTGGACAAAACCAGGGGTTTCGCAAAAGTGCTTTGCCCTGTGCATCTGACAGACTATGGACTGGAATCGGCAATACATGATCTTATCCGGAATACTGAATCGATGTTCGGTGTAAAATGCCGATTTATTATTGAAGGTGAAAGTCCCGACGGAAATAGCGAACATTCAAAAAATATTTATTTTATCGTAAAAGAAGCGGTACATAATGCCGTAAAACACGCACATGCAGAGAACATCACTATTTTTATGGAGTTTCATCCGCCCCGATCTCTGGTCAGGATAGAGGATGACGGGAAAGGATTTAATGTGACTAAAACTTCTCCCGGCATAGGACGCAAGATTATGAAGTACAGGGCCGAAATGCTCGGTGCTTTTTTTGAAATCAGTTCTAAAAAAAACAAAGGGACAATCGTGCAGATAGAAATTTTTGATTCAAAAATAAGTAATAAAAAAGAATGCGCAATATGATAAAAAAAAGTCAGCAGTTAAACTCCAGAATTAAAATTTTTATCGTTGAGGATCACCCTGTTTTCCGCATGGGACTGAAAGAACTTATTCTTCAGGAAAAAGATATGTATGTCTGCGGTGATGCTGAAGATGCCGAAACAGCATGGCGTCTGATTAAAAAATCCGAACCCGATATTATCATAGTAGATCTTCTTCTTAAAAACAGTAACGGCATTGATCTGATTAAAGATATAAAAAAACTTACGAATAATATTCCTGTACTGGTAATATCCATGCTTGATGAAATGCAGTATGCGCACCGCGCCTTCGCTGCCGGTGCATCGGGATATATAATGAAGCATGAAGCATCGGGATCAATTATTGATGCTATCCGTACAACAATGAGCGGAAAGTGGTATATGAGCGAAGAAGTTACCAGTGCAATTGTCGATCATGCAATCAGCCGCAGCTCCGCACATAAATTATCCGGCATTGAATCTCTAACAGATAGAGAACTCGAAATTTTCCGTCTCATAGGAAGCGGATACTCCACTGGTAAAATCGCAATTCAGCTGAGAATCAATGTAAAAACTGTGGGCACTTACCGCGAAAGAATTAAACTGAAACTGGGAATTACATCATCGGCAGCCCTTGTGCGGGAAGCAATGCTCTGGACTGCGGAATTCACAGGCAATACCGGTGATCACTAGAAACTTCACCGTGTAATTAATTATTAAAACTCACCCCCGGCTGCTGCCTCGCCCCTCTCTTTGATGAAAAAAAGAGGGGCTTCGTAAAAAAAATTATAAACTTTTTTCAGATTCTTTATAATACAAAATACAGATTAAAGTTTTTCTCTTTCAACCTCCCCTCTTTTTATTTCAAAGAGAGAGGGACCGAGAGTATGAGTTAAAAATTTTCTGTAGGTGATAAACCTACAAATTAATAAGTTATCCACTTATAAAAATATAATCCCTACGATTATATCAATATAATCATACTCATCATATAGTTATCCCAGCTTGAAGACATATTAAATTTTTTGCGGTACACATAAACTGGTCATAAAATTACTCTCCGCCGCGCCTTCGGCGCGGCGGAGAAAGAATACTGCCGGTTTATGTATACATGCATTTTATTCAGGTTAAATTTAAATTTAATGGGGTGATGAAATGAACGGAAAAACCGGCTTAATTTACAGTGATGTAAAGAAAAGCGTTGATGATGTAATCAACTATATCGGCAACGATATCAACTTTGCAATGACTCTTGCTCTTGGTAAACCGATATTATTTATCAATGAACTTTACAGAAGGGCGAAGGAAGACTCCTCGATTAAACTTAATATAATGACGGCTCTTGCACTGGAACGGCCAAGGATGAGAAGTGAGATCGAAAAAAGATTTCTTGGTCCAATCGTTGACAGAATTTTCGAGGGGACTCCGGAGTTTGAATATATGCTCGATTATCGCAACGGAACGCTTCCAAAGAATGTCCAATTTTATGAATTTTTCAGTAAAGCAGGCGGATTTATGGGATCACCTGAAGCGCAGAGAAATCATATTAACTCTAACTACACTCATGTTGTTCGCGATCTTATGGATGCAGGCCTCAATGTATTCGGAGAGCTTATTGGTTGTCAGGAAATTAATGGGAAGATGATGTACTCAATGGGATGCAACACCGATTGCTGCATTGAGATAATAGAAGAACTTCAAAAAGTACGGGAAGAAGGAGCTAAAGTTGCTATCATCGGAGAGGTAAATACGCAGATGCCGTTTATGTATGGCGATGCAGTGGCAGGTGCCGATAAATACGATATTCTTCTTCAGGGACCGGAGTTCAATTATCCGTTGTTTGGACCACCTAAAGATTCGTTAAACCTCAAGGATCATGCAATAGGACTTTATGTAAGTTCTCTTGTTAAAGATGGAGGAACTCTCCAGATCGGCATAGGTGCTCTTGGAGATGCAATTGCTTCCGGCCTTAATATGAGGCATAGTAAAAATTCAGAGTATAAAAGGGTACTGAAAGAAACCGGTATTCTTGATAAATATAAACCTATAATTGATAGACTTGGCGGAACAGAAAAATTTGAACAGGGACTCTATGGATCATCCGAGATGTTTGTTGATGGATTTTTACAGCTTTATAAAAATGGAGTACTAAAACGCAAAGTTTATGACAGTATCCCGATCATGAAACTTATCAATACAGGTAAACTTGCAACAGAAACAATACCTTCAAATATAATTGAACTTCTTCTCGAAGTTGAGGGGATTCATCCGCAGATATCGGAAAAAGAATTCACAATGCTGACTGAATATGGCATACTAAAATCCGGACTTAAATTCAAAGATGGTTATATCATTGACGGAAATACAAAAATCACTGCCGATTTTTCTGATGCAAAAAATTTATCTGCTGTCAAAAATATTCTCGGCAGCAAATTGCTCAATGGTAAAATTATTCTGGGAGCTTTTTTCCTCGGACCACGCGCGTTCTACAACTCGCTTAATGCAATGAGCGAAGAGGAGAGAATGCAATTTGGAATGTCCGGAGTAAATAAAGTTAATCAGCTCTATGGAGATGAAGAACTACGCTCGCTTCAAAGAAAAGACGGACGTTTTATAAATGCAGGGATGATGGCAAATGCATTCGGAGCAATTACTTCCGATCAGCTTGAAGATGGACGTGTAATAAGCGGAATTGGCGGACAGTATAACTTTGTTGCAATGGCACACGCTCTCCCGGATGGAAGACTTATTATGATGATAAAAAGCACAAGAAACTCCGGCGGAATAGCAAAATCGAACATCGTTTATAATTATGGTCACACTTCAATTCCTAAGCATCTCCGGGATATAGTCGTAACCGAATACGGAATCGCAGACCTCAGAGGAAAATCAGACTCCAGGGTAATTGAAGAACTCTTGAAAGTAACCGATTCGCGATTTCAGGATGAGCTGATTAAAGAAGCAAAACGTAATGGAAAACTTGCCCCTGATTTCGAATTGTCTTCAGAGTACAGACAGAATAATCCGCAAAGACTTGAGTCTATGCTCAAACCATATCAGACTGAAGGGCATTTTTCACCATTCCCATTCGGAACAGATTTTACTGCGGAAGAGATGGCGATCGGCGGCTCATTGAAGGCACTTACAGCAAAGAAGAAATCTGCGGTCATTAAAGGTCTTCTTCGCGAGATGTTCAGATCGGTTCCGGCTCATGCAGAACCCTACTTAAAGAGAATGCAGCTTGATAATCCATCAAACCGTAAAGAAAAGATTATGCGTAAAGTTGTACTCTCCGCCATGCGGGCAAACGGAAGAATTTAAAATTTACTTTTATAAAACTGCCCTCTACACCCCGTGGGGGGCAGTGATTTTTTACAAAACCAGCCACTGTTATTACGCAACCCCTTCTCTACTTCTTAAATGAAAAGAATTCACTCAGAATATGCATTTTATCACTTAAACATGTGAGATGTTCTTTTTTGCGAACTTTATTCACATCAGAAATTCTTCACTTTTAATTATGGACCGTAAAATAAACAGATCAAAAACGCATTTAATGTCAGATTATACCTAATAAATAAAAAAAATCTATAAATAAATCTATTTATTTTTGACATTTAATAAGATGTATGTCTATCTAGGTTAACATTATTTTCAAAAAAATAAATAATAAAAAACTAGCTGAAACGAACAGGACTTCAATGACTGAGGGCATTTTTTATGCCGTGTAAATCTGTTTACATGCAACTCGGCACCATTAGAATTTTTTAATTCAGATAGTTTTACCAATGCAGACTGTAATATACATTATCAGGTTTTCAGCATATCAATTTCCCCAGGGGGAGGAATTGCGATTTATGGTGTGCCTGTTTTATATTACAGCAGCATCCAAACTAAATTTTACGGGGTGAATGATGAACGGAAAGACAGGCCTGATTTACAATGACGTAAAGAAAAGCGTTGATGATGTTATCAATTATATGGGTAACGACATCAATTTCGCCATGACTCTTGCACTTGGTAAACCCATCTTATTTATTAATGAACTTTACAGAAGGGCTAAAGAAGACTCCTCGATTAAACTGAACATTGTTACCGCTCTGGCTTTGGAACGGCCGCGAATGAAAAGTGAAATCGAAAAAAGATTTATGGGACCTCTGGTGGACAGAGTTTTCGAAGGAACTCCTGAATTCGATTATATGCATGATTTCCGCGCGGGCAAGATGCCGAAAAATATTGCCATCTATGAATTCTTCAATAAAGCTGGCGGATATATGGCTTCACCCGAAGCGCAGAGGAATCACCTTAACTCAAACTACACTCACGTTGTTCGCGACGCTATGGATTTCGGATGCAATGTCTTTGGACAGCTTATTGGCGGACAGAAAATCAACGGCAAGATGATGTACTCCATGGGATGCAATACCGATATCTGCATTGAAGCAATAGATGCAATGCACAAAAAGAGAAAAGAAGACGGGACAAAAGTCGCAATTATCGGAGAGGTTAACACTCAGATGCCGTTTATGTACGGCGATGCAGTATATGACGCAAGTTATTACGACATACTCCTCCATGGGCCGGAGTTCAATTATCCATTATTCGGACCGCCTAAGGATTCTGTAAATATCCGCGACCATGCTATCGGACTATATGTAAGCTCTCTTGTAAGAGATGGAGGAACACTTCAGGTTGGTATCGGCGCCCTTGGTGATGCAATTGCATCAGGTCTTAACATGAGACAGAATGAAAACGAAGAGTATAACAAGGTGCTTAATGAAACCGGAATTGCTGAAAAATATAAAGATTTAATCGCAAAACTCGGCGGAACCGGAAAATTTGAACAGGGGCTTTACGGTTCATCAGAAATGTTCGTTGACGCGTTTCTCCAACTCTACAAATGCGGAGTTTTGAAAAGAAAAGTGTATGACAACATCCCGATTATGAAACTGATTAATGCAGGAAAACTCTCCACAAATAAAATCCCTGCAAACATCATAGAACTTCTTATTAAAGAAGGTGGAATTCACCACGTAATAAGAGAAAAAGAATTTAAAATGCTTGTTGAATACGGCATCCTGAAAGAAGGCCTTAAATTCAAAGACGGCTTTATTATTGATGGAAAAACAAAAATTTCTACAGATTTTTCTGTCGCAAAAAATTTAACTGAAATCAAAAAGCATCTCGGGAAAGAATTAAAACATGGTAAAGTAATACTCGGCGCATTCTTCATCGGACCACGCGCGTTCTATAACTCTCTTAACGCAATGAGCGAGGAAGAGAGAATGCAGTTCGGTATGTCCGGCGTACATAAAGTCAACCAGCTCTATGGAGACGAAGAACTTCGCGCACTACAGAGAAAAGACGGACGTTTTGTAAATGCCGGAATGATGGTGAATGCCTTTGGAGCTATTACATCGGATGCTCTCCAGGACGGACGTGTTGTAAGCGGGATCGGCGGACAGTACAACTTTGTTTCAATGGCCCATGCTCTGCCTGACGGAAGACTTATTATGATGATCAGAAGCACAAGAAATTCCGGGGGCAAAGTTAAATCTAATATAATGTATAACTACGGCCACACATCTGTACCTAAACACCTTAGAGATATTATTGTAACTGAGTATGGTATTGCAGATGTAAGAGGTAAGTCCGATTCGAAAATTATTGAGGAACTGCTGAAAATAACAGACTCCCGCTTTCAGGATGATCTGATCAAAGAAGCCAAACTTCACGGGAAACTTGCTCCGGATTTCGAACTTGCTCCTGAGTATAAACAGAACAATCCGCAAAGACTCGATGCAATGCTGAAACCATTTCAGACAGATGGACATTTTGTTTCATTCCCGTTTGGAACGGATTTCACTGCAGAGGAGATCGCAATAGGAGGTTCACTTAAAGCTCTTACTGCGAAAAAGAAACCTGCAATTATCAGAGGCCTTATTGCAGAGATGTTCCGTTCTATTCCTCCTCACGCTGAACCTTTTTTAAAGAGAATGCAGCTGGATAATCCCAAAAACCGTAAGGAAAGAATTATGCGTAAAGTTGTACTCTCCGCCATGCGGGCAAACGGAAGAATTTAACTCACCCCCTGCCCCCTCTCTTTAAAAAAAGAGGGGGGTGTCAGAAAAAATTTTCTGAACAGGTATAATCTTTTTAAAAAAAACATTCCATAATATTTCACCTCCAGAATCTCCCCTCTTTTTTTTATCAAAGAGAGTGGCCGGGGGTGAATTTTAAACAATCGAATCTGACTGCATCTTGTACACAAACCCCCTATACAAAAATAATCCAACTTTTATGTGATAAATGTACTTTTTTGTGAACCTTATTCCTATCCATCATTCTTCAGATTTTCAGTATTCACTCTAAAATAAACCGACAAACAACATATCGAATGTCAGATTTATTAAATAAAATTGAAAATAAATATAAACAAATGTATTTATTTTTGACATTTAATAAGATGTATGTTAAAGTTGCTGAAAATATTTTATAAATGCCGGAAAGTACTTAATACTTTTTCCCGCCGACGCATCAGTCTGTGACGGGAAGATATTTCAGTTTGAATTTTCAGCATTTGATATTTTTAAAAAACAGAAACCACTGAATTGCAAATGCCTCTACAGGTTGGTGAAAAGCATATTATGTTATTAATTACAAAAACATAATATTTTCATCAGATTTTTCAATTCAGAAACTTTAACTAAATCAAATAAACTGTACCATAACTAATCCGGTTTTCCAAAGGCGATAGTCCTCCCGGGATGGAAATGTCTATCGATCGTTGTGGCCGCTTTATGTTTTGGTACCAAAAACTACATTATAATTACGGGGTGAGTAATGAACGGAAAGACAGGTGTGATTTACAATGACGTTAAGAAGAGCGTTGATGATGTTATCAATTATATTGGTAAAGACATCACATTCGCCATGACTCTTGGATTAGGCAAACCGATTTTATTTATTAACGAACTTTACAGAAGAGCTAAAGAAGATCCGACGATAAATCTGAAAATTGTAACAGCTCTTTCACTTGAACGCCCTAAGGGTAAAAGCGAACTTGAAAAAAGATTCATCGAACCGCTTGCAGAGAGGGTTTTTCACGGAACTCCGGAGTTTGACTATATGCTCGATTTCCGGGCAGGAAAAAGACCAAAGAATGTTGAGATTTATGAATTTTTCGGCAAAGCCGGCTCGAATCTTAAAACACCTCATTCTCAGCAGAACCATCTCAATTCAAGCTATACACATGTTGTACGTGACGCTATCGATTTTGGAACAAATGTATTCGGACAGCTTATAGGATGCCGCAAGGTAAACGGCAAGTATGTGTACTCAATGGGCTGTAATACCGACATTTGTGTTGAGACAAATAAGTTAATGCATGAGAAAAGAGCCAGAGGTGAAAAAGTCGCAATCGTAGGAGAGGTTAATGACCAGATGCCTTTCATGTATGGAGATGCGATTTATGATGCCAAAGCGTATGACCATCTTCTGCACGGTCCAGAATTTAACTACCCGCTTTTTGGACCACCGAAAGATTCTGTAAATATAAAAGACCATGCCATCGGTCTGCACGTAAGTACACTTTTCAAAGATGGAGGAACCATCCAGGTTGGTATCGGGGCGCTTGGTGATGCAATCGCAGCCGGTCTAAGCATGAGGCATAATGAGAATGCTGAATACAACAGAGTATTGGAGGAGACCGGTATTGCTCACAAATACAAGGATATTATCTCCGAGCTTGGCGGGACTGGAACTTTTAAAGAAGGTCTCTACGGTTCATCAGAGATGTTCGTTGATGCCTTTATGCAGCTTTACAAATCCGGTGTTCTTAAACGTAAAGTTTACGAAAGCATTCCTATTATGAAACTACTGAATGCAGGTAAACTCTCCGCTAATAAAATACCGGCAAACATTATCGATCTTCTTCTTAAAGAAGACGGCATACATGAACGTTTGAGAGAAGACGAGTTTAAGATGCTTACTTACTTCGGAATTCTAAAAGAGGGTCTTAAGTTTAAAGATGGATTTATTATTGATGGAAGTACTAAGTATTCTGCAGATTTTTCAGTCGCTAAAAATTTAACTGCTGTTAAAAAGCTTATAGGAAAAGAATTGAAAAACGGACAGGTTATACTTGGAGCCTTCTACCTTGGACCGCGCGCTTTCTATAACGAACTTAACGCAATGAGCGAAGAAGAAAGAATGCAGTTTGGAATGTCCGGAGTTGAAAAAGTTAATCAGCTCTATGGAGATGAAGTTCTCCGCTCACTTCAGAGAAAAGACGGCCGTTTTGTAAACACAGGGATGATGGCAAATCTTATGGGCGCCATGACATCAGATTATCTTGAAGATCAGCGTGTTGTAAGCGGTATCGGCGGACAGTATAACTTTGTTGCCATGGGACACGCTCTTCCGGATGGAAGATGTATTATGATGCTTAGAAGCACAAGAAGCGTTGCCGGAAAAATCAGATCCAGTATATTGTATAAATACGGACATTGCTCAATTCCTAAATACATGAGAGATATAGTTGTAACTGAATACGGTATTGCAAATCTAAGAGGAAAACCGGATGGAGAATGTATTGCAGAGATGTTGAAAGTAACTGATTCACGTTTCCAGGATGAACTTATCAAGGAAGCAAAAAAATACGGAAAACTTCCTGAGGATTTCAAACTTGCTCCGGAATACAAACAGAATTATCCTCAGAAGATCGAATCATTGCTTAAGACTTTCCAGCAGGACGGACATTTTGTACCATTCCCCTTTGGAACTGATTTCACAGCTGAAGAGATAGTAATTGGAGGTTCGCTAAAGGCTTTCAACGGAAGAAGAAAAACTGAAATACTTAAGAAAATCTTTTTTGAGCTTTTCAGATCAATTCCGCCTATCGCAGAACCATACATAAAAAGAATGAGTCTTGATGCACCTGCGTCACGTAAAGAAAAAATAATGCGAAAAGTTGTTGTGGCAGCATTGAGAGCTAACAACAAAATTTAACTCACCCCCTGCCCCCTCTCTTTAAAAAAAGAGGGGGTAACATGTTATTAAATAAAAAAACCAGTTCAAATGAACTGGTTTTTTTATTTAACCGATCAAAATCCCCCCGTTTCGCTTCGCTCAACATCCCCCTTTGTTAAAGGAGGTTATTTACAGAGAAAGTAAAACCCTCTTTATTAAAGGGGGTGGCCGAAGGCCGGGGGATTTTTCAGTATTGAAATACAACCGAGTCAACTATAACACTAAAGTTAATGCTTTTCCTCTACTCCCTCTTCCTCAATGTATAACCTTTCTTCTGTATATAATCATATCGAACATTAGTTCCCGGCTGATAAACCATTGCCATGATAGAGTCCTGCCCCTCTTTTATCGAAGAGTATTCGGCAAAATCGAGGGTTCTTATTACTGCCTCAAATACACGGAGTGCGCCGGAGTGATCGCATAGAACGACTCTCTTCCCGAGATTTGCTCTCAATAGATCGGCATATGAATGTGCAATTCTCCAGTCAGCTTCAATCAGAGTCTCCCCTTCGGGGAAGTGATAGAATCTGTTTTTAAACTGTTCTTTTGCAATTTTTTTCTTTTCATCATCGGTTCCAGACATTGAGGGACCATAAACCTCAAGCATCTTCTTATAAACATCATTTTTAAGTTTACTGGTGAGAGCCCCATACTTCTGGGAGTTTAGACCGTAATGAGGAGTAAATAAAATATCAGTAAAACCTGCCTCAGATAGGAAGCATACCGCGGTCTCTTCAGTATTTTCACTTTCACTGCCGTAAACCTGTACCGGATTTTTTGCCGATGCCTTCCACAATGGATAGCCCTCCTTAGCAAGAAGATCTGCCATTACCTTGAAATCTTTTCCAAGCTCTCTTGCGGAATCAACACCCTTGTCCTTCAGTTTATTCCCAATTGATCCGCTGATGCGTTTATTATTTCTCCAGGTATCCCAGACACCGGAGCCTACAAATTCAGGATTATCTCCCCCTGATTCGTGAATTGATTTTCCATGACGGATTGTAATCATCTGCGCCTGATTAAGCGGAACGTATGCATCGGGATAAATCGGAATACCTTTTCCGTTATCAAGCCATACTATCCCCTCTCTCAACAGCAGACCGCTGCCGTCATCAAGAGTTCGTCCGGTTGTTCGCATTGCACCACCCGGATTTATCTGCATATCCTCAATTGCAAGAACAAGCTTTGTTCTGTAGCGGGTGTGCCTTGCACCGAAAGCCGGAATATTTTTCGGCACGAGTATATCACTCATTCTTGCCAGTGAAAACCTCTGGTGAAGAAGACGTTTGAAACTGTCGTTTGTGATAAGTCCATTCCATGCCAGATAAAAAAGATGCGGATCGGCATTTGGTACATTGTTCTGTAAAAACTCAAATTTATTTTTTATGTAATCCTGCGGCGTAACATCATTCTCAAGGGCAAGAATAAAGAAGTAGATATTCTTCCCGAGAACTTTAAGATTATTTATAAAATCAACGGTAACATCTTCAGGCGTGATAGAGATCCTGTCGTTATATATTCCCTGAAGAAACCGTATATCTTCTTTAATTCTTTCAGCACGGTAGGAATTGTGAAACTCAGCATGTTCACGACTGAGACCTGTTTCAGAATCATTCCCGCACAGAACATCAGCACCATTATTATCTGCATTTTTCATATCTGTATCCCTTTGTTTTGTACAAGTTTAAAAATCTATACTACACTATAGCGACAAAGATGAGATGGGTCAAATTTTACTAAGAGTTTTATTTCTATTTTTTTTCTTTGTTTTTAACTTTTTATACAATATTATTATTTCAGGAGGATTATACCAATGGTGGAAACAAATGCTGTCTTAATGAAAATGGCCAGGGAATCATTAAAAGGGAACTGGGGATCAATAATTGGAATATATCTTGTTTATTTTATCATTGTTGGATTAATCCAGGTTGTACCCTGGATAGGCCCTATTGCTTCCTTAATAATTACCGGACCGCTGTCTCTCGGTTTTGCAATGTTAAACCTTTCGATATCCCGCGATCAGGGATTTAAGTTGGAAATGATATTTAAGGGTTTTGATAATTTTGTAAAGGCATTAGAAGCATACCTGATAATGCTTGTGTTTGTTCTTTTATGGATGCTGCTGCTGATAATACCCGGGATTATTGCTGCTTTATCTTATTCTATGACTTTTTATATACTTGCAGATGATAATTCGATTAGTGGATCAGATGCAATCGAAAGAAGTAAAAAGATGATGGATGGATATAAATGGAAATATTTCTGCCTGGGTTTAAGGTTTTTCGGATGGGCGATGCTCTGCATTCTGACATTAGGAATAGGTTTTCTCTGGTTAGCCCCATATATAGGAGTAAGTAATGCAAAATTTTATGAAGATTTAAAAAGAATCACGGCAGCAAATGAAATATGATTAATCTATTACACTTTCCTGTTTTTTACAAGGGATATATTATATTCTCAACAAATGAAAAAAAAAGTATAAGGGAGTTGCCTTTTCCAAATTTATTCATTAGCTTTCATTTTAATAAAGATCTTTAATACTGTTACGGATCTAATTACACTATTTCAGGAGGATTTAAACTCATGTCAAACATTATCACTCTATTGATTTTTGTCGCATGGATCGCCGGTATGTGGAAAGTTTTTGAAAAAGCTGGTCATCCTGGATGGGCAGCAATAGTACCCATCTACAATATAATTATACTTCTTCAGATAATCGGTAAACCGCTATGGTGGATTGTGCTTTTACTTATACCAATAGTTAACATTGTTGTATTTGTAATTGTATCCATGGATCTGGCAGTATGTTTCGGAAAAAGCAAGGGATGGGGAGTTGGTCTTCTTTTCTTTTTCGGATTTATCGGCTATCCTCTTCTTGGATTCGGAGATGCATCATACAAAGCACCGGCAGCTTAACGGACTTAATTTAGATTTTTACAAACTTTATTTACTTTAAAAAAGTTCTGTCTCTTAAAATAAATTTCACATAAGAGACAGGGCTTTTTTTATACTTTTACATTTTCATAACCAGACACCTTTTTATTATATATGCTATAAATACACTAATTTCACCATCGCATTAAAGGAGACACTATGAGTCACGGGGAACAGCTGCATACACATGAAAAAGCATTAGAACTTCTGAATATAGGGAACAACAGAAGACTCGCCATGATAAAAAAACATATGGAAGATCCCGAGCGTGGTGAGGCATACATTCAGCAGAGAAAAAAACTTATAGAGGCACAGCATCCATTCGCTGTCATCGTCAGCTGTTCCGATTCGAGATTTCCCCCGGAAATTATTTTTGCCAATAGAGAAGGTGACCTTTTTGTAGTAAGAACTGCCGGACATGTTATAGGAAGTGATTCTGCAGGAAGTATTGAATATGCAGTGGAGCATTTAGGTGTGCCGCTTATTGTAGTCATGGGACACGACAGCTGCGGAGCCGTAACGGCAGCGGTTAACCATGCCGATGTACGTGGTCATGTTTTTAATGTACTGGAAAACATCTTCCATGCTGTTGAAAAAACAAAGGAAATGGATGGAGATAAAGTTTCAAACGCAATAGATCAGCATATCAGGGACACTGTAAAATATCTGAAAAAGCTTGAACCTATTTGTAAAAAAATGGTTGAAGAGGGAACTCTTAGAATTATCGGTGCAAGATGCCCCATTGATTCATATGAAATTAAGTGGATTACAGATTAAAAATTATTTTCGTTAAATTAATTTCTTATAAAGTTTCGAAATTAAATTTACACTACCCGGTTACGGCCGGCCTTTTTGGCTTTATATAAGTTTTTATCGGCTCGCTTTATCATGTCCTCATCCCAGTCATCTTTTCCAATCTGGGCAATTCCCATGCTTACAGTTTTAACTCCGATATCCTTAAAATGATGCTTTTCAATTTTCTTTCTCATCTTCTCTGCGAGTTTTCTAGCACCCTCGGCCATTGTATCGGGACAGACTATGAGAAACTCTTCACCGCCCCATCGTCCTATCGTATCAACCTCTCGAATATGCTCTTTCATCAGGGAAGCGATTCCTGAAAGAACCACATCCCCCACATTATGGCCGTAAGTATCATTAACCATTTTAAAATGATCGATATCCGCAAGAATTATTGAAAGCGGATGTTTATATCTTCTTGATCTCAACACTTCTATTGTCAGAATCTGTTCTATCTTCGACCTGTTATAAATTCCTGTAAGCCCATCGGTATTAGCAAGCCTCCGGAGTTCCGTAACCATCAACTCTCTCTCTTCTGCATACTGCTGCACATCATTAAAAAGCCGCACATTGATCATAAGAACCAGAGAAAAGGTCATCATTATACCAAGCATCTGGCTTGATAGTTTTATTACAGAATCAACCATTCCTGCTGAAAAAAAATCACCTTCAACAGGGTAAATAAAAAATGCCGCTGCTATACGAAAGCAATAAAGCATTATAAACAGCACACAGACTATTGCTGTACTTCTATAAATATGTTTTGTACCCTTTTCAGTGAGAAACATCAGAAGATACAATGCCTGAGAAATAATTATTATTATAGGCAGGGAAAGCAGAAAAATTCTGGCTTTAATATTCTGATCAACTATTCCAAAGAAGTAATGAAGAAAGAAGAAAACCACCAGCAGGATTCCATTTGCAAAATATGCGGCTTTCTTTTCTAAAAATCTTTGTAGCCCTGTTAAAAGAAACATAAAACCGCAGACAATTAAAATATTTGCCGCCGCAAAGGATAAAATATCAGGAATACTCCCTCTAAGCATAATCAGGAACACTCCAACTGTCTGAAATATATAATATAATAACCAGTGGGTAGTTCCTTTAAACTTTTTCCTGTTTTGAAACCATACATAAGCCATAACAATTGTAACAAGCACATTGCTGACGAGGTAACCGAACATGATGGTCTGCAATTCAAAAATTTGCATATTATCTATATCACCAGTAAAAAAGTTTATTATCGAAAATTATCAGGCAATTAAAGTTTTTTCAGTGCGTGCAGCCCGTAAAAAACAAATTTAACCACCAGTTATTGATCAGATACCTAAATTCAATCAATTATAACCAGAGGTCAATTCTTTATTATTTTAAAACTCCAGGGTATCAACACACCTTGGAAAAGGAATTACATCCCGGATATTCTGCATCCCGGTGACAAACTGAATCAATCTCTCGAAACCTAACCCGAATCCTGAATGAGGAACAGATCCGTACTTGCGGAGTTCCAGATACCACCAGTAATCCTTTTCGTTAAGTCCCATCCCTCTGATTCTTCCAAGAAGTTTGTTGTAGTCACTCTCACGTTCACTGCCGCCGATAATTTCGCCAAGTCTCGGGACAAGAACATCCATGGCACGTACGGTTTTACCATCATCGTTCAGCTTCATATAGAATGCTTTTATATCTTTTGGGTAGTCGGTAACTATTACTGGTTTTTTAAATATTTCCTGAGTTAAAAATTTTTCATGCTCGCTCTGCATGTCTATTCCCCACTCCACAGGAAATTCAAATGCTTTACCAGATTTTTTGAGTTCATTAACCGCATCTGTATAGGTAATTCTTTCGAATTTGCTCTCTGCAATATGTTCCAGATTTTCGATTATTCCCTTCTCGATCATTGAGTTAAAAAAGTTCATATCATCGCTGCAGTTCTGAAGCACATAACGGAGTATATATTTTATAAAGTTTTCCGCGGCATCCATATTTCCGGTTATATCGCAGAATGCCATTTCCGGCTCCACCATCCAGAACTCTGCAAGATGACGTGAAGTGTTAGATTTCTCTGCCCTGAAAGTCGGGCCGAAGGTGTATACATTTTTAAGCGCCAGTGCGTAAATCTCCGCCTCAAGCTGACCGCTCACAGTTAGAGAGGCCTCCTTCCCGAAAAAATCCTTTGTGAAATCGATTTTCCCTTCAGACTTCGGAATATTATTAAGGTCAAAATTTGTAACATGAAACATCTCCCCCGCGCCCTCGCAGTCACTTCCTGTGATTACCGGCGTATGAACATATACAAATCCATTGTCGTTAAAATATTTATGTATTGCAAAACTCATGGCGTTTCTGACACGCATAACAGATCCGAAAGTATTTGTCCGGGGTCTAAGATGTGCAATCTCCCGCAAAAATTCAAATGAGTGCCGTTTTTTCTGCAGCGGATACTCATCCGGCGGCGCGTCACCCAGTATATTTATTTCAAGAGGTGAAACCTCGGCACTCTGCTCCTTCCCCTGGGATGGAACCAGTTTACCTCTTATCGACACGCTTGCACCATTGACCAGTCGCGGATTGATTTCATCATAACCTGGAAAGGTTCGTTCAAGAACAACCTGTATGCTGTTCATCGTTGACCCGTCATTAACTGCAATAAAAGAAACCTCTTTCGAATCTCTTCTGGTCCTGATCCATCCCTCAACAAGAACTTCCTGCCCGCTCCCATCGAGTGTAAGAAGATGCTTTATAGTTTTCTCTTTCATAGACTCCATCGCTTTGTTTAAATAAATTTGTAAGTAAAAATGTAATGCATAAAATTTAACTTCGCTCCGCCCCCTCTGCCCTGCGGGCATCTCCCCCATGAATGGGAGGAGAAATGACAGTTAACTTTTCCAATTCCCCTTTCTCCCATTCATGGGGAAAGGTGCCCATAGGGCGGATAGGGGCGGAATATAGATTCTTTACCTAAACCCCTTTATTCGGCCATGTCAATAATTTTATCTCCGAAAAACTCCTCATAACTCATGAGCTTTATTCCGTTTTTACGTGCGTTGTCCAGCTTGCTGCTTTTACCGTTTACATCATCACATATCAGAATCACTAAATCCTTAGTTACCGATGGGGAGTACTCGTAGCCCATATCCTCTATTATTTTTATCAGATCATTTCTCTTCCCCGGTCCCTTTCCAGTCATGCAGACTTTTCCGGAGGAATCCTTTACTTCCTCTTCTACCAGATCGAGAACCCCAAGAAGCTCGTTAAGGAGCACCTGATTCGATGAGTCGTTTTTCCATTCTATAATGTTTTTTCCTATCACGTATGCATCATCGTGAAAATCGAGAAATCCCTGAATTGTATATATCCCCATCTTTATAAGGGATTTTTTCTGAACAAGTGGAATCCCCAATTTGCTTATAAGCTCAATCGGGGTCATTTTTTTTGAACCTCTAACCTCTGAGATAAAATTCTGAATCTTTTTCTCAGCAAAGCCTTCAATACCCTCAAAATCTTTTTCACTCAGATCATAAATATCTTTTATACTTTTAATTTTTCCCAGATCAAAAAGTTTACGGATCGATGCTTCTGCGACATTTTCTATGCTGCAGTTTTTTACCCAATATATAATCCTCTGAATTATCTGTTCTCTGCATTCAGGATTGACACACTTTAAATGTACTCCTGATTGTATCGGGATACTCTTACATGAAGGACATTCTGCTGCAGCTATTTCATTACTGAATGTCTCTCTGTTTTTCGAGCTTTTATTGTCGTATACAAAGGGAATAACATCATTTGCCCTCTGTACAATCAGAGTATCCCCTTTCTCAATTTTAAGTTTCTTTACATTTTCATAATTATTTAAAGTTGCTCTTCCAAGTCTGGCTCCGCCGATTATTACAGGCTCAAATAGCGCCACCGGAACAAGATTTCCCTGCCGGCTCACCTGCCAGACTACATCATTTAATATAGTTTCACGGAATTCCGCAGGAGGTTTTAGTGCGATTGCGTAATGATGGTGATGATCCAGTATCCACCTGCTGTCTATTTCTTCAAATAGTCTCCTGTCATCCACTGATATTATGAGACCGTCGGTTTCATACTCCCACTCAGCTCTAAGATTATCCATATAACAGGTGTAAAACGATTCTATCTCATCAGCATTCGAAGCAAGTGAATATTTAACCGAATTAAATCCATCCTTTCCAAGAATATCAATACACTCACTTTCAGAGTTATATAAATCCGTACCGCTGATCTGATAAACGGCAAATCTTACATATTTAAGATCACCTCTGTTCTCCTTTCTGTTTATAAGTCCAACACAGTTATTGCGCAAAGGCCTTCCGCCGGTATCAAGCTCAGTATTACGGGGAAGGTAGAGTTCTCCTCTCACCTCAATGTCTTCCTTCGTGAAGCTGATTTTTCCAGGGATATCTTTCACGTAATCTGCGATATGGCTGATATCCTGACCAAACTCACCGTCACCTCTTGTTGCGGTATAAATAAGTTTTCCATCTCTGTATCTGCAGGTTGCCGAGAGTCCGTCGATCTTCGGTTCAATTATCAGTCTTTCATTATCTTTAAGTCCGAGTCTTTTTATCCATGTAATTATATCACTTGTTGTTTTTGCTTTCCCCATTGAGAGCATTGGTATCGTATGCCTGATTTTCTCACCGGCGGTCATCTCAAGTCCGACTGTGGTGAAATATTTGTTTTCCGGGTCAATGGAGCGGAGTTTCTCCTCAAGCTCATCAAATTCCGCATCGCTCATCAGCGGAGTACCGGTATTGTAATAGGCATCTTTCGCATCCAGAAGAAGTTTAACAATTTCATCGCTGTTCATTTAAAATCCTTTATGTCTCTGATTTACAACAACTGTCTGCAATTACCGCTTACACGCCGGTAAATCATAATGCCCGTCTACAAAAAATCAGCACAACCGGGCTTCAAATTTTTTAATTAACAAATATTAAAGATTATTGTAACCAAATCAAGAACTAAACAACTTAAGATAGAATATTATTCAATAATATTCATTTTTTTAAATTATTTCCTGATATGTCTTTTCTTAAAAATCTTATGTAGATATTATCATTGTTTCATCCGGTATTTCGTTTATCTGTCTAATCGCCGGTTGATGATTGAGAGATTTACCGGCACTCAATTTTTTATTGACTCAACACTGAACTGAATTATATTCGGGTATAGTTATTAAACCATTTAAAGGAAGGCAAAAATGAAAAAAATAGTAAGTCTTATTATATCATCATTGATGATTATGGCTTTTTTTAGTTCATGTTCCGATTCAAAACAGACAAAAACTGAAACTGTGAAATCTGATACAGTAAAAACAAATGAAGCAGAAACAAAAACTCCACAGGTTAAATCCGGCGGAAGTGATTTTGCAATTGATGCAATCAACGATCAGGTTAAAGGATTTTCAATTGACGGTTTCCCCGGCGGAAGCGCAAAACTCAGTAAAAATAAAGATCTTGAGAACATGAAAAAGATTGTAGCACTTGTAAAACCAATAATTGCAAAGATTCCTGATGGATATGTAATGCAGATTACAGGACATTGTGCAAATTATGAATCCGATGCAAAACAGAAAAACGTTTCAGCAAACAGAGCTGCAAAAGTTTACAGTGAACTCAAGAAAGCCGGAGTAGGCGCGAAGAAGATGAGCTACAAAGGTGTAGGTAGCAGTGAACCAATCGAAGGCTACAGCGATAAAGATTCTAAACAGAGAAGCGTATCATTCAAAGCTGTAAAAAAATAATCAGTATTTTTAAATTATAAAAAATGTTGCTCAAAAAAGTTTATTCTCTGTCATTCCGGTTGTAGCGTAGCGAAATACCGGAATCTCATCCAACTGATTCTATGAGATTCCGGTATTTGCAAAAGATGATAATGCAAAACCGGAATGACAAATGCTTGAAATGCATGCTTTCGTGTCAGTTTTTACTTAACAATTCTATTCTTTACGCTTACATCCCGCAGTACAACATCGGGCATCTTCTGATCAAGAGTTTTAATAAACGCTGTGACCTTCGACTTATCAATCAGAGTCGGGTCACTCTCCAATCTGAACTTTGAAGAAGAAATATAATCATCCAGTTTTTTAGATAGAGTCTCCATTAGAATATTCTGCCACTCCAGAGATCCCCTCTTTTCAAAATAATCGTAAAATTCAAACTTATCACTAAATTGAGGAAGAACCGTCTGTTCAATTTTCCATTGAGGCAAAGATATATCAGCACCTGCAGAAACATTCTCTCTGCTTCTTTCCATTACAGATTTAACTGAACTTATTATAAAATTCCTCACCTTACTGTCTCCCTCAAGAAAAACAGCAAGTTCACCTCCATGTGCAAACTTTGGAATCTGAATATTTTTTTCTATATACTCATCCCGCGATATGTTCATTGCGGAGGCCCGTTCACCGGTACCAGTTCCATCCAAAATATCCATGATAACCTGAGAATACTCTTTGCGGAACTGCAGCTTACCGTCAACAGGATTCTTAGCAAGTATGCCGAGACCGTTCACCACCTCTCCAAGAAGCTCTGCTCCGATCTTTTCAAATCCGCCATTCTGAATTACTTTCTTTTCAAGTTCCAGAATTACATGCCTGTAGTTTTCTCTGGCCTCCAGTTCTTTTAGAACAGTGGCGAGTTTTTCCTCATAAGAGTATACACCATCCTTCTCCGTAATAATTTTCAATAAAATGAGTCCTGACCAGAGTTTTGCAGGATTAAGATAATTTGTTTTCCTGAATGGATCCGGAAAATATTTTGCATCAAGCGACGGATGATTAAACAGATGCAGAGGGTGGCTTCTCTCTGAAATCAGACTATGATAATCTGCAGCACTTTCTCCAAGTGAATTTATTTTAAATATTGGAAATCCCAGAAGCACCCCAATTGATATAATTTCATATGGCTTACAAAGATTCGGCACCTCAAATGTTTCAACACTTATATCCGGATCCGCCTTCTCCCTTTTTTTATAGTGATTCAATCTTGAAGGAAGATCATTCGGTGTCCCTTTATCAGGTTCATCTCCGTCTTCATATGTGTTAAGCTTAAAATTTGAAACTGTTCTGTAATACTCAACAGAACTGAGTCCGGAAGTATCGAGATAGATATACGGCCTTGAAAATCCATCTAACTTTTCAAGAAGACGGTTAAGAGGAACCTTTCTTTCATCGAGAATCTGTTTGATTGAAATCGAATCAAAACTGAATCCCTCGAATCTGCCATGGATAAGCTTGAATAACTTCTTTTTAATATTATCAATTTCAATTTTTAAAAGAGTTGTTTCGCTAAGAGTTAAACCATCAGTCCCCTCCGATTCAGAATAGAGAATTTCCTTTACCTCATCAATATTTTTATCCTTGAGATTTCCAAACTTCGAACTGACAAGATCTTTTACCTCGGCAGAATCCATCTCGAGTACTGCAAGTCCTACAGTGGAGATGAGATATGTCTCTATGAACTGCATTGCATCATCCTCTCTGTCGAACTTTATAAAATCTACTTCACGGCAAAGATCTTCAATGGAGAGACGTGAATAAAAGTATTTTTCTATAAAAGTATTTATCTCTTTGCCGTTTATCAGATAGAAGAAGAGAGGATTTTTCTCTTCAAGAAGTTTAAAGCGGATAGCCTCTATCTCTTTTAAGAGATCGTTCTTCAACGCGGAAACTTTTTCAAATAATACGCTAATTAAACTGTTCTTTATATTAAATATTACCGCTCTAAGCTCCCTTGTAAATGCTTCAGCAGATGTTAGCATTGCTTCATAAACAAGCTGACCGAAATTAAATGAAGCCATCTCAACCACTGCATCTGCAAGCTTAAGATCGGGACTTTCTGAATTTTCACACTGTTCAACAAGTTTTTCCATATCATCGGATGAATATCTACTCAGAGCGACTCTCTCCCTGTAGTACCTTTTCTGATAGAGATCAAGTTTTTCGAGTAGAAGATCCGCAGCCATTCCTGCGAAGATAAAACCGCGTTCCGGATCTGTTATATACTTTTCTATCTCTGCGGCAAGAACTCCTTTAATCTTTTCCAGTTCAAGTCTGTAACGTTTCTCCATCCTTGTCATCATGCTGAATTTAATTTTATCAAGTTCACCCTTGCCGTAATCACGGACGACGTTTTCCATAAGCACAATGACCGCGCGTTTATCAATTGGCTGATCACCGTCACCGGCAGAAACCTCGGAGAGTTTTTTTCTATAGGACGCCATTTCAAGATCTATGTCAGCTTTATAATCGGGATAAATTCTTTCAAAGATCATTCTGCAGTCGAGCCTGAGCGCACGAACAAGGCCGCGGTTTATATCACCCAGGGTTTCCGACATCAGTCTCCCTTTAACAGGTTTAATAAATGAATCGATCATTTTAACTGCTGTTACCCGGTATCCGATCTCTTTAAGCTCCGGCACAGGATAGATTACCCTTGAAATTCCAAAGGAGTTGTAACATGCTTTTCTCTGGGACTTGTCATCTTTAGGGAGATAGATCGAAGCCCTGGTTGAATCATTTACTGTTCTCTCCTCAATGGCGCCGCCGACCACGGAGGATATGAAAGTTGATATAAACTGTCCGGTGAGATCCTGAACCTGATCGCGCCCCTGAAGGGAATTTCCCGCCATATTCTCCACATCAAGAAGATAGAGCATTCCGTCATCAAATAGCCGGTCGGCGATATCAACTTTATTTCCAAAAGGATATTTTGCGCTGAAAGTTGCGCCGCTCATAAAGTAATCTATCTCTTTCAATGCTGCATAGGCATTAGCTCTGGCATTTTTATTGCTCACCACACGTTTAAAGGCGGATGGGAGTACAAGTATGCCGTAAATTCTCGGTTTGGGCCAGTGATCCTTAAATATATCCCTCACCATTGCAGCAAGGTCGAGAATCATTCCATTACCCGTTCCCCCGACAATTGATGCGGTGAGGAAGATTGAAATCTGTCCTTTTCTTTTTGTATGAGCAACCCTGAACTTAAACTCTCGTCCCTCGAAGCTGCCGCCGCTTACCTCAAAGTAGTGACCGTTCTCATCGGAGGGAAAAAAACTCATTTCAACTTTTCCATCTATATGAGGACAGAGTACCGATTTCGCAAGTGCATCGGGCTCAATGAGAGTTACAAAATTCTCTCCAGGTATTTTATCTCTAAAATTATATCTGTTCACACCGCGTTCTATTTTGAAACTTATTATTTCAGTATTCTTCTCGCTCCCCTCTTTCACGTCCATAAGCTGAAAATATTTTGGATCATCGGAGAGTTCATCCAGCCTGTCTCTCTCTTTAATGAGAGCTTTCCTTATATTATTCTCGTTGTAAAAAAAAGCCAGTCGACCAAGAGGGCGTGTCTGATTTGCACCCTGCCCTGCACGTGTCGAGATGTCATATACATCCGGGTTTGGAAGCCAGTCGAAGCAGGGATCATTTGCATGTTTATCTCTTAGAAATTCAGTTGATAACTCGGCAGGTGTCGGCGACGAGAGATAGAGCATTCTCCTCTCCTCCTGAAAAAACTGATCCGCCGGGAATCTGTATCTCCCGCCCTTCCCTTCGATGCTGGTTTCAATGTCAGTTGTATCTATTCCGACCCATCTCATATACCTGTGGGCCTCAACGGGAATATTTTTTTCGATCCAGCTCTTGGAAGAGAGAACTCCCTTCATCCCCGAGCCGCCTACTCCTATTACAATAGACTTCCGTACAGTGGGCTTATCGTCGTTGATTATATTCTGAATCGATTTAAGCAGATCATCATTTGACATTTTATTTTCCCGCTGAGCTGAATGGATCCATCATTGGATAAAGACCGGATTTATCCGGCGATGAAACATCATACCCGGGATAAACCCTGTAAAGCCTCAGCATAAAATTTTTCTCATACTTCGGAATACCGGCCTCGGTTTTAACTTCGTACTCCTGATTGAAAAGATGGAACTCAAAGTATCCGTTTACAAACTTCTCGTCCTGATTCAATCTTTCACCCAGACGTATCCGTATCGGCTGCTTCGGATCAATCAAAGGAAATGTCGGCTCACCCGCCGGATCCTCCCCTTTCATTATATAAATTCTTTCACGAGGCCCCATCTGTCTGAAGGCTTCGAGACCCGGATAGTAAATCAATGCTTTTCCCGCTCTCTTTAAATCTATCAGATACTCTTCATATATGCTGTCGGGCAGATTATATATATCTTTCGCACCTCTGTTCTCCATGATCCGTATATGAATATTCAGATGATCATTCATTATCTCAGTGGAATATGTTTTGATACTGCCGGTGGTCTGACCGATGGTTATAAGCTTTTCAGTAACCTCCTCTTTTGCCAGAGAATACTTGAATATAAGCCCCGGATCAGGAAGATCTTTAGGATCAACCGCACCCTTCACTCCTGCTTTTTTTGATTTAACTTTTGTTTTTCCGGAAACTTCTGAACCGGAACCTCCGGTGACTGCAGCAGCCGACTTCCTTGACCTGCTGAGAGATATCCTCTGCAAAATAATAACCAGAAGAAGTATCACGATTACCAGTACCGATCCCATGATTATAATTCTGTAAATTTCAATATCCTTCTGAAGCTCATAGATCCGGGGATCGAGCTGCTGAAACATTGCCAGTGAAAAAATAAATTTAAACATTATTCCCCCTTTAAAATCATATACTTATAGAATTGATATACCCGTCAGTAGAACCGAAATAGATCCTGCCGTCGGAGAGAAGAGGCTTCCCGTAAATATTACCCTCTGCTTTAAACCTGAACACTTCCGCACCTGTAACCATATCAAGAGCATAGAGAGAGTTGTCCGCAGATCCGAACCAGATAACCCCTTTATTAACAACAGGTTCTGTGCGGATTTTCCCCCCTGCCTGAAAATCCCAGACTTTTTTTCCTGCAGCATCAAGACAGTAAAAAATTCCCGCATCAGACCCGAAGAAGAGATGTTCTCTGCCGTTTATTACACCCGATGCGATATTTCCTATTACCGGAGACTTTACAACAAAATTCCATTTATATGCGCCGCTTTGTCTATCAACGGCGTAAATAAAACCATCGGTAGTTGCAGCAGCAACATAACCGCCCGATTGAGAAACATAGGGCTTCATTCTGCAGGCACCGCTAAGCTCATAGTCCCAGAGTTTCTGAAGTTTGCTTCCGCCATAATCAAATCCGAATAAACGCCGCTCCTCCGATCCTATAAAAAGCATACCGGAATCTACAGCCGGGGTGGAAACAGTTCCGTTTATGGAGACACCCCACACAGGGTTCCCTGAACTTTTATCAGCGGGATTAAATGTATCGAATGCATATATTCCATCGAGTGATGTGATAAGAAGAAATTTTCCTGCAAGAACAGGCTCGGCCATTATCCCCTTTTTCATCTTTTTCTGCCAGAGGAGTTTATTCTTTATACCCTCGGATTCAGCATTGGGAGATCCGAGACCTGTATCGACGGCATATACTGTCCCCTCTTTCACGGCACAGTACATAATGCCCTCTGAGAAAACAGGTGATGTATAGATTGCCCCCTGAAGAGTAACCTTACTCACAGCCTGTAGACCAGATTTACCCGGTTCAAAGAAAAAAATCTCACCCTTGAGATTTCCAGCTGCAAATATTTCACGATTAATATTATTGGGGAGTTTTATACATCCTGAATGGATTGCACCCCCGGTTCTTAAAGAGAAAGTTTCTTTTGAGACAGCAGATTGTGCGGCGATGGGAAGATCATCTTCAGTTTCTTCCAGAAGAGATCCTGTTTTTTCTTTTATCAGTGTGGTAAATGATTCATCAATCTGGAGGTTCGCTATATCAAAGGGCTTTAGCGATTTAAGAAAAGGATTCTCTTTCATATATTTACCGGCCCTGAAATTATTAACTTTTTAAAATTAAAGTAATGATGTTTTTCCGGGCACTAAAGATGCAGGGAAAACATTAACATCATGTTTCTTTAAAAGTTATGTAAGCTTTTGCGAACAACTTCAGGGTACAGATATTTTTAAATAAAGTCAAGAAATCTTTTTACTCAGCCTTAAAAGCCCCAACCTCACGGGTAAGCTCATGAGCTCTCTCATTGAGTTCGCTTGATAGACCGCTGACCTTATCCGAGTTTTCAGCCGTCAGCTGGGCATACTCACTAACAGCATTAATTGACTTTGTGAGCTCATCAATTGTAAGCTGCTGCTCGATTGATGAGTTAAGAATATCCTTTGAAATATTACTGAACTTTTCAATTTCAGTTTCAATTTTTTTATTTTTTCCGGAGAGGGTTTCAGTAAAACTGTACGCGTTGTTTATTACTCCGGAAGTTTCAGTTATACTTGATCTTATTATATCGAGAATCTCGGATGTTTTTATAATATTATCAAGTTCCCGGCCGATCTTCCCGGTCTGGGCGGAGAGATTCTTCTTTATATCTCCGGCTAAACTTGAAGTCTGGTCTGCCAGTTTATTAACCTCATCGGCAACAACGGCAAAACCTTTTCCATGATCCCCTGCTCTTGCAGCTTCAATTGATGCATTAAGAGCAAGAAGATTTATCTTGTCGGCAATATCATTTATCATATTTACCATCACATCTATGTTACCCATAAATGTTGAGATATCCTTCATTGTCTCAACGGTTTTAAGCATTGAGACTCTCCCCTCATCTGTCTTAGCCATTGTGATTGTTACGCTCTCCATAATCTCGCCGGTGCGGAGTTTAAGCTCCATGGTATCCTGCGCTATATCAAGAACAACATCCTTCATAACAGCAAATTCTTTCTGCTGCTCTTTAATCCTCTCCACGTTGACATCAAAGGATGAAGACATTTCCTCATATGCGCTCCCCGCCTCTTCGGTAATAGCAGAGAGACTACGCGCGGTATCTGAAAGATTAACAGAAGTTTTATCAAGACCGGCGCCGGTCTCTTCAAGTTTGACAGCACTATTGGAAAGTGTACCTACAATTTTTTTCAGACGCTCCTTTACTTTATAAACAGATTTGTTTATTGAAGAGAGTTCATCCATTACAACAATTTTGGAAGAATATGCTGCAAGATTTCCTCTCCCAACCTCTTTAAGAACCCTGTTGATCCTGTCCACACGTATAATTAAAGTTTTAGCCAGGATGTAGGATACATATACTGCAAGAAAAATACCAATTGCTGCAATTACAGCGAGCCTCACATATATTACATTTTTATCAATATTCATTTTAGTACTGAGCATCAGCAGATACGTCAGGATTGAGAGGAACGGTACCAGCATAATTACAACAATTGAAGAGAGAACTTTCTGGTAAATACTTATGCTGAAGAATCGGTGCACATCACGCCATGCTGGAAATATCCCCTGTTCAAAAACACTCTGAAGATAAATTTCACTGAGAAGAAAAAACAGAACCACTGAGAATGATCCTGCAATAACCATCAGGAGCCACATGTTTATCGCCTGAACAGTGCTGATATCAGCAAACCCCATAGTAAGAAGATTACAGCATGTCATTCCCAATAACCACCTGAACATTGCACCAATGCTGTGATAGAATGGCAGTTTCCTGTACCTTGCAAACGCGGCGTTATACGTATCCTCGTCATACTCCTCCCCCCTGACAAGCATCCTGAAATATTTTAATATCGGGCGGAGTACCAGATAATTATTCAGAAGAGTTGTAACACAGGAGAGTGTCGCGGAAAAAAGAGCAGCAATAATAAAGACTCTCAACTGAACAGGATTAAATTCAAGATTGGAATATACATACAAAATCATAAGTGGAATAAGGAAGAAATAACTTATCGAATCGGTTTTCATAAACAGGAGTACGAAAAAATACTTAATATCCTTGGAATACTTTTTATCTTCCATTTGCATCATCCCCATGATTTTATTGGCAAACACTAACAGTTAAACAGTTATAATGCATGAATTACCAAGCACTACTTGTTTTTTTAACTAATTTCTATATATATAGTTTGATTTTAAGAAGATTATAAAATAATCAATTTATTTTTTTTTTAATTAATTTTTTTTTCAGGAAAGAGTTAAAGGCGATTTTAATGAGTTTACCGTATTATATTTTGACAAAAAGTTGAATTTAAAGCAGCATTCTGTATAATAATTAACCATTTGGCCGCAATTACGTATAGACAGCATTGCATGAGTCTATTATGCGGCATATGCAACTATACGGCCTGTTCGGGATACAGTCTGTCCGGGAAAACGGCAACAGTCGGGGAGACACATTCAACGCGGTCTTCCCCCGGGAATTTTGATACGTAGTTTGTTTTATATTTACAGATCATCAGGAAATGAGTGCTAGTCCTCCGCAGGCTTGTCTATCAGCAGCGGATCAAAATCTCCCCCGACCTCGCCATCGGTTATGCGGTAGATATCCTTATCGACCTTCTTAAACTCTCTGGTTGCGGTGTTGTAGCTATTTACAGTTGTTGAAAGATTCTTACCAAGACGGTCCATATACTCCTCGTAACTATTAAGATGCTTGTTCAGATCCTTAATCCTGTTTAAAATCACTTTTATATTCTCCTCAACCTTCTGCTGTTTAAGGCCCTGCATTACAGTTTCGAGATACGCATAAAATGACGTAGGTGATACAATAATTACATGCTTTCCGAAGGCGTATTCAATAAGATCCTGTGTGCTGATATTTACCGTCCCTACATTATATATAAGAAGATTATAGTAAACACCCTCAGCAGGAATAAACATAAATGCAAAATCCGTGGTGTTTTCGCCATGTTTTATATATTTAGAAGTTTCATCTATTCTGATCTTTAAGTCCGCCTTAAATTCCTTCTCAATCTGCGTTCTTAACTCGTTGTTGGTCTCCTGCATCAGCTTGTTATATTTTTCCAGGGAGAATTTGGCATCCACGGGGATAATTTTGTCTCTGTAAAAAATTGCCGCATCTACAATTGTTCCGTCACTGAATTTATACTGCATTTTATATTGAGCAGGCTGAAGTACATTTCCAAGGAGAGTTTCGAGAAAGTATTCTCCCAGTATGCCCCGCTGTTTCGGATTTTTCAGTATATTCTCAAGACTCTGCATCTGCTTCGAAAAGTCGAGAACCTGTTTATTTGTTTCATCAAGCTTGGTGAGCCGTTCGGTGACATCTTTTATTATAGCGGCGGACTGTCCAAACTGTTTCTGCATATTAACAGCACTCTCCTGCTGGCTTCTGCTCATAAGTGTTGTTATTGTGTCCAGTTTCTGCTGCACCTCCATTCTGCTTTTATGCGTTGTATCGGAGAGTTCCTGCTTCAAGGAACCTAAAAGTGATACCATGAGATCATTGTTATTTGCTGAAGATTCCAGTTTTTTCAGCTTCTGATAAGTCATCAGTGCAAAAATAAGTACCGGGACAACAAATAGTGCCACCACGGCAACAATGACTGCGGCAAGAAGTGTGCTATCCATATAACCTCTTTATAAATTATAATTTTACAGAATAACCAGATACAGATGAGACCTGATTTTCATCTTAAATTTCAAGTTTTAATATTTACATACATATATGTTTACTACTTTCGGTATGAATTAAAATTTTACAATAAAAAATAATATTTCAGAATGTGTTTATCGGCAAAATTACTTAAATTCATCCGGAGAGGGTTTAGGCTCTGACCCTTTTATAAGAAAAATTAAAAAAAACACTTTTTTTACAAAAAAAGCCTAGTTAGGCTTTTTTTAAATTTGACTTTTTTCTACTGTGTATTATCTTGACCATATGTATTTACAAAAAGGAGAGTAAACTATGTTAAGTAGAAAAAAAATACTAGCGGCGCTTTTTGCAATTGCTGCGGCAGTGATCATCTCTTCCTGCGGTGGGGCTGGAAATCCAAACGTAGGACAGGGCGGACCCGATGTGTCTCCCGACCAATATACAGACACTAACGCACCAGCAGTTGATACAACAAATGCCGGAATCACAGGGACAACAACACCGGATGAAGGAACAATCGTAGAACCCGTTGTTGATATAAAAGTTGAAGGCGGACTTGATACTGCAACCGGAGATACAGGTCTTGCCGACGCTGCGGCTATTCTCGATGGAGCTGTTTCGGGTGAAGTAACTGTACCGGTTACTGATTCCGGTGCCTCAACTGGCACAACTTCAACTACAGGTACTGCTGTTACCACTGATACAACATCAGGTACTACAGGTACCGCTGTTACTTCCGATACAACATCAGGAACTACAGGCACTGCTGTTTCTACTGATACCACATCAGGTACTACCGGTACTGCTGTTAGTTCTGATACAACATCAGGTACAACAGTTGCGGAAGATACAACTGCTGCCGATACAACTATTGCAACGGGAGAGCCTGTTGTCAACGGTGACGTTGTGGATGCACTTGAAGATGATGAAGCTGTCGCTCAGACAGGTCTGGATTATTCTCTGGATTCATCTCAAGGAAGATGGTTCGAAGAAACTAAAACTGAACTGTTTTCAGATTCATCTGCTAAAACTTTAAAAGCTGAAATAGCGGCGCTTCGTAATGAAATAAAAGCTATACTTACCTCTTACAGTAAAGGCAATACAAATAAAGAGGCTGGTAAGGCAAAAATAAAACAACTCAGAGAAAAAATTGCAGTACTTCGTGAACGAATCGGTAATGGAGGAAGACTTCAGACAGGTATATACACTAACTGGGCAAATGAAAACCTCTTTCTCAATATCAAAAGGGGAGAGTCCGGCTGGTACAGGGTTATAATCGTTGCAAAAAACAGAGGAAAACTTCCGGAGAATTATAACAAATTCACATTCAGTATTAACAATGGAAAAGATACTTTAGCAGGACTTTCTGTTAAATCTTCTGACAATGTTTATTACAGCGGCAGCGCTGACATTAAGCTGGATAATCCAACAGGTGCAAAACTTAATCTTATCTGGACAAATGACGCTTACATGAAAGATGAGTATGATGCAAATGTCAGTATTAAAAAAGTCGTTTTGAAAAAGATTAAAGAGCCTAAAAGAAAAGCTGTTAACAAAAAACGCCTCAATGGCGATCAGTTCTCATTTATGGACGGCAGATGGTTCTTTGAAAATAAAGCGGCTTATACCTTCTGGGCAAATCAGGTTATAGGTTATACCTTCAAAAATCTTCAGGAAGGGGAATATGAAGTTACTATCACAGCAAAGAATTTCGGAACTCTGCCTCTTGATAAAAAATACAAGGAATTTGATATAGAAGTAGATTCTGACTATGATTCCGCATCGATGAAAATCAAAGCAGATGATAAGAGCTGGAACAAAGAAAAAATAAAAATGAATTTTGCAGAAGGTGAAAATACTCTTTATATTACCTGGACAAACGATTCATATAAAGAAAAAGAATATGATGCAAATATTATGATCAAATCAATCAGCATCAAAAAAGTTCAGAAATCATCATTAACTGCATTTCTCCTTAAAACAAAACCGGGCAACAAGGTGTTTGTTCTCGGAGCATTCCTGATGCTTTCAGGACTTATCTTTGGAATATACTTAAAGAACAAAACTTCAAAAGAAGCTTAAAAGGCCTTTGCTTTGCCCCCTTCCGGGGGCAAAGCAAATCTTTACCTCGCACTTTACAATACCCGGTGCTATTCATTAATCTAATTCATCATCATCACTTATATCTGCGAAAATCATATTTATAGAATTTATAAAATCCTCATCATAACGGGGATCTTTCCCATCCATGAGTATCGTCTGCCTCTTGATAAAAAGACTCGACAACTGTGCGGCTGCCAGATCGTCCATATGCCGTATCAATTTCATTATCTTTTTTGCATCTACATTCATATCAAGCCCTCTTCTCCCCGGATCAAATCCCAATCCAAGAAGAACCAGCATTACCGCGACATGCGCAAGATTCTCTTTCTCATGCTTTTCATGTTCAAGTTCCTTCAAACTCTCAAAGAAAACTTTTTCAGAGAGCACAACCCTATTGGTAAGTGTTTCTATAAGATCCATTGCAAAATCGGGATTGTTAGCAATTAATATATCGAGGTTATCTTTGGAAGCCACTGCAAGCAATGTATCCTCTGCACATATAGCAGTTGCATTTCTGGTTTTGTGATCACCAAGAGCGGCAAGCTCACCGAAAAATTCACCTGCAACTGCGGTATTTACTGTTATTATGTTTTCTCCATCCATATTTTTAAAGAATATTATACGCCCTTTTTTTATGAGAAAAAACCTGTCACCTACGTCACCCTCTCTGAATACTATTGAACCAGCCGGGAAGAAATCCTCTTCGTCTGTCATTATAAGCGGCTTGTAGAAGAAACCTTTAATAGCATCGAATCCCGGGAGCCTAAAAAGAAATACTGCCCCTTTCCAGTATCTCAAAAGAAAATATTTTATATAATATATATAGAATTTAAAATTCACAGAATCAAATCTTATTATCGATCCAAAAGCATCATGACGGATAAAATGATTCTCCCACATAACCCTTCCGGTCATAATACCCGATTCAAGATCACCCAGTTTAAATCGTAACGCAACCTCTCTCCCTATACCAAGCGGCTCAGTTGTCTGCAGAAAACAGTTCCCTGTTGAAATATCATTTGTACCGAGATACTCCTCAACATTTCCATCTTTAATTATCTCGACATCTGATATAATAGGTAGGCTTAGCAGACTTTTTACAAAGAACATCGGATTTATTGCACCGGAAATAATAAGTACCAGAGCAATACATAAGGGGAAAAGAACAAAAACTGCAACTGCCTCCTCTTTCGCCAGTATCAGATTATAAATATCAGAAAGCTCACGGTAAAGACTCATCCCTGTACCGGCCAATATAATCATTGCAATAACAGAAATAAATTTTATAACACCTGGATTCCAGTTGAAAAATGGAGCAGGACTTGATTTTAAAATACCGGTATAACGCTTAACCCACCGATCATACCTCGGCTGCCTGTCTTTAAGACGCCACTCTTCAAAATTGATACCCATTACCTTCAATTTTTTTTCAGAAAAAAACGATTGCGACCGCGCAAGAATTATTTCAAGAAATACTACTGAAAGGATAAGTATTGGTGCGGCTAAATAAGAATAAATTTCACCTTTCATCAACGCAGCATCAAACGTTCCATGAAATAACAGTGGAATAAAAAGACTTTTTAATCTGAAACGGAACCGTTTCCCGGGAGACCACGACATTTTCGCTATACCCATATAACAACCAGCAATACCGCATGTCGTTATATGGAGAGGTACGGAAAAAATCATTCTTATATATATAATAGTATTATTGATCTCCAGGGCATAGAAAAAGTTTTCAACACATGAAAATCCAAGTCCAAAAAACATAGCGGTGATAATACCCTCTGAAACAGTAAAACCTGGAAATCTTTTCAGTAGAACAAATATTGCAATTACTGCCCCGGCTTTCTCCAGAAGACCAGCCATTATAAATCCGCGAACAAGAGGATTTATTATAAACATAAAATCAGAAATCATACTTCCGGCAAGAAGCAAAAATAGGGCGTAACAAATACCTGTAAGCAAAGATGTGATATACTTTGTTACAGATCCCCCTGATAAAAAATACCTGTTGTATATCAGACAGAAAATAACTACGGGAATAAATGATATTATGATTTTTTCAATTTCCATGGTTGTCCAGTGCTGTTATTTTTACATTACACAATAATTTCTATGTTATCTGAAAAACCGCTTTTTAAAAGGAGTTTTTTATATTATCGGTAAAAAAATGTCGTCCGTTATGCATTAATCCGCCATAATTCGATTATTTGAGAGAAATATTATACATGGGCTGCCGATTTAAAATATAATTGCTATATGGCTCACAATTGATCAAATTGTCTCCATGAATACATTTAATATCCTGGTCATTTGCGGCCCCACAGCATCCGGTAAAACAACCCTTGCTGTTAATCTTGCACTTAAATACAAAGGAGAAATTATTTCCGGTGATTCCCGGCAGGTTTTCCGCGGTATGGATATCGGAACAGGAAAGGACATCAGGGAATATTCTACAACTTCAGGCGAAGTAAAATATCATCTCATTGATATTGCCGATCCCATGGAGGAGTACAATCTATTCAGATATATTTCGGATTTTCATAAATCTTTTAACTCAATTACAAATCAAGACAAGCTGCCCATACTTGCAGGCGGATCAGGGCTTTATATTGAGGCTGCTCTGAAAGATTACAATCTATATCCTGCCCCGGAAGATCAGGATCTACGCAGATCTCTTAACGATAAAACGAAAGATGAACTTCTTGATCTCCTCAAGTCTGAATCCGGTGAGATTCTTGCCCGAACAGACATCTCAAGCACAAGACGGATCATCAGAGGAATAGAGATAGCCCGGTATTTAAAAAGTAATTCCATAAAGGAAAGAGAATACAGTACAAATCCCTTACTCCCGCTTATTATAGGGGTAACATTTCCGCGGGATGAACTTATAAAAAGAATAGATTCAAGACTAAGCGAACGACTTAATAATGGAATGATTGAAGAAGTAAAAATGCTGCTCGAAAATGGAGTTGCCGCTGAACGCCTTATTAAACTGGGTCTTGAATACAGATATTGCACTATGTATCTAAAAAATGAAATAACTTATCATGACATGGAAGAGAAACTTAAAACTGAAATTCATAAATTTTCAAAAAGACAGATGACCTGGCTTCGCGGGATGGAGAGGAGAGGGTTGCACATTAACTGGATAAATGGAAACGACGCGGCCGAGGCAGAAAAAGTTATTACTCAATCATTAAATGGAAAGATCAGATGAAAATAAAAATAATATCTCTCGGATGCAGACTGAACCAGTCAGAGATTGAAAGTGTTTCAACAACTCTGCAGAATTCAGGACATGAAATCACAAAGGGGGACGACGCTGATATCTACATCATTAATTCATGCGCCGTAACCGTCAGAAGTGAAAGAAAAACAAGACAGCTTATATATCAGGCCCTGGCTAATACTGGTTATTCAGGGAGAGAAAAAATTATTGTTACAGGCTGCGCTCCGGAGGATATCTCGAAAGATCCCCGCATAACATACCTGTCGAATGATCACAAATATATGATTCCGGAAGTAATTAACGGATTAGACTCCGATGAAGCAAAGATGAAACCTTCGAGATTTAAATTTGATGCTCCGGTGAAATGCTCCACAAACCGTGTTAACCTCAAAATTCAGGATGGCTGCGACAATTTCTGCTCATACTGTATTATTCCATACACTAGAGGCTTACCTGTCAGCAAGCCGGCTGAATCTATAATCAATGAGTTCCGGGAACTTATTGATAACGGATACAAAGAAATAATACTCACCGGAGTTAACATCGGAAAGTATAGCGACGGGAAAACCACCCTGACAGAGCTGGCTGAAAGCTTATTATCTCTAAATGGAGAGTTTCGGCTTCACCTCACATCACTCGACCCGGATAGTGCATCGACCGGACTTCTGTCACTATTCAGCGAAGAGAAAATGGTAAAACATCTCCATCTATCTCTTCAGAGCGGAAGTGATACAGTTTTACAGAGAATGAACAGACCGTATAACAGGGACGAGTACATATCAGTTTCCAATAAACTTAAAAACATAGACAAAGATTTTAACTTCACCACGGATGTAATAGTGGGATTCCCCGGTGAAACAGAAAGTGAATTTAACGACACGCTTACGATTGTAAAACAGGTGGGATTTTCTCACATCCATACATTCCGATACTCAACGCGCCCCGGCACAAAGGCTGCCGAGATGGAAAACGCAGTACCGGAAATTGTAAAAACAGAGAGAAGCCGCGAATTAATCAGCCTGTTTAATGAACAGAAGGTTAATTATTATAAAAGGTTTACAGGACGTGATGGCATTTTACTCAGCGAAAAGTTCCACAAGGGTATTTCAACCGGATTTAATGAACATTATATACCTGTTGAGGTAATTGAAAAACTTCCCGCAAATAATTTCTTTAAAATAAAAACTATATATAATGACAGTAAAAATATACTTACCGGCAGTTTGATATAAAACCGCAGATTATATATAAAAAATGCCGGTTTTAATAAGCTGGAGGCTCTGACCTGCTGCTGCATGAAAAATTTATGGAGGTTACTATATGCCGCTTACTCTACTGATAATTGCTGCATTTATTATATGGTTCAGCTCACTTTGGGTTGCTGTTCTATCGCTGCTTTCAATAATAGGAGGATGGAATAAACTGAGCAGACTCTATCCTTTAAAACTTACAGACAAAACCGGTCATCCTGAAAAATATTCCATGAGCAGCATGAAAATGGGATTTGCCAACTACAGATCATGTATGAATATATCATTTACTGAAACAGGATTTATTATTGAAGCGGTGAAAATTTTTTCCGTAATGCATAAACCGCTTTTTATACCCTACAATAAAATTTCAAATATTCAAAGCGGTAAGATTTTTTTCACTACTTATATTTCATTTACAATTGAAGATAAAAAAATTGCAATATTCGGAAAAGCAGGTGAAGTGCTTTCAACAAAACTTTCATTGTAAAATTTACGTTTCCAATCAACCCGTATCATCAAAGAGAAGTGTCCGATGAATGAGCTTTTTACTAAATTATTTTATCGCGGATAAATTCACTAACCTCATCTTCGGTGTATCCGGCATCTGTGAGTATCTTCATGGCATCACCGCCGGTTTCGGGAAACTCCAGTATTATTTCACAAGGAGTTTCGGACAGTTTGACAGGATTCCCTGTAACGACAAGATCTGATCCGCTTCCTCTAAAATTTATCACTTTATGAAGCATTTCTCTGGCGCGTATCTGTTCATGTTCAGAAACTTCATCAAGATCAAGTACCGGAGTGAAGCAGATATCTGAATCGGCGAAGAACTCCACCCACTCATCTCTTGTTCTCCCCTGCATAATACTGCCGACTGCTGCAATCAGTTCATCCTGCCTTGAGGGATCAAACTGACTATTTATATAATCCTCGCGTCCTATTTTTTTACAGAATCCGCTCCAGAACTTTCCCTCTATCGCACCGAGTCCGACATATTTTCCATCACTGCATTTATAGGTGTTATACATCGCGTATCCGCCGGTAAGGAACTCTTTTCCTGTTTCAGGAACACTACCCTTGCCGCACCATTCACCCACGCTATACGAGAGAAGGCTCAGTGCACCATCCATCATTGCAATGTCGCAGAGCTGCCCTTTCCCGCTTCTGCTTCTATGAAAGAGAGCAAGCAGTATTCCTATTACTGCAAAGAGGGCCCCTCCGGCAACATCGGCAATCTGAACAGACGACATCACCGGAACACCGTCTCTCCCTGCATTGAGAGCGGAAATACCTGCAGTGTTCAGATAATTGATATCATGCCCTGCCCGATTCATCCATGGACCGCTGAGGCCGTAGCCTGTAAGTGAACAGTAAATCAGCCCTTCGTTGCCGGTCTTCAACGAATTATACCCGATACCCATTTTGTCTATAACTCCAGGTCTGAACTGCTCGATAATTATATCTGCGCCCGATGCCAGTTTCCTATATATCTCTTTCCCTTTTTCACTCTTGAGATTCAGGATTATACTTTTTTTATTTCTATTTACCGAACAGAATCGTGTACCAATTCCGCCGATAAAAGGTGGAAGAAAACGTCCCAGATCGCCGCCAGGTTCTTCGATTTTTATTATTTCTGCTCCGAAATCGGCTAAGATCTGTGTCGCAAATGGTCCAGGGAGATACCGGGTGAGATCGAGCACTTTTATTCCATCAAGGGGTTTACTCATGATTTGCCATCCTGTGTATAAAAAATCGTTAAATTTGATTCACTCATAAACCTTTTAGAGTATCAAGAAAAATATTAGGCTCAATATGAGGCTCTGACCCTCATATTTGAAAGTATATGTACATTTCTGTAAAAATGGATTGACATAAATAAACAGTATTTTACAATTTATATATATACTTAAACTCTACAATTCAAGGGATCAACCATGTTATTTTCAGAATGCCAGATAGACACTGCGACAGAGATTTTAAAATCCATAGCTCACCCGATCCGGCTTAAAATTCTCTGTTTTCTACTTGATGGTGAAAAAAACGTCGGTGAGATCGAGCAGAAATTCGGATCTACAATATCCAATATTTCCCAGCACCTAACTGTCCTACGGAAAGCCGATATTATTCTCCGTAGAAAAGATGCAAATTTCATGTTTTATTCACTTAAAGATAACAACATTGTAACCCTTATGGATACAATTAAAAAACTTTTCTGCGAATAAATGCTTATTAGAAAAAAATTCTTCATCTTTGCTGTTTTACTGATATTTCTTTCATCAGACCTCTATCCTCAGCAGAGTAAAAAACTTACAATTAAAGGGCTCAGGATTTTTTCAGAGAGTGAGCTATTCTCCAGACTTCAGCTTAAGAGATTTGAAGATGGTAAAATTCCTCTTGCTGAAGTGGTAATCTCCATAGAAAAATTCTATAAAAAGAAAAATTATTCTCTTGTTAAAGTTTACTCCACTGATGTCAGAGCAAAAGGTGAATACACACTCTTTGTTGATGAAGGGAGACTTGGAAGAATTATTGTCCACAAACTCAACAACTACTACTCGTTGAAATTTAAGCAGCAGATCAGCATTCCCGAGAGAATATACAATACCGAAGTAATTGCTCAGACCCTGAAAAATCTAAAAGAAAAATTCCCTTCATCTGATATTAAAATCGAGATTCAACAGCCTCCCGATTATCAGGGGAATCTTATTCAGTTAGATAGAGATCTCCAGAGATTAAAACTTGGAGAGATCATCGATATAACATTCTTTGACAGATATGTTCCGATATATGATCTTCATTTCTATGTGACACCACGCGCCGGCAACAGTAACGGCATAGGCCTCTTTGAGCCAAAAAGCGAAGGTGTCGGTTATGATATTGACTACAAGTTTTCTTCACTGTTTATTCCTAAAATTTATTATAAAAATGATAATGTATTAGCCGAGAAGGATTATTTTGAAAGCACTCTCTCTACAGGAGTTGATCCGGGATTTGGAGGATTCTTTAAGCTTCCCCCTACCAACTCATTACTCTTCCCTCCGAAAATACGATACACCGAGTTAACAGGCGAATACAAAATAAGCCCTATGAAGAACGAATTTATCGGGCCTCTTTTAAGAGGGAGAATATATCACAGTGATTCAGCAAGAACCGATCTCGGAATTACCAGCTACAGATATTTAAATACAAAGGGCACACTTGCCCCTGAATTTACACTGCTGAATCATCTAAATATTTACGCCGGTTTTGGAGTGGAACAGGTTCTGATTTATAGAAGCAAAATTGACGAAAGCGCAGATAGACATCTCGACAACAGTGACGGTACTTACAGAAGCACATTCGGCGAGGCTCGTCTAAAATTTGATCCTATTCCGATAAGAATCGGAAACAGAATTGATAAGTTCATCCTTCTTACTTATACTGATTATATATCCGGTAATAGTTCAAACAAACTTGAGATACAGGGTGTGTACGATACAGAATTTGACAATCTCAGCATACTCTCTTTCAAATCAAAAACTGTTCTGATGTTCCGTGATCCTCCGTTTTATCTCAGTGAAGGGGTCAATAATCAGTACTTCAAAGGATTCAGCGGCAAGAGCTATTACACAAATAAAAAAATATCCGCCTCTGTGGAATATAGAGTTTCAATATATCTGGATTACATTTATGCGGGAGCGTTTTTTGATGCTGTTTTATTTCAGCCGGAGGGTTATATTCTCTCAGGTACAAAATCCGGAATAAACTTCGGGCCGACAGGTAGAGTTTTAATATATGATCAGTTTGAATTTATAATACATTTCGGTTTCGACAGATTATTTCCGGATAATAAAGCAGGAACCAACTTACAAATGAAGCTTACAAAAAAATGGTGATCCCTGCGGGGGCTTTTTTAAGGGACTACGCCCCTTAAACCCCTTTAACAATTCAGTTACTCTACGCAGGTTATCCGGCTGGTCATAAAACATCTCTCGCTGTCGCGAAGAAAGCAGTGCGCAAGAATATAATTATTTTTACCATATGTTAAAAACTCTTTTGGAAGTATAAGTCTTCTTGTGGCAACGCCATCGGAATCGATATATTTAATAGTAACCTCTTCACCGATACAGATCTTTCTCCACACTTCTCTCCCTGCAGATGATTCAGATATCATACCGGGACGCACGGGATCGCCATGCACTCTAATCAGATCAGAGAATGTAGATTCGCCACTAAGCCCGAAACCTTTTAATGTTTCACAAAACACAGCCATACATGCAATGGCATCGTCAAGCGCTCTGTGACTTACAAGCTCAAGACCAAGGTGAGATGCAAGAGTTGAAAGCTTATGATTAGGAAGTTCAGTGAAATATTTCTTCGCCAGTCTTACAGTGTCCAGAGCCTGCAGTTCTGGTCTCTGCACATTACTCTGCCTGAATGCCCGCTCAATAAACGAAAGATCAAAACGGGGATTCTGAATAACCAGCACCGTCCCCTCGATAAATGAAAAGAATTTGTCCCTGACATCTTCAAGAGCAGGAGAGCCCGAAACCATACTGTCAGTAATTCCATGAATGCGTATTACATTTGGAGGCATATGTATTCCGGGATTAACCAGGGTCTGGTAGCAAATGCTCCCTCCATCAAGTTTGAATCTCACAGCACCGATCTCTACTATTTTATCGAATGCAGGATTAACACCTGTGGTCTCAAGGTCTACCGCGCAGAAATCGATCGAGGAAAGTTTAGCAGAGTTTTTCATCACGGAAATTCTCCTAAAATCTTTATCTCTGTTTCAAGCTCTACCCCGGAAGTTCGATGTACCGTATCCTGAATATGCCTTATAAGATTAAAAATATCTGTCGATGTTGCGTCTCCTGTATTTATAATAAAATTAGTATGCTTTTCAGATACCATGGCTCCACCGATTCTGCATCCTTTCAGCCCGCTGTCATTCACCAGTTTCCATGAAGAAAACCCTTCAGGATTCTTAAAGACAGAACCGGCTGATGGAAATTCCATGGGATGCTTCTTCCATCTGTCATTGATTATATCTTCCACACTTTTTTTCATTTCATTAACGTCAGAGGCATGGGGGAGAGAGAAAATCCCGCCGATAATTACTGTATTTTCAGGGAGATTCATTTTTCTGTAACAGGATATATCAGCAACTGTATCCACCTCTATCACTGACCCGTTATAATCTACAACTCTGATCTTCTTCAATATATCAACGAATGAACCCATATTTGTCCCGGCATTCATAAAGATCCCTCCCCCTATTGAACCGGGGATCCCAGCCATAAACTCAACACCGCCGAAACCGGCATTTATCACTTTCTCTATAAACATCTCTTTACTGAGAGCTGCTCCTGCATAAATATTCTCCCCGGATAATTTGAAACTCTCCTCTAATCCGGCAATTTTAACAACAGCGCCTCTAAGCCCTTTATCGCTTATCAATAGATTAGAACCGCCGCCGATAATCTGAAATTGAATTCTCTCCTCTCTCAAAATAGGTAAAATTGAGGATATCGCCTCTTCGCTGAAGGGTTCAATGAGTATATCAGCGTTCCCGCCTGTTTTAAATGTAGTGCACAGAGCGAGTGATGAATTGAACTCAATGTTTCCGAAACGGGAAAGTTCCTTTGCTGCATTCTCTGAAATTATATTATTATCAGTCATTTTATCCTGTTCTCATAGAGGCTTAGGAAATTTAGACATTTCCAATCCCCATCATCTTTTCGGGTGAGAAATCTGTTATTTAAAAAACAGGATTTCTCAGTCGCGAATAATTTTATAAAATAATCAGTCTATTTCTGCTCTTTCGAAATGACAGATATTCTACTAATTAATTCGTAACCTTATTAGTGTATCATTTTAACATAGATTGTCGTGTCAATGAAATTCATACGGAAATGTTTAAAAATTGAGTTTCAGCCGGAATAAATGATGCACAAAAAAATCCCCCTGGATTCCAGAGGGAGATAAAGAGGAAGCAAAAATGTTAACTCAAAATACTAAGGCGGTAATCTGGAAACGACAACCGTCTAAAAACTTTTCAATTTAATATGAACATAATTATTACCTGATGTCAAATATTTTTTATGTAAAATCTTATTATAATTCAATTTTTAAGCATTTATTTTAACATTAGATACAGATTAGTCGTGATAAACCTATCAATCACCAATATAAACACGTGAAAAACCATACATTTTTAAAATTTACCTATAAATTCCGGAAAACAAACAGGTTTTTATTTAATTGTGATCCCGCAATTTAAACTCACTCTCCCCTGATCCCTCCCGTCCATGGCGGAGAATTATAATAAAGATAAAAATATCTTTTGCACTAAAAAGATATTTTTTAGTAGAATCCTCTCGCTTTCCGTTCTAATATTATCTTATACATAGACCGATAGATACCCGAGGAGAAAACTTTTTACAGAACCGATGAAAAAGATTGATAAAAAAATAATAATCCCTGACCTCAGAGAATTTACCGATGAGAGCGGAAAAAAATGGGTACAGACATCTACAGATGATCTTTTCTCTATAAAAGAACTGAGTGAAATTATCACCTCTATTGAAAAAGAGAGGGAGAAGGATGAGGTAATTTTCGCCCGGATCGATTTTCAGAAGGTCGATAAGGAATTTTACGATACTGCAATTGAACTTCAGCAGAGACTTCAGAAACAGGCTAAACTTCTGGAAAACTATGCTGCAGAAACCAAAAGAGTTATAAACAGAAAAAACATCAAACTTAAAGAACTGATTGAGTATATCAAAAATCTTCATCAATTCATTGCACACTTGAACGCCAATCCTGAAGATGTGGAGAATCTTGATCTTAATGTAACTTTCGCAGGTCAAAGCGAGCGTACACCTGAAGTTGTATCGGTTTATGAAGAAGTTGAGGAAATAGTAATGAAAGAGGGTGATAAAGAATAACCCCTCTGAAAAATGTTTGACAGAAAAATCCCCCGAAGAAGTTATTTTTATTATAGATTTAATTACCAACCCGGAGGATTCTGTGTCTCTTAGAATATACAATACCCTTACAAGAACCATTGATGAAATTATCCCCGGCGGGATAAAGAAAGATAATATTGAAGATTATCCGGCAGTTACAATCTATTCATGCGGTCCCACAGTTTACAGCTACGCTCATATAGGCAACTTCAGAACATTTATGTCCAACGATTTTCTAAGGCGCTATCTTAAATTCAGAGGATTCCGCGTAGACCACGCAATGAACATCACAGATGTCGATGACAAAACAATTAAAGGCTCAATGCAGGATGGGATTAGCCTCGCCGCGTACACTGAAAAATATACAGAGATCTTTTATGAGGATCTGAAAACGCTGAATATAGAAACCTTTGAACATAATCCAAAGGCAACTGAATCGATTGACGAGATGATAAACATTCTGAAGAGAATTGATGCCAATGGAATGCTCTACGAGAAAGAGGGCTCACTCTACTTCAATATAGCAAAATTTCCTGACTACGGTAAACTCTCACTGCTTGACAGTCGTGAGATAAAGTCAGGAGTAAGCTTTGATGCTGACGAATACGAAAAAGAAGATGTCCGTGACTTCGCTCTATGGAAATCCCCGAAGGAGAATGAGCCTTTCTGGGAAACACCATACGGTCCCGGTCGGCCGGGATGGCACATTGAATGTTCTGCTATGATACGAAAAATTTTCGGCACAACAATTGATATTCATACAGGCGGGGTTGACCTGATCTTCCCTCATCATGAAAACGAGATTGCACAGAGCGAGGCCGCATACGGTGAGACATTCGTCCGTCACTGGATTCACACGGAGCATCTCCTTGTGGACGGAGCCAAGATGTCAAAGTCTGCAGGTAATTTTTATACATTGAGAGATCTTCTTGAAAAGGGATACTCTCCACGCTCTATACGTTATCTGCTTATGTCGGCACACTACAAAAAACAGCTTAACTTCACACTCGAGGGAATCACACAGGCAGATCAGGCTCTTGAGAGAATTGATAACTTTATATTACGTCTGAAGGACCAGAAAGGATCCGCGGCAGCTAATCCGGAAGTGGAAAAAACTGCAGAGTCCCTGATTAAAGATTTCTGCGAAATTGTTGATAATGACCTGAATATTTCCGGCGGTCTGGGTGTATTCTTTGAATTTATTCATAAAGTAAATTCAATGATCACCGAGAATAAAATTTCCGCAGTAGATGCAGAGTACATTCTTGGCGCCGTAAAAAAACTCGACGAGGTTTTCGGATTTATTTTCTTCGGCACATCTGAAGATGAAGATTCCGACAAAGAGAGAATTGACCTGCTTGTAAATGAACGGATACAGGCAAAGAAAGATAAACATTTTGCAAGAGCTGACGAGATCCGCGAACTGCTTAAAAACGAAGGAGTAATCCTTGAAGATACTAAAGATGGTACACGATGGAAAAGAAAGAAATAATATACGGGAGAAATCCTGTAATAGAATACCTCAACAGCATAACAGACGGCAGCGGCATGGAGCTTCATCTCTCCTCCACCGCGCATGGAAAAATTATTGTTGAGATACAGCATATCTGCAGAAGAAAGAAAGTAAAAATTATCAGCGTCGATAAATCTTTTTTCAAAGACTTCAACTCCGCAACGACACATCAGGGAGTCGCCCTTCATATTAAGCATCAGAAAAAAGAGATCGACCCCTTTGAGATTCTAAAAAAAGTAGCTGAAGAAAAAGGATCGGTGATACTGCTGGATCAGATAACCGATCCGCACAATCTCGGATCAATAATCCGATCCGCCGAGGCTTTGGGATGCGGAGCTGTCATTTTACCGAAAAACAATTCAGCAGAGGTTAACGAGACTGTAGTTAAAACCTCGGCAGGCGCAACAGCACACATTGAGATTATAACAATAATAAACGTCGCACAGTTTCTTGATGAACTTAAAGAACTCGGTTTCTGGATAATCGGAACAAGCGATCACGGAACAGTTCCAATTAGAAAACTGGGAGAGATTCATCCCTCGTGCATCATTATAGGCAGTGAAGGTAAAGGGATGAGAAGACTCACAGAAGAGAAGTGCGACTACATTGTATCGATTCCTCTGAAAGGAAAAGTTTCATCTCTTAACGCATCTGTTGCTGCTGCGATTGTCATGTATGAGGTTATGAAGAGTAAAGAAGAATAAAGAAGATTTAAAATGAGTAATTCTCAATTTTGAAAAACCATTGTAAAAGGAGGAGCACATGCCGGAGGTTATAATATACACAACTCAGACATGCCCTCACTGCAGGGATGCCAAGGAATATCTTAGATCAAAAAATATAAAGTACACCGAGAAAGATGTATCGGTCGACAGGGCTGCATCAAATGAGCTTGCTTCGGCACATATTATGGGTGTGCCTGCTTTTAAAATTAACGGTGAATTTATAGTAGGTTTTGACAGAAAACGTATTGAAGATTCGATAAAATTTGAAATAGTCAAATGCCCTGAATGCGGACAGAGATTACGTCTCCCCGCAGGTAAAGGAAAACTCAACGTTACATGCAGAGAATGTGCACATAAGTTTATTGTGGAAACTTAATTAAGATCACTTTGATGAATCGGCAAGACCGATAATGTTCCCTTCACAGTCCGCTACCCTGGCGTAAGACCCGTTTGGAATCGGCTGTTTCGGAGTAACCACTCTTCCGCCTGATGCAATCACCTTCTTTATAGTTTCATCTATTGACTGCACCCCTATAACCAGTATGGAATTTTTCGCTTCTTCGTTTCTTTTAAACAGACCGCCATTGATGGCGCCTTTTTCAGTAACCATCTGATTCTCATCGGTTTCTGCAGCGTGAACCATGGTATATTCCATTTCGGGGATATCCAGAAGCTTCCAGCCGAATATTTCTGAATAAAATTTAAACGCACGTTCCTTCTTATCATAAGGAATTTCAAAATGTACAACTTTATCCATTGAAGCACCTCGCATAATCAGAATTTGATACCACGTGAATGTTTACATGGTTTGAATATACTTTAGTTTTACAATAACGTAAATTTAAATTATATCAAAACATTAATATCCTGAAAAAAACATCTTTTGTAACATGCTTGACAGTGATTCAGCCTCGAGGTATATTATTAAAAGATAAAATATTTCACAAAACCGGAACTACGAATGAATGCTGAACAGAAAAATATGTCAGATAATTTAAGAAAAACTTTTGAACTTATTGAGTTAACAAAAAATCTGTCAGTCGCAAAGATAATGACAGAGAACAAAGATATAAATAAAAAAGAAGCGGAAATACTTTTCTGGAAAGAGGTTCACCGGATTAAAGATATTACTTCAGGGATTTACAGTAATGAATCTTGACCACAGCCTGATAAAAGTTGCCGATGCATTTAAAAAAGATAATATAATTTTCGCGCTTGCCGGAGGATTTGCCTTCAGTATCCATATAATCCCCCGCGCCACGGTCGATATCGATTTTGTAATATTTACCAACGATAATAAAATGCAGGTCGAGTCTTCTTTAAAAAAAGTCTTTGGCAGTCTGATTCCTCATAAAAATCCGATCAAAGCAGGTAATTTTGAAGCTTGGAGATTTGTCGGTATTGACGATGAAGAAACAGTAATAGACATCCTCATATCAACTGATAGCAAATTCTCTAAGAATGCTTCAGAACGGATTGTTTACCTCAATTACAATAATACAACTATTCCCATTCTCTCTATCGAAGATATTTATCTGATGAAAAAAAACTCAACCCGTCCTCAGGATATATCTGACTGCAGAGTGATTGAAGCAGTAAAGAAAGAGAATCTTGACTGGGATTATATCCGGCAGATGACCGGTCATACGATAGTATAAATTTATTACTAAACCTTTCCCGCGACAAATAAAATCCGCATAAAAAATACTTGCCAATAACGTGCAATAATTATTGCTATGATCAGGAACTTGTAATTATAATATATTATGATTTTTCTGCCTGATAAGCAGAATTTTTCAGCAATTTAACCCTAAAAAATTAGAAATCGCAGGTATAAAATGGAATTAGCTCATATAAGAAATTTTTCAATCATAGCTCATATCGATCACGGTAAATCGACTCTTGCAGACAGGTTGATAGAGAAATGCCGTCTGGTCAATGACAGAAACAGAAAGGATCAGATGCTCGACACAATGGATATTGAGCGTGAAAGAGGAATCACCATCAAGTCCAACGCCATAACCCTCAATTATATATCAAAGAGCGGCATAGACTATACCTTCAATCTAATTGACACTCCAGGCCATGTAGACTTTACCTATGAGGTATCGCGAGCCCTATCTTCATGCGATGGAGTAATTCTTATTGTTGATGCGACTCAGGGCGTCGAGGCACAGACCATAGCGAATTTCTACCTTGCACTTGAAAACGATCTTGAGATACTCCCTGTAATCAATAAAATAGACATGCCCAGTGCTGATATTCCCGCCACAAAGAATCAGATTGAAAAGATACTCGGTCTTGATACAGATCATGCAGTACTGACATCTGCGAAACAGGGCGTCGGTATAGATGAACTTCTGGAAAAAATAATTGAATATATCCCGGCACCGAAGGGTGTAGAGAGTGCACCTCTCAAAGCTCTTATTTTCGATTCATTCTATGATCAGTATTTAGGAGCTGTCATTAAGGTGCGGATATTTGACGGTAGAGTAAAAAAAGATGATGTCATCAGACTCTATGCTACTGAGAAAGAGTTCACCGTAATTGAAGTGGGCGTATTCAGACTTGATTTAGAAAAGAGAGAGAGCCTTGGACCGGGTGAAGTTGGATATATTGTTGCAGGAATTAAAAGTGTCGGCGACACAAAAATTGGTGATACGGTTACCTCTGCGAAGAATCCGACAAAGGAACCTCTTCAGGGATTCAAGCTTGTCAAGTCCATGGTATTTTCGGGACTCTACCCGATGTTTGGAGATGAGTATGAATCTCTCCGTGAAGCTCTGTTTAAACTTCAGCTTAATGATGCATCACTTCTTTTTGAACCGGATAATTCATATGCGCTGGGTTTCGGATTCAGATGCGGATACCTGGGGCTTCTTCACATGGAGATTGTTCAGGAGAGACTGGAAAGAGAATTCAACATATCGCTTATTACAACAGCGCCGAGTGTTGAGTACAAAATTTATTTACAGAACGGCACAATGCTTGAAATAGATAATCCCGTTAATATGCCCGATCCTGGAACTATCGAGCGGATAGAGGAACCATATGTTACAGCATCGATTGTAACACCGAACGATTATGTAGGAAATATTATGCAGCTGGTAACTGAAAGCCGCGGAATTCATAAAAATATGGAGTACATCACCACCGATCGAATTCAGCTCACTTATGAACTTCCTCTTTCTGAAATTGTTTTTAACTTTTACGACAAATTAAAATCTATCTCACGGGGATACGCGTCTTTTGATTACGATCCCATAGATTTCCGTCCATCAAAAATGGTAAGAGTTGACATTCTTGTGAACGCTGAACCTGTAGATGCTCTTTCATTTATCGTTCATAAAGATAAGGCAAGACAAAGAGGAAAAGATATTATTGAAAAACTTAAAGATATAATACCTAAACACCAGTTTAAAATTCCGATCCAGGCTGCTGTTGGATATGATATTATTGCACGGGAAAATATCTCTGCAATGAGAAAAGACGTTACCGCTAAATGTTACGGCGGAGATATATCAAGAAAGAGAAAGCTTCTAGACAAGCAGAAAGAGGGTAAAAAGAGAATGAAACTTGTGGGTAATGTTGAGATACCACAGGAGGCGTTCTTAACCATTCTTAAGATAGATTGAGAGACTATAAAACCTCACCGCCCCTATCCGCCCGCAGGGCACCTTTCCCCATGAACGGGAGAAAGGATTCTTACAAAATATTACTATCACATCTCCTCCCATTCATGGGGGAGATGGCCAGAGGGGGCGGGGTTTACATAAATTTCATTATTTCCAGAATAAACATGGTGTGAATCCAGTAAAAAAAAAGGCATCCCCGGAAAAGGATGCCCTTCAAATAGTATATAGAGAAAAAACGTTGTGCTATTTAAATCCTCTAAAACACTTATTCAGGTGTTCTTCCGACGGAGCCTTAGTGAGCATACTCACAACCAATGTAACAATTATTGAAAGCGGAAGTGCAACAACAATCGGATCTACAAACTGAAGCTTTGTTGCAGTTCCGGCCAGAGACGGAACACCGAATAAAAGTTTGCAAAGTCCAAGAGGTGCTGATTCCTTCGCATGTATAAAAAGAATCCAGATTGCTGCGGCTGCAAGCCCCGTGAAAAATCCTGCAACTGCTCCAGCCTTGGTAATCTTCTTTGTAAAAAGTCCTCCGAAGTATAACGGAAGAAATGTAGCAGCACAGAGACCGAAAAATATCGCAGTACCAATAGCCACAATTGCAGAACCCTGCTCAAAAAATTTCGGCAGAGAATACGCAAGCAGCGTACTTATTATTATTCCTACACCCATTGATAATTTGATTGTCTTTACAGTACTCTTTGTTTTAATCTTCAGCCCCTGCTCGATAAAATCTCTACCGAAGGCAGACCCTAACGTATGGAACAATGCGCTTAAGGTGGACATGGCAGCAGCAAGCAGAGTTATCATGAATATAGCTGTAAACCATGGAGGTAGTGCCGCATTTATAAACATCGGTATGATACTTTCAACTTTCTTATTCGCTGCAATTATCGAAATTTTTCCGAAAGCCGGATTATTCAGAAAATAAACATTTGTCAGAGCACCTACGACGAATGCAACACCTGTCATCATAAGAATAAAAACTCCGCCGACAAGAACTCCGCGATTAAGCTCCCTGTCGCTTTTTACAGTCATGAACCTTACGGCAAGCTGAGGCTGTGCCAGAACTCCGATACCGACACCAAGAACAATAGTAGAAACAAGCTGCCACCAGAATACCGATCCGGTTACGGGCATTGATGTCCAGCCCTGATGTCCCTGGGCACCCCAAACCTTCACTGCCTCCGGAGCTATATTACTTAACGCTCTGTGTGCTTCGATAACTCCTCCGAGCTTCCAGTAAGTCATAACCAATAGTATAAGCATACCTGCGAACATAACAGCGCCCTGAAACGCATCTGTATAGAGAACACCTTTCAAGCCACCCATAATTACATAAATCGCGACTATTGCGACAAAGAAAAAGAGAGCTGTTTCATATGATATTGATAGTGTCTGTGCAATAAACTGAGCGCCGCCGATTATTACAGAACCTGCATAAAGCGGCATTGCAACAAAAATCATCAATCCCGATGCGGACTGAAGGAGAGAGCTGTTATAACGTTTTCCGATAAGTTCTGGAAAAGTATGTGCATCAAGATTATGCCCCATTCTGCGGGTTCTTTTTCCAAAGATAACAAATGCAATAAATATACCAATGGCAATATTGAGAAATGTCAGCCACAATACACCCATCCCGTAAACTGCAGCAGCGCCGCCGAATCCTATGATGGCAGAGGTGCTGATAAATGTAGAACCATATGATATTGCCATAATAACAGGATGAGTTTTTCTCCCTGCAAGAAGAAAATCTTCAGTACTTTTTGTGTGTCTATACCCAAGGTATCCGAAAAAGGCTGTTATCATCAGATACACCAGTGTTACAATTGTTATAAGAAGAATATTCATCCTCTACCTCCCCTCATCTTCGGGATCAGTCTGTTCCCATTTAATCTCTTCATCTATTTCTTTGTTTACAACTTCATCGCTGGGAATATTCCAGTTTTTTATTCCATAGATCACGCAAACGACTGCAGAAGCTATAGAAAGTACATACGCGAGCAGTACTCCAGTACCTTCAAATCCTAACATCGGTTTCTCCTTGTATTTAATTTTTATCCGGAAGCAGCAAAAATTGATACTGATACGACTATACGGTCACTGACTCTCAGGTCAGATTACGCGTTTGTCAATAAAAAAATAATCGGCGGGGAGGCTAAGATGGAAAAGAAATTCGATATTCAGTTCCGTTTTCATGTGCAATCTGAATATTACCGCTTAACTGCTCAACAAGAATTTTCACAAGATTCATCCCGAAACCGGCAGATTTTCCGGATAAAACTTCATCTGATATTCCAACTCCATTATCCCGGAAAAATATCTCTATAATCTTATCTGACTTTTTGATGAAGGATATTTGCATAATACCCTCCCGCTGCCCGGGAAAAGCATATTTGTATACATTACTCATCAATTCGTTAATTATAATCCCTACCGGAAATAAAACTGCAGAATCGAGCTGATAATCTTCAATTTCCATATCAACAGTGACATGTGATGTTCCAACGAAAGTTAAGGATACTCCTGTTATAAGACTGGACAGGTAATCTTTTGCTGATATGCTTCTGAAATCGGCAGATCTGTAAAGTTTATCATAAATCACCATCATGCTCTGAACACGGCTTCTTGCATCGTTAAGGGCTGAGGCTGCAACATCGTTTTTAACCGAATCTGCCTGAAGATAAAGAAGACCCGATATGGTGCTCATATTATTTTTTATACGGTGATGCACCTCTTTTAACAGAAGTTCCTTTTCCTGAAGAAGTTTTTTGATCTCATTTTCAGAGTTTTTGCGTTCAGTAATATCTGTTGCTATACCTACAAACGCCAGAAATTTTCCGGATTCATCTAATATCGGAACGGCACTTGAATTATGTGTACGCCAGGAGCCATCAATATGCCGTACTCTGTAATCCACTCCGGCATGGCGCTCACTTGATGATATCACTTTTCTTAAAAACTCTCTACATTTCTCCGCATCATCGGAATGAACAAAATCAGTATACTTTTTACCGACAACATCCGTCAAATCATGTCCAAGAACTACACTCCAGCTAGGAGAGGCGAATGTAATTACTCCATCTGAATTTACCCTGTATATTATATCAAAACTGTTATCTACAAGCATCCTGTATTTCTTTTCACTATCTTCAAGATCCTTAACAGCCCTTTTCCGTGATTTCAAATAGATACGAAAAAGTAAAAGCAGAGCTCCCCCCTCTGAAATAATAAGAAGCAGAGTCGCAGCAATAAGTCCGAGATTTTCACTAATAAAACTATGAGGAATATTCCGTATAATACTCCCGGGAGGAAGCTGCGTCATTTTTATTTTGAATTTGTTCAATAAAGCATAATCAAATATTAATCTGTTTGGACTCTCTCTCTGAATCATAATCCTTGAATGATCTTCACCGTTTAATATTCTGAGTGCCATTTCAGCCGCTGCCTGACCCTGGTCGTGGGCATTGGCCATAAAGCCTCCCACTATACCCTTTCCTATATAAAAATCCCATAGGCCATACACCTGGGCCGTAGTGTTCGAAGTTATCAGATAACCGCTCTCTTCGTAGCTGTAGTAATGCCCGTTTAGATCCCGATTAAAAACTGTAAGAAGAACCATATCATCCTTACGGTCCAGTTCACTTAACCGCTTCAACAGAACCCTTGTAGAAAGATTAATCCAGTAAATAATCTTTACTCCATCTTTCTCGGTACCCAATTTTTGCTGTGCAGCAGATATCTCAGCTGCACCTGTCGGTGTGTTATCCCCTATTATGATACAGCTTCGCATTTTAGGATTAATTTTTTTCATTACGCTGAATGTTGCTGCAGCATCGGTTTTTTCCACAACTCCGGTAAACCAGCCTGAAGAATCTATAAGACTGTCGGTAAAATTATTTATCCCGCAGAATATTACAGGAGTATCGGGGAAAAGTTCCTCCCGGTAACGTTTTGCAAATGCCAGAGCATTGTTATCGCTGACTATCACTACTTTTAGTTTTACTTTACTATAACGTATCTTCATCAGATTATAAAACTGGTTTTCGGAATCTACAACGGGATGTCTCTTCGCATCGAGATATTCGATGTACAATTCAAATCGCTTGTCTGCAGTGAGTTTTTCTTCAATAGCCGATGTAATGTCATCCGTCCACGAGAGTCCCTTATGATAGGAATTTATAAGAAGCACAAGGCTCTTTCCTTCAGCACGTACAGGTTTTACCTGAGAGTTTTTCCCGGATACAGCCTCAGCGCTTACTGCAATTTGCTGAAGAAATACTGAAACCGTCAGTAGAATAAAAACGGCGGTTATTTTTTTTATATCAGGTATCATAAACCTCTTTTGAATTTATATTAGCCAATCTAATTGTTTCGAAGTGAAATCGGATTAAGAACTTTAACCCTCCGCTCCCCGGTGGTGTCCTAAAAGCCCGTTCACTGTCATTCCGGCTGTAGTGAAACGAAATGCCGGAATCTCATACACTGATTCCATCAGGAGATTCCGGTATTTGGCCAGTTTTTTTTGTAACATCGTGTTACTTACCGGCAGGCAAACATCGTGTTTGCTCCAAGAATGGATGCTGCAAAACCGGAATGACAAATACAAAAAAATCAGACTTTTGGGACAGCCCCAGGGAGCCAGCTAAGACAGTAGAAATCCCTAAACAGAAAATAAAATTTTAAATACTGAACCTTCTCCACGTATAATTTCCACAGTCCCCTGCATCTGCTGAGTTAAAAGATAAACAAGATTCAGTCCAAATCCCTTTGACTCTCCCAGAACAATTGATTCGGGAATTCCAATCCCGTTATCCCTGTAGAGTAAGACAAAAGATTTATCTCCGGTTTTCATAAATGATATTCCGATCATTCCATCGTTTTTATCAGGAAAGGCGTACTTATATGAATTGGTAATAAGCTCATTGATAATTATTCCAACAGGAACAAGAGTGTTTGATTCGAGCATACAATCATCAATCTTAGTTTCAATTTTAACACGGCCGAAATCAGGCAAAGTTGATGTAATACCGGTAATCAGATCAGGAAGATAACTCACTGTGGAAATACTGGTAAAGTCAGCTGACCGGAAAAGTTTTTCATAAATAAGCATCATGCTGAGTACACGGTTATGAGCATCTTTCAGTGCAGATGCAGCTGATTCATTTTCAATTGACACAGACTGCAGGTAGAGAAGGCCGGCAATTGTATTCATATTATTTTTTATACGATGATGGACCTCGTGAAGTATAATCTCTTTGTCTTTGAGCAGCTTCTTAATCTCCGTCTCGGCATGCTTCCGTTCTGTTATATCTGTACCTATTGAAAGTACCTCTACACATTTACCGTCTGCATCGGTAATTCCTCTATTTGACCAGACGACCCATACATGTGAACCATCTTTACGCATATTCTCATTTTCATTTATTTCAAATAGTTCAGGTTTTACAACCAGTTCAGTGATCATTTCTTCAAGATTACGTCCTGATCTCTCAACAGGCGGAACTATTGTACCGACAACATTTTTCCAGAGTAGTTCATCGCTTGTATAACCGAAAAAATTTAATGCGAAATCATTGGCATAGGTGATCCTTCCTTTATTATCGAGACGGAGTATAATGCTGTTGGAAAGCTTTATCAGATCTCTATACTTCTCCTCACTTTCACGAAGAGCACCCTCGGTGAGTTCACGCTCTTTAATTTCAATTCTGAGATTATCAATAAGCTCTTTCAGCTGTCCGCTCATCTGATAGAATGATATCTTCAAATCATCAATTTCAGATATATTGCTCTCTCCCGGACGAGCAGGCCACATCCCCGCACTCAAAGCCTGAGCTGCTGTCTTTAACCTGAACACAGAGTCCGAGATCTTTTTTGAAGTATAATAACCGATGATTATAGAGATTACAATGCTTGAGAGAATAAGTATTATAGTAATCCGCGAATTAGAATTTATCTGCTCCATAAAATCCGACTCAGGAATTACCGAAACAATAACCCATTCAAGGCCCGCCTGATTTATGAAGGGTGAAACCTGTATAAATTTTCTTTCTCCATCAATAATAAAATCCAGATGTTTATTGGATTTTATTCCTCCGAAACCTCCGAACTCCTTAACCAGAACTTCAGATGCAGCACGAACCAGTGGTGTATTACTCTCCAAAGCAGGAAGTCTTCTCTGAACCTCTCCTGTCTGCTTTGGTGTAAAAATCATTTCATTAGTTGAAGCTGCTATGAGCATTCCTCTCTTATCTATTATAAAACTTAATCCTGTTTTTCCTATATCCATTCCCGCAAGAAAGCTGCTTATGTGCGAGAGAAAAAGATCTACCGATACAACTCCAAGAAGCTGACGATTCCTGTCGTACACCGGTTTGCTTGCCGAGATTGCCATATCCTGCCCTGTAAACAGAATATATACATCACTCCATGTTGATTCTCCTTTTAATAATGCGGCTTTGTACCAAGGCCTGGTGCGTGAATCGAAGTTTGGAACAGTCAATAAAAGTCTGGCGCGGTTTCCATCAAGGGTTGAAGAATATTTCCGCAGTGTGCCGTTTCTGAATCCGTCAGTACCGATAAGGTATACAGTACCTGTAACTGACTCTCTCCCTGAATTTGCAATTCCGCCCGATGTGTTGCCGAAATAAATACTGCTTACAGATGTATATATCTGAATCTGCTCCCGGAAATAACGTTCCAGCATAAACTGATTATTATAATTAAGAAGCCCCTGGTTAATAGCAACATAATTGTTCTGTATTATCTGATGAGGTGTTTCAACAAAATCTTTAAGATACTCGTTAATTCTGGCATTTATTTCAGAGTGCAGCTGACCTGCAACTTCATTGACCCCTTTTTGACCATTGTGAAAAGAGATATATCCAACCAGTCCGGATATAACTATTATCTGAAGAAGAAACGGCACTAGAAGAACCGTTCTCAAAGGTATTTTTACTTTCGTCACCTTTCCTGCAGGTTCCTTACCCTCCTCCAAAGATAAATCCTTATTTGTATTCATTCAATAGTTCTCATTACTTTTTTTCTTTCCTGAATCCTCTGTTGTCCAGACTCTCCATATTTAAAATAATCCCAATAAACAGCAAAATCTCAGAAATGCGGACAAAATACTTTTTCATTGAAATCCTCCTCTATATTAAAGAATTATTACCGGAGATAGCCTCTTTTTAATGTACTGATTCTTCTAATAGAATCAAATTTTTTCTCCATCTTACTTGTAAAATTACATTTATTTCCATCCAAAAAAACTCATTTTATGAGCAGAGAATATCTTCAGAGCTTTTAAATCGATTACCCCCCTGTTACTCCATAATTTTAACAATTTCAGTTCTCCTTCTATATGAAAAAATTTTTATTGAAAATAACAGAGCCTTTCTGATGCTGTGATATAAAGAAACTAAAAAGAGAAAAAAAATGATAAAAATAATTAACCTGAACAAATCTTTTGGAAAGCAGGTGATTTTTGATGATATCAGCTTCAATGTAAATCCCGGCGAAAAAATCGGTTTAACAGGCAGAAACGGTCATGGGAAGACCACCCTGTTAAAAATAATTATCGGTGAAGAGCATGCCGATTCCGGTGATGTTGTAATTCCTAAAAACTACACTCTCGGACATGTAACTCAGCATATAAGTTTTAAGGAAGATACTGTAATAGCCGAAGGGTGCCGTGGTCTTCAGGAACATCATAAAGATGACAAATGGAAGGTAGAAAAGATTCTCTCGGGTTTGGGATTTTCATCAAAGGATATGCTGCGTAATCCTCTGGAGTTTTCAGGCGGATACCAGGTGAGACTTAACCTCACCAAAGTGCTTGTGTCGGAACCGGGGATGCTGCTTCTGGATGAGCCGACAAACTATCTCGACATTATTTCAATAAGATGGCTCGAGTCATTCCTCAGACAGTGGAAGGGGGAGCTGATACTTATTACTCACGACAGATCGTTTATGGACAGCGTTACAACTCATACCATTGGAATTCACCGGCAGAAAGCACGGAAGATCGAGGGGTCAACCGATAAGCTTTATGATCAGATCCTCAAGGAAGAGGAGATCTACGAGAAGACCAGGATCAACGATGAAAAAAAGCGAAAAGAGGTGGAGCTCTTTGTCTCAAGATTCAGAGCAAAGGCCCGTCTCGCGGGGATGGTGCAGTCGAGGGTAAAAGCTCTTGAAAAACAGCAGACTCTCGATAAGTTAGAAAGAATAAAGGATCTGGAATTTTCATTTAACTACAAACAGTTCAATGCTAAAACATTAATGACTGCCGAGGATATATCTTTTTCATATAACGAAGATACACCGATTGTTAAAGATTTCAATCTCGCGATAAGAAGCGATGACCGGATATGCGTTATCGGAAAAAACGGACGTGGTAAAACCACACTGCTCCGTATGCTTTCGGGGAACCTTGAGCCGCAAAGCGGAAAAATAAGTATGCACACAAATACTAAAACAGGATACTTTGCACAGACCAATATAATCAACCTGAATAATAACCTTACTGTTGAAGAGGAGATCGGAAACTGCGGATGTGAAAAACAGATAGCGCGCAATATCTGCGGAGCGATGATGTTTGAAGGTGATGACGCCCTCAAGAAAATCGGAGTCCTTTCCGGAGGAGAGAAGAACAGAGTCCTGCTTGGAAAAATACTCGCGACTCCTGCAAACCTTATATTCCTCGATGAGCCGACAAACCATCTCGACATGGAATCGTGCGATGCGCTGATGGCTGCGATAGATTGTTTCCCCGGAGCTGTTATCATGGTTACGCACAACGAGATGTTTCTCCATTCGCTTGCAAACAAGTTCATCGTCTTTCAAAGCAGCGGTATAAGTCACTATGAAGGATCGTACAGCGGATTTCTTGAAAAGATCGGATGGGACGAAGAGAAAAATGAAGATGAAATTCTCGAATCCAGAAGTGAAATCTCATACAATAAAAAAGATCTGCGTAAACTGCGGTCTGATATTATAACAAAGCGTTCAAAAGAGATTAAACCTCTGGAAGATAAAATTATTAAAACCGAAAACTCCATCTCCGAAAAAGAGGATCTTCTTAAAAATAAAAATCTTGAAATAATAGAAATCTCAGGAACCGGAAAGAGCCGTGAAATAGAAACTCTCTCGAAGGAGATACACGCTCTCCAGAAGGAGATAAACTCACTCTTTGATGAATATGAACACCTTACAGTTACCCTCGATGAAAGAAAAGAATACTTTGAGAACGAGATGAAGAAGCTGGAAGATTGAGGGCTGCAGTTAATAATTACGTTATAACTATATTACCAGTCTGTTACCACAATCCCATTTCCTATAACTGTATTACCGTTATTTATACCCCTCCGCTCTATCCACGTTACACCACCATCGGCGGATGTGTAAATATATCCATTTAAAACTCCTGCTGCAATATGCATCCCGTCGGGCGATGCAGCAATTTTCATCCAATCCCGGTTTCCGGCAGCATCGCATCTTATCCATGTTAATCCTCCATCAGGTGATCTCCATATGTAACCCGATGTTAGCTCAACTGCAAAGAGCTTCATTCCGTTATCCGACGAGGTAACTGATATCTTCCGAGATCCACTCACAGATGCCTGAAGGGTCCAGACTGCGCCACCGTCTGTTGATATATAAATATTTCCGTTCTGGTCACCGGTTATTAGTCTCTGCCCGTCAGCAGATGAAGCGATAGTATCTCTGGCAAAAGAAACACCAACGTTATGTGGTATTGAACTCCAGCTAATGCCATCAAATTTAAAAGTATATGTATACAATTCTGCCAAAGTAGATGTCACAGTCTCAATACGGTTCCCGTCAGAAGACGAAACAATATCCCCCCAGCCATTTGTTGGTGGAGTAATACCATTAATAGCTGCCCATGTAGCACCAGAATCCGCAGATCTAAAGATTTGAGAACCCGCATCATAACAGGCAAGATAAAAAACCGATCCGTTAAATGAAGAAGACGTAGTCTTCCAATTTTGAGAAATAGTACCGATTGGATGCTGAGCCCATGTACTCCCTCCATCCAGCGAGTTGTATATATAACCAGCACTCCCGGCATCAGCAGGTGTGGCTACAAGTTTCAATCCGTCTCGTGATGAACTGATCACACCCCATCCAAGACCTGATGCCTTTCGTGTCCATGTTTCCCCGCCATCATAAGAAATCCAGATGTATCCCCCAGCTGACCAATCCCCTACAACAATTTTGAATATAGGACCATTCACTTTATCATAGAGATCTGTAATCCCCTCGCACGAAACTATAAACATAAATGTTAACAATAATAAAATATATATTTTTTTCATAGATTATTCCTCTTAATAACGGTATCCGATTATTACTTTACCGGTAAAATATCTGTTTATATAATATGGTTCAATAAACGCACCATAACCTGCGCCTACACCTATATAACTGTCAGTAAAACGATATATAATATTAAACCCCGCTTTCACATCTGCCTCGATAAAATTAATAGTGCCGGATCCCCCTTTCATGCTTATACCTTCTTTTGGGGAGTATGTTGAATTAAAATATGAAATCCCTGAATATATCGCGGGTGAGATGCTTAAACTTCGGGTTAAAAAAAATTTATACCCAAAGTCTGCCAATATTGGGACAATAATTGTACGTTCAACTGCCCTAGTTGAACTTTGAGATGTCATTTTTCCCGGCACATAATAACACCCGATTTCAATCCCTGCAAACGCATCGCTGAAGAAAAGATTATAATGGGTATAAGTAATAGCAGAACCGTATCCGGTCTTTGACATCTCTCCCAATTTTCCGTAAGTAGTAATAAAACCGGAATCTACACTCATTGAGTTATTTCTCTTATCTGTAAAACCAATTGTCTGCGACATGAGTGTATTTCCCGCCAGGAAAACAATTATAACAGCAGTAATAAAATTTCTCACAAATACCCTTCTAATTTATATCTTGTATTATCGCATTCAATAAATATAAGCATGTCTTATTGTCAATGAATACACAAAAAAGTCACTTTATTGGAAAATCTTTAACAAAACTGAAATATTAAACAGGCTATTTATTAACAATTTTGTACAATTTGTAGAAAGATAATAATTTCTTCTGCATGACTTCTTTCATTAATAATTTAAAAAGTTGACGGAAACAAAGATTAAATTTTCCCTGATACAATTGATTTTTGCCTGTAATTTACAATGATATTGAAATTATAAAGAGAATAATACATGAAAATAATCTACACAAAAGATGACTGGAAAGAGATAGTCAAGGCCATGGGACTTGTCTTCGGCGACATTGGAACAAGCCCTATATACACACTTTCTGTGGTCATCCTCTTTATTACACCTTCGGAAGCCAATATACTTGGAATTCTTTCACTTATAATCTGGACACTCATTATACTCGTCACTATTGAGTATGCCTGGCTTGCCATGCGTCTTGAAGACCATGGCGAGGGCGGCACGATAATTTTAAAAAAAATACTCGAAAAGAATATGAAAAAAGGAAGAAAGGCGGCAACTGTTACTGTCCTTGCTTATATAGGTGTTTCCCTCCTTATGGGGGATGGAGTTATTACTCCCGCGATAAGTATACTCTCTGCAGTTGAAGGTCTTGCCTTAATTCCGGCATTTAACAGCATACATCAATCGCATATAATAATCATTTCTATTTTAATTACCATTGGACTCTTTTTCTTCCAACCTAGAGGTACAGATAAAGTCTCAGCTATTTTCGGGCCGGTCATGGTAGTATGGTTCATTGGACTTGCTGTCAGCGGTGCAGTTTCTCTTTATCACTACCCATCTGTTGTCAAAGCTATCAATCCCTATTATTTTATACTCTTCTTTAAAAACAACGGCTTTGCAGGATTCCTGATCCTCTCCGAGGTAATACTCTGCGCCACTGGAGCCGAAGCGCTCTATGCTGATATGGGACACCTTGGGAAAAAGCCTATTGTACGCGCATGGTATATAATATTTTTTGCACTTCTATTAACTTATCTTGGACAGGGTGCATTTATACTGAGCCACGAGCCTGTTAAAAATGTTCTTTTTTCAATGGTACAGAGTGAGTCAACATTTGTATACATCCCGTTTTTAATAGTCGCTATCATCGCAACAATTATTGCATCCCAGGCTCTGATCAGCGGAGTTTTCTCTGTTGTCTACCAGGGAATAACAACAAGGATATTCCCCAGAGTAAAAGTTGATTTCACTTCAACTAAAATGAAGTCGCAGATTTACATCGGGGGAGTAAACTGGATACTGATGGTAGCTGTAATTTTTATTATGCTGATGTTTCAGAAATCAGAAAAACTCGCAGCGGCTTACGGACTCGCAGTTACAGGAACAATGTGTATTACAGCTATTATGATGATTATGATATACTATATCAGAAAAGATAGACTAAGCTACATTACAGCATCGTTCATTTTACTGATAAATTTATCATTCCTCATTGCAAACTTCAGTAAGTTCTCACATGGAGGTTACTGGTCCATCATTCTTGCATCGGTACCATTTGCCATTATCATCATCTGGCGCAGAGGCCACAAGCGAATGTACAAGCAACTTATGCCTACAGACTTCGAGACATTCCTTGTGAGTTATGAACAGATATATAAAAAAGGAAGAACCATCTCCGGAACATGCCTTTTCTTTGTCGGAAACTATAAAATGATATCCCCCTATGTTACCCACTGCATAGTGAGCGCTAATATAATTTATGAAAAGAATATATTTATAATTGTAATTATAACCGATGATCCCGTTGGCATTGAAACCCGCCTTATTAGCGATATAGGCCCCGGACTTCACGTATTTGAAATTATTGCCGGCTATAAAGAGGAAGTTGATATCACGAACGAATTTGCTAAAGCGGGAATCAAACCGAAGGTAATATTCTACGGCACAGAAGAAATAACAACAAAAAATGTCTTCTGGAAAATATACGCTTTGATAAAAAAACTGACACCGCACTTTGTTCAGTTCTATAAACTTCCAGTCACAAAACTGCATGGTATTATTACTCGGGTGGAGATGTAGCAGATTGCCAGGGCATAAAGTTTTCACCATCAGCTTATGAGCAGTTACAACAATATATCACTAAAATCCTGGTGACAAAAAATTTTTTTTGTGATATATCGTGCAGCAAACACACTCCGAAAAAAAATTGCCACATTCTTTCTTTAATCCCCTACCTATTCATCCTTGACATTATTTCACAATTATGTTATTCTTTACAAGGAGTCTGGATATGTTAATTTGTAACATATCCTCCTGAAAGATACACAATACAAAAGTGAAATATTCAAATTATTTAAAGGGGAATTTTATGATAGGTTTTTCATGGGGAGTCTGGCTTGCAATCGGACTTGTACTAATGGGAGTAGAAATTGTTATGCCCGGTTTCGTTATATTCTGGTTTGGCGTCGGGGGATTAATCACCGCCATTCTCACAAAAATAGTTCTAGCGGATAGTCCTGCCATGCAATGGCTTGTGTTTTTCGGATCTTCTCTTATTTTTTTAGCGGCATGGTTTTTATATTTTAAACGTTTTATAAAAAAAACAGATCCTTCAGACGTGAGAGATCCGACTCTCATGAAACTCAAAGGGCGTGTGACACAAAAAATTACTCCCGGCTCACCGGGAAGAGTTGAACTTAATGATTATTATCACAGCATCAAAGAATGGAAAGCAGAATCAGATACTATTATTGAAACCGGTGAAGAGATTAAAGTAATCGAATCCCGTGGAATTAATCTCGTCGTAAAGAAAATCTGAATTATTTTAAGGAGGAGTTTATGACACAAATACTTATCGCCGCAATAGCTTTCATAGTCGTAGTTCTTATTTTTAAAGGTGTAAGAGTTGTACCTCAGGCTGAAAACCATATTATGGAAACATTCGGCAAGTTCTCAGGTGTACTTAAACCGGGTTTGAATTTTATCAATCCGCTTTTTTCAAGTGTTGCATACCGTATAGACATCCGTGAAGAAGTTCTTGATCTGCCTCAGCAGAGTATCATTACCAAGGATAACGCAACTGTAATTGTTGATGCAGTCGTGTTCTACAAGGTAATGGATCCGTACAATGCCTGTTATGGCATACATGACCTCCGCAGAGCGATGACAAATCTTGCAATGACGACACTCCGTTCACTTATGGGAAGACTTTCACTGGACGAATCTTTTTCAAGCCGTGAAAAAATCAATCATGAGCTATTAATAATTCTCGATGAAGCCACCGAAGCGTGGGGCACAAAGATTACCCGTGTTGAATTGAAAGACGTAATGCCGCAGGAACAACTGGCACAGGCAATGGCATTGCAGAAAAAAGCCGAGCAGGAAAAACGCGCAACAATTCTAAATGCTGAAGCAAAACGGGAAGCAGCAATGACAGAGGCAGAAGGATTTAAAAGAGCGCAGATACTCCAGGCAGAAGGTCGTAAAGAAGCGGCCTTTCGTGATGCTGAAGCCCGGGAAAGACTTGCAGAGGCTGAAGGAAATGCTATCCGTTCAGTATCAGGCACTCTGAAAGAAACTGCAGGAGATCCTGTTACTTATCTTTTAGGTCAGGAATATATCAAGAGTCTTGTAAAACTCGGTGATTCAAATAATTCAAAATTTGTTGTCATGCCGGCAGATATTATGGAAACAGTTAAAAGTCTTTTTGCAAGTAAACTTAAGTAACAGTATAAACAACAAATAAAAAGCCTCCCGGTGACTTGAAATTCACCGCGGGGGTTTTTTATTATTAAATTAAATAGGTTTGAGTCATCAGTTAACGATTTGATTATACAATTTTCTGTCATTCCGGTTTTGCAGCTTCAATTAATGCAAATACCGGTATCTCATTAATAATGCATTATCTGTGGGATTATCGAAGATCTTCCTTCGGTCGCCGGCATTCTGCTATCGCTCCAGTCGGAATGACAAAGAATTAATTTAATCGTTAACTGCTATAGTTCAACATTAAAAATTATTACAAAACAGGTACAAATGAAACAGTTATTTGAAAAAACATCAATAAGCGGAATAGAACTTAAAAACAGATTTATACGCTCCGCCACATGGGAGAGAAAAGCTGATGACAAGGGTCATCTTACCGATAGACTTTTGAAAGTGTATGAAGACCTGGCAGATGGAGGTTCGGCTGCAATTATTACCGGATATGCATTTGTAATTGAAGATGAGCAGCCCAATGCCAGAATGATGGGTATTTATAATGATTCATTTATTGAAGAGTATAAAAAACTTACTGACAGCGTTCATAGAAGAGGAAGCAAAATTATTCTCCAGATTGTTTACGGAGGTTCCTTTACATGGTATAATACTGCAGATCGTGTTATATGGGGCCCCTCTGCGGTTGCTAACAAGCTCTCGAACATTATCCCGACAGAGATGACAAAAGATAATATCCGAACTCTTGTCGAAGCTTTCGGTGATGCGGCGCTCAGAGCAAAAAAAGCCGGATTTGACGGAGTCGAAATTCATGGAGCACACGGCTATCTATTAAACATGTTCCTTGCTCCATATTTCAACACACGTGAGGATGAATACGGCGGAAATACAGAAAACAGAGCAAGAATAATCTACGAGGTATATGACAACGCAAGATCAAAAGCCGGAAAGGATTTTCCTATACTTATAAAGCTCAATTGTTCGGACTTTATGGGAGAAAAAGGATTTACCTTTGAGGAATGTAAAACTCTCTCCAAAAATCTGGCTGCAAAGGGAATTGACGCCATTGAAATAAGCGGAGGACCTGTATTCAGAGCTCCGAAACCTGACAAAGATCCCTCAAATCTGACGGCTGATTCAATCGGAAAAGAATCCTACTTCGCAGCTTATGCGAAAGAGATTGCAGATTCTGTTGATGTACCGGTCATTCTTGCCGGAGGGAACAGATCTATCGAAGTTATGGAGAATATTCTACACAGCTCCCGCATCGAATGCTTCTCAATCTCCAGACCTCTTTTAAGCGAACCGGATCTTATCAATAAGTGGGAGAAGAACAGAAATCTTACTCCTAGATGTACATCGTGCAGTAAATGTTTTCATGAAGATGGAAATATGTGTATACTTGATAAAGAAACAACTCCGGTGTAAACCGGAGTCACACGATGTTAAACCGCATACATCACATTTCAATAATATGCTCGGACTATGAGAAGTCAAAATTCTTTTATGTCGGGATTCTTGGATTTAAAATTATCCGTGAAATATTCAGGGAGGAACGCAGTTCATATAAACTCGACCTCTCTCTTAACAATGAGTATGTTATTGAACTCTTCTCATTCCCTGCCCCTCCGGCAAGGATTTCACTTCCGGAGGCGGCAGGTTTGCGTCATCCTGCATTTGAAGTAGATAATTTAAGTGATGTTATCGAAAGTTTGAAGAAACAGAATATCATTGCCGAACCTGTAAGAATAGATGAAACAACCGGGAAAAAGTTTACTTTTATATTTGATCCCGACAATCTGCCGATTGAGTTATATGAAAAATAAAAATATAACTCTATAAAAACTCCCCGCAGATTCCATAACTCACCGAGCTTTTAAACTCCTCCGGAATCACCGAATCGCTTAGAAAAAGATACGGAAGAACCTCATCGATCAGATAAGACGGAAGCGTATTCAGCTTCACCAGCCTCTCCACATCGGAAAGTAACCCGCTGAGAGTTGTGTAGTACCTGCTCTCTTCAAATACAAAGTCACCGGCACTGTTGTACAACTCCATATCTCTTGAAAGAATAATATTATTTTCTCCGCACTTTACATAAACATGAATCGAATTGCCATAACCATCGGCATCAACAATCTCCATGATCTGCACCCGATTCTCATCGATACCGGTATTATTAATAATAAACTCCTTCTCGCGCCCCGCCATCTCCATATTCATCTTTGCCATAAATATCCGGACACCCTCGATCCTGTTCTCCGAAAAAGAAAACAGATTTTCGCACTTCTTCGCTTCAGCTGGATAGATTCTCGATTCGGCAACACCTCCACCCGAACCGTAAAAACCGAACCGCTTAAGATTTAGACTGGCATAGTGCCCCGTACTTTCCAGTAAACCGAAGAGTGTCTCTTTGATAAAAGTTGTCGGATACGAAAGATGAGAGTGTGTTACACCTGTATAGTTTATTACTGAGCGGAATTCATTATATAAAAGTGACGGGAGAAGAAAGAGTTCCAGCTCGGAGATTGATGAATACTTATCTGTTTCAAAACTATAATTTCCATACAGCAGACCTTCAGGATTAAAAACAATATCGTTGCCGGAGTCGCTTAACATTCCCGCACCGGTGTCGAATACTGTTTTTTTAAGATCATTAAACAACGGAATGATATCGTAGTTTTTTTCAACGAAAACAAATCCGTTCTTTATCAGAACAGGTTCTCTTTTCATAAGTGCGAGGGAGAGCGTAATCCGGATATGCCGCCAGTGAGGTGTTTTCAGTTCGATTGTTTTCATAATGTTCCGCCCCGCCCCTATCCGCCCTACGGGCACCTTTCCCCATGTATGGGGCAAGGATTAAAATTTTATATGATTACCGGCATTGAAGAAAATATTTTCAATTTTATCTCCCCCATCTCTTTTGGGGGAGATGTCGCATCGCGACAGAGGGGGCGGAAAAGCATTTTGCTACATATACTTCTTCAATACTTCAGGAATATCAAACTCGCCGTTCTCTGTCTGGTAGTTTTCAATTATCGCCGCCATTGTTCTTCCCGCGGCAAGACCCGAACCATTCAGTGTGTGGAGATATGCCGCCTTATCACCCTTCTTTTTGTATCGTATCATTGCCCGTCTGGCCTGGTACTCCATGAAATTTGAGCATGATGATATCTCCATATATCTATTCAAGCCGGGCATCCAGACTTCTATATCATATGTTTTAGTTGATGCAGCAGATGTATCCCCTCCGCAAAGGAGAACTGTTCTATAATGAAGATTAAGTCTCTTTAATACTTCCTCTGCATTAAGTGTCAGCTTCTCAAGTTCATCAAATGAAGTTTCAGGCTCTACGAACTTAACGAGTTCAACCTTCTGGAACTGATGAACACGAACAAGTCCTCTTGTATCTCTCCCCGCCGCACCAGCTTCACGCCTGAAACATGATGACTGCATTGTAAGTGATATCGGAAGATTCTCCGCATCAAGAATTTCGTCTCTATATATATTTGTAAGTGTAACCTCTGCTGTCGGGATAAGAGAGAGTCCGTCTTTTTCCATTCTGTAATATTCGTCTTTAAACTTAGGGTACTGTCCTGTACCTGTCATGCTCTCATCGTTAACTATAAACGGCCCGAAGGTCTCCTCGTAACCATGCTCTTTAGTGTGGAGGTCCAGCATAAAGTTTATAATGGCTCTTTCAAGGCGGGCGGCGAGTCCATGATATACATAAAATCTTGCACCGGCAAGTTTTACTCCCCGCTCAAAATCGAGTATCCCCATTTTAGTTCCTATTTCAAAATGAGGCTGAGGCTCAAACTTAAATTCAGGCTTCTTACCCCACTCTCTCACAACAACATTATCTTTCTCATCTTTTCCATCTGGTACCGACTTGTCGAGCATATTAGGTATTGAGAGATGAAGATCCGTAAACTTCAACTGAAGTTCATCAAGCCTGTCAGAAAATGTTTTAAGCTCATCAGAGATAGTCTGCACCTCTTTCATTTCACTATCAGCATCTTTTCCCTGAGATTTAAGCTGGCCGATTGCTTTTGAAAGCTTGTTTCTCTTCTCTTTTAAGTCATCTGACTTTAGAGAGAGTTCTCTTCTCTCCTCATCAATGCTTTTAAGAAGATCAACGTCTACTGCGCCCTGCATGTTTCTTTTAACAAGAAGAGTTCTTATTGAATCTATATCATCTCTGATTATTTTTGGATCTATCATATTCCTGCTCCGGAAATTTTTCATTATTATTTAAGATTAATTTCCTTAAGGGATAATTTTTTGTCAAGAGGTAAAATCGCATTTAAGGGGCTGTATTTATCGGAATATATTTATAAAGAGTCAACTCTCTCGTGACACTTTGCCCGTTGAAGATATTCGTTGTAAAATCTTGTGCCTCACCAGGCTCCGGATGTACTATTTCAACGTATGAAAGACAGACAATGTGGTGAATAATTGATGCGGGAAAAAACATCAAATTGCGAACACTAAAATATCCGCAAATTAAAAAGAGTATACCGATGTGACCATCGGCATACTCTTTAAAGGGATGGAAGGAAGACTACTTTTTAACTTCTTCTTTCTTAGCTTTTTTAGCTTTTTTTTCTTTTTTTGCAGGTTTTTTTTCTGCATCTTTAGCTGGCTCTTTTTTCTCTTCTGCAGCTGGTTTTTTCACTTCAGCTTTTTTCTCAGCTTTTTTGTCAGCAGCAAAAAGCATAGATCCTGAAACAAGTGCAAGAGCAACGAAAGCAACAACTACTTTAATAAGACTTTTCATGGATAATTCTCCTGTTTTTTTTATAATTACCGGTTGAACCGGGAATTTGCACTTTTTACCAGAATTGAATCAAAGATCAATTCTTTTTTTTCTTTGCGGAAGTGTTTATTTTAACAGTACTTCCATCTGACTCAGGCTTCCTCTCTGTAATCACAATTGTTATTATCTGCAGTGATTTATTGTTACTGATTTTATAAGTAACATTGACTTCCGAGCTGAGTTTATCTTTAAACTTCAGGCAGATATCGGATGAAGTTTTGAATTTTACAATTCTTGAATTCTCTTTAATAAAAATTGACAGATTCTTTACATCAACTTTAACCAAAATGCCTGTAATCATCTTATCGGTGTTCTCTTCATTTTCAGATGAGAAAACCGGAGAGCCTGAAAAGATTGCAACAAATAGAACTGCATAAAACATGTTTACAAATCTTCTCAAGCAGGCTCTCCTTAAAATTATATCATTCATCACTTTTCACAGCACAGAACTTTAATTCAGGAGGAAGTTAAGTTCATGTTACGTTACTACATATTATATACGCACGTTACGTGCCAATATTTTAGTTGAGTTTTATCGGTTTAATCGATGGTTTTCAGGTTAGAAAAGGCAAATAATATACATCAAGATTTTTTTGTCATGGTAAAAACTATTTTCTGCATGGTAAATAGACCATAATTTAATCTATTTTTTAAACTCTTCAGGATCTATGTCGTATTTCTGGACCATCTGCCAGAAATTTTTTCTATCAATTGCCGCCTCTCTGGCTGCAGCAGCAATATTTCCCGCATTTTTTTCAAGCATACCGGAAATATATTTCTTTTCAAATTCCTCAATCATCCGCGCTTTTGAATCTTTGAAATTAGTGCTTATTTCACTGTATGAATCCTGAGAAACCGTCAGAATTGATGATATATCAGCTCTTCTTATTAGATTATCCTCACATAAGGCGGATGCGCTCTCTATGCAGTTTTTCAGTTCTCTTACATTCCCGGGCCAATCGTATTTCATCAGTAAGTTTACAGATTCATTTTCAATCTCAACAGCCTCATTTCGTGATTCATTAATTTCGTTTAAAAAGCTTCTCAACAGAAACGGAATATCCTCTTTTCTCTCTCTCAATGGAGGGATATGAATTGTCAGCACCTTTAGTCTGAAATAGAGATCATCTCTGAATTCTTTTCTCTTTATGAGCTCTTCAAGATTTTTATTGGTTGCTGAAATCATCCGTACGTTGAGAACCATCGACTTCGACTCTCCGATTCTCCTTATCTCTTTATCCTGAAGAAAACGAAGCAGCTTCCCCTGAATCTCGATTCCAATATCACCGATCTCATCGAGAAATATTATACCATTATCAGCCTGCTCAAATAAACCTGCTCTGCTGTCGCCGGCACCGGTAAATGAACCCTTCTTAAATCCGAAAAGTTCACTCTCGAGAAGGTTCAGGGGGAGCAGACTGCACTGAACCGGAACGAAGGGCTTATCCTTTCTATTGCTGATGGTGTGAATATATTTAGCAATAACCTCCTTCCCTGTGCCGCTCTCCCCGGTGATGAGAACACTGAGCTGCGAGTCTGCAACTTTTCTGCATAGAGCCAGTATTTCCTGCATTCTTCTGTTTATTACATTAAGAGTGCCGGAATTCTGCAGCAGTTCGATCTCTTTTTTCAGACGTATATTTTCATCTACAAGATATATATGTTCAAGAACCTGTCTTACAGATATACGGATTTCATCGCCCTGAAATGGCTTTGTGATATAATCGAACGCTCCGAATCTCATGGCATCAACCGCATTTTCAATACTTCCATATGCTGTGATCATTATAAAATACAAATCAGACCTGATCACTATAGCCTGTTTCATAAATTCAATACCGTTCATCTCGGGCATATTAATATCTGCAATTGCAACATCAAATTCTTCAGCGCGCACCATATCAAGAGCCTTTTCCGGAGATGTCTCAGTTTTGACATCATACCCTTCAGCAGATAAAATACTTTTTAAAAGCTTGCACATTCCCTCTTCATCATCCAGCACAAGTATACGGACATCACTTTTTTTCATTTCTTTCCCTCGGAATACTTATGACAAATTCAGCTCCATGCCCCGGCTCTCCACCGATCTCTATTGTACCATTATGCTTTTCAACAATATCCCTGCAGATCGCCAGCCCCAGTCCAACACCCTTATTTTTCGTTGTATAGAACGGTGTAAAAATTTTTCTTTTTTCATCATCTTTAACGCCTGGACCATCATCGGAAATTTTAACCTCAGCCGAAACCGGAGTATAAGAGAGAATTATATCCAGACTCCCTTTATAATCCATTGCTTCGCAGGAGTTCAGCATTATATTCAGTAATACCTGTTTTATCTGAACTGCATCAATTTCAATTTCTCCCTCATCATTGAGACAATTAAATTTAAACTGAACGTTTTTATATTTATCCTGATTTTTTAAAAGCTTTACAGTCTCCAGAATTACATTCTTAAGATTATTACGAATATAGCATGGTGATGGTGTTCTTGCAAAATCGAGCAGCTCGCCAAGAAGCTTTTTACATCGCACAGCCTCACCGTGAATATCTTCGATAAACTCCATATCTCCATCTGTAAGAGTTTTTTTCTGAAGAAGTAATTCTGCAAAGCCGCAAATGATTCCAATCGGATTATTAAGTTCGTGAGAAATACCCGCAGCTATCTCTCCCACTGCAGCTCTTCTCTCCGAGACAATCAGTTTTTCCTGATTCGAAGTGATCGTAGCAATCATCATCTGAAACCTTTCACGAAGACTCTCCATCTCAACCTTATCTGTGTTGACAGTCATAAGGCCGTCACTTGCTTTTTCAATCTCTTTTATAGGATCAACAATACTCTTCGTAATAATTATCACAAGAAGAACGCCGAGAATAATAAAGCATATTATTATTACATACGCAAGGTATCTGCTGTTGTTAATATATCTTTTAAGCTTCCCCTCAGCTTCGGTAATTACATCCCTGTTATTTGTAATAAGATCTTCACACTTCCCGTAGATCGCATTATAATGATTCATTGATTTAATCAGCAGGAGTTTTATCGCTCTGTCCTTCTGACCGCTGTCTGCAAGATATATTATTTCTTTATGAGCTTTCATATAACTTGAAAATTCTAGCGACATTATTGAAAGCAGATCTCTCTCCTCTTCTGTATTTGCCACCTGAAAAGCCTGATTATACCAGTAGTTGAAAGTTTCCACCTTTACATCAAACTCTTTAAGCCATTTTTTGTCACCATCAAGTATATAATTTGTTTTTAATTCTTTCAGATTTAAAAGTGAATTTTCAACATTATATGCCGCAGTTATGCTTATAAGATTTTTCAGCAATATACCGCCATGCAGATCCTGCATTTTATGAGTGATCACAAGGAGCACGATAAAAATCATAATTACCGGAATCATCATGAACTGAAACATGATAAGTATCTTGTACCAGATCTTCAGATTTCTTATACCGAAAAGTTTCATATTTTAACCTCATGATTACATCAGGCCGAGAAGTTAGAAATGTCAAGATTTTCATTTTAATACAGACGAAGTTTAAATATTTATTGCGCAGCGGGATTAAAAGCTTGAGGATTTATGATTGTGTTTGTACAATAATAGAAAACAAATATTAACCGCTAAATTTTTCTGAAACAATATTTATAATACGGTTCACCGGAAGAAATAGTATCACAGCAGATGCAGAACCGGCAGTATTTGCAAAAAAATCAACGATATCGCAGCTTCGATTTAACTCAGGAATAAGCTGAAGCAGTTCCATGCAGCCTCCAAAGGCTGACGAAACAACCGCAGCTGAAAAAAACTGCAGTTTTCTCGAATCATGCATAAGTCCGGTTTTTTTTAAATCATAAATAATAAGAAATGTAAAAATCATATAGAGCATAAAATGGACGACCTTGTCCATTTGAGAGATATCGGGTTGAGGCATACTCCCGGTATTAACAGTAGATAGTATAATAACCATCAGTGCCCAGATTATAGAACTACGGAAATGTTTTAAAAAATGCAATGATTACCGCCAGTTTTTTTACTTTTTTCTCTTCTTTTTGTATTTGCGCTTTTGAGGTTTTTTCTTGTTGTTACCTTCATTTACATTTGAGCTTTTACTTTCAGAAGAGCTATAATTTGATACTTTCTCTTCGCTTCCACTTCCGTTGCCGGATGATGAACCGTCGCTGAATCTTTTTTCAATTCCCAGGGCAATCTTCCATTCACCGTCGTAGGTTTTTGCTAAATCTTTATCCTGAATTGTTTTTAGAGGATATATTATTCCCGCCTGTCCCGAGATTTCATCAAGGAACTGATACTTTAAAAATGGCAATACATTGATCTGTTTTACGGAATCGTTCGCGTCAACCCATAGACCTGCGCTTTTATATCTTCTCTCTTTAACATTGATATAATTACCCTTTACCTCTAACGCGAGATTTTCTGTCAGACCAAATGCAATTCCTGCCAGAGCAGACCATGCATATGTTTTATCAAAATTAAATTTTGTTGCCGGATCAGGATTCTGCTCACTGGGGAAATAATAAATTCCAATACCGCTTATAAATAATCTGGCAGTTATAAAACCTGCATCAAACTCATCAGTGGATATACTCTGCTGAAGTGAAGCGGTATATCCGCCATATCCCATTGGTATAGAAAAACCTGCATCCTGAGAATTGACATTCCCGGTGGGGAGAGTTATCCTCGCAGTAGTGCTGCTTGTTAAACTCAGCAATTCAAAAGAACCGGTTAACCCGAACATTGTATCACCATAACCGCTTCTGACATAGTGTGTGTCATTATAAACAAGTGTTTTTGTAAGATAGGGAAGCGAAAATGATATCTGAAAATTATCATTTAAACCATATTTAAGCGGAACATATAATATTGAAAGATAGGGAGAATGAAGCATAGATAAACCGGCACTGAAAGTTCTTGCGTCAAGAGTACCGCTTCCATCTTCCATTGCAGTTGCTTCAAACATTACGGTATCACATTTATAAACATGGGTATCAACTCCGCCTTTTGATGATAATGGCGAAGTATATGACTGTGAAAACGCAGCTTGCGGGATAAAAAGAATAAACAGCAATGCAGCCGAAGGCATACATCCTTTATGAAGTCCTGATAATTTGCGCATTTAGATACTCCGGTGTTTTAATATGACCATTGGCTGTTATGATATTCAATTTTATCTTTTTTTTAATGAAGATCCAATCTCTTTTTTTTGACATTTAGAAAGAGTCTATTTTTAAAATCAAGGATAATTATTCAGAATATAAAAATTTAACGACTAAAAAGAGCACAGACGGGCTTAATCCGCACTCATTATATGACAATTCAAAATCAATTACACTTCGATGTTCGCTGTTTTAGGACCCGGGAAGCTTCAATCGTCTTACCATCAACAATGAATAAGTCATGCTTTTTTGTTCAACAAATTACTTATAAACTTTCGCCTGATCAATAGGACGATAAACGCTAAACTTTATCTAATCGAAAATTAAAAAATATAATGCAGAATTTTTTTCGCGGGGATATCACCTAATTGATTATCTATAATAATTCCTAAACTTTTTGTAATAGAAAATATTATATCTACGCCGCCATCGCGCAGCGGAGAGATATAATATTTTTTTCACTAAAATATAAGTTAAGGAATTAACATAATTAAATTTTTAAAAATTATTTTTAACTTAATCTGAAATGTGGAATACTCGGTTTATTCACTAGAGTCCGCCCGGCAGTCTTAAAGACTTCTCTTCTCAATAAAATGATAATGCAGCAGCTGTGTAGAAACTATCCCGGCAAGTGTCATATCATCTCTCTCCCCCGGCACGGTTCCCGCGCTGTTTCTATATTTGTTCAAAAGCATTTCAACCCTGTCAGTATCAAAGTATCCGTATCTTGCAATTGCATCTTTATCGAGCATTGATGACGCAAGAGTGTCCCGATCTACGAAACACGGCGCAATTGGAGCACGATAGGGCTGTTTAGGACGGGATGTTATACTCGGCGGTAGAATGCTCTCATATGTTTTTTTCAATACATACTTTTCATTGAGTCCTCTTATTTTATATTCAGGGGGGATTGTCGCTGCAAATTCGATCACATTGTGATCGAGAAAAGGAAATCTCCCCTCAACAGAGTTTGCCATAAGCATTCTGTCACCTTGAGAGGAAAGAAGATATCCCGGAAGAAAAAGCGCTGCCTCAAGATACTGAGCCCTACAGAGAGGATGCCATCTCATAATATCAGGTGAGAGATAAGATCCCAATTCTTGATGCAAATCAGCATCTTCATCTAGAAATCCATCGCTGAAGAAACGCTTAACCTGAGAAGTGTTTCCCCATCTTATTGAATGCGAATAATATGGATTATCAACATCCGTAAGACCCTTCCTGAAAAAAGAGAGCCAGAACGCGTTACCCCTGCTGTTTCTGGAAACGTATTTATATAATGCAGTCAGCAGCTTCGGTCTTTGAGTGGAATCCGGAATTTTTGCCCAGAAGCGGCGGATCATATCCTCTTTGAAAATATTGTATCCTCCGAACAATTCATCAGCACCTTCACCTGTGAGAACAACCTTTATACCGTTTTCCCGCACAAGTTGCGAAAGTATATAAAGCGGAGCAGGAGCTGAACGGATAACCGGTTTCTCAGAGTGAAAAATAACATCGGAAAATGAGGAACTTATGCTGTCATAATCAGCCTCAATCATCCTGTGGTCAGTACCTATATACTTCACCATCTCCATTTGATATGCACGTTCATCAAATACACCATCGTTAAAACCGACAGAAAAAGTAATAAGATCGTTGTTATGATTTTTTTTCACTAGTGATGATATTATCGACGAATCGAGTCCGCCGCTAAGATATGATGCTACAGGAACATCCGATCTGAGTCTGATTTTAACTGACTCATAGATAAGCTCCTCAAGTCGCGAGGTGTAGAATGACAAAGGTCTATCCTCATAGGATGAAATGTCCGGATACTGGAAGTTCCAGTATCTGCTCTCCTTTACTCCTGCATTCGAAATTGAAAGCATCTTCCCCGGAGCAAGTTCATTTATTCCTTTAAATACAGTTTTTGGAGGAATATTCACCCATATCGAAAAAATCTGATTCAAACCTTCGGCATCAATTTCCGGTGCAACAAGTTTTGATGTAAGAATCGCTTTCATCTCCGAAGCGAAGAGAAGCGTTCCATCAGCAAGGATAGAATAAAATAAAGGAACTATCCCGACCCTATCCCTTGTCAGTATCAGTTCTCTTTTATTTTTATCCCAAAGTGCAATGGCAAACTGTCCGTTAAGATGATCAACAAAATTCTTTCCGTACTCCTCGTATGCATGAACTATTGTCTCCGTATCACTCGAGGTATAGAACCTGTGACCCTTAGAGCGGAGTAGTTCCCGCAACTCGATATAGTTGAAAATCTCGCCGTTGAACACCACGCAGATATTTCTGTCCTCGTTGTAAACAGGCTGTGATCCGCCGGCAAGGTCGATGATAGAAAGTCTGCTGTGCCCAAGCCCCAGATTTCCGTCAACATAATATCCGTACTCATCAGGACCTCTGTGAACCAGAGCCTCCGTCATTGGAAGGAGTTCAACTTTCGATACAGGCTCCCCTGTCTTTACTCTATATATTCCTGTTATTCCGCACATAATACTTCCCCGGATTTCAAAGCCTGAATCCGATCTTTTCCGCGGCTAGTTTCACCATTTCAGGATCCTCCTCCTGGGAGATCTTCTCAAGCCCCTCTTCGCGAGACATCGAACCTGAGCGTACTATGCCGGCAATTTCCCATGCGTATGGATGAAATCCGAATTTCTTTTTGTGCAGATAATTTGCAAGACCATTAAGCAGACAGTTTGTAGAATTTGAATCAGTGTCCGAAGGCTTCGCCCATCCCAACTCCGATATATTCTTAATAATGTCTTCTTCATTATAATCAAAAAATGCAAGAGGATGAATGTTAATCGGCCATCGTTCTTTATCAGCCTTTAGATCATTGTCATTGAGAAAGTATTGAGTCATCGCGGGTTCCTTCTCGATCAGAGGGTCACGCACAGATCTGTTTGTGAAAACCTGCAGCCGGGAACTGGTCTGCATTATTGCTGAACTGATCGGAGCCTGTCCAGGCGACCATCCATAAGCCACAAGAGGTATATTCATTTCAATGGCAGTCCTCAGAACCATGGACTTCACCACACCTATGCATGTGGTACATATAGAACTTGCCCGATCCAATGTTTTCGGGGAGTAGAAGTCCACTTCAGCCGCTTTATGAAATGCCGATTTCATCACCCCGAAAGGGGGACGTACTATCATGCATGTAGCACCTGCTTTATCTGTCATATGAGTAATGTTGATCAATGCCTGTGGAGATAAAAATCCGTTATCAAGAGTCCACGCCAATACTTTGAGTTTATATTTCTGCGCAAGAAGCATCATTGTATATGTTGAATCTTTTCCGCCGCTGAAGGCCATAATTACATCGTAAGATCCTTTACCTTTCTTTTCTTCAAGAAGTTTTTCGAATTCTTTCAGATACTCAGCTTTTTTATCGTGATCAGCGACCAGCCCTGAGCTGCAGTAGTTGCATACACCTTTATCGTCGAACGATATCCCGGGAAATTTTTCTGAAAGAACACAGGACGAACAGTATTTCATTTATTTCACCTGACTCCTTTACTCTTTAGAAAATTGATAAGATTATTTACTGTATCAAGATTTTCAGGAATAAGCTCTTCATCCTCTATAGTAACAGAGTATTTCTCCTCGAGAAACATAACAAGTTCAAGAATCCCTGTCGAATCGATAATTCTGCTGTCTATAAGAGATTCATCTGGAGATATTTCCGCTTCGCTTCGCCCTCTGATAAAGTTTTCTTTTATAAATGTTATAATTACGTCGCGTACTGTTGATGCTGGAACGGTATCCATTGTTTTACCACCTTTTGTAAATTTTTAATAATATCGTATTCTATAATCCATAATAATTGAACAAATGTAAAACTATATCTTAGTTATTGTAGTTAAAACCCGCTCGAAATAGCCAAGCAATTTTTTAAAAATAGTGCAGAAATTAACCTACACATGCTTTTTAATCAAAGTCAATCAATATTTCTTATTAAAATATAACAGTATATTCATTTTTTATTAAAAGGATAATTAACATTGACAGATTTAGAGTGATTGAATTATGTTTCATGCTTAATCAATAATATTTTATAGACAGAATAAGGTTAATGAATGATTTTAAAAATATCACCCGCCGGTTTGATCATTAATACAGCACTACTTCTGCTAATTCCCTTTTTCACTGTTTCTTGCGGATCTCCGGCTGCCGTCGATAACAGCTCGACAACGAACATACAGGGTCCTTCCATAGCTGATTATTCTATCGCAAAAGATTCCGTTTTAAGATCAATTCCGGATACATATATTGATGCCGCCCGGACAACGTTAAGCGTCGCCTACTTTCACACATCCCACGGAACTCATATTAGTTACGGATTGTTTGGACTTCCCGGCTTCAAAACCGGAGATAATGTAAAATTCGGCATTACCAATAATGCTGTTAGAGACGCAAATAAACTCGATTTTCACGATTATCCGTTTAATGGAAGTCCCTACCAGGATTTATCACAGGCGGATACCGGCAGCTGGGCTTCATGGCTAACTCAGGTTAGAAGTTATCTTGATAATCCGGCTAATGCATCCATCAATGTTATGATGTGGGCATGGTGTGATATTTCCAGTCATAATATATCCAGCTATCTATCATCAATGGAAACACTAATCAGTGAATACAGCACCGGCGGCTCAAAAATCGGAACAGGATCCGGAAAAACAAAAACCATTCCGGTAACATTCGTCTTTATGACCGGACACGCAGCAACGTCTCCTAACCCTAATGCAGGAACCGGTATGCCGAAAAACCAGGCACAGCTAATTATAGATTACTGTAACACCCGCGGATATTATTGCATCGATTACTACTCGATTGATTCACATTCAATGAATAATAACTATTATGAAGATGTAAACGACGATACAGTATCAGCAGCCTACGGCGGAAATTTCAATCTTGATTGGCAGAACTCGCATACAAAAGGAACAGACTGGTACGATAATCGCAGCACTCCAGGAGGAAGCGTGATTGTCGGCGAGCACAATACACAGCATATAACATCCAACCGTAAAGCATTTGCCGCATGGTATATTTTCGCATGTATTGCGGGATGGGATGCAAATTAAATATTGTTAAGATCTCCTATTAAGATTTTTTTTATGATCCCTTGTCCCTTTAGTATATATATCTAAAATCCATTTCCTCTGTTTTAAAAAAACAACTGCAAACCTGATAAAGTTCAAGGAAATACTCAGAAAAAAACTGCTGATAGATGGTGATAAATATATAAGATTCGCCTCATCATCATATCTTGTGCCAAATTTACTTTTATGAGCCCCATCACTCCATCCGTAATCAACCACCTTCACGTCTTCAGAGGAACAGATCAATTCTAAAAATTTAAACAGAAGATATGTACCCGGGCTATAATGACTGAATTCCGGATTATGAGCCATATAAACAAGATGGTGGGTACTACCCTGGTTTATTCCAAGTTGAAAAGCACAGGGCTTAGAATCTGCATATAAAACATACCCAAGAAGATTATTTGTAGAACTGGCCTCTCTGACAATTGCATCCACATGCTTACTATGGTAAAATCCAATCCCTAATTTTCTCTGGTATGTTGATCTTGCAACAATTTCAGCATCTTCAAGGAGTGTTGTTACACTTTCTTCATTCGTAAACTTTTTATAATGAAAATTAATTTTACTTTCGTTTTCAATTCTTTTTACTATTCGTCTTAAATTGAATTTCTGCTTTGAGGATTTATTTGATAACAATTTATCACATGAGGATGGTAAATCAGTATACCAGTGTTTATCTACAATTGGAGAATAAACTCTGAAGAACCACTTTACTTTCTTAACAGCCTTCATATAGAATTTTGAATCGACAGGAATCCAATGCATTATGATTACTTCAAACTTTTTCAAAGAAAAAGTTTGAAGAAGTGCAATTAGAATTTTCTTATTGTATGAATCATCATCATCCTTTATAAAAATTCCACCTTCAGCAATTAGAAGCGACCTACGCTCCGATTTAAAAAAAGAAATTCGACCAATCTGTACATCAATTATCTGTTTTTCAACCCTTCCCAAAACCAAACCAATTGGAAATCCATTACAACTTAATACCATTGCGAATGAATCAAGACAATTTGGATTATGCTCAACTAATACTTTTAAATACCTCGGATCAGAAGGAATACTTGCGGGTTTATCTCTAAAAATATCTCTGTAGACTGATAAAACAACAGCTAAATCAGATTCCAGAGAGATGTCATAAAAATCCGCATGATACCCTGCTATATTAATTTTATCCATTATTTTACTGGACACCAATTACCCTCAACTTTTAAATAAATCAATATTATCTTAAATGCCTGTTAACTTTTGTAAATATGCAGAGAAAATTCATATGCAAGCTGATAGTTTTTTAATCCTATTAATAATTAATATTTTTCTAAGAAATTTAAAAGTCAACACAATAATGAACTACAGCAATTAAATTGAATAAGCTTTGATAAAATATTCGAAATTGAAATAGACAAAGATATTTCAATAGTGAATAATGGATTTTATAAAAGTTTAAAACCATTTTAAATCAGCTAATAAAAAGAATTAATTTCTTTACTATTCATATCTGTTTTTTTTAAATTAGAAATAGCTTTTTAGATTATAAAGAGGCAAAAAATTATGAGTATTGATCAATTAACAGTTCATGGTTTTCTTGAAAGCAGCGCTAACAAATATCCCGATAAAACTGCGCTGATACATGACGGTCAAAAATATACCTTTGCAGAAATTGAAATGTTAGTAAACAATCTGGCCATGACACTTTCTGAATGCGGCGTAATACCGGGAGATCGTGTGGCAATAATATTTCATAACTGTATTGAATATGTTGTCAGTTATTATGCTGCAATGAAATGCGGCGGAGTTTCAGTTCCTCTGAGCAGCGATATAAAAAGTTCCGGATTAAAAACTATACTTTCAGAGCTCGATGCCGCGGCATTGATTACCTCATCAAAATTTGACGAGGTAATAGCGGATGTAGAGTTACCGGATTTCAGATTGAAAGCACTTATAATTAAAAATCCATTAAAAATTTCAGACTCTGATGCTGCAAATGTTGTTTCATGGGATGATGCCGTCAAAGGTAATGCTGTAAAATTTAATTTGGATATACCTGCATCCAGCCTTGCTTCAATTATATATACATCTGGCTCAACAGGGGTACCCAAAGGCGTGATGCTTACTCATTCAAACATTGCAGCAAATACTGATTCCATATGCTCATTTTTAAAACTTTCAGAAAACGATAGACAGATGGTAGTTCTCCCTTTTTTTTATGTAATGGGAAAATCTCTTCTAAATACTCATTTCGCTGCCGGGGCATCAGTTGTAATTAATAATAAATTTGCCTATACTGCGTCTGTATTGAAGCAGATGGAAGAACTTGCAGTAACCGGATTTTCCGGCGTACCTTCCACTTATGCATATCTTCTGCACCGCTCACCCCTTGCATCATATAGAGAGAGACTTACCTCGCTGAGATACTGCTCTCAAGCTGGAGGGCATATGCCTAAACAGATAAAAGAGGATCTTCGCAAAATTTTGCCTGATCATACAGAAATATTCATAATGTACGGAGCAACAGAGGCATCCGCCCGTCTAACCTACCTCCCTCCAGAAAAATTTGCAGAGAAAATTGAATCAATAGGAATCCCTATTCCTGGAGTTACAATGAAGGTAATTGATAACGACGGAAATCAACTCCTCGCAGGAGTAACAGGGGAACTAGTAGGATCCGGAATGAATATAATGCAAGGCTACTGGAAAGACCCCGAACTGACGGGAAAAGTTCTCGATTCAAACGGTTATCATACCGGAGATTTAGGCTATGCCGATGAAGATGGATTCCTTTATCTCGTGGGAAGAAAAGATTCGATGCTTAAATGCGGTGGACATAAAATAAATCCTCAGGAGGTGGAGGATGCCCTTATTGAAACAGGACTTCTTGTTGAAGCTGCAATTATCGGTGTACCTGACGATCTGATGGGAAACAGACTGGTTGCATTTGCTGTTACAATCAGCAATGACACCACAGGAAATGAAATACTGACCGAGTGTTCTCGCATACTTCCAAAATACAAGATCCCATCAGAAATAAAACTTGTAAAATCTCTGCCGAAAAAATCGAGCGGGAAGATCGATAAATCCGCCTGTGCTGATTTGTTAAATGATAACTCATAATTTTTATGATGAAATGATATAATACGCATCTATACATCTATAAAAAGAGGAATCCCATGAAAAAGCTTTTTTTTATCACGTCACTTTTAGTTTTCACTTCCATAGCATTTTATGAAATAAGCTCTGGAGCAAAAATTAAAAGCAATATTAGTGATGAAATCTTCTGTGTACGTCAAGGCGGATCAGGTAACCGTACCGGCAATGACTGGTCTAACGCAATGAGTTCACTCCCGGGTAAACTTGTAAGAGGAGGGGTATATTATATTGCTTCTGGTGATTATCCTAAAAGAGATTTTACCGATTCAATAAAAGGAAATAATTACATAGAGATTAAGGCAGCAACTGAATCAGATCACGGACCTGAGACCGGTTGGAGTAAAAATTACGAAGGAAAGGTTATCTTCGGACCTCTAGTATTCAATTCCCCATACTACAAAATGGATGGAGGTGAGAAAAAACTGATAGAAATTAAAAGTGAATTCACCGGAGCGGTGGTAAGCATCAAAGGTGAGAGGATTGAATTACAAAACATTTTGATTAATGGCGGATTCGAAAAGGGCTCAGGAAATAAACACATAAAAGGAGCATGTAACGGCATTAACATAACCGGTTCTGATATCACTGTAACTGGCTGCAAAATATATGACCTGGCTGATGATGGTGTAGAAATTCATAGTGTTAAAAGACTAAAATTCACCGGCAATACAATTAGAAATCTTCACGGTTGCGGAACAGACGGTGGCTGCGGGCCATGTAATAACGGACATAGCGACGGAATTGAAATATACGATGCAATCGATAGTGAAATATCAGGAAATTTTATTTCCGACATTAAAGGAAATGCCGCTCTCTTCTTCGGAAACTGGGGAACACTGTGTAAAAATCTTAAAATATTTAATAACATTTTCTATTCCCCCGATACAGGGTTTGCTGTTTATATAATTGATTGTGACAAGGTGCAATTTTTCAATAATATAGTGTGGGGTACTGATAAAGGCGGATATGGCGGACTGGCTATAGGGAAAAGAGTCACTAAACTCGAAATGTACAACAATATTATACTTTCAATAAATTACAAGCATCTTGGAGCATCATACAATCCGGCTGAACACAGGGGGGGAAACAATCTTTTTGGCAGGTCTCTGGGGCAGTACAAAGAGAAAAAAAGCGACCTAGTTTCGGGAGAGCCTATGTTTAAAAGAATCCCTGGAATTTCAGGCAAGAGTGTCGAGAATCCCATACCGGAAGATTTTATTCTCAAAAGCGGAAGTCCCGGAATTGACAAAGGATTTGCAGGGGATAAAAAAATAACGATCCCATTATATGATTTTAAAGGGAAAAAGAGAATCGTAAAACCGGACATAGGTGCATTTGAATTATAAAACCAGAGTTCCCTCTGTTACGGAATTGGTTTCGCAACAGAGGTTCCTTTATTGTCATTTCTGGACGGATCATTAATATAATTATTCTCCCATTTAGCCCAGCCCATCCCTCCGGTAATTGATACTAGCCAGCCTGTTGTTGCAAAACGGTTATTGTAGGACACCATGTTGCCTCCATACCCGTAGGCATTTGTTTCAAGAATCAATTTGTACCCCAGCCCCTCAAGAAGATTCCCTGTCACTGTTACATTGTTTACAAATCCGCTATATGGCTGGAAAAAAATTGAACCTGTATCTGAACCTGAGCTGCAGTCAATTCTGTTGTTCCGGATCATTGCACTTGGACCGCTATATCCCCGTATTGTTATTCCATCAGTATGTGAAGGCCCCGCTGGACTCCCGCCAACACCCCAACGGAGACCGTGAATATAGTTCCCCTCCGCCCGGACTTCCCTATTACAGTTTGAAAGCCATATACCGCTGCCGGTATCATGAATGTTGCATCTCTCAATTACTCCGCTCCCGGAAAAAGCAAAGGAAAATCCAACAACATTATTATCTGTAATAAGACTCCCGTCAATGTCGCAATCTCTTATTGTTGCAACGGCATTTACATTCCCGCAGCCGATAAATGCAGTTCCAAATCCTGTAGTAGCAGGCTGAATCAGGCATCTTTCAATTATTATATTTCCGGCATTGAGATTAAGCTGCTTATCAATTCTTTTTTCACTAATTACGGTGCCTGCAGGTACAGTTGACGGCCCTGTATACAATGGTAGTGTTGCCCCATCAATACCTGCTCCAGCCAATCCAGTATTGGAACTGTTAAGCCCCCAGCCTTTAACTGAAGAATTTCCAGTAACATCGTTAAAGCATCCCGTAGCAATAGCTGAAACTATCAAAAATAGCACAAACCTTGCCAATCCTGTTTTTAATATATTTGATTTGTTGATTTCTCTGGGCATTTACATAACCTGCTTTTTATATTATTCCATTTGCTATTGTATTCATCGTGAAACCGTTTATCTTGCTGCTGACTTTATCTTTAGACTGTAGAAAAGAGTTTACTTTAAAATCAAGTATTATTCTAAAATAATTTAAGACAGCCTCGAAAACAACTATTAAATTTTTTCTTCGACATATCTTGTACTCAGAAAACAAAATATCTCAGCTTTTGTGAATAAAGAAATTTCAAACTCTACTATAGCCCGACAGGGTTAAAAAAACTCTATACCCTTTTTTTTGTCTTGACTCAAATAAAAATAATTATCACTATTAGTAACTATTAATACAATCTAACCATATTGAAAAACTGTGAATATAAAAATTAAAATTATCTTTATCCTTATTGTTCTCACAACTGTTCACTCCTCCGCAATGGAGGTTATATTCCATGGGCGTGTTGACGAGCTGTACGATGATAATTCGAACGCATCGGGGACAGAGCCTAAGTCTGACTGGGTAACAAATCTAATGCTCGGCATAAATCTGATGAGCGAAATGAGAGAATTGGATGTTCAGCTGTCTGGTAATGTTTATCAACAGTATTGCGTAAAGAATAAGGAAAGAAACTCAAACTATCAGGACATGATGCTCTCAATAAAAAAAAGTTTTTCAGAAAATGTTTCGTTAAGCCTAACAGATGCTTTTCAGCACTATCCGGAATCAAAGAGTTTTACAACTCTTTTCGGACAGAGCGATGAAGGTACAGGATATATGAGCAATAATGGCTCTGTAAATTTATCTGTTTATGTCACAAGCGAACTGTTTTTTAATGCAGATTACACAAACAGCATAATGAAAAATGACAGCAGCACAATGACAGACTCCGTTCTCCATAATGGAGGAGGAAGCATAGGATATAGTTTCGATTCTGCAAATATTGTCCAGGCAGGTTATATGTACAACCTGATGAAATACGATGACGGAGATCAAAGCACTGGTCATAGAGGCTATGCGCAATATGAGAAATTTTTAACCAGACAACTCCGGTCTATTCTGCTTGGCGGTTATGATTATATTAAGACAACTGAGGGTATAGTCAAAAGCAGCAGATGGATTGCAACTCTGGTTGACGATGTTGATAAGAATAACCAGCTGGAAATTTCATTTTTAAAAGAGAATACAATAAGCAATATTTCAAATGACATATTCGATAATTGGCGGGTTTCAGGATCACTTAGAAGGGAAATAAGCGAAAGAACATCTGTAAGTGCATCAGCATTCTATGGCGAAGGAACCTATAAGTACAGCAAAATTTCAGATAAACTCATAGGGGCATCTATCGCCCTCTCATTCGATGTAACTGAATTTGTAAATTTTAATATGGGATATACTCATACACGCAGCAAATCAAATACACCGGGCATAGAAGAGAATGCATATAACCGTAATCAGGTTTCTGCAGGATTGTCCGCGGTTTATTAGAAGTTGTTTAACTACACCACCTGACGAGAAGATATCGATTGCCTGAAGTCAGTTTTTTTATTTTAACAGGAGGATAACCATGCTGAAGAAAACAGCAATTCTATTATTACTTTTATTTGTCACTGCTTCCGGATATACACAGGTTTATACTGTCGGCATAGGAGATATTCTTGATGTGGCAATTCTTCAGCCAGACCCGATGAATTTACGCGTCACTGTTTCTCCCGGCGGAGATATTTCCGTTCCCTACATAGGGAGCGTCTATATTAAAGGTAAAACAATCGCAGGAGCACAGGCCCTTATACAACAGAAACTTGCTAATGGTTATCTGAAATACCCGGTTGTTACTGTTTCTCTTGTTGAGTCTCGAAGCAGAAGTTTTACGATATCCGGAGAAGTAATAAGACCTGGAAATTATGCACTGCTTGAGAACACCACAGTATTGAAAGCTATCTCTATTGCCGGGGGGTTTACACGTTTTGGATCCTCAAGCAAGGTCAAAATACTAAGACCGCGCAAAGACCGCCCGGGATACATAAGTATAAAGGTGGAACTCAAAGCTGTTCTAGACGGTGATGCTAATGCTGATATAGTAATTGAACCGGGAGATATTATTGTTATTTCTGAAGGTGTATTCTAGGCGTAAACCTAAGATTCTTTACCTATAGACTTATTTATCAAATTATGTTAAAAAAGTCTGGTAAAAATTTTCGCAGAATTTAGTGTCGTTAATTTAAAAAATGTTTTTTGCAAGTCCACTCCTAACAAATGCCAAACAGCATGTGGACATCAAACTTTTAATCTGTATTTAAAGTATTTCGGAGAGTAAAATGGAAAAGAATATTAATATATCAGCATTAACCCTTAGGGATTTAGCAAGATCTTTATTCCGGCAGAAAGCTGTAATAATTATCACCTTTGCTATTGTTACATGCGGTACAGTTATTGGATTAAAGATGCAGACTCCGGTATATGAAGCAAGAGTAAAAATGTTCATCAAAGGCGTCAGCCAGACCGAGGGTTTAACATATCAGGGAATTGGTGCATTCCGCATCCACCTTACCCAAATGGAGATTGTAAAATCTGAACCGGTAATCAAACGTGCGGTAATGACTCTTAAACTTGATGAACGGCCCGATGACTATGAGAAGAATTATTCATCTTACATAAAAAAACTTTTTATAAACTACTCCAGCAAAAAGAACAGAGAGAAGCTTGACAAACTCTCCCCGGAAAAAAGGAAAGAAATTCAACAGTATAATGCCATTGAAGAGTTAAAAAACAATATAACAACTGAGCTTATTCCGAATACTGACATATTCTACATAACAGTTAAAGACTATGATCCTGATACAGCAGTTGCTATAGCTAATGTAGTAAGCCGTGCGTACACGATATTTGATCAACAGCAGCAGCTCTCTGAACTTGCACTTAAATACGGAAATCTTCATCCCACAGTGCAGCAGCTTCAGGATAATATATATAGAATGGATCAGAATCTTTCAGGAGCAAGACTCCCCGACCTTGAAGCGATTGGTACTGCAAGCGTCAAAATAATTGAGCAGGCAACAACTGATGGAAACAGGATAGGTAAGTCAAAGGTCCTTATGCTTATTATGTCTTTGTTTGTCAGCGGATTTCTAGGAATTGCACTTGCATTATTCTTTGATATGATGGATCAGACATTCAAATCACCCGATGATTTAATTTCCCATGCCAAATTACCGGTACTGGGTTCTATCCCAAAAAGAAGGTTCAGGGAGAATGCTTTCGTTAAAGATGCAACTGAGCCCACAAGATATACAGTTTTTTATGAAGATCTTGCTGATCAGATTTATATTTTTATGAAAACGCAAAATCTGAAAACAATAATAATAGCATCTCCCATTCAGAGAGAACTTAACTCTCCTATTGTACCTAACCTGGGATATATCTTTTCACAACTTTTACATCATAAAACCCTTATGGTAGACTGCAATCTTCGAAATCCTGTGTACCAGAATCTACTTGGTATAAAATCAGAGCCGGGGCTTGCAAACCTCATAGAAGGCGGAAGCACTTTAAATATTATACAAAAAATTGATACTGATCTTGACGCTGTTTCTGTTGGAAGTACAACGATGAATCCTTTAACGTTGATGGATAAATTTAATATTAATGAAACTCTTAAAGAAGTTAAAAATAATTATGATGTTGTACTTCTGGACTGTACAAACATAAAAAACTTTAATGATATAATTATGTTATCACCACACACCGATGGAGTCATCATAGTAGTAAACGAAGGACGGGACAGAAAACAGGTTGTTAAGAGTGCAATATCCCCATTGAAATTTAACAAAGCTAATATTATCGGAGGTGTTCTGAATAACAGAACGTTTAAAATCCCTGAAGTAATTTATAGAAGGATATGATGAGTTGCTGTATCGGATTACATGCATTCATATTATAAATCTATAGCATTATTATGAATTTATTAAGTATTTTAATTACAATCGTAATATCACTGTTTTTTTCCGTTATACTGGTAGCCAAAATAAAAGTTGGAATTGCCTTAAGTTTTGTATTTTTATTTGTCCCGGTTTTCTGGTTAATTTCAAAGCAGTTTGATGAAAAGAAAGTTGTGCGGATTTTTATAATTATTTATCCACTTCTTCCAGCGCTTGCCGGAATAAGCCTCGGTGCAGGCGTTCCGGTTTTAAGAGCTCATCGTGTTGTGACTCTGTTATTGCTGATATTTTTGATGAGCAAAGGATTGCTAGCAAGATGTTATAGTGATTTCCTTAAATCAAATATTTTTACTTTTAATGTTATTTTAGTTATAGCTTCCATGGCAGTAACCTCTTTTTTTTCTGCAAGCTTCCAGAGTACTATGTTTTTTACACTGTCGCTTGTTTTTGAATTTTTTATTTTCACTGTTGTGATTTTTTCTACTTTTAAAACAGATGATGACATAGAGTTACTGATAAACTCGTTTTTAATATCAGGAGTTATTCTATCTCTTTTCGGAATTTTTGAAAAAATATCAGGGTATAATTTTTACTCAACTTTCGGTGTTTTTGATGATCAGTATAGCAGCACCTTATCACATCAGATTAGAGATGGAGGAATTCGCATCCAGGCGAGCTTCGAGCATTCCATATCATATGCTGCATACCTCGTAACGATATTACCGCTTTTTCTGTACAAGTTCAGAAAACAATTTACTCAATTTAATGCATCAGTTTTACTACTAATGACAGCAATTTTAGCATCGCAATCTCGGTCAGGAATGCTAGGAGCGGTAATTGTTTTTCTGCTGTATTGTGTCTTTGTAGAAAGAAAAAATATGGTTTTAATTTTGATTCTTTCAATTCCAGTTTTAATCTATAATGCCTCTAGCATAGCTCAATATCTGATAAATTTAAATCCTTTAACAACAACTTCATCAGAAATGGCAGACTCAACATCTGCACGAGGTGATCAATTAATTATGTTGTTTGAATATATTAAACAGAATATCGTATTTGGCTTCGGCATGGTATCTGCTAAAATTGGATCTATCGACAATTTTTATCTTTTATATACTTATCAATTTGGTTTTGCCGGATTATTCTCCTACCTTTCTTTATTTTTATCCGTAATAAGCAAACCTTTCAGAACAAAAGGATTCAAAGTTTCAAAAGATTTACGGATGATTGTTATGTTATTTGCAATTTTTGCATTTTCAATAATCAACATGTTTGTTGCTTTATGGTCATTTCAGTTTATTTACTACGCATATATAGGGATTATCGCCAGGCTTCTTTATAACAGGAGAGGTATGACTGGTGCTTAGTATTATCATTGTTAATTATAAATCTTCCAGCGATATAGATATTTGTCTTTCTTCAATTATCAAATATGAAAAATCTTTTATGTCTTACGAATTTATAGTTGTAGATAACAATTCAAACGATCCTGGCTTACCCGAACTTGCCATAAAATATCCCTTCGTGAAATTTATTAACGCTCCTGAAAATGGCGGTTTTTCTTATGGTAATAATATTGGAATTAAACAATCTACCGGTGATATTATTTTTTTACTTAATCCGGATACCTGGTTAAATGATGCGGCAATAACAAAGCTGCTTCGAAGGATAGAATCAGATGACTTCCTTGATATTATCGGACCACAACTATTTTTCCCCGATGGGAACAATCAGTCATTTTATCTTCCAAAAACATATCTTACTTTATGGAGACTATCTTGTGAGCAGTTTTTCCTTCATCGAATTTTTAAAACTATAAAAATTTTTAATTCTTATTTCAGAACATATATGGATTATTCTGTCGAATGCCAGGTTGAACAGGTCTCAGGGGCGGCACTGATGATGAAAAAAAATGTTATACAAAAGATAGGATATCTTGATGAAGACTATTTCATGTATTTTGAAGAATCGGATTTTTGTTTGAAGGCTGTCAAAGCCGGCATGAAATTATTGTATTATCCCGAAGCAAAGATTATACATAAAGGCGGATTAACCAGCGATTCTAAATCAGATGTAACAACATCCTTTTTTTATCATTCTTTTAAAATGTACTTTAAAAAAAATTTCGGCACTGTCTCAACATTATTGGCATCATCGACTCTATTTATTGGAACATTAACAAGATTTATCATTTTCAAATTAATCGGAAATGAAAAGTCTTTCTACTATATGAACTTATTAAAAAGTTTTTTTAAATTGCGGGATCAAAAATGAAAATTTCCATAATTATACCATCATATAATTCATCAATAACAATAAACTACACTCTTCATGCCCTTGTAAATCAAATTCATGAATTTGATACTGAAATTCTGATAGTTGATTCATCCGATGATGGTTTAACTGATGACGTGATAAAAACTTATTTGTCTGATAATATAAGAATGATAAAATCCGGTATTAAAGTAATGCCGGCCAGGCAGAGAAACATCGGTGCAGCAGAAGCATCCGGCGAACTTCTTATTTTTCTTGATTCCGACGTCATACCCTGCAATGACTTTATAAAACAGATTTCTGACGCTTATACCATGGGACATATGGCAGGATGCGGGAGTCTATCTTTGGCACCGTTCCAGGTTAATAATAGTATTGTAGTAGCACAATACTATCTTCAATTGAACGAATATCTTCCATCCGGCAAACCGAGGATTAAAGCTTTTCCTGCTGGTGCAAGCGTATTCTGTTCCAAAGAAATATTTAAAAAAACAGGTGGATATCCGGAAGTCCGTGCAGCAGAGGATGTTCTTCTTGGTCTTGAAATAAATAAAATTGCTGAATTATGGTTTCTACCAGATGCGGTATCCGCACATATTTTCAGGGAAAACTTGAACGGATTTTATTCGAACCAGAGGATGCTGGGCCAATATGCAGCATTGTATAGAAGAGAAATGAATAAGATGTTTACGTTCCCTGCATTTTTAATGTATTTTCTATATCCATTATTAATAGCAATTAAACTTTATAGAATACTCCCACGAATTCTGATTGCCGGGAAAAAACATTTTTTCTCTCTTGTAAAAGTATTCCCGTACTTTCTTGCGGGTCTGCATCACTGGACTCTTGGATTTATCAGCGGATCATCTGAAAAAGTTAGTTTATAATTAAATTTAGAAAGAAGGTATTTAAAAAGATGTGTGGTATTTGCGGAATAGTAACATCGAAAGAAAATGATAATTCTCATACGCTAAGAAAAATGAATGATGAACTCCTTCATCGGGGCCCTGATGATTCAGGGTATTATGAAACAGAATCGAACAACTATTATATCGGACTTGGTCACAGGAGACTCTCAATTATAGACCTTTCAACAGGTCATCAACCTATTTCAAATGAAGATGGAAATATCCAGATTGTCTTTAACGGAGAAATTTATAATTTCCATGAACTCCGCAAAGATCTCATAGAAAAAGGTCACATCTTTTCGACAAACTCTGACACTGAAACAATTCTTCACGCTTACGAAGAATATGGAGAATCGTGCGTCGAATTGCTCAGAGGCATGTTCGCAATTGCAATTTGGGATAATAATAGCAAAAAGCTATTTCTGGCAAGAGACAGATTCGGAGTAAAACCTTTATTTTATTATTATAAAAATGAAACATTCGTATTTGCATCCGAGATAAAGAGCCTCCTGAAATTCCCCGATCTTCAAGCTTCTTTAAGAGAGGAGAGTCTTCCTGAATATCTTTTTTACCGATATATGCCAGCACCATTTACAATGTTTAACGATATTAAAAAATTCATGCCTGGAACAATAGCACTATGGTCTGACGGCAATCTTGTTGAGTCAAGATACTACACCCCTTATGATTCCAATATAAAAAATAAAAAAGTTATTCCAGAGAAACCTGTCGAAAAATTTTTGTCTCTCCTTGATGAATCTGTTGAAATAAGAATGATCAGCGATGTTCCGTTTGGGGCATTTCTTTCAGGTGGTCTGGACTCATCCTCAATAGTCGCATTGATGTCAAAGCATTCAAGTTTGCCTGTGAAAACATTTACCATTGCTTTTTCTGAGGATGCTTATAGTGAAGAATCGTATGCAGATTTAATTTCTAAAAAATTTAAAACAGAACACAGCGTCTTAACTGTAACACCGGACCACCTGATGGATGAGCTCCCGAAACTTATACGTTTCAGGGATGCTCCAGTATCTGAACCGGCTGATATACCTATTTACATGCTTTCGAAGTATGCGGCACAAAGTGTAAAGATGGTTCTTTCTGGAGAAGGAAGTGACGAGATGCTAGGCGGATACCCTAAACATGCATATGAAAGTCTCGGTACATTTTACAGATATATTCCTGAATTACTCCGGCATGGGATGATTGAACCATTAATTAAATCTTTACCTTACAGATTTTACAGATGGAAAACTGCTATAATCAATCTCGGGATAAATGATCAGGATGAAAGATTTGTCCGATGGTTTGGTTCTCTGACTAAAAAAGAAGTTTCGCAGTTACTCGGAATACAATCAATCAACTGGAATGAAAACCAGATTCAGTTTTCCTCAAATAATTTAAACAGCCCTTTGAGAAAACTTCTTTTCTTTGATCAAACAAGCTGGCTTCCTGACAATCTGCTTGAAAGGGGCGACCGGATGACGATGGCTGCATCCATAGAAGCCAGGATGCCTTTTATGGATCATAAACTTTCCGAATATGTTTCATCTCTTCCCGATTCTTATAGAGTCAAGGGAATGAAATCAAAATGGATTCTTAAAGAAGCTATGAGAGATATTCTCCCAAATTCAATTATTGATAGACCAAAAGTCGGATTTAGAGTTCCTGTAAATGAGTGGTTTAAAGGACCTATGAAAGATTTTTTATATGAACATCTTACCGGAACAAATTCATTAACTGAAAAATTTTACTCAAGAAACAAAGTTTTCGGCCTTCTGGATGAGCACACCAGAGGGAGACAAAATCACGAAAAAATTCTCTGGTGTTTATTGAATCTTGAAATGTGGTGTAGAGAGTACAAAGTACTCTAACTGTCGTTATATTATTTTTTTTATTTTAAGGAGGGAATGTGGGTAAAATCGCGCTTGTTGCTTCATCAGGAGGCCATCTATTTCAGCTATATTCATTAAAAGACTTCTGGACAGAAAAAGATCACTTCTGGGTAAGCTTTCCAACTGAGGATGCAAAGTATATGCTGGCTGACGAAAAATTTTACAAGGCAAATTATCCTACAAACCGCAATATTAAAAATCTTTTAAAGAACTTTTATCTTGCATTTAAAATACTTCGCACAGAAAAACCGGAAGCTATCATTTCAACCGGAGCCGGAATAGCGGTTCCTTTTATTATAATAGGACGTTTAACAGGTATTAAGACACTCTATCTGGAATCTATAACAAGAAACAAAGACCTATCATTGACAGCTAAATTAATTTATCCATTTGTTGATAGACTTCTTGTACAATGGCCAGAGCTTGCTGCAAAGTATAAAAAAACTGAATTCCAAGGTAGAATAATATGATATTTGTTATAACAGGAAGTGAGGCTTATCCATTCGACCGTCTCATAAAAGAAATTGATCTATTAAAAAAAAATAAAATTATTACAGATGATGTTTTTGTTCAACTGGGCTCTTGCAACTACACTCCCTCTTCCTGCAGTTACGAAAAGTGGTTACCCTTTAATAAAATGAGGGAAAACATTGCGTCATCTGAATTAGTTATTTCACATGCCGGTGCAGGAACAACCTTGCTATGTCTTGAAATGGGCAAGATTCCAATAATTGTAACAAGAAGAAAAAAATACGGAGAACATCTTGATGACCATCAGTTGGAATTCTCCGAAATGATGGATAAGCTGGGATACGCAAAAGTTGCATATGATGTTTCAGAACTTTCAGATGTATATAAAAATTATCAGAAAAAAAATTCAGATATACCCGTTACAAAAAGCGAAAAAAAAACACTCATTTCCGCTTTAAACAACTGGATGGGATAGCAAGAATTATAACACACTAATTAAATATTAATTTGACATTTGTTCCAATAAGAGTCGGTCTTAAAAATTAATTAAAATTGTTTACTACAATTTTGCACTTCCATAATTAGTAATTATTACAATTTTTCAAGAGATACAAAGTTATTTCAATTTTTACTTTGATAATATTCTTTTAATTTTATTTTTAATTCTTATAATTAAAATTTTAAATTTATCAGACAATGGCAATGTAAACAGATTTTCAAATGCCAGCTTATCTGCTTCATAATCAGCTAAAACAAATTCCGGATGTGTAATTTCATCCATTTCAAAAATTTCCAGATTAGCTGTTTTTTTATCCACGAAAGACATATGTACCGCTTCAGGTCCAAATCCGATATTCGATACTAAATTTTTATTTGGAGTTATGGACAATCCATTTTGCGTTAATACGGTATACAGCCACTGAAAATCCCATACAGTATTAATTTTCCGGGTGATGGTGTCAGCGAAGTTTTTCGTCCAGAATTTATGCTCCTGTTTAGATCTGAACAGGCTCTTTATTGAAAAATATTTATTAAATTCCTTATAATTTTTCATATCTACATCATAATAGTTCCAGGCTCTCTTCCAAGTCGCCCATCCCCATATCTGATTGTATTTAGAAAAGTAATAACTTGCATTTCCACGTTGAATTCCGTTCTGATAATTGCCCCCGCAGATATGCATAATTCTGGTATCGTCCCTATAATGTTCAAGCATTTCCTGGCAAAAGTAAAAGAAACTTCTACTGGGCAGACAATCATGTTCAAGTATAATTCCCTCTTCGATATTATTAAAAAACCAGTCAATCCCTTTTGCCACTCCAGTTCTTGAACCATAATTTTCATCAAGAAAAAGTGTTTTTAATTCACAATCCCAATCAACACTGGTGGCGATCTTCTGTGTCTCGATACATTTTTCTTCATCATCCGGTCTGGATTTGCGAGGACCATCTGAAAAAACAAAAAGTTTAGACGGCTTTACTTTTCTTATTTCTTCGAAAACTCTTCTTGTTGTGTTTGAATTATTAAAAATAATAAAAAGTACAGGGGTAGATAATGGTTCATTGATTCTCTTCATTTTTTTGAGTTACCTCGATTTATAATCTGGTCTTTATAAGGCAATTACTTCAGAATAATTCTCTAAATGCGTTATTTTTTCACATAAATATTATTAATTTCAAAAGTTTCAAATTACATTTGAAATCTTGATTGAAGAATATTATGATAATCCTGAATAATAATCCTTCCCGGATTTCCAGCGACTAAACACTTTGCTGGTATGCTTTTAGAAAGGACCGAACCGCTTGAGATTGTAACATCATTGTCAATTTGTATTTTTCCTGATAATATCACTCCTACGCCTACCCATACATTATCACCAATTACCGGAATTGCAACACCATCACCTTCCTCTGCAAAACCCCAACCTATTGTTGTGTGATGTGAAACTGTAAAATTTTTACCTATTGTAGTCGGTCCTATCATAATTCCAGATGCATGTGTGATAAAAAAGCCGGGGCCAATATTTGCTTCTGCTTCAATATATACATGATGAAATAAATGTATAAAGAAGCTGACAATTCGACTTATAATTCTCGGGATTATACCAATGATTTTATTTTTTTTAAACAATCTGAATGTTAATTGATCAAAACGAAAAGCTGCAACGCAGTGAAGTTCAAAAGAAAACAATGCAAGTTTAAACTTTCTTAAGAATGTAGCATTATCCCCCAATTTCCAGCTGTAGTATTTGGCAAGATCATATTTAAAATAACGACTTTTATTATTTATCTTATTGCAACTTTCCACAAAACCACCTTTTATATGTGACTTACAATTCTATTGGAAGCGAAGATTTTTTAAAATTATCTTTCTGCAGCAACAGAGTAACCGAACTCTGTAATTCCATACCATTCAATAGCGAAGTAGCACGAAGGTAGAAAGAAATTCACTAATCTCACGGAGAAAGAAACCCGATCAATCCACCGCAAGGGCCAATTCAAAAAATACTGTCATTAATATTTCTAATAATTATTAATGAAAACATCCATGTATCAATAAAGTCAAGAACTTACCAATAAATAAAACTAAAAATAATTTTAGCTAAATTTACACATCTCTGATACGAGTTTTTTAAGGATTTCGTTTTGGTTAGTCATGTTGAAGCTTGTCTCCATTACTCGGGCGCCTTCTTCTCCAAGTTGTTTCCTCAACAGAGGATCTTTTATGAGTATTTCAATTGCTTCAGCCAGACTTTCGGCGTTGTTTTGTTTGACAAGAATACCGGTATTTTCAGAAATAACTTCAGCGACTCCACCATTATTTAATGAAACGACCGGCAATCCCACAGACATAGCCTCAAGAATTGTTAACCCGAGAGCTTCTTCACTTCCATCAGGGAGGGTTACACTTGAATGTACATAGATATCATTTTCAGATAATTCAGAAGTCACGCTATTGTAATCCAGAGATCCTTTTAGGTCTATGAAATTCGTTAGTTTATTCTCAAACACCCATTTTTCAAACTCATTTTTTAAAGGTCCGTCCCCGATTATTGTAAGCTTCACACAGTATTTTTTTTCTACCAGTATTTTCATTGCTTCTAAAAGAATTATTTGCCCCTTTACCAATACAAGTCTTCCTACATTACAAATCCGGATTGTATCAGACTTTTTCGACGGATCAGCTTTTTTATCAGATGCTGGTACACCCAAATAAAAAAGCTCTAGTTTATTCTTTGAGCATCCCAGCAACAGGGCTTTGCTGTAAACATTTTTTGAGACCATCAATGTTTTAAAAGAATGTTCAATCGCTGTACGTAGTCGTTTGGAATATGGAAAATTCGGTTTCACTGAAGCATTATGAATATCCTCTCCGTGAATCAAAATTATGTAAGGTATATTTTTATTTTTTAAAACTTTATACGCACGTGATGCCATCCATCCGAATTGGATAACACAACAATCAACATGATGGATATTTAATAAGTTTGTCAGAGATTTCCGGCAAGTATAAATTTCGCTATATCGATAGCGGGTCGGAATCATTCTATCAATAAATTTTAAAATTTTTAAAAAATTATTTTCAACAAAATAATTAAGCAGAGAATAAACAGGTACCGAATTATACTCACTTTTTTCCTGATGCAGAGTGCTTATACAAACAATATTATCTTTTAATGCATCTATATGACGACGAACAAATGTTGATGACGGATCAAAAATATTTTCTGTTAAAAAAATAATACTCATATTCGAACTGCTCCGGTAGAAATAATCTGAGGAAATTTATATTTAAAAATCTGATTAAAAAAATTACTTTTAAGTTCAACATCTGTTTATATCAATTTAGTTATTGGCAAGCTTTTATTAGTACTTAAAAGATTTTTCTCCTATGATTTATAATATTATTCTTGATTTTTAGAGGGCTCCACAACAGGATTACTTTAAATATTATAAAAGATAAACTATTTTGATTTAATTTTTTTAAAAGATCTTATTGTTTATTTTAAAAAACAACAGAGGTCGCAAAAAACATGAAAATACTCATAACCGGAGGAGCCGGATTTATAGGAAGCCATCTTTGTGATGTACTGATAAACGCCGGTCACAACATAACTGTTGTGGATAATTTAATGCTCGGATCAATTGAAAACATCAAACATCTTGATAGTCAAAAGAACTTTAAATTCTGCAAAGAAGAAATTTTAAATCAGCCCGCAATGAAACAAATATTCAAGGATGGGATGTTCGACGTAGTTTTTCACCTTGCCGCTAATTCTGATATTGCTAAAAGTCTTGAGAATCCTCTTATAGATTTTGACAATACATTTATGACAACATTCAATATTCTGACTTATATGAGAGAATATAATGTTAAAAATATCGTCTTTGCTTCAACCTCGGCAATTTATGGTGATACAGATAAAAAAATTACCGAAGATTATGGTCCTCTTTTCCCGGTCTCTCACTACGGGGCATCCAAACTTTCGTCGGAGGCATTCATATCCTCTTTCGCAAACAATTACGGCTTCAGGGCGTTTATCACCCGCTTTCCAAATGTTGTAGGCGAAAGAGCAACTCACGGAGTCATTCTCGACTTCATTAAAAAACTTGAAAAGAATTCCGCTGAGCTCGAAGTGTTAGGAAACGGTGAACAGTATAAACCATATCTTTATGTCAAAGATCTCGTAAACGCGATAGTTTACGTATGGGAAAATTCAACGGGTAATGTAAATTATTTCAACATAGGTGTTAACACAAGAACCAGAGTCAAAGACATTGCACGCATGGTAATAGAAGAAATGGGTCTTGAGGCACCGATAAGATACACCGGCGGCAGCAGAGGCTGGGTTGGCGATGTCCCTGAATTTGACTACAGTCTTGAAAAAATAAATAATTTCGGATGGCAGGCTAAATATACTTCAGATGAAGCAGTCAGAATATCTATAAGAAAAATACTGGGGAAAGAATGATAAAACTTGCAATAATAGCAGGAGGAAAGGGAACCAGGCTGGGATTAAAAGATATTCCGAAACCAATGGTTTCCATTGATGGGAAACCACTTCTACAATACCAGATTGAACTTGCAAAAAGATATGGTATAGCTGAAATATATATCCTCTCAGGACATTTGTCTGAAGTTATCATAGACTATTTCGGCAATGGTGAAAGATTCGGTGTAAAGATTACACACATAGTAGAAGATAAACCCATGGGAACCGGGGGTGCTGTTAAACAACTTCAGAATATCATTTCTGACAGATTCCTGGTTTTCTATGGAGACACAATTGTTGATATTGATATTGATGAATTTTTAAAATTTGATATGAGAGAGAGTAGTATAGCTTCCCTTCTTGTACACCCTAATGATCACCCTCATGACAGCGACCTTCTTGATGCAGATGATGAAGGCAGAGTGACAGCGTTTTTCCCTAAACCACATCCTGAGAACAGGTATTACAAAAACCTGGTAAATGCAGCTCTTTACATTCTTAGTCCTGAAATTTTTAAATTCATACCAGATGACAGGTCCTCGGATTTCGGAAATGAAATATTCCCCGCCCTTCTACAACAAGGAGAAAGATTGCGAGCTTACCGTACTGCCGAGTACATCAAAGACATGGGAACTCCGGAAAGGTTTGAAAAAACAAAACATGACCTGATGTCAGGAAAGGTTGCACGGCTGAACCGATCGAATAAAAGAAGAGCAATATTTCTTGATCGGGACGGCGTAATCAACAAGGAAGTTGGAGATATGAGAGTACCCGACCAATTTGAACTGATGGAGGGAGTAGCATCAGCTATCAGAAAAATTAATAAATCTGAATACCTGGCCATTGCCATAACCAATCAGCCGGGTCTTTCAAAGGGTTTTTTTACATTTGAAACTTTACACGAAATTCACAAAAAACTTGATACTCTTCTGGGAATTGAAGGAGCATATCTTAACGGTTTATATTTTTGCCCTCACCACCCTGATGGCGGTCACCCCGGCGAAATACCGGAACTTAAAATAAATTGTAATTGCAGAAAACCGAAACCACAGCTTATATTTAATGCGGATAGAGACTTTAATATCGACTTAGAAAATTCGTACTTTATTGGAGACCGTTACGTTGATGTAATGGCAGGAAAGAACGCCGGGCTCAAAACAATTTTAGTTAAAACCGGCCATAATGGTGTAGATAAAGATAAATATCCGGTTGAGCCTGATTATATTTTTAATGCAATGCCGGAAGCTGTAGATTATATACTCGAGGAATTATGATAATAAGCAGAACACCTTTTCGCATAAGTTTCGCAGGTGGCGGAAGCGATCTCGAAAATTTTTATTTAAATTATGGCGGTGCAGTTCTAAGTGTTTCGATCGATAAATACGTTTATCTTTCAATGCATCCATACTTCCATGATAAAAAATTTCTACTGAAATATTCTGCACACGAACTGGTCGATTCAGTGGATAAGATACAGCACAGAATAATCAAACAGGTTTTCAAGGACTATAATATTTCCGGAGTTGATTTTAACTCCAGTGCGGATATCCCTTCAGGAACCGGTCTCGGCTCTTCGTCATCATTCACAGTGGGAATGACCAGCCTGTGTAATGCATATACCGGAAAATATATGTGTAAAGAAGATATTGCTAAATACGCATGCGACATAGAGATAAAAAAACTCGGGGAACCGATAGGAAAACAGGATCAGTATGCTGCAGCTGTGGGTGGAATTAATTATATTGAATTTACAAGGAACGATACCGTTACCGTAGAAAAGATTATACTGAAAAAGGAACGCTACAGGGAACTCGAGGAGAATCTTCTCATGTTCTATCTTGGTGATACCCGTTCAGCAAGCACGATACTTAAAGAACAGAGCAGTAACATTATAGGCGACACCGCAAAAATAGAAAATACAAAAAAAATGGTTGCTCTTGCCAGCGATCTGAAACGCGAACTTCAAAATAACAACATCGATTGTTTCGGAGAAATTCTTCACTCCGGGTGGCTATACAAAAAGGAACTTGCCAGCGGTATTTCCAATGAGCGTATTGATCATTTCTACGATATCGGCCTGAAAAACGGTGCAAGCGGAGGAAAGCTTCTCGGTGCAGGAGGAGGCGGATTTTTACTGTTCTATGTAAAAAAAGAAAATCAGGAAAAGCTGCGTAACGCCATGTCAGAGCTGGAAGAATTCAGCTTCAGATTTGATGAAGCCGGCACATCAATTATATATTACACGTAAGAGGAAAGTATATGAAATTTGAAAAACCAATAACAAATTATCTGCAAATACTACAAGATACAATAAGCGCAATGGACAAGAACGAGATAGATAAGTATCTCGAAACCCTCATGACGGCCTACGAAAATGACTCTACCATTTTTATTTTCGGAAACGGTGGAAGTGCTGCGACAGCCTCACACTTCGCTACCGATCTAAATAAAGGGATCAGTTACGGTCTTGAGAAACGTTTCAGGGTAATGGCTTTAACAGATAATTTCTCCACAGTATCGGCTTATTCTAACGACACTTCATATGATGATGTGTTTATCGAACAGATGAAAAATTTTATCAAAGATAATGATATAGCAATAGGAATTTCGGGTAGCGGTAATTCAAAAAATGTTATAAAAGCAATTGAATATGCTAATGCACGGGGAAATACCACAGTAGGGATTACAGGATATGATGGCGGATTACTCAAGAAAATTGCAAAAATTAGCGTAAATGCAAATATTAAAGATATGCAGATATCAGAAGATATCCACATGATCCTCGGTCACTTGACAATGAAAGTGCTTGACGGTTTTATCAAAAACAAATAGTTTGTGTAGAATATAAACATCTAATCGAGTCAGGTGAAATACTAATTCCCTTATCATCTCCCTGTATACACAGCTGAAGGCAGAGATAGTATCCTCGCTTAAATTTATTTTTCTAGTAAATTCTAATGTTAACCGTTGCATTACATAGAATTATCCTGTATTTATAATATAACTATTCCGGATTTAAAAAATGAAAATGAAAACCAAACAAAATAAGTATTCTATCGGGATTGCAATAAGGACCTGGAATGAAGCAAACTTCCTGGGTCGCTGTATAGAGATGCTTAAAAAACAGAAGAGTGATCTTATTGAATCGATGGAAATACTTGTGATAGACAGCTATTCAACTGATGGGACAATTGAGATTTCACAAAAAGAAGGGTGTACACTGCTTGAAATCCCGAAAGCCGAATTCAACTATGGCGGTTCACTAAATACTGGCATCGAAGCACTAAAAAAAGATCTTATCGTAATACTTTCTGCTCACTCAATCCCCAGAAGTGAAGATTTCCTTCATGAGCTGATTAAAGGATTCGATGATCCGAAAGTTGCCGGAACATATTCAAGACAGGTCGCCTGGCCTGATGCCCTCTTTATGGAAAAAGTACGTATTTTTAAGACATTCGACAGAGAACCGCGTTCATTTACACTACCTGGAAATTCTGATCTTTCCTTCAGCAATGTATCCAGCTGCATTAGAAAATCCTGTTGGGAGAAAACACCATTCCTCACCATCCCTTCTTCTGAAGACTTCTACTGGGCAGAGGAGATGCTCAAGTCTGGATTTAAAATACTTTATGTTCCCTCGGCAAGTGTTTATCACAGCCATAAGGATTCATGCGCATTATTTGCACGTCGTTTTTACAATATATTAAAGAATGATCTCGTCAGCAACAAGCGGACACCTTTGAAAGAAAATATCAGAGTGGTAAGAGCAGCTGCATCTCATATAAAATATATTTTAAAAATATGCATTCAGGAACGTGGTGGTGCCGGTGAAAAAATAACAGCCTTATTACGTTCGATTATTGAATTCGTACTTATTATAAAATACCACTTCAAATACAGAGCATAATCAAAATGGAAATTACATCATCTTTAAAAAATAAACTGCTCAAGGGTGCATTCTGGAATTCTATTTCCCAAGTTGGCTCCCAGATTTTAAATTTTGTATTTACAATTATTTTAGCCCGATATCTTACTCCGGGCGATTTTGGCGTTGTGGGCCAGGTGGGAGTCATTATAGGTTTCTTGAGTTTTTTTTGTGAATTCGGATTTTCCCCCACGCTTATCCAGAAAAAAACCATTGATGAAATTGACTGCAGCACTGCCTTTTGGGGTCTGATATTTATATCTTCTATATTATATGCTCTCGGATTTTTTGCCTCACCGCTAATTGCACTTTTTTATCATAATGATTCACTGATACTAATATCAAGAATACTTTTTTTACAATTTCTGCTTGTTCCCATCTCAATCGTAAATGAAATTCTGGAAGAAAAAAAACTGAACTACCAGGTTATAGTCCAATCGAATATAATCAGTATTATATTATCGGTAAGTGCCGGTATTACTCTTGCCGTGATGGGATATGGAGTGTGGGCTTTAGTAGTTCAGATATTGCTAAGTTATCTGGTGAAAACAATTCTACTTATATACTGGACAGAATGGCGTCCCAAAATGATCTTTTCATTTTCCAGATTTAAAGAATTTTTCAAATCCGGTTTAAAATTTACATATCAGAACCTAAACGTTTTTTTAAACGGCAATATGGATTTTCTTCTTGTCGGGAAACTGGCTGGAGCCTCAATGCTCGGTATTTACAGCCTTGCATTCAGAATATCCAACTATCCGATAATGAAAATGTATCAGATCATTGGGAGGATGCTATTCCCGGCATTTCATTTAATAAAAAATGATTTTGAAAAAATGAGAGATAACTATATTAAACTTACACGTTTCGGAGGTTTGATACTGATACCGCTTATTATCAGCATATTTTTCGGAATAGAATCCTTTATTCTTCTTTTTTTAAATAAAGAATGGATAGAGGCGGCTGTGATAGTAAAAATTCTGGCTGTTTATCTGGTCTTTTTAAGCTTCTCATTTGCAGATGAAGCATTGATGATGACTCTGAATAAAATAAATTTTATCAATGTATTAAGAACTATAGTAACTCTATCTCTTCTCTTATTTGGTTTCTTTGCAACAAAATATTTCGGCATCAAAGGAATGGCATCTGCTTTTACTATAATATGGATGTTGAGTATATTAACAATGAAAGCAGGTTTGTTCAAAGAACTAAAAATGACAATGTCGGGTTATTTTATAAAAATGAAATTTATCTTTCTTATCTCAGCAATCTATTTCGCGATATTAACAATTTATACAATCAATATCATCCATTTTACTAATTCTCCGTTTCTCTATCTGCTTGGAGAAGGATTTATTTTCTTATTTTTTATGGTGACGGTTTTAATTGCAAAAGGAATAATTAATATTACAGAAAGGAAAATTAATCTTAGTGCAATTTGATTTTAATCAAATAATATAATGAAATTATATTATTATACATAAAAAAAGCATCCAGGAAAGTCAGGATGCTTTTTTTAATTCAGCGAATTTTTTAATTACTTAAGATTATATAAATATTTAGCCTGTACATCATCGATCAATCCATGATAAATCCGTACATCGCTCATTTTTCCATTAACAGAGAAACCTCCCCAGGGATGAGAAAAGGAACCTATAGCAAGATGCCCGGTATAATATTCATTACCCGGATCAGCTTGATTAAAATCCCCTGGAACCGGAACAAAAGATGTTGTATAAGTTTGAGGAGAGGCGCCTGTTGCTACTCCGTTTACATATGTGAATACTTCCTTTTTCACATTGTCTATTGAAACAGCAATATTTACCCATTGTCCGCGGTAATTAGTAAAATTTGTGATGATAGGTAATGTTTCCATTGTGCCGTTATGATGTATATATAACTTAACAACGCTGGCACCTCCATCACTAGCCCAAGATTGATCATACCTGATCTGCCACCCATGCTTAAACCATACAGACTTACTTATTATATTCATTGCAATAGCAATGTGGTCATCAGGAATCTGGTTTCCTTCAGGATCATTATTGCCATGATAATCTTTCATCGTATCAGTATCCCAGAAAATCCAGAAAGATACAGTAACATAATCTGATATATTTAATTCTGACTGAGTACCATTTTTTTCAGGATCAAACCAATCGCCGCTCTCTATTAACTCTACAACATTTGCTGTATAGCGAAAATGCAACCCGGTTCTATCTCCCTCTGTTACAAATTCCGGAGTAACCGCAGTTTCTGGACTTTCAAACCATGTACCTCTCCATGCTCCAACTGCATTGTTCTGCAGATTAACAAATGAATCTTTAAGTGCCCAGTGACCTACAAGATCCGGCATCGAAACATCAGTACTGCCTGCCGGCGAATTAGAACCGGAACCGCCTCCGCAAGATAATATTGCTAAAAATAAGAGTATAAACAAAACACCATCTAATTTAATAAAATATCTCATTTAGGCAGATCCTTTCGTTTTGATAAATTTTTGAAAATCAACAGCAGTCAATGTTTAAATAGATATCTGTATAAATATTTAAACATTAATAAAAAGTCAAATTATAATTTCCGAAAAACAACAGCTGTTATAAGTCATATAACAGCTATTATCTTCTACGTTAAAAAAATTTACTTATAGACAATCATCAATTAACCAGGATTATTGCAGCTCATTTTATCTGATTCCCAATAAAACCAACAAGCCTGGACACAACATTCTCTCCACCTTCACGGTTCAAATGACCTCCGTCATTTGTGTATTGAGCCAGAAGCGCCTGATGCTTAACTCCACCTTTATTACTCAACATCTCTTTTCCGGAATAATCAGATGACGACACTGAGGCAAGATCAAAAACTTTCGCCCCATATTCTTTTCTTAGAAGCACATTAAAATCCATGCGTTTTAAATTATCATATACATCCCCTGTTTTCTTCCCCATTACTTTTTTTACAAAAGTCTTTAAATTTTCCTTCAAACTGCTGCTGTTCTCAGATGTCAAGGGGGCAGTAACATGCAGAAATATGGTCTTTGGATATTTTTTAATAAGCATATCCATTGCATTCTTATATTCGGCGAATAATTTATTGACATCAGTTCCAGCATTGATGTCAACATAGCAAAATTTAAAGAATGCAAAATCTACTTTATCGCCAAGTCCTGAATTCATTTTCTCAACGAATGATAATATCTTTGTTTCAGGTTTGAAGTTTTCACCATTTTGCGAGTGAGCGAAAACAGGTTTTTTAAAATCATCAGAATTTGCAGTCTCTTTAATTATCAAACCCGAATCAGAAAAATTTAAAGTTGTTATTGCATCCATTATATTATATCCAACCGACTGATGCCCGAAATATATTTTTTTCGCTGCGATCTTTTTTAAATCCGCAACATTAATTTGTGCTTTTACATTTTTACTGTTCATATTTGAAATATTCTCCTCTTGCGTGCACGAAATTAAAATCAGAAACAACAATGGTAAATAAATTTTCATCTGTTAAACCTCTGCCATCTTTTATATTTTTCTTATTTGTTATCAGCAATAAACATATCAAATTCCCACTTGCCGGTATCGGCATTTCCGTTGAGGTAATGGTAATACGTCCCTTCCCCGTGTTTGTTGCCGTTTTTCCACTCACCTTCATATTTATCGTTATTGGAGTAATATAAAATACCCCGGCCACTCATATTATTATCCTTCCATTCCCCTTCATACTTGTTGCCATTGGAAAAGTAATAGATCCCGACTCCCTGCATTTTATCATCTTTCCAGTCACCTGTATACTTATTGCCGGCCCATTTCGACTGGCGGCCGAGAACATGCGTCCCCTTTCCCTCTCTCTTACCTTTTTTCCACTCGCCGGTATAAGAGTCACTATTAGCATACGTCATTGTTCCGGTACCATGCATTTTGCCGTCTTTCCAGTCTCCGGCATATTTATCGCCGTTATCAAATTCGAATTCATGGAATCCGTCACCCCATTGTTCGGGATCTTTATCTGCTGCAATCAGCATTTTGTCATTTTTCCATTCGCCGGTTAACTTATTCCCGGGCCAATTTGATTTGGGCCCGAGTACCAGCGTTCCCGTTCCCTCTCTTTTTCCGTTTTCCCATTTCCCTGTATAGGTATCGCTATTCAGATACTGCATAGTTCCAATACCATTCATTTTACCATTCTTCCACTCACCATTATATTTATCACCATTAGGAAATTCAAATTCATGCACACCGGTTTTCCATTTACCGGCATCTTTATCCACGGCAATTTGCTGCGCAGTAATTTTAACGCCCTGTCTCCATTCACCAGCTTCAATTTTACCCTTCGCTAGAGCAAGCTCTCCTTTCCCATGCATAAGCCCATCAAGCCATTCTCCGGTGTATTTGTCACCATTAGGATATATCATTGTCCCTATGCCGTTCATATCATCGTTTTTCCACTGACCAATGTACTTCCGCCCTTTTGCATAAAGATAAGTACCCGTTCCATGCATTTTATCGTTTTCAAACTCACCTGCATAACTGTCGCCATTGGCATATTTCAGTGTACCGGTACCGTTCATTTTTCCTTCTTTCCACATACCGGAATAAACATTACCGTTTGAATAGGTATATTTCCCCTCTCCATCCATCATGTCGTTTTTCCATTCACCTTCATAGCTGTTACCGGCCCACTGAGTATCTTTTCCCATGGTGTACTTGCCTTTATATTTCCATCCGTTACGCCATTCTCCGGTAAAAACTGCTCCGTCAAAATACTTTATAGTTCCCGGGCCATGCATCAGGTTAGCCTGCCACTCACCTTTGTACTCGGTCCCGTCTGCAAAAATATAAGTTCCATGTCCCTGTCGCAAATCATCGACCCACTGACCGACGTATTTATTTCCAGCCCATTTGGAATCTCTTCCAAGGATAAAAACACCAGCACCATGACGCTTATCGTTTTTAAACTGTCCCCAATATTTATTGCCATTTTCGTAAATCAGATAACCCTTCCCATGCATTCTGCCGCCGTCATATTCGCCGATATACCGGCTGCCGGCGCACGAGGAAAGCATAAGAACAAAGGATATAATTATTAAATGAGATGTGCGCATCGTTTGTCTTATCTCCCCTGTCCGCCAAAAACAACAAGAGCTGTCTGAAAAATAATTGAAAAGTCAAGTCCCAGAGACCATTTGTCTATATAATGCAGATCAAGCGCCATCCATTCATTAAATGAGATATCATTTCTATTCGGCTTTATCTGCCAGAGGCAGGTGAGCCCGGGTTTCATTGATAATCTTCTTCTTTGCCAGAGGTTGTATTTTTCAACCTCTGCTGGAAGCGGCGGGCGAGGACCGACAAGACTCATATTCCCTCTAAGTACATTTATTAACTGCGGTAATTCATCTATGCTTGATTTTCTGAGAAAACTACCTATATATGGTATTATTCTGGGATCATTTGTTATTTTAAATGCCGGCCCGTCAGCCTCATTATGCTGAACAAGCTCCTTTAGCCTCTCTTCGGCGTCAACAACCATTGTTCTGAATTTGTACATCATAAATTTTCTTCCGTTAAGACCCATGCGATCCTGCTTGAAAAAAACGGGTCCTTTTGACAAAATTTTTATGAGTATTCCAGTAACAACAAATAATGGAAATAAAAGAATGAGAAGTATAAATGCAGTAAAGATATCAATTGAAGATTTTATCAGTAGACTCATATGATTCTGGCTGGTGGCAGTTAGAAGCATATTGGGCAACCCTCTGAAATTATCAAAACATACTTTCGATATACCAGGCTGAAAAATTGTTGAGTGTATATACCAGTCTGGAAATATTCGTACGGTAATACCCATCATCTCAATAATAAGAATATACGTATCGATGGCATCGATCTTTTGAAGGGGCATCGCAAATATCACTTCATCCACAATGGTTCCGGATACAACCTCCTTGAGATCTTCAAGGGATCCGATAACCTTTACCCCGTTTTTCACTTCCTGACCTAAGTGTCCCTTCTCTGTGTCGAGACAGCCGATAATTATATAATTATCCTTGTAATCATGAATATGTTCTATCACCTGTCTGGCCCTTGCTTTAGTCCCTACGATGAGAACACTCATCTTGTTTAATTCTTTCTTTAAATGATTTTTATAAAGATAGAGGAGGATAATTTTACTTGTAAACAGAAGAAAAAAACTGATAAAAAAGAACAAGGTCAATAGTAAACGGCTGGTATCAGTTTTAAAAATGAAGTCTGAGATTATCAGCATTATTACAACCGCTGATATCATTTTAAGGTTATCAACAACTATTCTATAGTATCCTTTTCTGAAAAATGATTTGTAAGGATTAAACATCATATCTGCAATTATCCACGCTATCATTATCTGAATCAGAAATAGATAATAGTTAGGATCAATACTTAAACCGGCAAGCCCCTCAGGAAGAAAATATTTTTTTAAAAAATAGGCTGCTACAAAAGATCCTCCTGCAATCAGAACATCCAGAACAAGATGTGTTCGCTCAACAAACTTTTTTTTCTTCGATTTCTGATACTGCACAGCTAAACCTCTTCGGAATTTGATGAAGGATGAAATCAATATAGAATCTTATAAAGTGCAACGCAATGGAGCATTTTTAGCCTAGGCAGGTTGTTAGTGTCAATTTTTTTTTTGAAAAAGAGCAATTTATTCAGCATTATATCTGAATATTGTATATTAAAATGTCAGGAAAAAATCTAAACACTTTGCTAACTGTTTATTTTGCAAAAAACCAATTTCAAAAAGAATTTTCCAAGAGAAAATTGGAATTAACAAAAAACATTATGAATTAGGGTCAGAGCATACTTAATTATTAAACAAATAGTTCTTTTTGTGTTGATATATTCATCATTTTTTTATACATTTACAAGCATCTTGACAAAAGTGCATGTCAAAATCAAATAGACTAAATAATCTTATTAATATATAGTTTAAATCCATCATCAATAGTACATCTGGGGAGAGTGCTTTATGAAACCTGCATTTTTTAACATTCATGAATCAAAGAGAGATATAATAATAAATGCCTGTATTGATGAGTTTGCCTCCAATGGATATGAGAAAAGCTCAACGGATAGAATTGTAAAGGGGGCAGGAATATCTAAAGGGGGACTCTATGAATATATTTCATCAAAAGAGGAACTTTTCATTTTTATTACAGAACATACCTATAGAGAACTTTATGGATTTATAAGAACCGGTTTAAAAAATGAATCAGGTGAACTTCCCGATGATATTCTTGAAAGATTCCGGCTTGTATCTTCAATCGCAATAGATTTTTACATTAAAAATCCTGATTATGTCCGCTTTATTGCAAATACATATAGAATCAATGACCAGGCTCTTGAGAATAAAATAAAAAAAATATTTATGAAGCAGTTTCTGAATATTTTTGGAAGTATTCGTAGTGACTCTCTGCAGTATGATAGAGAAAGACTTATTGATCTTCTGATCTGGCTTCTGGCAAAAACAAGGGATGATTTTCTACATGCTTTAAAGAAAAATAAAAATGTAAAAAAACTGAAATCTGCATACATCGATAACTGGGATTTTTATCTGTCGGTATTGAAGACGGGAATATATAAGTAGCTGGCGATTTTCAGGAAAATTGAATACATAGTTTTAATAAAATTCTCCGCCCCTTTCCGCCCTACGGGCACCTTTCCCCATGAATGGGAGAAAGGAGTGTACGGAATATTTTGTATTTTCTCTCCACCTTTTCACCAAGGGGGAGATGGCCAAAGGCCAGAGGGGGCGCAACAGTTACTAAATGTGCGAGGACTCTTTCACACGGCAATTATCGCAGTTACCGCACTCTTTAAGTCCCATGCCGAAATATTTATAGATCAAATCTCTTCTGCATTCACTGCTCTTTGCATAGTTCATCATATCGATAAGTCTTTGCCGGTCTCTTTCCATTTTGGATCTTATAAATGATTCTTCAAGATACTCAGTCGGTACCTCAGCTTTAAGTTTGAGATTTTTAGACTCAATTGTTCCTTCGGTGACTCCATACATATCAAAAAGATTCAGCACTGTCTGGAGACGGTGGTCATCCCGTTGCTTATGTACCACTTTCTCCTGCAGATCCTCGTAATCGTATGAATTTACATGCTCGCCCAATGATTTAAGGAGTGTATAAACATTTTTAATAAATATTACATCGGGATTTTTCCACTGGAGAAAACTTATCTGTACAGCTAAATCATCCTGACCATAGAGAAGTATACACTTTGTCGCCTTTCCATCGCGCCCTCCCCTTCCGATCTCCTGATAATATGATTCGATTGAGTCTGGAATCTCCGCGTGGATTATCATCCGGATATCGGGCTTGTCGATTCCCATGCCGAATGCGTTTGTTGCCAGCATAAGAGTTTTCTTTGCTTCCATGAACTCACGCTGAATTCTTTTCCTTTTATCTGTTGCAAGTCTCCCGTGATAGATGGAGTACCTGATTTTTTTCATATCAAGCCATTCGGCAAATCGTTCAATACTTTTAATAAGACTGAAATATACTACGATTGTACCGCTGCATTCTTTTATCTGTTCAAGAATAATGTTGTATTTCTCCTCTTCATCAATTACGTCAAAGACTTCCAGCGAAAGATTAGGCCTGCATATACCTTCATTGAATATTGCAACATCAGTTTCCGGGATACCGCTCTTCTCAATAATATCCCGCTGAACATCGACGGTTGCAGTGGCGGTAAGAGCAATTGTTGCCGGATCACCTATGATTTTACGGAACTCCCATATCCGGGAGTAGTCGGGACGGAAATCGTTCCCCCACTGACTTACACAGTGCGCTTCATCAAGAGCAAGAAGTGAAATCTCACGATGACTTATCGCGTCAAGAAACCCCTTCTTCCTGAAGCGTTCCGGCGAGACATACAATATTTTATATTTTCCATGCCTGATGTTGCTGTAGCGTGTTTCTCTCTCTCCCTTTCCAAGTGAAGAGTTCACAAATGATGCATCAATTCCAAGTTTAACCAGCTGGTCCACCTGATCCTTCATCAGTGCAATAAGGGGAGAGATTACTATTGTGAGCCCGTTAAACACAAGTGCCGGAAGCTGGTAGCATAATGATTTCCCCATCCCTGTGGGCATTAAAACAAGCGAATGCTCACCTTCGAGGGTCCGGAGAATTATCTCCTTCTGTGACGGCCTGAATTCGTCAGCACCGAATGTTTCATGCAGTATTTTATATATTTTTTCTTCTTTTAATTTCATAGATTCCATAGATTTTATTTTATGCTCTGACCATTATATTTATTATTTCACTCCGAGAATCTCTCTACTGCTTTTCCCGTACTTCCATACTACGAAATCCTCCATAGTATAAAACTTATATCCCTTTCTTTTCAATTCTTTTATTACCGACGGGAGTACATCGCGTGTAGCGAGATGCGTATCATGCATCAGTATAATCATCCCTTTACCATCGGCATTTGCTGCGATCCTATTATATATTCTCTCTCTTTTGTGAATGAAAGATGGATTTTTTTCATCAACTCTCGAGCTCGACCTGTACCATTCACCCTTTGCCCAATCCCAGGAATCTGTAGAATCGAACTTCCTCGACCACATGGCAACAATTCCTATTTTACTTATAATACTGCCGACATATTTTTTTTTGTTTAGCGAAGACCTGTTAGACCATGGACGCCCAAGCGGGAGGCGTATGATTGTCATAACCGGAGAATCTTCACCAAGAACTTTATTCAGAAGATCCTGATTATAGCTAAACTGATATCTGATCTCGGCCGGGGTTAACACAGTAAGTACTTTATGATGCGATGTATGACTCCCTATAACATGACCCTCTTTTACCATTCGCTGTAGTGCTTTCTTCTGTTTCTGGAAAGAATTGCGGCCTATCATCTTTCTGTTGTTCCAGTATGCGCTGATAAAAAATGTCGCCTTCACATCTTCCTGTTTCAGTATATCGAGTATAGATTCTGTCCAATCTGAAGGGCCGTCATCAAAAGTGAGATATGCCGATTTCTCAGGAAGACTATCACCACTGTAAAAACCCTTCGGATATGCATCCGATTCAACTCGTGCATTAATCGGATCAGCAGACACTGCTACTCCGGCAATAACAAAAGCAATTAGTATATAACAGACTTTACGATTATTCAAAATACAACCTCAAACTGAAATATGTGACATCAAAATTTTAGAGTTTTCAAGATTTTTAGAATACTTATAATCTGTCATTAACTATTTCAAAAATCTAATAAAGAAAGAGGCAAGTATTCATATTCCGGTGATGACATGACTTTCCACCGCGCCTAAGATGCAGATGAAACCATAATAACCTGCAATTTTGAGCAGTTACTGGAAAAGATAGTATCTGATCATTCATCAGGCTTGCCCTCCGATGATTATAGTTTGACAAAAAATGACCAGGCTCCTAACGTTTATGTTTAAGGAAAAGATATCAATTAATGAAAACTATAAAGAATATCAAAAAATCACGACTAAACTTTATCGATCTTATGCGCGGCCTTGCAATGATTGTTATGATTGAAGTGCATGTAGTCAACTCTCTGATGCATCCCGCACTTAGAACTGAATCATGGTTTAATTTTGTAAACTTCATTAACGGAATTGTCGCACCGGCCTTTATCTTTATCTCCGGATTTGCATTTATTCTGGCATCTCAATCTAAACTTGCAGAATTTCGAACTTTCAAATATGCCTTCTGGAAACAGATTGGACGAATTATGCTAATCTGGTTTTTAGGATACATGCTGCACATACCTTTCTTTTCAAAATATAAATGTATTAATATTGCAACTCCGGATCACTGGCTGAATTTTCTCGGAGTAGATGTGCTTCAATGTATAGCATTCGGTTTACTTCTGATTTTCATACTCAGGCTTGCAGTTAAAAACGACAAACTTTTTTTATATATTGTTGTATTCCTTGGACTTGGGGCAGTGATTCCCGCTGTTAAAATATATACAATCGATTTCCAGCAGTTCATGCCTCTCTTTATGGCGATGTACATTACTCCGATCTATTATACAAACTTTCCGCTCTTCCCATGGTTCGGATTCATGGCGGCAGGTGTAGTGACTGCATGGTTTTTCACTATTTCAAAAGAAAATGGCTCAGAGCATATATTCATTAAGCGCTTATTTATATCCGGCATACTCATTACTATCATATCAATACCGCTGATGATCTACATGAAAGATTACCTGAATCTTATAACCGATGTGCGGCCTGATATTTTATTTTTCACTGGAAGACTCGGCGTTGTCTTCATCATACTCACGGTATGTTATTACTACTGCACATTGAAAGATGAAATTTCCCCGGTTATACTTTATCCAAGCAGAGAGTCACTGGCTGTATATTTTATGCACCTGCAGTTTCTTCACCGCGAATTATGGCAGGGAAAGTCAATAATCACATTGAGTGGGCATAGTCTCGGTTTTGGAACATGCCTGATAATTTCTGCAGGAGTTATTTTGCTTATGCTCCCCATGGCATGGGTGTGGAACTATTACAAAACAAAGTATGAATATTTTGGACGGATTGCCGTTGCAGTGATGTTCACTACAGGTGGAATTATTTTCATGATGAGATAGGATTCATTTTTACTCTTGACTTGAAAGTTCAATTCTCTTCAATAGAACTAACTATAATCAAATAAGATTTCACTCGGGTAAATATGAAAAGATAAAATCTGGCGCTGCATTCTACATCGAGTTACCGCAGAATAAAAAGCTGTAAAAAGGAGAAAAAGTTTATGAAAATTGCATTACCTACAAAAGATACAATGATCGACAGTCATTTCGGCCACTGCGACCATTTCACAGTTTTTACATTGAACGAGAATAAAGAAATAATTCTGGAAGAGAAAGTTCAATCCCCCGTAGGTTGCGGATGCAAGTCAAATATTGCAGGCACCCTTGCCGGTCTCGGAGTAAAAGTAATGCTTGCAGGAAATATGGGTGACGGTGCTGTGAATGTTCTGAAGGGAAGCGGAATCAACGTCGTCAGAGGCTGTTCCGGTAATGTCAGAGCAGTTGCAGACAAATGGATTTCAGGCAATTTAACAGATTCAGGTTTGGGATGCAGTGATCACGGACACGAGTGCAGTCATTGATTAAATTATACTGAATTATTCTTATCCGGTGTCAGAGCCCTTTCTGCAGTAAAAAAAGCTCTGACCCGGAATTCCTAAAATAAACAGTTATGCTTTTCTACATCAACCTCAGCTAAATTTTTCCTTAGAAAAATACAAAAGCCCGTTTTAAAATATGTATGGAACACATTTATTTTTCAGCAAGTCTTAGCATAAGCGCATTTCTCCTATTTAAATTTTCATCATTTATCTCCCGCATTAATGCGATTAATTCTATTTATGCTCTATAAACACATTTAACTCAAGCACTCATTTTTAAGAACGTTGTTCTTTTTTTGTTGACAGATATACAAAATTGTTCCAAATAAATAAAAAAGAGAAAAAACGAGGTAAGATATGGCAGAAACAAAACTACTCACAGTACCAGAGGCTTTCTACACAAGCGCTAACAGGCTTGGTGATCGCGTTGCGCAGAGATTCAATCCTGCTCTTTACACAGGAGAAACAGGAACTTTTACATGGAAGGAAATGAAACAAAGAGTAGAGGATATGGCATGCGGAATTCTCTCCCTTGGAATTAATAAACAGGAGCGTGTAGGAATTCTTTCTGCAAGCAGTCCATACTGGACACAGGTTGATATGGCTATCGCGAACTCCGGTGGAGCCAGCGTTGCGATCTACCCTACTCTTTCACTTTTCGAAATAGATTATATAGTAAACGATTCACAGTGCCGTTACCTGTTTCTTGGGAACACTGATCTTCTGAAGAGAGTTCTACCGGGTCTTGACAAGATGCCTTCTATCCAGAAAATAATAGTAATGGACAACGCATATAAATCTGATAATCCTAAAATAATCAGCCTGAAAGATCTTATGGAGCTTGGTAAAAAATATGCAGCTTCATCATTCAGCGAATATGAGGCGCGATGGAAAAGCGTTGATATCAAAGACTGGTATACAATTCTTTACACATCAGGCACCACAGGTCTTGGAAAGGGAGTTATCCTCTCACACTGGTCCATGTCCTCAAGGATGCAGGGAGTTAGAGATTACTTCGGTAAATTTGATATGAATGTAACTGAGAACGATGTAACAATGTCTTTCCTCCCGATTGCTCACATTTTCGATAGAGGTTCTTGTCAGAATATGGCAATCTGGCAGGGAGCAACAATATGTTACGCGGACAATCCATCAACAATTCTTGCGGATATGCAGAAATACAATCCAACATGGTTTAACTGCGTACCACGTTTGTATGAAAAAATCTACATTCAGCTCACAAAGACTATGTCTGAAAGCGCGGTGAAGAGTAAACTCTTTAAATGGGCAATTGCCGTCGGGGAAAAAGCGATTCTTTATAAAACAGATAAGTATGGAAGAATTGATATGTCTCCATCATTTGACCTTCTTTCAAAACTACCCACCGGTCTCAGAATAAAATATAAAATTGCTGATAAAATCATATACTCTAAAGTAAGAGCGCTGTTTGGAAACCGTTTCAGATTTGCATTCTCTGCAAGTGCGGGAATCTCTGCAGACCTGCTTAGATTCTATTACATTCTCGGCTTCCCTGTAATCGAAGGCTACGGCTCAACCGAATCATGTAATGCATGCTGCCTCAATCAGCTCACTGCATGTAAGCCTGGATATGTTGGTCCTCCAGCTAATGGTTCCACAGGAAGAATTGCTCCGGACGGTGAGCTTGAAATCGGCGGTGCAGGACTTTTTGCCGGATATCTCAATAAACCGGAGGAGGACAAAGCCTCTTTTACTGCTGACGGATGGTTTAAAACCGGAGATGTTGTAATAGAAGATGAAAACGGATACTTCAAGATTGTTGACAGAAAGAAAGCTATCATCTGTCTTGCAACAGGTAAAAATATAGCACCTGCAAAAGTTGAAGGGATGTTCGGAACCAGCCCCTATGTTGAACAGGTCTTCCCGGTTGGTGACGAGAAAAACTTTATCACAACACTTATTGTTCCAAACTTTATGAATATCATAGCTCTCTTTGATAAAGAGAACATTGCATACGATAAGAGTAAACTTGTTTATTCAAACTTTACAGGAGCTCCAACTGTTGTTGAGGTTGGCGACGACTTTATAGAAAACCCGAGACTTAAGGAACTGGTAGCAAAAGAAGTTGCAACTGCCAACATGAGACTTGAAGAGTTTGAAGTAATTAAAAATTACGCAGTAATAAAAAGAAGGTTTACTGAAGAAACCGGTGAGCTTACACCGACTCAGAAAACTAAAAAACGTGTAATTATCGAGAACTACAAAGAAACAATAGACAAACTTTATATCAAATAACGATTTAAGAAGGGTCTTTCCAAAAAGTCTGTTCGATGTCATTCCGGCTGTAGTGAAACGAAATACCGGAATCTCATACTACTGATTAGATCATGAGATTCCGGTATTTGCATAAATTGAAGCTGCAAAACCGGAATGACAAATGCTTAAAATACATACCTTTGAAGTAGCCCCATTACTATTCTACAAAACTCCTTTACCCGATTTAAGATCCAGTTTTTTAACTCCATTAGCCGTCAGCACAAAAAGAATCCCATCTTTAATTACACACGACCCGCTATTGGCAAGTCCGGTCTTCCATAAAACTCTTCCATCCTTCATTGCACAGAAAACGTAGTCACCCGTAGCAACATAATATATATTATTCAGCATCTGATATTTACGTGCCGGACTGCTCTGCCAGGCTACATCTCCATTTTTAATATAGTAGACATCCGAACCAGTGACAAATAGTCTCCCGCCCCGCTCTATCTGATAAATTTCTTCAGTGCCGGATTCACTATTCTGATTTGATAAATAAATTTTATTTTTCTGAATCTGTGAGAGAATAAAATCAATGGGGATTATTTTCTGGGTTGTTTTTACATTACTTTTACTATCTCCGTTCCCGCATGAACATGAAGTCCATTGACATCCGGAAATAAAAGAGAATGAAAACGTTAATAAAAATATTATATATCTAATACTGAGCGCTTTAAAATTTTTCATTATACATCAACTCACTCTGTTAATCAGGCTCAATAGAAGACTTTAAAAAGCAGCCATGTTACTGTAGAACCTAACACGGCTCCGGCAAGCACTTCAATAAAAGAATGAACTTTCTGAATAATTCTGCTTAAAGCAATCAAAACTGCAAGTAGAAAAAAAATAATCAGTACCGGCAGGTTCTGATATATAATGGATACTGAAACCCATATTGAAAAAGCAATGGATGAATGCCCCGACGGCATCCCCCCTCTTAGAGATTGTCCCTTCCCTATAAAAGCTTTAAGAATTACTACAAAAATCATAATAATTATTACAGATGTCACAGCAATGTCCCCGCCGGAATGATGAGCAATTCTGACGCCATTTATATAAAAATCTATGACATAGGGTTTTAAAATAAAATATGCTGCAATAAGAGATACAATTGAGGGTACGAGCACAGCGCCCGCGGCAATATCCTTTGCTATGCGTGCACTCTCCTGTTTTTGAGGGGAGAGAATATCAACCATTGACTCAATCGCAGAATTAAACAACTCCGCAGAGATAACAATCGTTGCCATAGTTGTAAGGATAATGAACTCCCACTTATTAATTCCGAAGGTGAAACATACAACTAAAAGTACAGCAGCAACATAGAGATGAAATCTTATATGCCGCTCGGTCTTGGCCGCATATAAGATACCCTCTATTGCATTATCAACTGAATCAAGCCATTTCTTCATCCCGGCCATCCGTTATTCTGACTTCCGGGATGCAGAACATATTACTTAACATAGCTGGCGGATGGTTTGTTTATTTTAAAAAGCGCTTCGACATATTCCTGAATTATAGGATCGTGTGTATTCTTGCTGTAAACTGAATATTTTAGAATTGGAATGACTTCGTTTAAAGAATTTTCACGGTAGTATAAAGTTTTAAATTGCAGATAATATCCCTTAATTGTATTTCCGAAAGTGTACATTGCAGAGAGTTTCTCGCTATCAAGCTCTGTAAGTTTAACACTGAATCCGTAGGTTTCAGGAAAAATTCTGCTTGTATCTCCCTCTTTGAAAATGTTTTCAAGTTCATCATATGACTTCATCAGCTGGGCGTTATTCCCTTTATAGATTGCACCTGTTATGATGTCTCTTTTCAGCTTCACGATGTCTGTAGTAAAAAATTTTGAAGTCGAATCCTTTTTAAACAACAGCTGCTTTTTTGTTGGATTATATTCAACAACAGATTTGATTGTAGTATAATCAGGATTAAGAATTATCATGATTATCTTTTTATCAACCTGGGTAAAATCACCTATAATGATCTGAGTCTGGTCATTAATGGACTGAAGAAAAAAGTAATTCTTGCCCTCCAATGGTGAAGGATAAAGCTTAAGCCTGTCATTATTAACCTGTTTCTCCTGCAGATCATCATATTGCTGTGCATATAAATATGGGGAGAATATAAGTGAAAATAGTAAAATAATAGTCAGTTTTTTCATAATCATTAACCTCTTTTTATAACAGTAATAAAAAAACGATAAATATTCAATATAGATTTTTATTTTTTTTTATTTTTTTTTATAAACAACTGCTGATGTTTTCCTTTATTAAAATATAAAATAATACTTTTGCACCTGAAAATGAAAAAAATTTCTCCGAAAAACGCTTTTTATCATATAAAATTGGAGGTAAATTACTCAACCTTTACTTTAATTGACAAAAATCTGATGCTAATTAATGCTTTTTATGACATATTATATTATTGAATAAATCATAAAAAGCTGGTGTCATGGTAATAATAAACAGTCTCTTTGAAGGTTTCGTAATGGGAGCCGGACTGATTATAGCAATAGGTGCTCAAAATGCATTTGTGCTGAAACAGGGAATTAAGAATGAGCATAGATTCATCATTGCATGGATATGTGCTTTAAGCGATGCTCTCCTTATTACTCTTGGAATTGCAGGAATGGGTTATATTTTCAGCAGTCATCCGCTAATTACAAAAATAGTTTCTCTTGCTGGAGCTGCTTATCTCGCCTGGTTTTCATTCAGATGTTTCCGATCTGCAATTAAAGGGGAATCTATGGATATAAACGGTGGAGAGGATAATTCACTCTCTCTTAAGAAAGCCGTATTGACCACACTTGCTCTGACATATCTGAATCCTCATGTATACATTGATACGGTTGTAATGCTGGGGGGATTCGGAGCTGCGAGACCTCCGGAAATAAGACTGTTCTTTGGTATTGGAGCGATATCGGCATCATTCACATGGTTCTTCTCTCTTGCCTTTAGCGGAAAAATTATCGCGCCTCTATTCAAAAAGCAGACGGCATGGAGAATTCTGGATACTGCTATTGGATTCATCATGTTGTATATAGCAGTGAAATTAATACTCTATGGATGCAGTATATAATATTTCTCAAATCACACATCATTCATCCCAAAACTAAATCAGCATTTTGTATTCTATATCGGATATTGCCGGGGATAAAAATTTAAAATGCTCTGACCCTATTCTATTTGCAATATCAGAGCATCAAAGAAAATCTAAAAGTATTTCCCCATCAGATAAAATCCTCCCCCTTTGGTGCTCTTATAAATTTGCAGTTTTATGCCGATAATGATACTATAAGTTCATAGATTCATTGAGGGGTAAGACAAGAATGAAATTAAAAAAGAAATTGAAGAGGAGATAATGGATTACAGAAATAGAAAATTTTCATACACCTGTAAATGCGGTTATAGCCTTAATGTGTTCATAGACTTTGGTGCTCCACAGGAAAAATTTAAATGCAGAAGATGTGGTAATATGCTCAGCAGGGAAGAGATCCCATGCTGATCAATAATTTAGAATTGAATACATTGTTGATTTCTGCATTCTGAATTAAGGTAAAATAATCTGCACAATTTATTCTGATTCTTATTTTATTATTTTATAACTATAACTGATTTACACTTCGGACAGAGCACTGTCATCTCAAGTACAATATCGGCTTTTTTAAATTCACCGCTGTAGCCGCACCTGCATTGACCCCTGACGTTAATAAATTTAACTTTCTGGTTTGAGGTATCAAAATCGAAGGAGAGTTGAATATCCTTTCCGGTTTTTTTCAGCATTGCAAAGGCACTCCGCATTAATCTATATGTTACATTTTTGTATCACATAACGCTTTGAAAAGAGTTTTACAGAACTTATTCTATAAAACTCTTTTGATGCTAATAATTTTATCAGTCAACTCTTTCCAGTGCAAGAAAATACTAATTTTTCTTAATAAGTTGGATAAAAAATTATCATCTAAACTTATATTCATATTTTATCAGTATATTATATATGCAACTGAAACATTAATATTACTCCCTAGAGTATATTATTTAGTGTTAGGTTAGTTTAATTTTCTTCACTAAATTTTTCTAGAAAAATTACTGAAGTTATAAATGTTTGGAGAACAAATATGAAATTTTCTGATATCAAAATAAGAAACAAAATGATACTCGGTTTTTCCGCTGTAATTGCGGTATTCATTGGTATTTCAATTTTTCTAATTATCGGGATAGGAACTTTAAAAAATCTTGAGGACACAAGTTCTAATCGTGCTTCAGATGCATTAAAAATTACACAAGCTGAAATGTATCTGGATGAGTTTTACTCGATAATTGCTGATGCAATTATTAACCGTAATATATCTGATACGGATAGACAGCTAGCGGAGATGAAAGGAAAAATCACAACAAGCCTGGATTTTATAAAAAAAAATTCAGATACAAAAGAAGAAAAGGAATTATCTCTTAAAATTGAATCCGGGTTTAATGATCTGATAAATATCTTTGAGCAGGAACTACTTCCTGATTTCAGGTCAGGAACATATGACATGAATAAAATAAAATCTATAGATGGCAGGATAGACACTGTAAGGAATCAGATCGATGAAGTCTTATCACAATTTTCAAAATCACTGGTAGCCGAATCAAAAGAAGCTTCGTCCGATTTTGACAAAAAATACAGTTCTCTTGAATTATGGGCAATTGTAATATCAGTGATCGGAATACTTGTGGGAATTCTTTTTACTTTTATTATCACAAAAACCATAACCACACCGATAAATAAAGGTCTTGCATTTGCTGAACTCATTGCAAAGGGAAATTTTCTGGAGCGGATAGACCTCGACCAGAACGATGAACTTGGACAGCTGGGGAAAGCGCTCAACACCTCAGCGGATAATCTTGAAAAACTTATTTCTGAAATTATAATGTCATCTCAGAATCTTGTACGCGCCGTTGAAGAGATTGCATCGGGTAACGAAAACCTCTCACAGAGAACATCGGAACAGGCTTCATCGCTGGAGGAGATTGCTGCAACAGTTGAAGAAACAAATGCATCCACCAGACAGAACGCCGGAAATGCCAAGGAAGCCAACACTCTGGCGGAGAACTCATCTAAACTTGCTATAGACGGTGGTCTGGTTGTAGAGAAGGCTGTTCTCTCAATCGGAGAGATCAATAATTCGAGCAAGAAAATATCTGAAATTATAAATATGATAAACGAGATTTCCTTCCAGACAAATCTTCTGGCTCTGAATGCCGCTGTTGAGGCTGCAAGGGCCGGCGACCAGGGACGGGGATTTGCAGTTGTTGCAGGTGAAGTGAGAAATCTCGCACAACGATCTGCAGGCGCGGCCAAAGAGATAGGTACACTGATAAAAGATTCAATAGGTAAAATTGATGAAGGTACAGATCTTGTAAATAAAAGCGGCGATGCTTTGAAAGAGATTATAATCTCGGCAAAACAGGTCCGGAATATTATTTCCGAGATTGCCGCATCTAGTGATGAACAGAGCAGAGGTATAGAACAGATAAATACTGCCGTAACCGAAATGGATACTATGACACAGCAGAATGCGGCCCTGGTAGAACAGACTGCCGCTGCAAGTGAAGAGATGTCGAATCAGGCGCAGGAACTTCTCGCCATGGTTCAGCAATTCAAGATACGCGAAAGTTTTAAAAGCGATAGCGACACTTCAAAACGTAAAGCGATTCATATTCGGGAGCTTCAGACTAAAAAGAGTGTAGATAAGCCTGTAAAGAGTGAAGTAAAAACAGCATCAAAAGCAGCACCATTTAAATCAGAAACAACATACAATCCTGAGAATGACGGATACGAGAAGTTCTGAGAAATCGCCCTTCCCTGCATCAAGGGAAGGGAATAAAACTACTCCGGCAGGGGAACGTAGAGATAATCTATAAGAGTTTTCTTCTCTATAAGTTTATCTCGAAGTGCATCGATTAATTTCTGATGCATAATTATACTTTCAATTTTTCTTTTCATATCTTTCATTAGATCTATTTCTATGGGATTATCATAAAATCTGATTGTTGCTTTTTCACCGGAGTAATCGTAGCGGGCAAAAATCATAACCTTTGGTTTCATAATATCTATTTTTGAAATATCACTAACCACAGAAACTTCATTAGTATTTAGAATACAGAAATCCCCTTTCCGGTAAAAAAACTGTGAATTATTAAGAAGAGATCCCATTCCATTGAGGAAATCGCTTACAAGTTCCCGGTCAAATTTTTTGTCTATTGAATTCAGTATAAATTTCATCGACTCCGAGGGAGTGAAGGCCTGTCTGAATGGGCGTGGAGAAGTAAGGGCATCATACATATCGCATATTGAAGCTATTTTCGGTGAAGACGGGAGACTGTCATATGGAAGACTATAGTATCCCTCATCATCAAACTGTTCATGATGGAAAAGAATTGTCTGCAGAACTACCGGATTAATATCTTCAAGCGCCTTAACAATATTATAACCAATCTGCGGATGGAGCTGCATCTGCATCAATTCGTCATCGCTTAACTTTTCCGGTTTATGCAGAACTGTTTTTTCCAGTTTTACTTTTCCGAGATCGCAGAGATACGCCCCGAGCACAATATTCTTAATTTCCTCAGCGCTGAATTTTCTCTTTCTCTTAATCATAAGCGCTGTGAGCAGACCCACGTTGATTGAATGGTAATAGAGATATTCATCAAAACTCTTAACATCTTTGAGAAGATTTATTGCAGAGAGTTCTTTTGAATTAAGATCATCCAGTATCTCTCCGACAAGTTCCTCACTCTGCCTGTAACCATCTTTTGTAAATTTATCAGTGTAAAGCACCGCATCCATAACTTCTTTAGTTTTAATAAATGATTTTTTATAGATATGATCGGACATCACTCCCTCCTCCTTCTCGACGGGGGAGTAGTAAACTTTATTTCCGCATTTTTCTTTTATCAGTTTTATCTTCGAAGCTGTAAGCACTTCTCTCGCATTTAGAAGCTTCTCTCCATCGGAAGAGAATATCGGATATACAAAAGATGTATCAGGCATTATATAATCGAGATCAATAACTACTCTAATTTTACTTTCTCTTTTTTTAAACATATGAACCCTGTAACTGTGATTTTCCAAACCTCTATTTATGACATATCAACTTGAAGCATGTTCTATAAAAGAACAATACATTTTTGTACAATTCGTGAATTAATTTAATCACTTATGTTGGCATTTGCGCCAATACCTTATGATTTTTAAACAATTTGCCATCTTCGCACAGGCGATAAACATTAGTAGCGCATATTCTCCGCTTTGAATAAAAATGGTGTCGGCGGACGAAGAATTTTCATTCCTGATTACTGTTTTGGACAATCTCCTGTATATAAATAAAATTAGAGACATAGATAAACTTAAAGTTTGGAGTATTTAACTAATAGATGCTCTAAACTTAATTTTTACTTGAAAAAAATAGAGTTCAATCTCATATAGTTGTATATTCTTTAAATTCAATAGTTTTTTATACTAAAGAGGACATAAGTTGGATAAAATCAGCATTCACAATTACAAGGACGGAGCCGAGATTGAAATAACCGGCAACCTGAATATTCACAATATAGACACACTCCTCAATGATTTTAAAAATATGCTGGAGAAGAATCCTTCACTGAAAATACTTGGAATAAATTGTGGGTCCCTTGAAAGTATCGATTCTTCCGGTTTTGGAATGCTTATAAGTATCTCAAGGCAGGCTGAAAAAAGCGGTATAACATTTTATGTATGCGAGCTGAGCCGGCATGTCTCTGCGCTATTTGACATTTCTCATCTGGATAAATTTTTCCAGATAATTTCAATTCAGGATTTCAGGAAAATTGTTCAGAACTGAAATCCTCCTTCCGTGGTATATCCTCAACAGTCACTTCACATAAAAGTTCATCCGTAAATGCAGCAAGAGAGGCTAACCTGTCCGCCTGGTTCTGTACTATTTTATCAAATACATTTCTCACAAATCTGGCGTTCCCGAAACTCTTGCTTCTTATATTGTAAAAATGAGTTATAAGTTCTTTAAGTTTACTTTCAGCTTCACTGCTGAGTTTAAACTCTACGTTGTCCGCAAAAATATTAAATATTTTTAAAAGCTCTTCGGGAGTGTAGTGATTGAAGTAGAAATATCGGCTGAACCTGGACTTCAGACCGGGATTTGAATCGATGAATCTCTCCATCTCATCGGTGTAGCCTGCCGCTATCACGGCAAATCCCTCTCTCATATCCTCCATTCTTTTCAGTATTGTATCAATTGACTCTCTGCCGAAATCATTGGAGCTGTTTTCCGGCACAAGAGTGTAGGCTTCATCAATAAAGAGGACTCCATCCTTTGCTTTAGTTACAAGTTCGTCGGTCTTTATAGCAGTCTGCCCTACAAAACCTGCTACAAGTCCCGCTCTGTCAGTCTCAATAAGATGTCCGCTCTGCAAGAGTCCCAATGCCTTGTAGACCCTGCCGAGAAGCCTTGCGATTGTTGTTTTCCCGGTACCCGGAGGTCCGTAAAACACTGCATGGAGAGAGAGAGGAGTAACCGGCAGCTTCCGCTTATCCCTTTCTCCTCTTATGCTTACAAAATTAATAAATGATTTTATTTCATCCTTTATATTATCCATACCCACCAGAGCATTGATCTTCTCCATAACCTGTTCTATGGTCTCAACACCCTCAACAGGTTTCTCGGAAGATGTGACTTTAGAATGGCTGATTTTCTGGATAAGTTCAGAAACAGATTTAAGCTTAAGCTCTTCGTCCCCATCCAGTACACCGTCTGCCTTAAGCAGGCACTGGGAGTATTCATAAAAAAGAGAAGCCATTTTATCTGCATACTTTGTGTCATGCTCAATATCATGTTTTATAAGATATTCCAACGACTTCAGATTTTTTTCTGTAGATTTATTCATCCTGTTTATACCGGAGATTACTGTTTCCATTTTCCGGTTAATCGATTCCCTAAGATAAAACGGGTATGAGTCAGTTGCCATAACTTCATCAAGAGGGTTAACTTCATCCGCACTGGTCTTTTCCTCGCCCGCTGATGTTGCCATACACATAAAGAGTATTTCATTGTCGGATAGTCCGCTTCCGGTCATACCGCATAACCCTGAGAGAGTATAGATATCATCACGGTACATCTCCATGAAGTTCGGATCTGGAATTGCTTTCATGAATTCTTCGAGTCTGGTGTTGATTTTTTTTATTTCAGGAGTGAGAAAATCTGCCACAGCAGGATGTGATGAGTCCTGGGCACTCTCAACATATGAAGCTGAACCGGCACTTCGATTCATGGTGTCTGCTGACTTAAAATTCTCTCTTTCAACAGGTTTACCCGCTGCGGAAAAAATATTTTTTACAGCAGCTTCGGAGAGATGAGTAACAAATGAAAACTGCTCTTTGCCTGAATCAATGTTAATTGTAAGAGACGAAAAATTTTTAACACATGTAATGCTTTTAATTGTGCTTTTATTTAACGAGGAATACTTTTCCGGTTTGTCAGATCTCATTAATACAATGATTCTATCAGTAACAAGAATAAATCCTGAATCATCATTACTTTTTTTTTCTTCTCTATCTCCGGGGAAGAACCCGTCAATGATGTCGATAATAAACTCATTATCGTTTAAGAGTGTTTTTAGAACAGGGAGGATTTTATTTTTACCCGGAACAAAATTCCAGCTTTTAATACTTTTCAATTTGTCTTCGATGGAAACCTGCGGCATAAAAATCCTCCAGCTTGATCTCTGTATCAATAAAGGATTGATGTAAATCCAATTCAATAAAATTTATAACATTATAAACAGAATGTCAAGGAAGAAGTTATCAAACTATAGCATTTTACGAAATGATTAGAACAATGTCATTGCGAACAAAGTGAAGCAATCTGTTTTCGGGAACTTTAATTCGATTTTAATAACCGCTATTACATAAAACAGACTGCCACGGCATTACATGCCTCGCAGTGACAATTCCTGCACTATTTTAATCTTAAAATGCTATAGTAACTAAATTATCTATTAATAGTATATATTTTTATTATTGATTATTAATACACTCTATGTTCTTTTTGGAGGTTATTCCAATCTTTATTTGAAAGAGGCTATTTTATGAGAAAAATATTTCTTTATATACTGTCGGTTATCTCCATTTTAATAATACCGGCCGCAATAACCGCTTCGATACTTCTTACACTTGCCGTAAACGAAAACTTTTATATCAGTGTTATTAAAAGTTTAAATCTTGTGGAAACATTCATTGAAACGAAGAATATTCAGATCGAGAGAGATATAAAAAAAGAAGTTGAGAAAAAAACAGGGATGTCCCAGTTCAAGCCGATGTACGAATCTTTAAGAAAAGATTATGAAGATAAACTTATTGCATATACGGTGATAAATAAAAGCGAAGAATTTGATAAAATAGAAAAACAGATTGATGAACTTGACGATCTTAAATGGGAGAAATCCTCCGATGATATAAAAACCGAGAACGACTTTGACCTGTTTAAAAAGAATAAGATGAAAGATCTCAAAGGCGCGCTGAAGGAGATAAAAGAATACCGCAGTAAAAATGATGAATCCATAAATAAAATAGAAGATGAAATGGAAGCGGCTAAAGATAAGTTTGAAGATGCAGATCATGAATTAAAAGATAAAGAGGATGATGCAAAGGATATTATTCAATCACGACGAAGCGATTTCATGAATGAGATGTACGCCGATATAGCTAAAATTGAACCTGTTCTGACAGAGGACTTTAACAAACTGTTTATCGAGAAAGAACTTAAAACCACTATAAAAAAATATCTCGATTTCATGACTACATGGCATAGCCAGATAAAGACGGGAAGCATATACGAAAGCAGACTCAATGTCGAATCGGGTATGATTGAAAATGTAAAAAAAATAACTCTTCCCCCGCTTAACTTAAGTCTCCGTGTTAAGGTAAATGAAAATGGAATCGAGAAAGAGAAGAATCTCCTTAGTGAAGTTTTTGTCGACAGAATAAGAGAAACTCCAGGCTTAAAGAGTCCATGGGTACTGACTCAGATCTTCAAACTTTCAGATTCATGGATCACTGAAACTGCGGCTAATTCCTTTCTTAAAGGAACCAGTATCAATGTATCCGACGGTGTTATAAAATCCGATGCAATTATTTTATCAGGAGAAAAAGCAGTAAATTTTGAAAGACTGATGATAATATTATCAGCAGCCAAGTATACCCCATATGCCGCAGCGGCCGCTGTATTTCTATTTGTATTTTTTCTCTTCATAGCTGCTCGTGATATAAAATCGGGAATGCGTGTATCCGGCTTTGTTCTTAAATATCCATCTGTGATAATAGTAATCGCAGGGATAGCAGTAATCATTGCATCTATAAAGCCCGGGCTTATGATCCCGCAGATCGTAAATGATCCTGTTAATTCAGCATTTTTTGATAAGGTTGCATTTACTACGGCACTGCATCTCTTTGCACCGCTGACTGGTATATTTTTTGTTTTATCACTTGCTGGTGGTATTCTATTAAAGTTAGGCAAACGGAAGAAAAAAACAGAATAAAAGCAAGACTATCTTTAAAATTCTATTATTAAAAATGTATTTTTACAAAACTAAATCTTGACAATTATCGAAAGAATTCAAAATGTACTTTAAGAAATTTCTGCCCCCTCTGTCGCTATCGCGACATCTCCCCCATGAATGGGAGGAGAGGAGTTGATACGGAACAATGTGTTACAATCCCTTGTTCCGAAGTAATCCTTGCCCCATTCATGGGGAAAGGTGCCCGTAGGGCGGATAGGGGCGGATAGGAGAGATAAAATGGAAAACGATATAACATGGCTTGACTTTGATCTGGTTCGTAACTTTATGAAAGACGTTTTTATCAAAATCGGAGTTCCGGAGAACGACGCCGCAGTCTGCGCCGATGTGCTTATTGAATCTGATAAGCGGGGAATAGACTCCCACGGTATTAACAGAATGAAACCTATCTATTATGACAGAATAAAAGAGGGTATACAGGATGCTGTTACTAATTTTGAAATAGTAAGAGATAACCTCGCCACTGCAGTTGTTGACGGACACAACGGAATGGGACACGTTATCGGTAAACGCGCGATGGAAATGGCTATTGAGAAGGCTGAAAAGTTCGGTCTTGGTATGGTGGCGGTCCGTAACTCTACGCACTACGGAATTGCAGGCTACTACGCGACGATGGCCAGTGATAGAAACATGATCGGCATTACAGGAACAAACGCCCGCCCATCCATCGCGCCAACTTTCGGCATAGAAAATATGCTTGGAACAAATCCGCTTGTATTCGGAATTCCCACAGATGAGGAATTCCCCTTTGTACTGGACTGCGCAACATCAGTAAGCCAGCGGGGAAAAATTGAAGTCTATGCCAGAACCGGAAAGGAGATGCCTCAGGGATGGGTTATAGATAGAAAGGGTGAGTCAACAACCGATTCAGTTCAGGCTTTACAGGATCTGATCAAAGGAACCGCCGCTCTCACCCCGCTTGGCGGGATTGGTGAAGATGGAGCAGGATTTAAAGGTTACGGCTATGCCACGGTTGTCGAGATTTTGTCCGCTGCTCTTCAGGGTGGAAGTTTTTTAAAGATGCTCACAGGTTTCGAGAATGGTAAAAAAGTTCCATACAGACTTGGCCATTTCTTTATGGCGATAAATATTGCTCACTTCACCGAAGTTGAGGATTTCAAGAAGATCTCGGGAGAGATTCTGAGACAGCTCCGTTCTTCAGAGAAGATGCCCGGCGCTGAAAGAATTTATACTGCTGGTGAAAAGGAATATATTGCCGGCCTCGAAAGAGAGGGAAAAGGTGTTCCCATAGCCGAAGAGCTGCAGAGAGAGATGATTCAAATGAGGGATGCAACAGGCCTAAGCCAATACCGCTTCCCTTTTGAAAAGTAATATATTATTCCATGGAGCGATGTGACGTTGCAATAATCGGAGCCGGAGCTGCGGGACTCGCCGCAGCTTACGAACTCTCCGGAAAATTCAAAAATATTATCATTTTTGAAAAAGAGGACTCCTTCGGAAAACATACCAGCAGCCGCAACAGTGAAACGATTCATTCCGGCATTTACTATCCCCCCGGTACACTTAAAGCAAAACTCTGCCTGAGAGGAAACGAACTCATCTACAAATTCATGATGGATAACGATATCTCCCATAAAAACTGCGGGAAATATATCATAGCCTCATCGAGTGATGAAATCCCTGAAATAGAAAAACTTTATACTAACGGAATCAAAAACAAAGTTCCCGGAATAAGAATTGCCGAAGGGATCGAGATTGAGGAAAGGGAACCGCTGGTAAGAGCAATAGCTGGAGTCCATGTTCCCACAGCTGGAATTATGAACTCATACGAGCTGATGAAGAGGCTCGAAACTCTCGCGAAAGAAAACGGCGTGCTTTTTGCATACAGAACCGGTGTAGCAGGAATTAAGCGAAAAAGTTCAGGATATCTGATTGAGTCCGAAGAAGGATATTCAATTCATGCAGATATAGTTATAAACTGTGCGGGATTGTTTTCAGATAAAGTCGCTGCCATGACTGGGATCGACACAATGAATTCGGGATACAACTTAAGCTTCTGCAAAGGGGAATACTACAAATCCGATAATGTCAAATCGATGAATATGCTTATCTATCCGGTGCCGTCACCCGACGGAAGATCTCTCGGAATCCACAACAGACTCTTTACCGATGGTACAGTGGCATTCGGGCCCAATGCATACTACATGAAAGAAAACATATGCGACTACTCAATGGATCAGAGTTACAAAAATGAATTTCTCTATTCTTTATCGCTTTTTATGAAACCTGATATCTCAGATATTTATCCTTACGACTGCGGTATAAGACCGAAGCTTCAGAAAGAAGGGGAAAAATTCCGCGATTTTATAATAATAAATGAAGTTGAATCGGGATTGAAAAATTTCATAAACCTCATCGGAATAGAGTCCCCTGGCCTGACATCATGTCTTGCCATTGGGGAATATATTTCAAAAATCATTCTCTGACAATTAAGCTTTTTACTCATTTCTATAACACTCCCTGATACAGACTATTCCACAAAAAAAATTTAAATTGACCCGGTAGAGATTTTGTATTATATTACAAGTAGATAGTACCGATGATAGGATCTTTACCGGGGTTAAGGGCGTCAGCACCTTTCCAAACCCCACAGTGTTCCCTGTTTTCCCCGAAATGGTTTTTTGGGATTTCTTTTTTAGACAAATTCAACATCAAGGATATAATATGAAAAACAGAATTCTTTTGCTTGTGTTCCTGGCGGGCATTTTACTCAATATATCAGGATATTTTCTAATAAATTTTATTAAATTTTATGTAAAACTTCCCCTGTTCATCGATAGCACAGGGACAATCCTCTCTGCTGCAATTCTCGGTCCAGTTGTGGGAGCCCTGACAGGTTTAGCATCAAACCTTTTACTGGGCGTAACTCACAATCCGGTTAATATACCATTCAGTATTGTAAATATAATAATTGGTGTAACAACCGGTTTTATCGTAAAAAAGTACGGTTTTTTAGAATATAAAAGTCTGTCAATCTGCATTTTATCTGTATCAGTACTTAGCGCTTTTAGCGGTGCTATTGTGGCATACTTTGTTTTCGGAGGTGTTACAGGGGCGAAGATTGATCTCTCTATAATAACCCTCATGAACGCAGGTTACAAACTTTTTACAAGTTCTTTTCTTATCAGACTCCCGGCCAATCTGATAGATAAAAGTATTAGTGTTCTAATTGCTTTTTTTATCATAAGAAACCTTAATCCTGCCAACCAGGGTTATGCCGTTAGAATGAATGATAATTAAAACTTCTTCCAGGTATTTTGTTATAGCGTTACTTTTTTTTCTATTCAATATACTTTCAGCTTCATTCGCTGCTACGAAAAATGTAATTACCGTGGTAGGCATTACAAATAATACTCCCGTTGAGTATAACAGCGGGAGTAACAGCCCTGTTGGATTATATGTTGAACTCTGGAAACTCTGGTCAAAGAAAACAGGCATATCCGTTAAATATATTATAACAACTCCCGGTGAAGCAGAGGAACTACTAAAAACTGATAAAATCGATGTTATCATGGGCTACCACCCTGCAATAACAAAGAATAATTTTGCAGTATCAGAAGAAATATACCATTCTGATTTTTATATTTACCGCAATAATAAAATCTCATCCGCAGAGACCCTTACCGAGATAAAACCTTACAGAACCGGGATAACGGATCATGAAAAAGAAAATTTAAAAAAAATTAATTCTGGTATTAATTTACTCATAAGACATTCAGTCCGTGAACTGATCGAAGCATCCGAGATGGGAGAAATAAATGTCTTTATTGCCGATGCCTCTCTGGCAAATCATCTTCTGAAAGAATCGGGATTATGGAGAAAGTTTACTCAATCTTCGGAACCGGTTTTTACTCACGGAATATCTGCTGCTGTAAAAGCCGGAAATTCCAATCTTCTGGAGCAGATAAATTCCGGTTTTAAAAAATTTACTGAAACGGAAATACTTGTAGTAGAAAGAACATGGGCTGGAGGGAATTTTAAATACCGGATACCCTGGGGATTTATAGTATCTATAATTGTTATAATCACAGTACTAATTGGTGTTGCTGCTGTATGGTGGTGGAATTATCAGCTCCACAGGAAAATTAATCTGGCAACAAAAGAGCTGACAAAACTGAAGGAGGAAGCGGAGTCTGCTAATATTGCCAAGAGCCGGTTTCTCGACAACATCTCTCATGAACTGCGCACACCTCTCACCCTTATACTTGCACCTGTTGAGGAGGCAATGAAAGGCGAACCGCTTAAAGAAAGCTCTCTGGAGATGATTCAAAGAAACAGCCGGAATCTTCTTTCGCTGATAAACGATCTTCTTGATATTTCACGCATAACAGCTGGCATGATGATACTTAAGGTCACAGAAACTGATCTCTGCACCGCAGTACGGTTCTATTGTGCGGAAATGGATTCTGCCTCTGAATATAGAGGTATAGAACTTAAATGCACACTCCCCGATAAGCCTGCAACTGCATTTATTGATCAGGAAAAATTTTCGCGGATAATATCTAATTTCTTTTCAAACTCATTCAAATTTACAGAAAGGGGAGGACTAATTAATCTCTGTGTAGAAAGCAATTCTCAGAATATCGTTTTGAAATTTATCGATAACGGAAAAGGAATCTCCTCTTCTAAGATTGAAACAATATTTAACCGCTTCAGTCAGGCGGATTTATCAGAAATAAAAAATTATGAAGGTACCGGAATAGGACTGGCGATTGTTAAAGAGATTGCCGAACTTCATGGAGCAACTGTATCAGTAAAAAGCAGACATATTGATGAATATCCCGATGATCACGGAACTGAATTCACTTTAGCTATTCCAAGAGGCAAAGATCATCTCTCCGGCAGAAGAGATGTAGAATTTTGTGAAATCACTAAAAATAAATTATCCATACCCTTCGCCAGAGGCATGAGCATATCTCCAGATAAACACCCGGCACCGGAGACTAATTCTATATCTGATATATCATCTGATGATCTCCCGTCGATACTTATTGTTGAAGACAATGCTGATATGCGCAGCTTCCTCAAACTCCTTCTTGCAGATAACTATTTTATACATTCAGCATCAAACGGCATAGAGGCTCTTGAAATTCTCAAACTTGATGATGGAATAGATCTTATTGTTTCCGATGTAATGATGCCGGAGATGGACGGACATGAGTTTATTAAACAGTTGCAATCCGATGAAAGATTTAGCGGAATTCCTACGTTATTCCTCACAGCACGAGGTGATGACTTTATGAAACATGAGGGACTAGAACTCGGTGCCGCTGATTATGTTACAAAACCATTCAACTCCGATGAACTGAAACTCCGTATACGAAACCAGATAAATCTTAAAGCAATACGCAACAGTCTTCAGAGAAAAAATGATGAACTGAGTGCAAAACTCAGACAGCACATGGAAAACAGAAAAAATTCATCTAACGAAGATGCAGTAAAAAAAATTGAATTGATCTGCACATTTATTAAAGAACATTTTACTGATGATCTCAACCGGGAGAATCTGGCATCAGCCTCAGAAATGAATCCGGATACATTCAGCCGGATGTTCAACAAATACACCGGATGCACATTGAGCGATTATATTGCAGAACTCCGTATTGGTGAAGCGAAAAGACGCCTTTCCGGTACAGATGATCCCATTACCCGGATCTGTATGGATACTGGATTTGACAGCATAAGAACATTTAACCGCGCATTTAGAAAATTTACAGGAAAAACTCCCCGGGAGTTCAGAGAGAGTATGCCGGAGTGACATAAATCAAAGATTATAATTATTAATCAATACTGTTTTAAATGGTCATCACCTGAACCGGATCGGATCCGGAATTTTTTCTTAACGAAAGTGAGCATTCATTTTTTCAAACCCCTTTAAAATTCACTTCAATTACATATAATTTTCAAAAAAATCAGTATATCCCAACTTTTTTATGGTCATTTTCTGATGCGTCAGCGGATGTCTTGCTTTTTCAAAACGTTAAGTATAAGATATTTTATTCTTTGATGAATCAGAGAATCCTAGGTGCTATTTTTAAACTGCTTATTATTTAGTATAAAGGAAAAATTCTGATGTTCGATATAAAAGATAGTGAATCTGAAAGAATTTACATAATAAAATGTGAAAGTGCCGTATTCAATCTCAAGCTGTTTGAAGAGAGTGTTGATGAATTCATTAAGAACGATAGCCGCGACATGGTGATTGACTTAAAGGAAGAGACGGTTATCAATTCACTTCTCCTCGCATCGCTTATACGAATTAGAAACGGACTGTCCCAGAAGCATAGAGAGCTCAGTCTGAAAAACTGCAACTCACAGATGTATAGATGTATTGAGCTGGCAGGGTTGGAGACGTTTTTTTCATTTAGCAATTATGAATTTGAATAACTGGTTTTATGCAATTTGTATTCATTTCCTATTATTTAAAGCCCTTTATGGGCTTTTTTTTTATTGATCAACACAATTTAATCTGGAAAAATCACCACTAAAACTTCGTACCACACCCAAGTGATATTCTTATATCATGAAGAACCGCACCTGTATAAAAAACAGACTTCAATCCGAATGTTGAATCTATAAAAAAACTTTCACTTAAATATGCCCTGACCCCTGCCGCAGCCATGGCAAAAATATCGATTGATGAAACACTATTATCCGAAAAATCTTCATCAAGTGTTATAGATGTATACACTCCCCCTCCCTGAATTTTCATAAATAACTCAATAGAATTCACTAGAACGGGGTAGTAATAACCGGAACCTATACCGAATGCCGCATAACTAAATGTACTCTTTCTTAATGAATCAGCATTGTTATAACGCACTGCTTCAAGTTCAACATCAAAAAGTATATTTTCAAAACCAATATTTCTTCCTGAAAACTGAAAATAAATATCCGCTCCGGTATATGATAGAGGATAATAATAGGACCATTTTCCAACGGATATATTAATGAGATAAGCTGCTCCGATATAGCAAATTGTTTCAGCAGCCTCCGCTTCAACTATTTCTATTGCATCCTTTAAAACTGATTCAGCCTCCCCTCTATTTACAATGACAAGATCGTAATTCCCCTTCGATGACTTATCAGGCTTATAGCTGAACACCGCTTCATTATCAGAATTTATTTGTGTATCTGTCAGTACTATTTCTTTGTCTTTTCTCCTTAATAAAAGTTTTCCTCCAGATTTAAAATTTTCTCCTCTTACGACAATATTTTTATTTAAAATGGAACTAAGAAGCTGCCGCTGAGATACTGACTTTAATACCGGAATGAAAAGTTTCTCAATAACAAAATCTATCCATGGTGTATTCTCTCCTTTCTGATTAAGAATATTTATCGTCGCTACTCTGAAAGAGTATGATCCCGGATTTAATTTTGAAACTGCAAAAAAGTTTTCTTTCACTGTTGTGTCTACAACGATCATACCCTGAGAATCCTTAATCTCTAAATAATAGCCTGCTGCTCCAGCAACCGGATCCCATGTAATTTGCCGATTTGAAGCAAACAGAATATCAGCAAAAATAAAAATCAAAATAATGCCGATTATACATTTCCATTTCATAAACGGACTCACTTGAAAATAACTCCTGGATTTTTTACAACCGGAGCCGGTAAAAGAACAACCTCTTCAACTTCAAAAAAGGATTTTTTTGATTCTTTATAAGCGGAGAGTTTCCCGCTCTTCATCTGTTTTGCTTTGATTCGCCAGCTATACAATCCGGGACTAAAAATTGCGGGGTTAGTTATTTCAATATAATTAACACGCGAAGTATAAATTGTCAGAGGCTTCTCCACCCCGGCAATGCGAAAATAAATTTCTATTTCATATTCATTAGCACCAGCAGTCCTGACCCACTCGAACCTGAACCGTTTTTTTAAACCTGGAATAATTTTCTCATTATCCTTTGGATAAACCAGTTCCGGAGTTTTAAGTTCCCCCGGAATTACGAATTCACGGGTTGAACTCTGAGTAACAATTCTGCCGGAGCTATCTTTAAGCAGTACTCTCCAGAAATAATCCCCCTCAACAGGAGTCTTTAACTCTACAACACTCGCAGTGCTCATTATACTCTGCTTTATACTTCTGAAATCACTTCTGTCAGATATTTCCAGAAGATAACTGTCTCCGCTGTTTGGATCTCTCCATGAAAAATTTATTGAAGAAGGTCTGCCGGATATCACTTCACCAGCCGATGGAGTAAGGGCCACTATTGGCAACGGCTTTATCAATGTCAGCGAAGCAGTGATTGATGTCGAAGAAATATTCTCCCTGCTTAACGCACTTACTCTCCAGTAATATCTCCCTTCAGTAATTTTTTGATCTATTTTGATAAATGTTTCCGATGTTTTTTTTTCAGCAATAATATTTATAAATTTTTCATCCGTGGAGATTTCCACATTATAGCTTTTGGTTCCCGGCACTCCCTTCCAGTGAAGATTAAATGAACCGGCGGTTGAAATCGGACCCTGATCCAGAGGAACTGGTTTAACCTGTGAAAAAGTAATTTTTTCCAGATCAAAAAAATCCGTATCTGAAAACGCCACTTCTGATAATATTTCCGGGGGATAAATGCATCTAACTCTCCAGAAATATTTTCCCGGTTTCAGCCCGGGTACTGATATAATATTTACCTTTGATGTTAGAGTTAAAACCTTATCAGTCATAATACGATCCTTTGCTACAATAAGTTCATATGCCGGAGCATACTGAGATTTCTCCCATCTGAAAGTGACAAGATTTGTGTCTTCTGCTATTTTCAGTTTCTGACCCGGATATGGCGAGATCAGTAAAGGTTTACTGTCTGATAGTATTGTAAACTTTACTGGATGACTGACTGTATTGCCCCTGGCTAATCTCCAGTAATAATCACCAGCGTTTAGATTTATATCTACAGCCGATTTTACAGACACGTAGCTTTTAAAAATATTTTTGAAATCACTGTTGCGGGATATTTCCACTCTGGTTTCGCCGGGAGTATCACTCCTCCATGACAATCTGACACTAAGTGTTTTACCGTATGTAACCAGATACGAATTGTTTTTTGGAAGTTCCGGGAATAGAGAATTTTTTTTAGATTCAGCTTCTCCATTCTTCAAAGTTGCCGTCTCATTAGATGTGATATTCAGTTCCTTGCCTTCTACAGCCACTTTTGCATTTCCCGAGTTGACCTGTATATTAATTCCGGCATCACTGCTGTTTACTGACATTCCACCTTTATCAAGGGCAATCGTTGCGTCCTTTGAGTTGAGAGTGATTGGTCCTGCTGATCCCGAACCGCTTTCTGCGGAAACTCCACCCTGATTAAAATTAATATCTAAACCTTTATCGCTGAGGATTACAACAAGAAGTGTATTCTGATCAAGTTCAATCTTTGTTCCATCTTTAAGAGAAATAACAGCAGAAGAATATTCCATTGTGCGGATCGCATCGTAGTTGAAAATTTCAGACTCCTGTTCAATCTCCTCCCATATTACATTGTCAGTATACCTTCTGGAAGCACTTCTTTTTTTAAAAGTAATTGTTCCAATCGACTCTCCATTTTTTTTTTCTATCCGGAGTGTAAGTTCTCTGTAAAGAAAGTATGAGCAGAATATCATAAATGATATACAGCATATAATTAATATACTAGTCCAGGATTTCATATTTTACTTCTTTTTCATTGTTTTTACCATTCCCTCCGGATTCCCTGAACATCTTCTCTGTGCCGATCAACTTCCTGAGCTCAATTATATTCTTTGGTGAATCAAAATTTGCATATCGTCCCAGTACTGCATATATCTGAAGAGGTTCGCTTTTCCCTTTCACTTTGATCTTCTGCATTGGAACGATTCTGAATTTATCTTTAATCTTCGCGGCAACTTCCTCTGTAATCAGTACATCAGTTGCAAATGCCTTATTAAGCGATTCAATCCGTGAAGCAATATTTACTGTATCACCTATGACTGTATACTCCATTCTGTCTTCAGATCCTATCTGACCGGCAAGCACTGGACCGCAGTGAATACCGCATCCTATATGAATAACAGGTTTTTTATCTCCACCTCTTCCCTGATTAAAATTTAACAGTTCCTCCCTCATCATTAGAGAAGCGTTAACCGCATTAAAAACATCATTACCGGAACTTACAGGTGCACCCCAAACAGCCATGATTGCATCACCAATGTACTTATCCACTACTCCCTTTGTTTTAGTAATACACTTAACCATCCTCGTCATATACTGGTTAAGAAATTCCACAACCTCCTCCGGTTCTAGAAATTCCGATATCGCTGTAAAAGAACGGATATCAGAAAAAAAGACAACAACATCTTTTTTCTCACCGCCAAGTTTTATGTCATTGTTCATTACAAGTTCCGCAATCTGCTTGTTTACAAATTTACCAAATGCAGTTTTTATATTTTCCCGTTCAGCCAGACCATGTGCCATCTCCTTAAATGAGTCCGTCAATTCACCTATCTCATCGTGCGACTCAGATGAAATCTCAACATCATAATGCCCCTCCTGAATCTGGTGTGATACCTCGGTCAGTCTCATAATAGGACGGCTTAATGATCGTGAAAAGAAAAAATTTACAAGAAGCGATGCAGCCAGAACAATACCTGTAAGCCACATTACTATCCTCTGAATTTTGTAAACCATAGCAAAGGCTATCTCCTCTTTAACATATGATATAACTGCAGTGTCAGAAAAATTCACTCTGCTAAATGCACCAAGAAATTTTTCCCCCTTATCATCGTCATATGAAATCTGAGCATTCGGATTAGGACTGGTCATCATCATCTTTACAATAGACATTGAGGCATAATTAGTTTTTGATTTAACCAGACTCCTGTCGCGGTGAGCGATAAGATCACCATTGCCTGATACAATAAAGCTGTTTATAACACTCCCTGTACTTATAGACTCGAGTATCTTATTCATAGAATAAAAAATAACAATAATCGAATTCCCTGCCTCCTGATCATATGGAAAAGAGATTCCGATTACTGGTTCATTAAAATAAAATGATGGATTAAATACTACAGATTCTCTTGCGAATGATCTTGAAATATTATCGTATTCCGCTTTAATTATCATTTTGAAATCTGACTTAATTCCTCTGCTTTGAAAAAAATTATTGTTCTGCATAAAACGGAGAGAATCTATTCCTCTTTTATCCATCACTCCTATGAAAATCATATCGTGATCCTCTGCAAATATCATATTTGTAAATGCAGCTGTTTCACTCAAACTTTTACCGGAGCCTCTTTGCAGATTAATTGCGGCAATCCTTGCTTTTTCAGAGATTGAACTTAAGTCTGTGTAAACTTTTTTTGATATCAGTGATGAGTAGTTCAGAGTATCCTCCATTGCCCGGAGTTTGTTATCTGCTCTGAAGAAATATGTTGCAGCGACCGTAACAGCAAGGAGTGAAACCATAACTATACTGGAAATTATTATTAACAACTTCATGCTGATGGGGAAAAAAATTTTTTTCTTTTCAGAGCCCCTATCTTCTGTATCCATCATAGTACACTCCGGATAATAGAATGACTCAATACGGAGGCTGCGATACTATACAATTTACATTTAATAAAGACTCCCCCGGCAAACAGAAGTAATAATATCATAATTTACATCCCTCTTCCCTTAACCTTTACTATAAACGAGGGCTCATCAGTATCATTATTCAGAAATATAATATCAGCTTTTTTGTTCCCGTTTCCCGCAGGCGTAAAATTAATATTAAATGTTTTTGTCGAACCGGCTAAAACTGTAAAAGATGTTGGAAATAAATCGGTTGAAAAAAATTCCGGATTGTTTCCTCCAATAGTAACGCCGGTAACTGAAAGATTTGCTGTTCCGATATTGTACATAACAAGAGTTATCGAACCGGTATCACCGACAGCAACTGTACCAAAGTCGACAACTGTTGATCCGCTAACCAGAACAGCACCCCCGTATGTAATCTGAATTTCAGGTTCAGATATATTAAGTGCAGTACCTTTAAGATTTATCACGAATAAAGATTCATCCGAATCATCATTAGAAATTGTAAGTATCGCATTTTTAATTTCGGGTGGAGTAACCGCTACCGAAGGCTGAAACACAACTGTAAAAGTTGTTGTACCTCCCCCTGGTGCTACCGGAGATACGGGAAAAGACGATATACTGAACTGAGAGCTGTCCACACCAGTAATCGTAGTGCCGGATATAGTCAGATTCGCTGTACCGCTGTTTCTGATTGTAAAAATTTCTGATTTTGTGGCCGGGTTTACTCCATTTCCAAAATCGTACGTATCCCCGGTCAGTACCTCCGCAAGAGGTGAAAGTACATCAATTTCACACTGTATTGCTGCAGTAGTAAATGACCAGGAATAATCCGATGCCATGGTTTCTCCGACATCATTAGTGATTCCCGTAGTGAGATGAACCGTATATACTGTGCTTGTTGTAAATCCAACCGTCGGATCGAATATTACAGTTTTAAGCTGATTATTGTAGCTGAATGTTCCGGCAACTGCCGGAGTAATATAAAAGGAGGTTCCTGTAACTGTAGCCATATTGATATTATCATCAAATTCTACCAGAATATTGGCCCCTGTGGGGATATTTATTGCTGAAACACCCGGCGAAACAGATAGAATATTAAAATGATATATAAAAGCAGAGTTTTGAGAATTATACAGCTCTACCCTCTTTAGAACATCTTCCCTGAAGCAGTAGGAGAGAGAGATAAGCACCATAAAAAAGAAAAAAACTGCAATTCTTACAGATCCTGCCGCTGCTCCTGAAATTATTTTTAGTAAAAATGATTTAAAATTGTCAGATGGATGTTCCATATATTCACCCTCTGTTTAGGGAGATATTTTTAAAGTATTACGTATTGCTCCGATTACCGCTCAAGTTGTGAATTCCTGAGAATCATTTTTTTAATTACGTCCTGTTTCATTTCTCCTAAATATAAAAAATAAAAAATCTTTTTTATAACCTATAGCTAAATAAATACACTATTTTAAGGCAATGTCAAAAAAAATAACACCAAATAAACATTTTCTGTTGAAAAATGTATAATTTCAGACATTGTTACACTTTATTCAATTATCAATCTGCCTCAAGGTAACAATTCAGAATTAACTAAAAAGAACAGATATACTGGAATTATTTATGATTATATTTACTATAAAATATTATCATAAATGTTTAAAAGTAATAGTGGCGAGAAACGTGAATATCCGGATTAAAAGTGTAAAATTCTACAACGCGGGTTGATTAAACTCATAAAGCAGAAGAGTGATATCATCATCGTAAGTGTTTTTATCAATGTACCTGTTAAGTTCAATAATAAGATATTCTATTGCGGGAGAGATCTTCTCTACAATTGCTTTCTCAAATGCCTCTTCAAGATGCTCCGTGCCGAACATAACGGAGTCCGCACCTCTCTCTTCAATTATGCCGTCTGTGTAAAAAAGAATTTTATCTCCGGGACTTAACTGGTATGTTTTAGTACCATACTCTGTTTCTTCCAGAAGACCAAGCAGAGGCCCCGGTACTTCAATATCCTCAAATCTTTTTTCTGATTCACGCCAGAACAATGGATGATGGTGTCCGGCCTTTGCAAAACTGACGGTGTTATTATTTACATTTATATATGCGTAGTAACATGTAGCGTAGAGTCTGTTAAGCATCCCGCAGAGATGTTTGTTCAAATTATACATAAAGAGATCGGGGTTTTTCCCATAAACCGGCACGAGGAATGAAAAGGCGCTTTTCAAAACTCCGGTAACCAGAGATGCACTTATTCCGTGACCTTCCACATCGGCAATAATGGCGCAGATATTTCCTTCGGCATCGTTCATTGTACTGATAAAATCTCCTCCTATTGCCTTTGAGGGGAGATAGATGAATGAGCGGCTTATACCATGTTTTAGATTTATATCATCATCATCCTCAGCACGGATGAAATATTCCTGAATCTCTGTTGCAGTTCTTAAATCTCTATTAATCTCATTTATAATATCAGTACTTGAACTCAGGTGGTGCTGCGAAAAAGTAAAGTTTGTAATTACATTTCTAAACCGGCCGAAAGTTTCCATTATTGTATTCCGGTAGAGTGTGTTTTCTATCTCATGATTACCGGACAGAGCAGAGTCCAGATCACCTCTTGATAGAACAAGGAAGTCGGTATGATCCAGTGTCCGTACTGTGGCTGAACGGGGATGATCATCAAACAATGAAAGCTCTCCAAAGTATGAACCTTCAGTCAACAACCCGAGATTAACCTCTTTGCCGTCACCGCTGGTTGTAAAAACTTCAACAGAACCGTTACGAATTATAAACAGTGAATCACCTTCATCCCCTTCATGAATTACAACCTCGCCCGATTTGAAAGTCATAATTTTGAGGATCGGCGCAATAAGACTAAGGTCGCTATCCGATAGTCCTTTGAATATCGGAAGGTTTTTTAATACTGATGTTTTCTGAGATGATTTAATTTCCATAATAATCAAACAATGTACATGCGACTCTTTCTGTCAATAATTATTACTGAAAAAATAATGTTACATGCCGTACTTATCAAAACCTGTAGTGACATCCCCCCTTCACCGGATATTCTACTGCAGATATATATTGACCCGGTTACTTTTATCTAAAAAAAATCCGCTTAAACGACAAATTCATTTACCGACCGATCTCCCGGAATAATTTCTTATTATAATCTGTTAGAATTATCTTTTTTTAATCTTTTCCGCCTCAAACTCAATCCGCCATTTTCTATAATATAAAAGTCTCAGCACTCCTGAAAAAGTGACCGTAATATATTTGATTAATTTATTGACATACCTTAAAAATTCAGTTTATATATTATAACTGACAAATTAATTCCGGGCAGGTTATAGATGATAAAAAACGGCCGTTTCATCCAGCAGCTTTTTAAAGAATTAACAGAGTGGGTTGACCTTGGAATAATTACATCCGATCAGAAAAACCGGATAACAAATCTATATACAACTCCCGCAGCTGTTCCAATTGAACAAAACACTGCGGCAGGTGAACCAAAAAATAAAACTGTTCCGGTTAAAGAGAGTATAAATCTCTCCCGGGTGATAATAGGCCTGGCGACGCTTTGTCTTGCAATAGGAATAGTAATTTTTTATGCTTCAAACTGGCGGAAAATGCCGCCGGTGCTTAAACTGGTTCAGGTTTTTTTCCTGATAATAACAACTTACGGCGGGGCTTACTGGTTCCTGCAGGTCGAAAGAAAATTTTCACTTGTCGGCAGATCTCTTCTTCTTCTTGGGATGATATCATATGGTACGGGGATTATGCTCGTGGCACAGATATATCATATAAGTTCACATCCGACAAACGGACTTCTCGCATGGGGAGTCGGAGCGTTTGCCATTTCATTTCTGATGCGTGAAAAATACGGAATCTATCTCTCTATGATTCTTTTTATTATCTGGGATTTATGGGAGTATTCATATTTCGGGAACCCCGGATATTTTTTCGGACTTCCGGTTATTATCACAGCGTGGCTCAGCTGGAGAGAAAAGAATGACAGGGGTATTACAGTCTCATCACTACTCTTTGCATTATACTTCCTGCAGATTGCATTCTACTGGATTGAACAATATTCAACAGACGGTCCTGCCGGATACTTTATGATTACCGGTTTCATTATTGCCGGAGCTCTTATGCAGAAATATGGAGAGCAGTTAAAAAAAATAGATGCTTTTAAAAATCCGGGGATTATACTTTTTATTACTGGATGGATTGCCTACGCTCTACCTCTTTTTATTATCGAACACCTTAAGCCCGGGACCTCATACTGCATTATAATATGGGCTTCGGCAATACTCGCAGTTTCAGTAATACTGCGCGATAAAAAAGGATACTATCTTGCTTCAGCTCTTTACTTCATATGGAGTGTAACATCCGCCACGCCGGCATACGGATACATCATACCGATAATAATTCTCTCAGTAATTTTCTATATCGAAAAGGATGAAACCGGAATCGCAATCTCTGCCATTGCTCTGGTATACTACTACTATATTCCTACAATAAAAATAATGCCGGCCGACATATCGGAAAATGTCAGGTCATATCTTGTTGTTATGCTGCAGTTTCCATTAGCCGCAATTCTAATTACAGCAGGTAAAAATCTCACCGGTCATAAAATTTTAAACAACGCAGGGAGAGTTTTCACCGTTGCCGGCTGGTTCTCATTTCTTATACCATTTGCAGCAATATCATGGCCATTCAATATGCAGAGTCTCCCGCTGCTCATGAAATTCGGATCTGTAAAAATTCAGGCTCTCGAATATATAAGTCTTTCTATTGCCTCTTTCGCTGGCCTATATCTCCTATATAGAAAAGATGAAAATCTAAGAATGATTTTTCCTGTGATTCTACTCCCTGTGCTGATATTCTTCCTTCCTTTCAATCATACTGCAACAAGAATGATTACACTACATCTTGCGGCGGTAAGTTTTATTTTTATGCTGCTTTATTATTCTTTTAAAATCTGTCCAGATAAATCTTTCGAAAGAACTTTTGCATTTATTTTTTCAATCGGGCTCATTGTTATCAAGGGGACAGGATTTATTTCATACTCGACCATTGATGAAGGTTTCAAACTGGCATATCTTATCGGATTTATTCTGTTTGTAACGGTATGTTTTCTTCTGAACAGACTCGTCAACGAGCTCCTTTCAAGTGATGGAGTTGACTTCCCCGTAAGAGTAATTGATGCAGTCTCCGCTACCGGAGTATGGCTTGTTATATATCTTGCCTCATTTGAAGTAGAATCTCAAAAATCCATATTCACCGCGGAATCAATCGTAATAAAAATGACAATACTGTTTATAGTTTTATCTGTTCTTTTATATTTAATTTTATTTAACAAAGTAAAGGGGGAGAGAGTAATACTATACCTTTCACTTATTATATTTGTCTCTTCCGGAGTTACACTCTTCACTGCGGGACCGGGTGTACCGTGGGAGATTTACTCAATAACTTTCAACCTTCTGCTGTTCATCACATCAGCGGTATACATGTACTACAGCACAATCGTTCAGTCCAAAAAAATACTGAACTTTGCCACAGCGGGTATCATTATTCAGGTCTTCACCCGCTACTTCGATCTCTTCTGGGATATGTTTTCAGGATCGCTTCTGTTTATTATAACCGGGATTCTGGGACTGGCGGGAGGATACATCCTTGAGAGAAAGCGGAAAAACCTGACCGATATGATTGAAACCTCCGCTGCGGATTCAAAAAATCAGGAGAGGGTGAAATAGATGAAACCATACCAGAAAATTTTATTTCCCGTTATTGTAGCTGCACAGATAGCAGTGCTTGGATTTATGATAGCAAAACAGGAAATTCTGCTGACGCATGGAACCAAAGTTCTGCTGAAATGCCAGCCAATTGATCCGAGATCTCTCTTCAGCGGAGATTATGTTATTCTCAATTATGAAATATCTGCAATCGGCGAAGACATCATTTCAAAATCCGGAATTAAAGAGACAGATCAGTTAGAAAAAAAAGAGATCTTTGTGGCACTTGCGATAAAGCCTGATGGTAAACACTATGGAGCTGTAGCAGTATCTGAAAAAATAGATGAACTTAAAAAACTCTACCCGCTTATAATCAGGGGTAGAGTTGAATACGCCAGCAAAACTCTGCGTGTGAGATATGGAGTTGAAAGCTATTTTGTCCCGCAGAAAGAAGGAAAGATAATCGAGGACAGCCTTAAAGATGTATCGGTTGAAGTCTCAATTTCTGAAAGCGGAGAGAGTGCAATTTCAAAACTTTTTATCGGAGATAAAGAGGTGAAGTTTTACTGAGTGGTTATATTTTAATCCCTGAAACAGAAATATACACAGGAGATTTTTCTCTCAATATAATTAAGAGTCGGTTCGATTAAAATTATCAGACGTATATCAAATTTAATTCATCGGATATTAGATTCTCATGACGTCATCTTATATGATGTCATAAACTGAAGAATACCCGAAAAGCTTCGTGATAATTGAATGTTCTAAAAAATATTTAAATGTATGCTATTTAATTTGACTTTCATTTTTTCTCTATTATTTTCCTTATAAGATGGCATTAATGTTCGAGGTGCTTCTTGGTTTAGGTAAGTCACGTTGCTGAATTGTTTTTTTTATGGGCTAATTACATGAAAAGAATAATAATAATTATTTGTACCATTTTTTTTTATTCGACAATCCTCGCTTCAGAAGGGATCCGCGGTACAGTCCAATTTAATCTGGAAAATAATAAATACGAGTATTTCCCGGTATTGTTTTCATACTGGCACAATTATTTACCAAACAGTCCAAGCAGAAATAATCCTGATTCCTGGTATATGGGAAAAGAGATGTTTGGAGTAGAGTTTATCGCAGGAATAGGATTCATATATTATACCGAATTGTGGAAGATCAATCTTGTTCCTTCATTAGAATACAAATGCGACCATTTTAAAAACCAGCAGATAGTCAATATCGATTCTGAATTTCTCACAGCTTTAAGTCCCAGACTTACACTCAAGCTCGGCACAGGTTTTCAGAATAAGTATTATGCCGAATTTTATGAAGCATCCGACAAAAAGTCAAAAGGACAGCATCCCTTAAGCTATGGAGTAGTGAACCGCTCTAAGATAATTTTTGGATGGAAACCTGTACCCGCCGGAGAATTCTATATAGGAGATAGTATATCTTATGCCTATGCAGCCGAAAAGAAGGAAACATATGTGTATAACGAAAGCGGACAGGCGATAGAATATGTAGGAGAGGTTGGTTTTATTAAAACAGGTTTCTATAAAAACAGATTACTTGCTGGATATTCAGGATTTCTGAATGACTCCACTGTTTCTCTGGAGTCAATATATGATTATATCCCTGATAGATTTGAAGGTGCGCGTTATTCAATAAATTTCGAAATAAAATTCAGTCAGAAGATTTCACTTAATAAAACTGATTAACAAATGTTCCGCAATGTGTTCCCTGATGCATTGAACACTTTCAAGATATGATACATAACATAAAGGATGTAAGGAGATTTATTTTTCAAAATCTTTTGACTGGATTTTTCTCAGAAAAAAATAATTTATAATTCCTATAATAACCATCCCGAGTAAAAAAAGAGGGTATGAAATTTTCCAGTTTTCAGAACCGGTCATCATACTCCATTCCGACATACCGCCAATTCCGGAAAGCAGGGTAAGAGGCATAAATATTGTAGTTATCATAGTCAAGCGCCGCATAACAATATTAGTTTTATTTGCAAGTCTTGCCATTCTATTATTCATCAGTGAAAGATACATTTCCATAAATCCCGATATCATCTCTCTTGATATCTCGGTCTCTTCAAAAAATTTCGAAAGGTGATCATAAATATCCCTGAAATGATATATTGTATTTTCGGAAATGAATGGTGAATCTTTACGACAGATCTTTACCAGTATTTCACGCTCATGTATTATACTCTTTCTGAGCGAAAGGAGATTCCGCCTGAGGTTCATCAGCTCTTCGGGATTGAAAGAAACCGTATCATTTAGAATTCTTTCTTCAATCGCATCAAGCTCATCCTGAAGCGACTCTATTACATGAAATTTCTGATCGACTATATTGTCTAAAATCATATGCAGCAGGTAGTCCGGGCCCTGCATAACATTCTGACGGTCAAGTCCCGCCATCTGTTCAAGGCGATCAAGGATATTTCCGGAGTCATGCAGGTTGTGGCTTACTAATATCAGAAACTTTTTACCTATGAAAAGATTTATCTCATCAATAAATAATTCGTTAGTCTCATAATAAAATTTATTAAATATTACAAAGGTATTTGTCGGATAATCATTAATTTTGGGAATCTGCAGGTCGTCGAGACAATCTTCAATAGCCAGCGGGTGTAAACCAAGCGGTATCGCCATGGTCATCAGATCCTCTCTTGCCGGATCTATATAATTAAGCCATATATATCCTTCACCCTCTAATGCAGTTAATGCCGATTGGATATCCGGCAGAATGATGGGATCCCCTCCATCAAAGGGGATATGAAAGAATCTGCTGGTTGATTTATTTGTTATACTCATACTTATATAATATCGTTTTACTAAAAAATATCAATAAAAAAATTTATACTATAATTTCTCTTCCCGCCACCACTTCTCCCTTTTAGAAAAGTAGTGGCGCAAGGAGAGCATTATATCCAGATTCAGTTACTGATTACATAAATATTGGATAAAAAAATCCTAGTATCTGTAATGATCCGGTTTGTAAGGTCCGTTGATCGGTACATCTATATATGCAGCTTGTTCCTTTGTAAGCTTAGTCAGCTTAACTCCGAGTTTCTCAAGGTGAAGTCTTGCAACCTCTTCATCTAGCTTCTTTGGTAATGTATATACTTTGTTTTCATATTTTTTACCTGCAAGTTCAATCTGCGCCAGAGTCTGATTCGTAAAGCTGTTACTCATTACAAAGCTTGGATGACCAGTTGCACATCCGAGGTTTACAAGTCTTCCTTCCGCAAGTACGATAATAGATCTTCCGGACTCAAGTGTCCATCTGTCAACCTGCGGCTTGATTGTAACTTTTTTACATTTCTTATTCTGCTCAAGATAATACATTGCGATCTCACTGTCGAAGTGACCGATGT
>CAYVCQ010000005.1:0-185098 GCA_964450405.1 uncultured Leptospirales bacterium | reverse complement strand
TTATGCATCCCCGAGGGGATTCGAACCCCTGCTGCCGAGATGAAAACCCGGTGTCCTAGACCCCTAGACGACGGGGACATGCTATATTACTTTTCTATTGAGGCGTCCGGGACTTGAACCCGGGACCCACTACTTAAAAGGCAGTTGCTCTACCGACTGAGCTAACGCCTCAACTATCAAAGTAAAAACCTTGTACAAAATCGGTTTTTGACTGTCAACATAATTTAACGAAAATAAAAAAAAATCTTACTTTTGTCATTTTTTTTTATTTTTTGAATGTATAATCACGCCCTGGACCTACTGAGATATATGTTATTGGAACATTTAATTCATCTTCAATAAAATTCAGATAGTCCTGAGCATTTTTAGGAAGATCTGCGAATGAGCGGCATTTGGAGATATTCTCCTCCCATCCGTCCATTTCGATGAAGATCGGTTTTACCTTGTTGAACTTTGAAGGGCAGATATTGTCAACTCTCTCACCATCCATATCATAACCGATACCGATTTTTATTTTTTCAAAACCTGTCAATACATCAAGCTTTGTAATTGCAAGCTGATTCATTCCATTTATCTGAATTGCCTTTTTGAGCAGAGGAAGATCAAACCATCCGCATCTACGCGGCCTTCCTGTTGTTGAACCGAACTCGTTGCCGTTTACTCTCAGCCTTTCGCTGTCATTTTCATCAGCCTCTGTGGGGAACGGACCCTCTCCAACGCGTGTTACATATGCTTTCGTTATACCAAGAACATTATCTACATCAAACGCGTTAAGACCGCTGCCAAGTAATGCTCCACCGATTGTCGGACTTGAAGAAGTCACATAGGGATATGTTCCATGATCAATATCCAGAGCATGACCCTGGGCTCCCTCAAGAAGAATACTCTTCCCGTCTTTAATCGCATCGTGGAGATACTCCTGAGTGTTAACAACCATCGATCCTGCTTTTTCTTTAAACTTCAGGAGTATTGCCATTATTTCATCAAGTGTGAATGGCGGCTCACCATAAATTTTTTCAAGTTGAAGATTTTTGATTTTTAATGCAGAGGCTGCGCGTCGCTCAAGAGTGGGTAGATCAAAAATATCACCTGTTCTTATGCCAATGCGGAGACATTTATCAGAATAACATGGCCCGATGCCCCGCATTGTTGTACCTATCTTTTCATCACTGAAATTTTCCATGAGTGTATCAATAGCTTTATGATATGGCAGAATAAAATGAGCGCAATCGGAAATAAGAAGACGGTCTTTTACATCATATCCTTTTTTCTCAAGAAGAGCAATCTCTTCAAGCAATTCGACCGGATCAAGCACAACACCATTTCCGATAATACAGACTTTATCCTCATGGAGTATACCTGAAGGAATAAGATGAAAAACAAACTTTTTATCATCTACCACAACAGTATGACCGGCATTTGCTCCGCCCTGATATCTTGCAACAATGTCAATATCTCTTGTGAGATAATCGATCATCTTTGCTTTCCCTTCATCGCCCCATTGTGCCCCTATTGCCACTGTACAGCTCATATTATCCCTTCCAATTACCAGATTTCTCATGCAAAACTACATTCTAATAGTATTATGATATTTAACAAGTTTTTTTTTCAACTTAAAATTAAAGTAGCAACTTAAAAACGCAGGTAATTACGCTTTCCCTCATACCTTAAGCACGGGGAAAATACATTTCGCAGGCAATTTATGCGTAGTTGCAAGTTAGACTTAAACAGGATGACTTTATTTTTTCAGATAAATTCTCAATAAAGAGCATAATACCCTGACCTGGAAGTCGGTTATATGCTTTAAATTATTTCTTGATTTTCTTTTAAAAAATATGTAATATTAGTGAAATGATATTTCTAAATCAAATAAACAGCGCTTTTACAAATCTGATAATCTCCCGGCATACTTTAAGTATTGAAGAGACAGGAAGAAGGAAACTTTTTACAATTTTTTTACTCCTGATGATTCTTGGTCTCTTTGTATTCGGCACTTCTCATCTTAGAAAAGGTCTTTATAAAAACGGTATTTTAGATTATTCTCTTGTTATTATTTTAATAATTTTTATTTTGCTGGTACGTTATCTTAAAAGCGCATTGTTTATATACCGTATAAGTACTGCTCTTCTTGCTCTTATATTTTTTTACTGGGTAAGGACAGGTGGAGCTCAGGGTTATTCCGGAATCTGGGCGTTACTTTTTCCTCTTTTTTCATTTTTCCTGTTAGGACGAAAAGAAGGGTTGATCTGGTCGGTCTCTTTTCTATTTACAATACTATTTCTGTTTGTAAATCCATATTCCATTTTATCCGGCTACACCTACCTTCCGGAGTTTATTTCCCGTTATATGTTTCTATTCACTATGATATTAATGTTTACCTATAATTATGAATCCATTCGTGAAAAATATAAATCAGCAATGGAAACAGAAATTAAAGTTAAAGAAAAAACCGAGCAGGAATTACGCAGACATCGGGATCATCTGGAGGAGATTGTAGCGGAGAGAACTGTTGAAATTGAAAAAAACAGGGAACATCTTGAATCCAGCGAAAAACGTTACCGCCTGATGGCAGATAATGTCAATGACATGATCTGGGCAACTGATTTAAATCTCAAATTTTTTTTCATCAGCCCTTCTGTACACCGGATTTACGGTTATACCGTTGATGAAGCAATGAATCTCCCTCCGGAGAAATGGAACACTCCCGAGTCTTTCAGCAGAATGATTAAATCCTACATTGAAGAGATGGAAATAATAAAATCTGATCCGGAGAGGCACATTATTCTTCAGCTGGACCAGATAAAAAAAGATGGAACGGTCTTCCCCGCGGAATTAAAAGTTTCGTCCATCATTGATGAAAATGGCAATGCTTTCGGTATTGTCGGGATAACAAGAGATATAAGTGAACGCGTAGCAATGGAACAGGAAAGAGAAAAAATAAAAGATCAGCTTGCCGAATCGCAAAAAATGGATGCGCTGGGTACACTTGTGGGAGGTCTTGCTCACGATTTCAACAATTTTCTTGCGGGCATTATCGGAAGTTTCGACATTGTATCTCTCGCCCTTAAAAAAGAAAAATTAAATAAAAAAGAACATATTGAAAAATATCTTACCCTTGGTATGGAATCATCAAAAAGATCAGCCGGCCTGATCAATCAGCTTCTGATATTATCCAAGAAACATGAAATCAAACTCTCTCCACTGGATATTAGAAATTCTCTTAATCATATTTATGAACTATGCAGAAACAGTTTTCCCAAATCGATAGAAATTCTCATCCGGACAGAAGAAACTCCACTGCTGATAATGGGTGACATGGTGCAGATTGAGCAGGTTCTCCTGAATCTGTGCATCAACGCCTCTCATGCAATGACCATCATGCGTGATGAAGGAGTTAAGCATGGCGGAACACTCACTCTCACCGCAGACAGTGTTCAGTCTGATTACATTATGAAAGAGAACAATCCGAATGAAACCGGTTTGGTTGACCACTGGGTGAGGATTAAGGTTTCTGACACAGGTGTCGGAATCAATAATGAAATCAAACAGAGAATTTTTGAACCATTTTTTTCCACTAAACTGAAAGCCGATGGTACCGGTCTGGGGCTTGCAATATCATATAATATTATTAAAAAGCATGGCGGTATTGTTAATGTCTATTCTGAACCGGGATCCGGGTCCTGTTTTTCTATATATTTTCCGGTATACAGAGATGATTTTAAACTATCTCCAGCATATAAGAACCAGGAAATTATACATGGCAGCGGTACTATACTTGTTATAGATGACGAACCTTCGATACTCGAAGTAGCAGATGGATTTCTCAGAGAATGCGGATATAATGTGATTACCGCCGAAGGTGCAGATAAAGGGATCGAAACCTACAGCAAAGAATTTTCCGGCATCTCTGCCGTTATAATAGATCTCTCTATGCCCTATAAATCGGGTCTGGAAGTTTTTCAGGAACTTAAAAAAATTGACATGAATGTCAAAGCGGTTCTCTCCTCAGGCATGCTTGATGATGAAACAAAAGTGCAGGCCCTCGAACTCGGTATAAAGGATACTGCAAACAAACCATATTCAGCTTATGATTTATCTCTTATAATTAAAAATGTTATAAATGATTAATTCCTTATCCTGTCAAAATCCGGTGTTTGGATTTCTATCTGCCACGCCACCGGCGAAGGGAAAATAAAATTATCTCCGTTAAAAAAAATTACTTCATTCCTTTTATAATAATTACTTGATTAGTTTAGCGGATTTGTATTAAATTATATCAAATGGCATTAACAGATAAAATAAATAATCTTCTTAATAATCTAATATTCTCCCATTATACCCTGGACATAGAGGAAAAGGGGCGGAGAATGATTTTCCTCAGCTTCATATTCCTGATGATTATCGCTTTTATCATATTCGGATCGTTTCAGATTAAAAGAGGTTCTTATCTTACGGGGACACTTGATTTTCTTCTGGTTATTATTCTTATAATTCTTAATACTATACTACGCTTTATTAAGAATGGTAAGCCGATATATCGGTTCGTCACATTCCTTTTTATTTTGCCTCTAAGTTACTGGATAATAATCGGCACTGCATTAGGCTACGGAAGTCTATGGGGAATGCTTTATCCACTTGTTTCATTTTTCCTTCTGGGGAAAAAAGAGGGGTTCTTCTGGACAGTCATCTGCACATGCATTATAACATTTATTTTGATAAACCCATTCTCCTTTTTAACTTTTCATACATATTCCACTCTTTTTATCTCACGATATCTTGTCATTTTCGTTATGATTATATTCTTTACATATAATTACGAATCGATCCGTGGTAAATACAAATCCGCAATGGAATCCGAACAGGAAAAACTGCGGCTTGAAAAAGAAAAACTTGCTGAAGCAAAAGAAGAAACAGACTGGGTCAACAGACTTCTTGAAGCCGAGATAAAAGAGAAAGAACTTGCGGAGATTGAACTTCGTAAACATCATGATCAGCTTGAAAACATTGTTGCACAACGTACAACGGAGATCCAGCGAAAGATTCATGAACTTGAATTAAGTGAAATGCGATACAGGCTTCTGGCGGATAATGTTGATGACCTGATATGGTCAACAGATCTTGATCTTAATTTTACGTTTATCAGTCCCTCTGTGGAAAAAATGTTCGGCTATACCGTTGACGAGGCAATGCACCTTCCTCATGAGAAGTGGACTGTCCCGGAATGGCATAAGAAAATGATAGAAATATTTACTGAAGAGATGAAAATAGAAAGGGCCGGAAAGGCCGATCCGCGAAGAAATGCCATACTGGAAATTCAACAGATAAAAAAAGACGGTACAATTTTCTGGGTTGAGATAAAAATATCTTTCATACGGGACCATAACGGTAAAGCAATAGGATTGGCGGGAATAAACCGTGATATTTCAGATAGAGTTGCAGCCCTTCATGAAAAAGAACAGATGCAGCAGCATCTTGCACAGGCACAGAAAATGGATGCTCTCGGTACCCTCGTCGGCGGACTGGCTCATGAATTCAATAATTTTCTTGGCGGCATATTAGGGAGTTTTAATTTACTGGAACTTGTTCTGGAAAATGAAAATCTTGAAAAAAGATTGTACATTGAAGAATGTCTCCAGACCGGAATTGACTCCTCCAGAAGATCAGCCGATCTGATAAAGCAGCTTCTGATTCTCTCAAAAAAACATGAGATTATACTTTCCCCGATAGATATCAATAAGTCAATAAGTCATGTTTATGAATTGTGTAAAAACAGTCTCCCTAAATCTGTAGAGCTGAATTTTAAAGGGGGAGATACTCCTATGATAATACTTGGGGATATGGTTCAGATTGAACAGGTTCTCCTGAATTTTTGTATTAACGCATCACATGCTATGACTATAATGATTCCTGAAAATAAAAAACAGGGAGGAGTGCTTACTGTAAAAGCAGAAAAGATAAAATCAGACTCCATCATTAAGGAGAGTTTTCCTGAACAATCAGATGATGTCCAATCGTGGATCAGGATACAGATCTCTGACACCGGTACAGGCATGAATAATGAAACAAAACTCAGAATTTTTGAACCGTTTTTTTCTACAAAAGAGAAGAATGTAGGTACAGGCCTTGGACTTGCCATATCTTATAATCTTATAAAAAAACATGGCGGAATGGTGCATGTATATTCCGAGCCCGGCTCCGGTTCAAGTTTCTCAATATATTTCCCGGTATTTGAAAGTGATACTATTATTGTCAGTGAAGATAATACAAACAATGATATAGTAAAGGGACATGGAACTGTACTTGTTATAGACGATGAAGAAATTATTCTGAAAGTTGCAAAAAAGTTTCTGGAACAGTGCGGATATGATGTAATTACCGCTCAAGGCGGCGACATCGGCATCAATATCTACAGCGAAAAAAATAGTGAAATCTCTGCAGTAGTAACTGATTTTCTAATGCCCGGGAAATCCGGACTTGAAGTTTTTAAGGAACTAAAAAAAATAAACGACAGCGTAAAGGTTCTTCTCTCCTCGGGAATGCTTGATAATGAATCAAGAGAAGAGGCAATCAAAATGGGAATAAAAGAGACTTTAAACAAACCTTATTTAGGTGCGGAATTATCAGCGAAAATTAAATCTGTTATAGAGGATTAGAAGGGGATTACTTACATATAATCACTGTATGAGATTCCGGTATTCGCACAATTGGATGCTGCGAAACCGGAATGACATATTTAAAACATTTATTTCTTCGTCATCTTCCCGTCTTTAACTATACGGCTCGCCTGCGAAATAATCTTTTCAGGAATTGTTATTCCAAGTTTTTTTGCAACATCCAGATTAAGAAGAATATCAACATCCGAAGGTTCAGTCATAAAAACTGTAGGAATATTTTCAGGCTTTTCTCCGCTTAGTATTTTTGCAATGAGTCTACCGGTTGTTCTTCCCATTTTATAGTAATCAAAACCCCATGCCGCAAGAACATCAAACTTTTCTGCTGAACTCGGATCAGCGGACATTATAGGAAGTTTATTCGCCTTCGCAACATCAACAACAGCGCTTAATGCCGAGATAACAGTATTATCTGTACTTAGATAAAAGGCATCAACTCTTCCTGCAATTGTCTGTGCTGCCTGCTTAACTTCAGAAGAATTTGTTACTGTTGATTCAACAAATTCAATTCCGAGTTCATCACAGGCTTTCTTTGCCATCTTCGCAAGAGTTACAGCATTAGCTTCATGACTCGCGTATATGTGACCTAGTCTTTTTATGTCCTTAATTTTTTTCAAAAACATAATCTGATCTTTTACAGGAGTCATATCTGAAACACCGGCAATATTTTTTTCACCCGCTGTAAGAGATTTAACAAGACCTGCATCTGCCGGATCTGTTACTGCAGAATAAATTACAATTGAATCCTTCAAAGCATTTCTAAGAGCCTGAGCGGTCGGTGTCGCAATACCTACTGCAATTTTCACCTGATCAGCTTTAAATTTCTGCGCGATAGACGCGGCGGTAGATATCTCTCCATTTGCATTCTGAAGGTCAAATGTTAGATTGGTGTAACCCTCTTGTTTTAGTTCATCCTGAATTCCCTTTTCTACAGCATCAAGTGCCGGATGAGAAACAATTTTTGAAATACCTATTACCACTTTTTCTGACTTATTACTTTTACCGCATGCAGCAAAAAAGAGTGCTAAAGATACAATGGTAAATATAGATAAACATTTAACTGAAAATTTTTTCATATACAACTCCTAGATATAGTTATCCGGTAATCACAAAGAAATTTTAACTGCAGTAAACTCTGCCTGATTTTTAAATGGCCTGCGCCCAGGACCCGGAAAAATCAGTTAATTGTGATTAACCCATCAAATTATTTATAATTTGATGCATTTAATTAGTCAACAAATAACATATACGATTATTGCAAAATTATAGTTTTCCCCTTTTGAAAATTACCTGAGAAGATGATTAAAATCTCCCTACGGACAGATTTCTGAAAAGTTTGATTAATGCGCCTTCAGACAAAATTAAAGTTAAAATAATACATTGACATAAAGTGCTCTGAATTTGTAACATAACAAATTAGATAACATCTTAAAATAAGCAGTAATTTCACCTCCGTTCAGGCTGAGATGTATTTTACCGCCAGTATTTTAAACATATGCAAAAAATAAAATCGTGCTGGATTGAACCATTATGGCTAAAAAAATCAGAATAGGAACAAGAGGAAGCGAGCTTGCGCTATGGCAGGCAAATTATATATCATCGCTGATTGGCGAGGACCTTACAGAAATTGTTGTTATAAAAACCGAAGGTGATAGAATACAGAATGTCTCTTTTAATAAAATGGAAGGAAAGGGATTTTTCACCAAGGAGATTGAAGAGGCGCTTCTTACCAATAAAATTGACCTTGCAGTTCACTCTTTAAAAGATCTCCCTACAGAGGATGTAAAGGGATTAAGACTTGCCGCAATTCCTGAGCGCGGCGATTTTCATGATATGATTATTATGCACCCCGATGCCTATGAAAAACGGGACGGCATTGATATAAAGGGTAGTTCCATGATAGGAACCAGCTCTGTAAGAAGAATGGCGCAGCTTAAGGTATTTGATAGCACGCTAAGAGTTGAGGCATTAAGGGGTAATGTCAACACACGTCTTAGAAAACTGAAAGAGAGCGAGTACGATGCCATTGTAATGGCGAAAGCGGCTGTTGACCGGATTAAACTTGATATAAGTGAATACCTTGTTCAAGTGCTCGATGAAAATATTTTTCTTCCTGCACCGGGTCAGGGTGCTCTGGGACTTCAGGTTAGAGCTGATGATGAAAATACATATAAGATAGCAAGGAAGCTCAATCATGCTGAAACCGAATCTCTTGTATTAGCCGAGAGATCGTTTCTTAAAAATTTCGGCGGAGGATGTCACATACCTCTAGGAGCTTATGCTTCATATAAAAATAATGAAATTGTACTTGATGGAATAATTGCCTCAGCAGATGGTTCATTCGTTGCAAGAGCAACTGCAAAGGGTACTGATCCTGAAAGTATCGGAGCTGAGCTTTCACTAAAAATAAAAAAACAGGGAGCGGAAAAATATATATGAAATGCGGAGTTGTATATCTTGTCGGAGCCGGTCCCGGAGATCCGGAACTTATTTCTATTAAGGGAATGAGGGTGCTGCGTGAAGCAGACTGCATTATATATGACTACCTGGCTGAGAAGAGTCTCCTTGACGGACTAACTTGTGAAATAATATATGTTGGTAAACAGGGGAGCAATCATACTCTGAAGCAGGATTCAATCAACGAGCTTATTGCAGAAAAGGCCCTTGAGGGAAAAACCGTTGTAAGACTTAAAGGCGGCGATTCGTTTATCTTCGGCCGCGGCGGAGAAGAAGCAGAACTCCTTGTTGAAAAAAATATTCCCTTTGTTGTTATACCCGGGATTTCCTCTTTCTACTCGGCACCTGCCTACGCCGGTATTCCACTCACCCACAGAGATTTCGCAAACGCATTCGAAGTGATAAGCGGACACAGAAGATCTGACGCCGATGACACTGAGGATGTCAACTTCCCTGAGTTTGATGCAGAAAAAACTTTCGTGTTTCTAATGGGTATGAAAAATCTCTCTCATATAAGTAAAACTCTCATTGAAGAAAAAAATTTCCCGGAAGAAACTCCCGTTGGAATTATATCATGGGGAACAAGACCCGAACAGCGTGTAGTCACATCTACTCTCTCCGGTATAGCTGAAGCTGTTGAAAAAGCAAACCTCACTCCTCCGGCTATAATCATTATGGGGGGAGTGGTTTCTCTAAGAGACAAACTCCGATGGTTCGACACACAGCCGTTATTCGGCAAAAAAATAGTAGTAACACGGACAAGAAACCAGGCTTCGAAACTTTCTAAAATGCTATCTTCTCTCGGAGCAAGAGTAATAGAGTTCCCCACAATTGAAATAAAAAAGCTGGATGATCTTTCCGGTTTCAGAAAATCCCTTTCATCGATTGAAAAATATAACTGGATTGTATTTACCTCACAAAACGCAATTAATATTTTCTTCGAAGAACTCTTCGCTTCTGGTAAAGATGCCCGGGCTCTCGGAGGGATAAAAATTGCAGTAATAGGCAAAGCAACCGGCGATGAACTTAAGCTTTACGGAATTATTCCCGACATGATCCCTGAAAAATTCGTTGCTGAGTCCCTTCTCGATGAATTTAAAAAACTGAATTTATCGGGACAAAAGATACTAATCCCATGTTCGGCCGATGCAAGAATGACTCTCACAGATGGACTTAATGAGATGGGTGCAATTGCGGAGAGGATACATATCTATACTGCAGAAAAACCGGTTCATACAGATGAAAAACTTATGAACGACGTTAAAAATGCTGATATAATTACATTTACAAGCTCATCAACAGTGACTAATTTCTTCTCAATGCTTCCCGAAACAGAAGCGGTTCTTGCCAGTATCGGACCAGTTACTACTGCAACGATTGTTGAGCATGGATTTAAACCTTCGATCTCGGCCGATGAGTATACAATCGACGGACTTGTTGATGCGATGGTGAACTTTTATACCTGAATCGGTAAAACTTGAAAACTCCGGAGAGATTTAATTCAATACTCTGGAGTTAACAGGAATGCAGTGTCTCAACAATAGATTTATCCCCGATCATACCTGATTAATTCACACCATATATCCCGGTAAAAATAATTTTATAATTGATTTTTTTAATTCTTAGATTATTTTCTTGATAAGTTGCAAAACCATATGTGGTTAAGGTGAATAATATGAGCATATTATTTAATGAATCAGTAATAGGAAAAGTCAAAGTCAAAAACAGAATATTCCGTTCTGCAACTCACGAGGGGCTGGGAAATCCGGACGGTTCTGCAAATGATGAACTTGTAAATATGTATGAACGTCTTGCAAAGGGTGGCGCAGGTGCCATAATTACAGGATACTTTGGTGTTATGAAACAGGGCCGCACTTTTTCCACAATGAAAATGCTTGATAATGACGGTTATATAGATTTCTATAAAAAACTAAATAAAAAACTATCTGAATACGGAACTCCAATCATAAGCCAGATTGCCCACGGAGGCGGGAATGTTGATACCAGTCTTGAAGAAAATGAATCGGTATCCCCATCTCCATTCAAAAATCCCATGACCAACAGCTGGTCAAGAGAACTCATTGATGAAGAAATTGAAAAGATCATCAATGCCTTTGTCGATGCAATCGAAAGAAGTGAAAAATCCGGTTTTGCCGCATGCCAGCTCCACTGTGCACATGGATATCTTATCTCAGAGTTTTTATCTCCACGCGCAAATCGCCGAAATGATAAATGGGGCGGATCTACTGAGAATCGTTTTAGAATTGTCCGCGAGATAATGGACCGCGCACGGAATAAAGTCGGTGATTATCCTATTTGGGCAAAGTTTTCATCTTATGATGGCGACAAGGGGGGCATAACTCCTGATGAAGGTTTGCGGCTTGCAGAACTTTTTCAGGAAGCCGGTATTGATGCTCTTGAAGTTTCCTGCGGAGGAATCAATGACGGTATGAACGGAGTCCGGGTTACAAAAATTCCCGTTAAAGCTATGCTTGAACTTGTTCCCCCGATGAAGAAGATGCCTGCTATTTTTAAAGGTTTATTTAAAATTATGGGTCCTGTTGTTGTAAAACGTCATAAGCCTCTTTTTAACTACAATGTACATGCTGCGGAGAGAATAAAAAAGGCAGTTGATATTTCTGTGGCAGTAGTCGGCGGGATCCGGACACGAAGTGACATGGAGCATATAATTGATTCAGGAAAGGCAGACGCAGTTTCACTCTCACGTCCATTTATCATAGAACCAAATATTGTTGAAAAGCTTCAGTCAGGAAATCAGGATGCTTCGAGATGCATCAATTGCGGATATTGTTTATTCGGATGCCTGGACAGAAAGGTAAAATGTTACTATGGCAGGATACGTTGACTTTGTTATGATGCAGCAGTAAGCTTCTGATCTATCCGTTTTTTTCAAGATCCTCCAGTTCAGAAATAATATCTGCTGAAGAGGAATTTCTTTTTGTATTCTTCCACTGAGTATAAATCTGGATAATATTCTTCTTTAAATTATCTCTTTGAAGTTTACTTGAAATGAGATGCTTTATTTTTTCCAGAAATATATCAATTATTTCATTAACACTCTTTAATCTCTGCTCTTCTTCCAAATGCTTAAGTTCTTTAAGTGAAATATTTCTTTTACTTACCCATTCCGTAATACACTGCCTCATCATTCCTTTTGTGATTTGTTCCGAACGATTAATTGTTGCAGCAGCAAAGGTTACAAGAGCCCTTAAAAGAAGTTCCTGGTCATTGTAACCTCTTATTTTTTCATCATCCATAAAACATCCATACCAAATAAGAATCTTATTTAACTACTTATAAACCGGTGGTGAAATATATTTCAAAAGTTTTTTGAAAAGATATATAAGAGATTGAGAACAATGATAAAACAGATAAAAAAGCCCCCGCACTCATTCAGGATTGCGGGGGCTGAATTATAATATATGTTTTTTTAATTACTCTTTTGTTTTGTTTCGGTTTTATCAAAATTTACTATGGGCTGTTTGATCATAAAAAGACTTTCAACTGTGTCTCTTACAACAGGATCATTCGAATCCTTGCAGAATACAGAATATTTTAAAGCAGGTTCCTGAATGGTGTTTTTATCTTTCCTGTAGAATTCGGTCCTAAACTGAAGATAATATCCGCCGGCACCTTTTCCGTATGAAAAAAGGGCTGAATGTTTTTTTCTCTCATCTGTTTCATAAAGTCTGATATTAAACCCGTAGACATCAGCATTTAACGAATTAGTATCATAATTATTTAATATGCCCTCAAGAGTTTTATATGATTTCATATCATCGGTGTAGTTCCCTTTGAAAGCCGCACCTTCAATTATATCCTTTTTCAGTTTTGCAATATCCTTTGTAAAAAGTCTGGATTTAGATTCAGTCTTCTTTTTAAGATCTTTTGTGGCAGGATAATATTCATAAACGTAATCTATGGTGTTATCACTTTTCTTATCGACAATCATTATTATTCTTTTCTCAACAGCGGAAAAATCACCTATTACAATTACAGTATCTTTTTCAATAGACTGTAGAAAGTAATAATTGATATTATCCTTTGGAACAGGGTAAAATGCCAGTCTGTCCTCTGTCAGTTTCTTTGTCTGAATATCTTCAACCTGGGCTGAAAAAAGCGGATATACAAACATCATCACTATAATTGCGGCTGAAAATAAACTTTTTTGTTTCATTTTACTCCTCCATTCCTGTTGTATTTACTATTTCTTAATTTATAATTTTTGAAAGACTCTCTTGGAGTTTTCCCAGAATATCCAGATATTCTTTTTCTTTTCCTCTCTCTTTTTCAATAATTTCAAGAGGCGCCTTTCCAGTAAAACTCTCGCTGGAAAGTTTTGCAACAACCTTTTCAAGATCAATTTTTATTTTAGTTATTTCCTTCTCAAGTCTGGCTGTTTCCTTTTCAATATCGATAAGCCCGCTGAGAGGCATAAAAATCTCCAGATCCTGCATAACTGCTGAAGCATCAGTCTTGTCCGGATTATAACCTGAATCTACTGTAATATTTTCAACTTTTGCAAGAGCCTGTATATGCACAGATTCAGTTTCAATAATGCGTTTGATCAGTTTGTCCGATGTTTTAAAAACAACCGAAGCTTTCTTATCGGGAGCAATATTCATCTCCCCTCTGATATTTCTTATTTTGTATACTATCTCTTTGAAAATATTAGTATAATCAGAATCATCAGAAAAAACAAGTTTTTTGTCAAAATCAGGCCATTTTGATACAATAATATCCGGTTCTCCATCAACTTTAATCCGGCTCCAGATCTCCTCAGTAATAAAAGGCATAAAAGGATGCATGAGATGAAGAGTTTGAGCAAGCACATAGTATAACACCTGTTTTGCCGTGTTTGAGGATTCCACCGAAATATTTACTTTTGCGTATATTCTCTGTTTAACAAGTTCAAGATACCAGTCGCAGAACTCTCCCCACCAGAACTCATAAATCTGATTGGCAGCTTCGTTAAATCTGTACTGCTCCAGTGCTTCAGATACATTTTTAATGGTATCATTCAGTGAGTGGAGTATCCATTTATCAAAAACTTCAAGTTTATCAAAGTCAATCTTTTGAGGTTTAAAATCATCACCAAGATTCATCAGTATAAATCTTGTGGCATTCCATATTTTGTTGCAGAAGGAACTGTATCCCTCAATACGTTTCTCAGAGAGTATAATATCTCTACCCTGTGCCGCAAACGCAGCAAGTGTAAATCTGAAGGCGTCGGTGCCGTACTGGTCCATCATCACCAGCGGATCAATTACATTCCCCTTCGACTTACTCATCTTCTGCCCATGTTCATCACGTACCAGAGCATGGATGTAAACATCAAGGAACGGCATATCCTTCATGAACTTTACACCTGTCATTATCATTCGGGCTACCCAGAAAAAGATAATGTCAAACCCTGTTACAAGTACACTTGTAGGATAATATTTTTTCAATTCAGGAGTTTCATCGGGCCATCCCATTGTTGAGAAAGGCCAGAGGGCGGATGAGAACCATGTATCAAGTACATCCTCATCCTGCCTGATATTTGATGATCCGCATTTGCCGCATTTTTCCGGGTCATCCATTGTAACTGTTATATGCTCGCAGTCATCGCAGTAGAAGGCCGGTATTCTGTGTCCCCACCATAGCTGTCTTGAAATGCACCAGTCCCGAATATTATACATCCACTCAAAATAGGTTTTCTCCCAGTTCTTCGGGACAAATCTTATTTTACCATCTTCAACAACTTTAATTGCATCATCTGCAAGAGGTTTGATTTTTACAAACCACTGCTTGGAGAGATACGGCTCAACGACAGTACTGCATCTGTAGCAGTGACCCACAGAGTGCTCGTGTTTTTCAACTTTCACGAGAAGACCTGCAGCTTCAAGATCAGCAACAATCTTTTTACGCGCATCATATCTGTCGAGTCCCTTGTATACACCGCCGTTTTCATTGATCACGGCGTGTTCGTCCATTATTATTATCTCTTCGAGGTTGTGTCTCTTCCCCATCTCAAAGTCATTGGGGTCGTGAGCCGGGGTTACCTTTACAAAACCTGTTCCGAACTCCTTGTCTACATAGCTGTCACCAAAGATCGGAATCTCTCTGTTCATCAGCGGAAGAACAGCAGTCTTCCCGATAAGATGATTATGCCTTTCGTCTTCCGGATTGATTGCAACTCCGCTGTCTCCCAGCATTGTCTCCGGACGGGTTGTTGCAACCACAAGGAACTCATCGCTCCCTTTTATCGGATATTTTATATGCCAGAGGTTTCCTTCCAGCTCTTTGAATTCTGTTTCAATGTCGGAGAGTGCCGTTTCGCACCGTGAACACCAGTTTATGATTCTGTACCCCTGATAGATCAGGCCTTCTTCGTAAAGGGTAACAAAAACCTTGCGTACTGCCTTTGAAAGACCAGCATCAAGAGTAAACCTCTCCCTCTCCCAGTCGAGAGAGCTTCCCAGTCTCCTGAGCTGTCCCTGAATCTGATTCCCGGAATGCTCTTTCCACAACCAGACCCTCTTCTCAAACTCCTCTCTCCCAAGGTCGTGCTTGGTCTTCCCTTCCGATGCAAGAAGCCTCTCCACAACATTCTGAGTTGCTATCCCTGCATGGTCTGTTCCGGGCATCCATAGTACAGATTTACCCTTCATTCTCTGCCATCGTGCAAGTATATCCTGAAGAGTATTATTGAGGGCGTGCCCCATATGAAGATTCCCCGTAACATTCGGAGGCGGTATTACTATTGAATAGGGTTCCTTGCCGTCATTTACATCGGCATGGAAATAGCCCTTTTTTTCCCAGTATTCGTACCACTTTTCTTCAGCTTCCTTCGGCTCATATGAGGGGGAAAGTTCCATCTAAGTACTCCATTTGATTCATGTTTATTAGTTAAAAGTCATTTTTGGGCGGAATTGGCAAGTGTCAATAAAATTTGATTTCGTTAAATAATAAAAATAGCAGAGGTTACATATTAAATAAGTGGAGAGAATAAACAATTTTTCTGATATACAACAAATTAAGTATAGTATAAGGATTTACCTGGAAATTTTTATATCTATTTAAAAAATTTCTTTATCCGGGACCAGCACAACTTCAAAAGGAATATTTTCCTGTTTCCATTTAATACTGGCTTCATTCAAAATAGAACGTAAGATATCTGCATCATCCGGATATTTAGAAATAAACCGCAATGTATTGTCATAAACAAAAATGTATCCTGATGCAGATATCCAGGATAAGTCATTTATGCATTCTTCAAAGGCATCCCAGTTCTTCCCGAAATAGGATGGAAGCTTCATTACTTTTTTTGCTGCATTAAAAAAATCTGCCTTACTGGCGATTGATGATCCTTTAAAATAAAAAATTACAATATTATTCAGAGAGGCATCATCAATGATATCGGCATTTAACGGAACATTGCTTTTCGTAATTAATTCAACATATGTCTCAGTGTTCTTCATTACTAAAACACCACTTTTTTAAATGTCATGTAATGATCACCGGTATAATAATAGATTTTGTTCTTTACATCGTAAATAATTCTTTTTTTCCCGCGATTCGGGCGCTTACCCTTTTCAAGCTGTTTTTTCATTGTTTCTGTATACACGGTGTATTCTTTATAAGATGGATTATTATCCTGAGGCAGACGTTTTTCACGATTACCGAATTTTATCCCGTCATTTTTCTTGAATGGCCAGTCTGCCGATCCCGATTTAATTTTTGTAATAACTTCTTTTGCTTCAGCCGGTATATCACTAAAAGAAATAGTCTGTACTGTATCCCGGGAAACTGATAAAGAGTTTAAGGCAAAAACCAAAGCGATCGAAAGCAAAAATATATTTTTTTTCATCTTTTATTTCCAGTTTTCATTTTAAAAGACCTGCATATTTTTGAATGAGTATTTCTAAACCTTATACTTCTCCATATCTGCTGAAGTCTCTATAAGATTGCTGGTGACTCTTTTCCCTTCAAGTGCGATCTCCCTGTTATGATCAGTTATATCACATGCTTTTCCGGCGACAACCGCAGTCTTTTCACTAAACTCTGTTATGCGGTGAACAGCATCGACAATCTCCCGGTTAATCCTCTGTACATCTTTTACACCTTCGGCGACAGTATAGGATTTTACCTTTACAGCTTCCATTCTTTCAAGTATTTCTTTGAAAACATTTTCAGTTTCGTGAATCATATTATTCTGCATTGAGTTGGCATTACTTAAACCGGTAACAGCAGCAAGAGAATCATCCACTCTGCGCTTCATCTCACTTAGTATATTTCCTATACTCCCGATAGATTCCATACTCTGATCGGCGAGTTTTGAAATTTCATCTGCAACGACTGCAAATCCGCGCCCTGCTTCGCCGGCTCTTGCAGCTTCAATCGAAGCGTTAAGAGAGAGAAGATTTGTTTTGTCAGATATATCTCTGATTATCTCGGTAACCATTTTTATCTCATCTGATTGAGCAAGAAGACCGGTTATTGTTTCGTTAACTCTGGCACTGCTGGTGTTTACTACCGCATTATTATCTGTAAGTTTTTTTACAATAGTAAGTGCATCTGTGACTTTCTGTGAAGTATCGGTGGACTCCTCCCCCATCTCTCCTGCAATTGAGGCGCATTTTTCTATACTCACATGAACATTGTTGCTGAGCTGAAGCTGGTTCTGCAGATTCCCTGTTATATCAAGAGTCTCTTTTGATATCTCTCTAACAGCTTTTGAAACTTCACCCGACGACGCTTCGAGCTTTTCAACTATATCAAATGCTTTTTTTGAGTTCTCAATCAGAATTGCAGAAGTTGCCAGTATATCAGATGTAAGTTTTTTCTGTTTATCCTTTTCATCCTCGATTGTTTTTAATTTTTCTGAATTAATTTCATTTGAAATTTTTGTTGTCCCTATATAAACAAAGGAGAAAAGCAGAACACAGGCGATTTGTATTTCATAATCTGTAATAACATATGGATCTCTTATTCCTTTTATACCGACAAGATATGCAACCCTCAGAAGATTTACCACCACCATAACAAAGCAGCTGACCCTCATAAGCTGTAAATTAAAATACAAAAGATACATTGACAGCATAGGGAGTATATATACATAAACCATTGTTCTTGTTGTTGAGAAAACCGCAAAAATATAAAGTATAAAATAACCTATAAGTGTAATGTACTTTATTTTCTCATCCGCATCATTCCTTTTAAATAAAACTGTTGCAATTACAAGTGGAACAAGCATCACACCAAAAAAGAAAATTACAAATTGAAGCGATCTTCCGCCTTTAAAGTACTCAATAATATATCCTATCAATAAAAAAGAATCGAGAACATAGTTTATAACTAAAACTGATTTATTAATTTTTCCAGAAGATGAATTTATCATATGTCTCCGCCTGTTGCTTTCTTTAAAACATTATTTATCCGGCATGATGAATAGTTATCGACAGCTGTTTTTTAAGCGAATAGAGCAGTTGTTTTGTAAATATATGTTTTATTTTTTATACCAGATCGTTTATGACCCTTAGATTTGTTATAATATCTCTGTAAGATTTTAAAGTCAAGAAAAAATAGATTTGAATTATTTTGAACATCACTTATCTTTCAATTTAATTATTACTTTTTAACATTTGACTCCAAATTCCCGTATTAATTATATCTACTGATTGTACAATTATATCGTTGTTTCACACTGTGCCGATTTTTAAATATGTAATTTGAGGAAAGAACTAATGATGAATTTAGTGAAATTTAAAAAATTGCTGATCATAGCTCTCCCGTTATTTTTTTATGTACCACTGCAAGCCGGAACTGCGAAGGATGGTGTTGATCAGTTTAGATTCACAGATATATTCCGCTTCGATGCTCCGGTAGAAAAAAATGAAGATGATAAAAAATGGTACCTCAATTTTTCAGGTGGATATACTGAAAAAAAGGGAAATACCGATTCTACAAATACATCATATGGATGCTTTATTAAGTATGATAATAATTTAACCGAATTAAAACTCAATTACTCCGGCTCATATGGAAAATATAAAAATAAAGTTAATGAAAACAGAGGAACTGCAACATTAAACTTTGATCATTTTCTTTTTTGGAGAATTGAATTTTTTTCCTATACAATGTCTGATTATAATAAAATTACATTGCTGAAACACAGAAACGGAACCGGAGCCGGAGCAAAAATTTCTCTGATAAGAAATGATTATCTTCTGATAGATTTAAGCGGAGCACCGATTCTTCAGTACGAAAAATACGAAGAACAGCCGGCAGATAAAGAGTGGAGATGGTCCATCAGGGGTAGAGCCGGTATTTTTCCTTTTAACGATGATTTTTCAATCAGATATTACGCGTATTATATACCCGCTGTTAAAAATAAAAAAAATTATAGAATAATTCAGGATTTTTATCTCTACAAAAAAATCGCCGGTTCTTTGGGAATAAAGGCCGGTTACCATAGAGAATTCAATACCTACGACAAAAAATCTTTTGAAGAAAATCCCCTTCTCAAGAAAACTGATTCCACTACCTACATCCAGGCGACACTTACAATATGATGACTATTTCGGAATTTCTCTTAAAAATTTCAACTCTGATTAGAGACCAAATATCCTCCGGACTTATATTTGATGAAGAAACTTTAAGATTTATAAACTCTTCATACGGAATAAGTCAGCCGGATGAAATAACTTCATTCATTCACTCGGGAGAGGATATTGATGCTGTGATTGACATGCTTTCTTATCCGTCAGAGAGTTTCCGGGAATCGATTGAAGAATTAATTCCGGCTGGAGGAATTTCTGTAGATAAAATAAAAAATATTGAAAATACTTTCAGTAAACTTCAGTCAGAAATTTTTGTACTTTTTAATAATGAAAAAATTTTTCTTTCAAAAGAGTATACTTTCTTTTGTTATAAACGTTTTCTTCAGAGGCTTAATCTTCAAGTATCGTTTGAATATCTTGACTTTCCGGAATCGTCCGGAGAAAGTTTTAATTTCTTTAAACTGAGAGCACTTTTAAGAAAGAAAAAATTTATTTCAAATTCCGAAAATTCTCTTTTTATAAATGACCTTATTCATTATTATAATTTGAAAAATAATTCCAATATTGAACTTACTGACCTGCTGGATATATCAACAAATCTGCTCTCTAATTCTATGGAAAAACCCTTTGAGATATTCTCACAAAAAAAATATTTCTACGAAAATGCAATTATGGAATATGAGGAATTTAACAAACTATTGAAAACTTACAGCATGGAATTTATTATGCTGAAAAGAATTCAGCCTCCTCTTATATCAATTGAAGAAGCCCGAACGATGGTGAAGGCAATTGACCGGCTTACTTCAATTGTTTACGGCATGGTTATTCCTTCTGTTCGGAATATACTGATAGATGAATTCTGAATTCACTTTATACCGGATGTATTCTTTTCAACTTCTCCACCATCTCTTATGGGGGAGATGGCCAGCGGCCAGAGGGGGCGGAATAGTTATAATTTACATTCTGAATTTAAAAAATATAGTGATTTACAAACCTTTCCGCCCCATCCGCCCTATGGGCACCTTCCCCATGGTGAAATGGGGAAGGATTTGAAAACAGCCTTTTAAAAATTCCAAACATTCTTAAAATATAAAATCTGTCGAAAGGAAATTCGACTTGTTGTTCCTTACAATATCCGTAATTATCTCCTTGTTAACGCTATTCTCCTTCACTGCTACAAGTGACCTGATGGAGAAAACTCTAAGTGCATCAGAGACTGAAAGTGTTCCCTCTGCAGAATCCTTTCGACCGGTAAAGGGGAATACATCGGGGCCCCTCTGGCACTGACAATTGATATTCACCCGAGCAACCTGGTTTACAAGCGGATCGATAAGGTTCGCTATCTTGTCTGAATTCTTTCCGAATATGCTCACCTGCTGCCCGTAATTCGACTCAATAACATAGCTAAGAGGCTCTTCAATATCATCAAAGGCAACAACCGGTATAACAGGTCCGAACTGCTCTTCATGGTAAAGTCTCATTTCCGATGTTACGGGAAACACAACTGCCGGCATATAAAAGTTTCCGAAATAGAGGCCTCCGTTTCTGTTTGTAACCGAGGCTCCCTTTGAAACAGCATCATCTACAAGACCTGCAAGATACTCGCACTTACCCTCTTCCGGAAGCGGTGTAATATCAACATCCTTTTCCCATGGCATTCCAAGCTTAAGACTGCATACCGCTTCATTGAGCAGCCTCATAAATTCCGGCATAATTTTTCTGTGAACGTAAATCATTTTAAGAGCTGTACACCTCTGTCCGTTGAACGAAAGTGTTCCTGCAAGAACCTCACTTACAGTATTATCAAGAATTGCATCGGCAAGAATAATTGCTGTGTTTTTTGCCTCAAGTCCAAGTACAGATCTTAGTCTGTGAGGCTTGGGATGTGCAGTCTTCAGAATATCCGCAACATGACTTGTCCCGATAAATGCCAGAACATTTACCTTCCCCGAAGCCATTACAGGGGGGATGATGCTGGCTCCATCGCCGTATAGAGTATTTACAACACCTTTGGGAAACGAAATCTTAAATGCCTCAAGCAACGGCCTGTGCAGCAGAACACCGAACTTGGGTGGTTTAAACACAACGGTATTTCCCGTAATTATTGCCGGGATGAGGGTTGCAAAAGTTTCATTGAGAGGATAGTTAAATGGTCCCATGCAGAGAACAACCCCAAGCGGAGAACGCCTGATCTGTCCTATAACACCCTCTTCCATCTCGAACCTTGAACTCTTCCTGTCCAGGTCTTTAACTGCATCGATTGTATCAATTATATACTGAACCGTCCTATCGAACTCTTTGATCGAATCCTTCCACGATTTCCCAATCTCCCACATAATCAGTTTGACAACATCATCTTTCATCTCCTTCATAAGAAGGATAAACTTCTCCATATGTTTTATTCTCTGAGCGACACTCATTGTCGGCCACAAACCACGCCCTGAATCAAAGGCTCTTTCAGCTGCATCGACTGCCTCTGCAGCCTCCTTCGCTGTGAGCATGGGATACTCACCCAGCTTTTTCTGAACAAGCTCATCTCCGATTTTTATATATACCGGAGAGAGTACTGTATGCATCGGCCCGCCCCAGGTCCGGAGCTCTCCATTTATCAGATACTCCTTCTGTACTATATATTCTATATTATGTTCTTCAGGAATATCCTTCTCCACGGGATAAAGATTTTTAATATCCATAACATCTCCTTATATTTTGAATTTATACGGTTTATTCCATTTATTATGTCATTTTTGACAACTATAAATAATTTTAGTCACATTTTTTTTAATTTAACGGCTTATATTTGAAATATCAACTTATTATGCATTTTTAATATAGTGTTTAACGGGATAAACTCTCCGCCCCTATCCGCCCGCCGGGCACCTTTCCCCATGATGAGATGGGGCAAGGAGGATACAGAATGCTTAGTATTTCCTCTCCACCATTCATGGGGGACTAGAAACAGGATGTTTCTGTGTCGATCGCGGACAGGATGTCCAAAAAGCGTCGACTGATGGCCAGAGGCCAGAGGGGGCGCAGAGGGGAATAAATTACCGCTGCACCGTTTTTATCCATTCATAAACTTTACTTGACTAAAGACTTTAACTATTTCTAAGTTTAATATACCTGGAATTCACTTTATAATAAGAAATGTAATGGATCAGATGATAGAACAAATTCCGAACACTAATCCGGAAAAAAAGGAAAACGGTTCCTTAGAACTCACTGAGGCAAACTTCAGGGACCTTGCACATTCATCCCCCGATGCAATATTTGTCTATGTTGATGAAAAAATTATTTTTTCAAATAACACTGCGCTGAAATTGTTACACGCAGAGAAAACCGAAGAGGTTACCGGCCGTGATATCTGGGACTTCATCCCGGCGGCAAGTCACAAATCTCTCAAACGCGCCGTTGATCTCATTCTTAATAATAAAAAAAGCTATATCTCTACTGAAGATAAAATGATCACCGTTGATGGCGAAATAATTGATATAGAAATCTCCTCGACATATTTTAATTTTAACGGAAAGAATGGAATTCAGGCCTTTATCCGCGATATATCAAAAAGAAAAAAAGCTGAAGAGAGACTTAAATCTACCGAGAAAGATTACAAAATAGTTTTTGAATCAACCGGTACCGCAATGCTCTTTCTTGATGAAGATAAAACCATCTCACTGATAAATGGAGAGTGTGAAAAAATTACCGGATATACACGTGAAGAAATAGAAGGTAAAAAAAAATGGACGGAATTTGTAGATCCCGTAGACCGGATTATGCTTGAAGCAAACCATGAGTCAAGACGGAAAAGCGGCGCGGCTCCTATGAACTTTGAGTTCAGGCTGATCGATAAATTTCAGAGATATCATAATGCCTTTATGACAATTACAATAATACCCGGAACAAAGAAAAGTGTTGCTTCAATAATCGATCTTACCGAAATAAAAAAAGCAGAAGAGATCCTTGCAGCTACTCAGCAGAACTACAGACTTCTAGTTGAGAATACAAAAGAGGCCATTGCAATTATCCAGGATGAAATGGTGCGCTATGTAAACCCCAAGCTCTGTGAAATCACCGGCTATTCTGAAAAACAGGTGCTCAACAAAAAATTCTACAAACTGGTTCATTCTGATTTTAACGAAATTGTACGTGGCGAATATCACCATAGACTTGACGGCACGGAATCAAACACCATCTCTCCGGTAAAAATTATTGATACCGGGAGTAATGAAAGATGGTTTCAGATAAATTCTGTCCTTACAATATGGGGAGATAAACCGGCAGTACTTCTTTTCTTCAATGATGTTACGGAAACAAAAAATGCCCAGGATGCACTCATGGCAAGCGAAGAGAAGTACAGACTTCTTGCGGAGAATGCCAAGGATATAATTATTGTTTATGATGAAAATGGTTCCATAAATTATCTTAACAATTCGGGTTACGAAACTTTCGGTATAAAAAAAGATTCTAATAACACAATAAATGTCCGGGATATACTTTTCCCCGGGATTGAGTACCTCACACCATCTGCTCTGATTGATGAAAGCCGCAGGGATTTTAAAAATTATAAGAACCGCATCGAAGTTTCCAATTTTCTCGGGGAGATGATTCAACTTGAAACCATTTCAAGCCCCATCAAACTTGACAGCGAAAATTACGGAATGCTTGTAGTTGGACGGGATGTCACGGAAAGAAAGCAACTTGAAAGAGAAATTATTCTTATATCTGAACGAATACGACAGCAGGTTAGCCGCGACCTTCATGATGACCTCAATCCTCACCTTATCGGCATTGAAGCATTATCGCAGGTATTGTCAATGACACTTAAAAAAAATCAGATCCCTGAATCTGCCGATGCTGAAAAAATTGCCGCCTTAATAAACAAAGCCATTACAAAGACCCACAGACTTGCCCGGGGACTATGCCCCATTGATCTTGAATCTTCAGGCATACAGACTCCGCTTATGAATCTTATGAAACTTGTGCGCAATCTTTATAAAGTAGAATGTAAATTCACTTATGATGAATCGATTATTATTGAAGATATAACTCTTGCCACTAATCTTTATTATATAGCCCAGGAGGCCACACTGAATGCAGCAAAGTATTCAGGAGGTTCGCTTATCACTATTACACTTGAACGCAGCAGCGACAATCTGACTCTCACAATTGAAGACAATGGTTCCGGAATAAAAAAGGAAAATGATAAAGACAAGAACATCGGCATGGGTCTCAAAATTATGAAGTACAGATCAGAGATCATTGACGGAGTCTTCTCTATCCGTAAAAACAGACCAAAAGGCACCACAATAAATGTAAAGATTCCAATTAATATTTTAAAATCAGAAGGGAGGATATCATATGGCGGAAGGTTCCCTAAAACTAAACCGGAAACACAGAATCTTTATAGTTGAAGATCACCCGATATTCAGAGACGGAATATCACAGCTTATAAACAAAGAAGATGATCTCATAGTAACCGGCGGATGTGAAAACTCGGCCGAGTGCTTCAAGTATATAAAAGATAACCAGCCCGATCTTATTATTGTAGATATTACTCTTAAAGACAGCTGCGGAATCGAACTTACCAAAGAGCTGAAAAAAACCTATCCGAATATTCCTGTGCTGATTCTTTCTATGCATGAGGAACTGATCTTTGCAGACCGCGTACTGAAGGCCGGGGCGCGGGGATACATCACCAAGCGTGAAGCAACGAGCAAAGTAATCGAGGCTATAAGAAGAGTACTTCAGGGAAAAATCTATATCTGCGATACAATGATAGATCACTTTCTCGAAAGGTCAATTACCGGTGGTCAGAACTTTACATCGTCTCCCGTTGAAAATTTAAGTGAAAGAGAATTTGAAGTTTTTAATCTTATCGGTAAAGGAATAACTAACAGAGCAATCGCTGAGGTTCTCACGGTAAGTACAAATACAATCTCTACATACAGGGAAAGAATAAAGGAGAAACTGAATCTTCAGAATAATGCGGAGCTTAACAGATATGCGATGCAGTGGATTCAGAAGTAGGGTTTTTTATTTTCATGAAATTATAGTTATATATAATACTTAACATGCAAGGGGGGTAGCCGCACCCCCCTTCGCGAACCCCGCGGCTCCTCCGAAGGCGGAGGGCCTTATTTTACTTAATGTAATATAGAACTTGTACCAAAGCGCCGCAGAGTCCATCCTTGGACGGCTGCGGCGCGAAGCCGTCGCACATCCATGATGCGCCGGACTTTTTTTGTGTGTGTGTGTGTGGAAGAATAATAGACTGTCATTTTGATTGACAACCTCTAAAAAAACGATCTAAGTATTATCATACTTTTTATAAATTTTTAAAAAAAGTTACACTTTCTTGATAAACCTTACACTGTCAAATCTAATTCGTCCGCCGTAGATTCCGCCCTTTCCGCGTTTGCCCGCTGCAATAACCATTACCACTACCGCATCCTTCGGCAGTGACAGAATTTTTCTTATCCTTTTTGAATCATAACCTTCCATGGGACAGGAGTCATAACCGTAAGCCCTCAGTGACAGCATCAGATTCTGAGCTCCCAGCGCCGCAGTCTTGATGGCCCACTGTCTTATATGCGCTCTGGTTACTGGTTCGCGGATAATCGGTGTTGATAATCCTCTGAAGAAAAAAAGCACTCTCTTAATCAGACCAAAAATTCCAAGCGGGCCCATATTATATACAAAGGGAACAATTTTTTTATAGTAGCTCTTTGCAGCAGCTGGAACATCCGCTGCCTTTGCAAATAGATTAAGCATCTCTGAGGCATTATCCTTCCATGTTGAAGTCCTGGCAATAACCACAACCAATTCAGACGCAGTTTTGGCAGCAACCTGGTCGAGACATGCTTTAATAAGGGCATCTTTCTTTGCCGGGTTCTGTACAAGATAAAATCCCCATGGCTGGAGGTTTGATGAATTCGGAGCAAGAAGAGCATTCTCCAGACAGATATTCATAATTTTGTCTGGTATCGGTTTCCCGTCAAAAACCCGCACAGACCTTCTGGAATCGATTACCTTCTGAAATTCCTTCTCGTCAATTTTAGGTGCTTTTTCTACGTAGTCAGTTTCAGGAGCTGTTGAGAGTATATCTTTAGCCATCTCCGCCTCACTTTTTTATTTTATTTAACCATATACAATAGAATAAATATAAAGTTTATTAATAGAGAGTCAAGAAGTATTAATACACAGTTAAATCCCTTTAACTTGATCTAGGGATTAATCATTTTTTTACTTAAAGCATCACCCCTCCTGAAAAGCCCCCTGTCCCCCGGAGTGTGCACGCAGGAGGGAAATTATTAGTGAATTCCTGATGAGTATTGGAATCATTACATTGCGAATTAAAGATGAAAATGTATTAAATAATATTGGAATTGTAAAAGAAATTATAAGAATAAAACTAACAGCGATAAAACTGTTATACTCTTTGCCCCCTCTAGGGGATAGGGTCAGGAAGGTTTGAACTCATTAAAGTCCCCTTCCGGTGGATTTAGGGAGCCGTTTTGACATGTTCAGGTAATTGTTAATCAATGATATTGGAGCCGATGGCAGAAATGATAAAAATAATTCTAATTATTTTTATAACAAAAAAATACTTTTCATTCTGAAAGCATCATCATATAAATGCCCTATACTGTTAAATTGAAAATTACTTCAGGAGGAATAGATTTTGAAAAAAGCGAAAATTGCATTTATCGGGGGATCGGGCCTTTACGACATTGAAGGGGCAAAACTTATTGAACAGCTGGACATTGACACTCCATGGGGAAAACCATCAGACAAAATTGATATTGTCGATATAAACGGGACAACCGTAGCATTTCTACCGAGACACGGCAGAGGACATCTCCATGCTCCTCATCAGCTTAACTTCAGAGCAAATATTGCAGCACTGAAAATGATCGGAGTTGAACAGATTATCGCTTTTTCCGCAGTGGGAAGTCTTAAGGAGGAGATCGCCCCTCTTGATTTTGTCCTCCCTGACCAGGTCATTGACAGAACTAAAGCAAGAAGCGGAACATTTTTTGAAAACGGAATTGTCGCGCACGTTGGTTTTGCAGACCCATTCTGTAACAGACTTCACGATATTATACTCCCGGTCGCAAAGGAACTTGGACTTAAGATGCACACAAATGAAACACTTATTGTAATGGAGGGCCCTGCATTCTCCACCAGAGCCGAAAGTAAACTCTACAGATCATGGGGCGCCGGAATTATCAATATGAGTTCAATACCGGAGGCAAAACTGGCTCGCGAAGCGGAGATATGTTACGCCGTTATATGCATGAGTACAGACTACGACTGCTGGCATGAGAGTGAAGAGGATGTAACAATTGACATTGTAATTAAAAATATGAACACCAACTCCGCGAATGCTAAAGAGCTTGTTAAAATGCTTGCGGGAAAACTCGGGAAGGAGAGGTCTTGCGGCTGTAAAGAAGCAGCTAAATTTGCAGTGATTACTGCTCCGGAAAAGAGGGACAAAGACCAGGCTAAAAAGCTGGCTGCAATTTTACCGGAGTACTTTCAGTAGGACATTGAAGCGCCGGCGATTGCGTTGAGATAAAGTGAATCAATATTAAGATTCAGAACTAATGATCCGATATCTGCCTTTGCAGTTTGCCTGATATAATAGCAGCCGAGACCGAAGAGAATACTTACTCCTTCGGCCGGCTTTATTTCAGCCCCTGAAATAAAACTGTAGGCATTAAAAGTCCCCTCACCGGTTTTTATTTCATTACTATCTGTTGACTCTGTTTTATAAACCGCAGCTCCTACGCCGAATCCAAAGTTGAAATTCCGGCTGTAATTATAACTGAATCCCCCCGTTGCCCCGCCGGAATAGTCCAGATAAGTTTTACCCCCTTTTTCAGCAAAAACTCCGTCATCATCATCCTTAAGTTCGTTCTTGCTTACAACATAGGGCATTCCAATCTTTGTCTCAAAATTAAAAAGCAGTTTGTTTGTAATATTATATCCTAATCCCAAAGTATACTCCGGCCCTTTGTTTCTATAAAAATACGGAGATACTTTTTTAGAATTTTTGTTCGATGACAGATTATCCTTATATGAGTACTCCTCTTTTTCATAAACATATTCACCGAATTTAAGTATTGCGCCAAATTCAAACCTGTTACTTACATACCGGTATCCGCAATTAAGGTTACCTATGATTTTATCCGTTGTGATCTGCATAACAGAATCTTTTGGGCCCAGACTTTCATATTTTGCTTTCTTAACAGTTGAAGATGCCGCGCCGACCTCAAACTGTATACCAAAAGATTCATCTCTAGCAAGATCTTTAGAGAATGAAAGAACCGTTGATAGAGCGAAGGATTTTTTATCCTCTTCTGTTTTATTATTTATCGGCAGTGCGACACCTGTAGTTTTATTTGTTGTTTCTTTGATCTGAAACTGATCCGTTCCATCGGGATTTCTAATGCCGATACCTAATGAATAATCCGTAAACTTTTTTACGTATGAAAGCGACAAGGTTCCGTTGTATTTTTCCTTTGATTCAACATCCATTTTTAAGTTCAGTACTCCGGTAATTTCTCCGGAAATATCATTATAAGCATTATATGAATAAAAATAAGACACCGCTGCCGAATCTTTTTTCTGTCCGCTCATTAATGCAGGATTTCTAAGAGCATTATAACCGCTATCAGCATTAACTGAGCTTGCATTCCCTGCGAAAAATGCCTCGGCAAAAACATCAGCTATTGAAAGAGATATAAAGAGGATACTAACCGCCAGTTTGAATTTCATAATCTATATCCCTCTTAAAAAGATTAATCATTATATTCTTATAAGATATTGATTAAAATCGAATTAATGTTAATATATTTTTTCTTTTTATAAAAACAAGTAAATATACATCTCTTGAATTTTTAGAGTTTTTAAGGAATAAATTAGGTATGCTGTTCATAAAATCGTAATTTTGTTCTATTTTATTTGACAAAATATAACAATTAAAACACTATGTAACAGGTTAATAGTGCTAAATTATATTTTAATCAGGAATCACCGCAAAAATCGTGGTTTTATTTTTTTTAAAAAAAGTTTCAACGGCTATTGACTATATGGTATTTAATTGTTTTATTGAATACAACACACTTGTTGTACAAAAAATTTTTGTACAGCTCAACCAAATCCTCATGAAAGAACCGGCAAACTTTAAAACAGCCCACCCCGGGCTGTATTTTTTTTCCCTATTTAATTATACCGAAGATGGCGATTATGACAATAGGTTCTATTTCGTATATAATTTTGCTTTACATATAAACATGGTCAAATATATTACATTTGTTCGGCTTTGAGTATGTATTTAGTTCAAAATATTTACACTTAAAGGCCTGAAATGAGAGGAAATTATGAATAAAGAAAGATACACGGCTAAGGAATCTCTACATATAAAAATGGCTTTTGCCTATCTTACGGCTTTAACTCTTACGCTTTTCACAGGGGTATCATTTCTTATATACAGCCGGGTCCCTGCTGCTGAAGTTGTTCCTGTTTTAGTTTTGTCTCTTTTCTGTATATTTCTCTCTTTTATTTTTTTCAGGTTAAAAAAACATAAAAAAGATTCCAAGGTCATTCCATGGGTTCTATCTATAATAACTGTCCTTATGCCATTTGTTACAAAATTGAAATATGCAGTCGCCTTCGGATGGACATTTACTCTTCAATCATATAACAGTTCTATGCTTCTTGTAATGCTCGCCTTTTTCACATGTCTGTTTCTCAGAGAAAAACTCTTCATATTCATTATAATACTTGTTATATCAATATGGTCACTTATCCTTTATATGGCTCTTACTGAGGGAGCCGAGTTTTCCTGGAATATGGTGGTTAACGGACAGCCTTATCTGGGAGTAATACCAACAAGGGAAGTTTTCATGATAATAGCCATGTTCATTCTTGGCTATGTTGCCTTCAGATGGATACGAATTGTAAATGGTTTCGAGCAGAGGACAACTGCTCAGAACATTGAAATCGAAAAAAGAATAGCACAGATGCACAGTATGAATATTGAAACAAAAGATAGTGTTGCCACTTTGCTCTCCGAAGTTGACTCACAGAACATTCTTGTAGTTAAATTTAATGACAAAATGCAGAGCCAGGCGGCAACATTTGAGGAAATCTCGGCGACACTGGAGGAACTCCGCAGCTCATCTGAAAGTATACACAACACCACTATTGATCAGATAGAGGGTAACGTCCGGATGGATGATATTGTAGGTGACTTTAAAAATATTAAAAATGAAACTAAAACAAATCTTAACTCCACATCTGCAGAACTTCATGGAATATCTGAAAAGACAACAGAAGCAAACCTTAAGCTTCAGGAAGTTGAAAATACAATGAATACAATTGCCGCTCAGAGCGGTAAAATTGCCGAGACAGTTTCAATAATAGTCGATATAGCTGATAAAATAAATCTTCTATCTCTCAATGCCAGCATAGAGGCTGCGCGGGCTGGAGATCATGGTAAAGGTTTTGCAGTTGTTGCCGATGAAATCGGTAAGCTTGCCTTTCTGACAACTGAAAGTATCAAAGAGATAGAGAAGGTTCTTTCACTTAACAATACTGTTACAAAGAAAGGAGTTGATGTTATCAAAGACTCCTCCGCAATGATTAAGGATATGATCAACGCCATGTCCGGAAGCACAGATAATATAAAAATACTTCAGGACTCTCTTACTGTTGAAGAGAAATATATCAACTCAATTATCAAACAGATGGAGACCAATATTGAACTTGCCCGTTCAATAGGTGCAGGCACAGATGAGCAGAAGAGCGCCCTTGAAAATACAAGCAATGCACTGGAAGATCTTAACGAGATAGTAAGCGAGATGGTAAAAGAGATTACAGATCTTGCTCTATCTTCAAATAATATTCTGGAAAGCGCCAAGGAGCTTCTTAAGAAAGCTGAAGAGACTATCTGATTATCTAATCAGGTAATTTTTAAAATTTTCAGCAGGTCAGATCTTGTGATAATCCCTGTTAGTTTTCCATTTTCAATTACAGGGAGATGACCTACGCTGTTAATAAACAGAAGATGTTCAATCTCTCTGATGTTTGCACCGGTTCCGCATGTTATAAGCTTTGTTCTCATATAGGCCTTTACCGGCGAGTTCATCTGATCCTGTTTTCTACCCTTCATAATATCCCTAAGCGTAAGCATACCGCAGAGTTCATCTTTTTCATTCAGAACCGGTGTACCGGAAATATCCATCTCTTCAAAATATATCGAAGCCTCTTTCAATGTCCATGTATCCCGGATTGTCACAACATTTCTAGTCATCATATTCTCTGCAGTTACCGCATGCTGAAGCTGCAGACTAAGTACCTCCAGAAGATGTTTCAGAATCTCTCTCCCCTCGCCCTGTTTTATCAGTGCAGATGCCGCCTTTGCATGACCGCCTCCGCCGAAGGGCTTTAATATATCCGTGAGATCAATAACATTTTTTCCGCTTCTTCCAATTATTACGGTACTTCCCGGTTTCTCGAAATGAAAGACTCCGAATATTGCATCGGGTCTCTCTACATTAAAAATCTCCTCAACCACCTCGGCAAGACCTGCGGCCTGTTTATCCATGGAATAATAGCTGAAAGCAATACGGTGTCCATTTATATCCTGACAGACAAGCGTATTCATTATATCGTGAAACAACGACATCTGATAATCTTCTTTATGAGTTCTTAGAAAATTTATAACAAGTTTTATATCGGCAAAATTTTTCAGGAGATACGATGCTACCCGGAAGTCATCTTCAGATACATTATCATGGGTAAAGTTACCTGTGTCGGCATAAATACCTGTTAGAGCTATTGTTGCGTCCTTTGGTGAGATAGAAATTCTGTTTTTAATCAGCTCAAGCCCAATCATTGTAGTGTTGGATCCGTAATTTCCCTCGTGCATCTCGGCCCCTTCAAAGTCACAGGACTCCGCTGAGTGGTGATCATATATGACAATCTCCTTAACCTGATTTTCTATCACATCAAAGTATTCTCTGACTCTTGAGCGTGACCTGGTATCGACCATTACCACTCTCTCTACATTTTCACATCTTATATCATCAATAGTTTTAAAATCAAGATGATAGTGATAAAGATTAACAAGATTCTTTGCAGCAGGATGTATAAGATTGCTCCTTACAGGGATGTGATCAGGGTAGAGATATTTTGCCAGAACAATGGACCCTATGCAGTCAAGATCCATATTAGTGTGCCCGATAATTATTTTCACAAATCCCTGCCGATCATATACTTATCCCCGCGTAACCGTCGAAAGATATATTCAATAACTATTCAAAAACCGGAGATAAAATTCCTCTGGTTTTCAGATAGCTTACATATTCATTGTTATTATTTTATTATAATTTAAACCAATAGTCAAGCCATTATACAAAATCATGAATATACGTGAAGTTCCATTTTTTTTTAAAACTATAAAAAAAAATACTTATTGTTCCGGGATTTTATTAAATTTATCATACAGGAAAGATTATCCGATTTTTTGGTATTTACAGATGACCGGCAGAGATTTTAATGTATCGGACCTTTTCCCTCAAACCCATAGCATGGGTACGATTTCAAATTAGTATTTCAGGAGCAGATTTTGGATGAACCACGACCTTTGATTCTTATCGTTGAGGATAATTCCGTTAACGCAAAACTTTGCGAAAAATTATTGAATAAAAACGGATACGAAACAGCGGTCTGTTCTGACGGAGAGAGCGCCATTGAGTTTGTAAACACCAATTCACCTGATCTTATTCTTCTTGATATTGTTATGCCGGGAATTGACGGTTATGAATTCTGCAAAGTAATGAAAAACAATCCAAAAATAAAACACACACCTGTAATATTTTTAAGTGCCATGAACGATGAAAAAAGTATAATTAAGGGATTTGAAAGCGGTGCTGTTGATTATGTAACAAAACCTTTCCGGCATCAGGAACTAATGGCAAGAGCGAAAACACATATTGAACTCAAAAGAGCAAAGGAAAAACTGCTGAGAATTGCAATCACAGATGAACTTACCGGTCTTGTAAACAGAAGATATTTTATGGGAAGACTTCTTCATGAATATGAAAGAGTAAAACGATATGAATCTATTTTCACACTGCTGATGATAGATCTCGATTTTTTTAAAAAAATAAATGATACATACGGTCATCTGGCAGGCGATACCGTTCTACACACTGTCTCTGACACCATGAAACTGAGTTTAAGGCTTTCAGATATTATCGGAAGAATAGGTGGAGAGGAGTTTGCAGTTATCCTCCCTGAAACTGATATCCCTGCTGCAATGATTATCGGTGAAAGGCTTAGAAAACGTGTGGAGGCTCTCGATATTCATCACCATGATTGTGCAATTAAAATCACCATAAGCATCGGGGCATCACTTTCATTAAAGGATGATATGAGCATAGATGATGTCCTTCAGCGCTCCGACTCGGCACTTTACAGAGCAAAAGAAAATGGACGAAACCGGATTATATCAGACTGATTTTTCTCTTCTTCCCATTAAACTTGAAACTGTATAGAGAATCAGAGCACACCAGATCAATGAAAAACTTACAGCATGGGTAAATGTAAAATTCTCTCCATATAAAATTACTCCAATGAGAAGCATAATTGTCGGAGACATATACTGCAGAAAACCAACACGCGATAGGGGAATCATCCTGGCTCCCTGAGCAAAAAAGAAAAGCGGAAGAGCAGATACCACACCTGTACTAATCAGCATAAAATCCATCGATAAAGAAATATTTCCCATCGTACCTGTACCGCTATATTCCCTGAAAAAAATTACCGGCAATGCCGCCGGGAGAAGAAAAAGCGTTTCGGCACTTAGCGAAGCAATTGAATCGAGGTTGCCCATTTTTTTTATCAAGGCGTACATTCCGAAACTGAATGCAAGAGTTACCGCTATCCATGGGAACTTTCCAAAATCAAAAGCCATGTATATCACCGCCCCGGCAGCAAGAAAGAGAGCTGCAATCTGCATTAATGTAAGTCTCTCTTTAAGAACAATCATTCCAAGAAAAATATTAACCAGAGGATTTATAAAATAACCGAGGCTTGCTTCAACGATGCGGCCTGTGTTCACCGCATAAACATATATCAGCCAGTTAACCACAATCGTTATTGCCGAAAGAAAAACTATGACGCGGAGTTTTCGGCGCTTTAAAATATTCCTGAGCACTCCTCTTCTGCCGGTGAGAAAAACAAGCGTTATTGAAACGGCAAATGTCCAGATTATTCTATGAAAAACAATTTCATCAGAGGGGACACTTTTAAGCATCTTCCAGTAACCCGGAAGCAGTCCCCAGATTATAAAAGCGGCTGAAGTATAAATAGTTCCTCTGACACTATTTTTTTTATCTGATAGAATTGAATTATTCATTTTGTTTCTCCGGAAAAAACTTCTTCCATATCATTTTATAAAGTGAATACTCCCCGAAGTCATGAAATAATACAATTATAAAAAAGTTGACGTTAAAAGAATCATTTACGATATGTAAGAATGAATGAATTTTCCCCATATATAATACCTCCTATTCTATGTCTTCTAACCGGATATTCACTTGGAATTGTATCTCTTATATGGGGAAGGTTTAAAAGAGAAAATGTTCTTCTGGCTCTTATCTGCTTCTGGTGGACCCTGCTTTCATATTCATTGATGTATTATACAATAGAAACAGATCAGGATAAAATCATGACAGTAGAGAGAACCGTTCATACTCTCTACGTCTTTGCTCCCGTCGTCACGATGCTTTTTTTTCAGGTAATAACCGATAGAATAAATAAGGTAATTATATTTCTCTGTTTTATATTCAGTTCTATTCTGGCATTCTTTGTTCACACTCCATACTATTTTAACGGATTTTATACCTTCGAATGGGGAATTATTCCAAAGGGAGGAGTTGCTCTCAGGATTTTCACCGCATATGCAATCTGTTCCACTATCTATATACTTACACTTTTTATTATTAAAATTAGAGATGAAAAGAATCATGTTATACGTTTAAAATTCTACTATCTATTCACGGCATTTTTTTCTTCGGCTGCTCTAACTGCAACGAATGCACTCTCCGTCCTCGGAATAGATTTTTATCCGCTTAGTAATTTTATATTTATTCCGCTTGGAATATTAACTTACGGAATATTAAAATACAGACTTATCAGAATAAGCCGTGTGCTGCACTTATTTATCTTCTGGATTACACTCTCATCATTAATTTCGATTCCGAATATATTTATATTTATTCTTATAAAAAATAATTTTAACCGGCTGGATTCCGTCAGACTTGTTGCAATATTTCTAATCTGGTTTTTTGTTAACTATTACTATTTCATTAAAGTTCAGCCTCTGATAAATCACTTATTCAACAAGAGAAATTACAATCTCTCTAAAATGGAAAAAAACTTTATTAAAGACATCACGATGCTTAAAAATCTTGATGAACTTGTAATTCAAATGATAATGATGCTCCGCAAAGCATTGAATGTTGAAAGTGCGTCTTTGTACATAAGAAGAGGTTATTCGGGCGGATTTGTTAATTCACAGGGAGATGTTCTTGATGCAGTTAACGGAACTGAGCATGTACTGCTCAATGGAATATTTTTTGAAAAAAGTCTAATTGAATCTGATGATGAAATGAACAATTCTGCCAGTTTACTCATTCCGCTTTTTGTTCAGTCCTTAAGTGAGTATATAATTCCTCTGGTACATCAGAATGAGCTCATCGCAATACTGACTCTAACCGAAAAAATAGATAACAACAGATTAAAAGAAAATGAAATCAGATTCATCCGCAATTTAAGCACTTATGCGACGATAGCTCTTGCAAATTCAGTTATGTATCAAAACCTTTCTGACATGAAAGATAATCTTGAAAAAATTGTAGAAAATAGGACTGCCTTGATAGAGATGCAGAAATCCGAAATGGAAAGTGATATTCAGCTTGCACGAAAAATACAAATGTCTCTTCTGCCTAAAAATATTCCTGATATAAATAAACTGAAAGTTGCATATAAGTACGAGCCGATTATGGGTGTAGGCGGAGACTTTATCGATATACATTACAGAGACGGCATGAATGAATATGGACTTTTCATATGTGATGTATCAGGGCACGGTGCATCTTCTGCCATGATAGCCTCAATGGTAAAGATGTCCCTTCATTCATGGGGGAGTTTTATTCAGAGACCGGGTGATGCATTTATTGAGATCAGAAATTTATTAAGAGGCAAAATAGGAGATAACTTTATCACCGCGTACATGTGCTGTATTGATCTTAAAAGCGGAGTCATAACATCGGCAAGTGCCGGTCACCCTCCGATGATAATTATACGTGAAAACGGAGAAATAGAACAGGTTAAACCTTCCGGCAAAATACTTTTTGATTCATTCAATTCTTCATACGAAGAGATTAAACATACACTATATCATAAAGATAAAATTGTTCTATACACAGATGGTGTTTTTGAAACAAGGGATTCTTCAGGAAACATGATTGGTGAAGAGAGATTTATTGCGATGCTGGCACAGAACTATAAACTCTCTTCGGATGATTTATGCCAGAAAATTTATGATGAAATTTTTACTCCTGCAGAAAATATAAAAGATGACGATTTTGCCCTGCTTGTTGCCGAGTATAGAGAGTAATTCTAAATACTTAACCTATTCCGAAGAACAATTGCGCTTCCACCAAACAGCCCCTCCAATCCCCGGCGAGATATAAAAATCTGAGAAATTCTAAACTCATTGTATTTATAAATAGACTTAGAGAATTTTATCTACAATACTTTTCGCATGTAGAGCTGTAGTATTTAAAAAAATCAGCCCCGGGAAATCATTTTCCGAAAGAATACCGGGCAGCTCGGTGCAGCCTAGTATAAGTCCATCTATTTCATATTCAGATTTCATTTTGCTGATTATTCCGATAAATTTTTTTCGCGTATCGTCCTTGATTATACCCGAAACAAGCTCGCCGAAAATTTTCGAATGTATAAATTGTTTCGATTCCTCATCAGGCGTTACTACTTCAATATTTTCTTTTCCGAATACTTTATGATAGAAACTGTTATTCATTGTAAAAGCTGTGCCGAGAAGACCTGCCTTCTTCAACCCGAGACGTTTAGCTTCAATGCAGGTTGTCTCCACAATACTCACAAGAGGAATCTTTGAAATCCCGGCAAGTTCATCAAAAACGAGATGGGGAGTATTTGATGCAATAAGTGCAATATCCGCACCTGCATCGGCGAGAGATTTTACTGCTTCAGAGAGATAACCTATCAGTTCAGATTTATCATCTTTTGCGATGAGATTTATCATCCGAGTCATGTCGATACTGTTTATAATAATATCAGGATAACTCCCGTCCCGGACTTTATCCCGATAATAATTTATAATAAATCTGTAATACTCCACAGTAGCCTCGGGCCCTACTCCGCCGATTATACCGATTTTTTTCATAAAATTCACCTCAGCTTTATTTGGCTTTTTCTCTATCAATCTATTAATGGGAAGAGAGTCTTTCAGTAATATTTGCCCCCTTTCTACAGGCTCAGGGAGACAAGTGAATATGGAGTGAATAAAATCAGCAGTTCGGCAGGTTCACTACAGGTTTGTCGAAGCATCTCTGCCCGACAAACCTGTAGTGACAATAGTTTCAATACATAAAAAATTCAAATACTACTTTCTATCCAGCACCGCGTTCCACTCTTTTATTCTGTCAGCAACTTTTGCAAGAAGTGCTGTGGTGTCACCTTCAATTGTAATGGATTCAATTTTATCACCCATTTTGATGCTGTTAACTACGGCCTGATCCTCATCACTTACCACTGAACCGAAGACAGTGTGTTTTCCATCAAGCCAGTCTGTTGGAACGTGAGTTATAAAAAACTGGCTGCCGTTTGTTCCAGGACCTGCATTTGCCATGGAGAGTTTTCCAGGTTTGTTATGAGGAAGCTTAGGTGTACATTCGTCCTCAAATCTATATCCCGGACCGCCAGTACCTGTTCCGAGAGGACATCCCCCCTGAATCATAAAATTTTCTATAACTCTATGAAATTTCAGCCCATTGTAATATCCCCTATTTACAAGGTTTACGAAATTCCCAACCGTTACAGGAGTTTCATCTGCATAAAGATTAACTTTGATATCACCTTTTGAAGTTTTGAAAGTTGCTGTTATACCGCTCATCTTTTTTCCTCTTTTATCATCTTTTAATTAAATTTATAAGACATTCATTCCACAGGAGTATTTTACTGTCAAGAAATCTTGCCCTCGGCAAAAGTACCTGATCATTTCATAAAAAACCATGCCCCACTTCTGAGGATTCAGAAGTCTTTTCCAGATATTAATTATTATATAGCAGAGATATCAAAATCAGTTGTTATTTTTAGTAATATTATACGATTATTTAAGATATTTGCCCTTATTAATCGTTGACTTTATATCTGTACGGAGTATTTTTCATACCAAATATCAAAAATAAGGGGTATCTTATGAAAAAAGTGATTGGTCTCAGTATATTAACCGCTTCTCTTTTATTGACTCTACTTATCTCCCCGTCAGTCTATTCTGCTGATGAAGGTAAAAGTCTCATGATGGCAACAACTACAAGTACAAATGACACAGGACTTCTCGATTACCTGGCACCGGTATTTCAAAAAGACACTGGAATTGAACTAAAATGGATCTCTGTAGGAACGGGAATAGCAATTAAAACAGGCGTTGACTGCAATGCTGATGTTCTTCTTGTACATGACCCCGATGCGGAGAAAAAATTCGTAGCAGATGGTAACGGTATAAATAGAAAAGAACTTATGTACAATGACTTCGTTATAATCGGACCAAAAAGCGACCCTGCGAAAATAAAAAAACTTTCTGTAGAAAAAGCTATGAAAAAAATTGCAGAGTCAAAAGCTAATTTTATGAGTCGTGGTGATAAATCAGGTACCAACGCTCTAGAACTTAAACTATGGAAAAAATTCGGTCTTGCTCCTGACAAAGAAGCATGGTATATCCAGACAGGACAGGGAATGCTTGCAACAATTAAAGTAGCTTCCGAGAAAGAAGGTTATACTATCACAGATAGAGGAACCTATATTAAATATGAAGCAACAAATAAAGGAAATCCTCCTCTGGTTATCCTTGTTGAAAAAGACAGCAACCTCTTCAACCAGTATGCAGCTATTGAAGTGAATCCTGCGAAATGTTCAGCAGTAAAGAATGGCCTGGCAAAGGAGTTCATTAAATGGATGGCATCAAAAAAAGGTCAGAAGATGATTAAAGATTACAAACTTGAGGGAAAAGAGCTTTTTACTCCTAACGCTAAATAGTAATTTACAAATTATATTTACTTTATACTTATACAAACATACCATCTTCGCTCATGCGGTGATGGTATGTTTGTATTTAACTAAACATAAACAACGATAGTTATTTACTCCGCACAAATAAAACAGCGAATATAAATGTGATAATATGGATTTTTTAACAGAGGGATTTTTCAGCGCATTCAAATTGTTACTTCAGGGAAATACTGAAACCTACGACGCTATATCTACAACTCTTTTAGTTTCATCACTGTCAATCGGGATAAGCCTTCTTATCGGTCTGCCATGCGGTTTTGCCCTGAGTTATTACACCTTCCCCGGGAAGAAACAGATAAGAACAGTAGTGGATACACTTCTCGCACTCCCCACTGTTGTAGTCGGCCTTTTCGTATATGCCTTTATAACACGAAAAGGACCTTTTGGAGATTTTAATCTTCTTTTTGAAACATCAGGGATTGTTGTTGGACAGGTCATACTTATACTACCGCTTGTAGTATCCTTAAGTGCAACAGGAATTGAAAGTCTCGATGAGAGATTACGCAGCACGCTTATTACACTAGGCGCAAGCCCCAGAAGAATACTTATAAGTACGCTTTACGAATCGCGTTTTGCAGTTATGACTGCTGCTGCCACAGCATATGGTCGAGCAATATCTGAAGTCGGCGTCTCCATGATGGTGGGGGGGAACATTAAGTGGCACACCAGAACCATTACCACAGCCATTACACTCGAAACAGGAAAAGGTGAATTTGCAATGGGTATTGCCCTTGGAATAGTACTTCTTTTGATAAGTTTTGCCGTTAACTGGGCTCTGATATTCTTCAGGAAAAGGGCATAGAGAAATTATGATGAAGAATAAATACCTTTACGAAATTTCAGGGATTAAACACGGTTATGGTGAGTTCACTCTCCGGATTCCTGAGTTGAAAATAGAGAGAGGCTCAGCTGTGGGATTATCAGGGCCTAACGGAAGCGGTAAAAGTACTCTGATAAGATTGATGTCTTTCCTGGAAAAACCGTCTTCGGGAAAAATTATTTTTAACGGAATATATAATGACAGACTTAATGCTACAATGCTCCAGCAGGATCCCTATTTATTAAAAAGAACAGTTTATGACAATGTATCCTATGGATTGCGGGTAAAAAACGATTTCAAAGATTTAAAGAAACGTTCTGCAGAAGCTCTTGAAACAGTAAATCTTAATAATAATATTTTTATGAAAAGAAAATGGTTTGAACTCTCCGGCGGCGAGGCTAAAAGAGTTGCACTCGCTTCAAGACTCATTCTTAAACCGGAAGCACTCCTTCTTGATGAACCGGTTGCCAATGTCGATACCGAAAGTTCACGGGCAATTATAAATGCAGTTAAATGGATGAGAGAAGAACACTCCACAACACTTATTATTTCAAGCCATGATCTTACCTGGCTCAACAGCGTAACAGACCATATATGGAAGCTGTATAACGGCAAACTTGCCGGTTCGGGAAACGCAAATCTCATCCCGGGGCCATGGACTGAAGATAAAAATAATCTATGGTTTACAACACTCCCCGACGGAGATAAAATATATTCTGCCGAACCACCGGATCGCGATGCTCCGGCAATTCTTCATCCGAACGACATTATTCTTTCAGAAAAAAAACTGTCCAGAACTTCAGCTGTTAATCATCTTGAGGCAAAAGTCACACTTCTTATATCTGAAGGAAATACAGGAAAAATCCGCGTTGAAACCGAAGCTTCCGGGCGCATTTTAAGCTGTTATATTACAGAATCATCGGCAATTAAAATGAATGTCATTCCGGGGAAAAAAGTTTATCTGATCTTTAAAGCAACAGCTCTTGAGTGGGATTGAATTTTCAAATTCCAAGAATCCTCCGTGCATTCCCGGAAAATATTTTATCCCTTTCTTCCTTTTTATCAACTTCTTTCTCAATAGTAATTTTATATCTTTCTACACCAAGCAGAGGAAAGTCGCTTCCGAAGATTATTTTCTCTGCCCCGACAATTTTAACTGCAGCACTGTAAATGTCACTGCGGTATAAATATGGTGTTGCAGCAGTATCGTAATAAACGTTTTGTAAAATTTCCCGTGATTCCGGCATCAGTTCGTAAAATAAAAGCCCCCCACCCCAATGCGAGAGAATCACTGTTGCTTCGGGAATCTGTTTCAGCAATTCATAAACTCTGCCAAGTGATGGTTCATACTTCCCCGGATAAAAATGTCCCACAGGCTCATTGAGATGGAGGCACACCGGAAGAGAAAACTCAACTGAAGCCTCCAGAACCTCTCTGAGAAATTTAATATTTGAATCACTCATCCCGTCATTGTAAAAAGCCAACTCGCCGATACCATAAAGCCCGTATGCCTTAATCTCCTCCGCATAAGCTCTTACACTTTTTGAGCCGGATACCGGAATCATACCGAATGGAAAAATATTCTTACACGCCGCGATAGAAGCCATGTACTCATTCTGAGTCATACAATGCTTTTCTCCAATCCATGGAAACGACATTGCAGCTGCACCGTGAAGTTCATTAGCTGAAATATAATTTTGTAATCCGGAGTGATCAATTATCACTGCCTTCTCTGAAGAATAGAGAAGCTTAAAACCGGGATCATCCATAAAGATATCCCTTGAGTTTAAAACTTCGCAATGGAAGATGTGTGTGTGGAAATCTATCATTAACTAAACCTTTTATCTATCTCTGACAAATATTATACACTTCATATATCAAACTCAAGAACAAATTTAGATCCTGTACCCCGTTCGATTCTTATACTGCCGTCAATCTGCTCTACAAGCATACCTACCAGCTGCATTCCAAATCCGGTGGAGTTTTCAAAACTTACAGTTTCAGGGACACCTACTCCATTATCCTGAATGATTATTACAACATGATTTTTATTGTGCGAGGCGGATAAAGTTATCAAGCCTCTATCTCTGCCGATGAATGCATGCTTCATTGTGTTAGTTAGAATCTCATTTACTATTATACCAATAGGCGTGAGCAGCTTTACATTTAATATAAAGTCACTAATTTCACTTTTTAATTCAACCTTACCTCTACCGGGAAAGCTTCCTATAATTTCTTCAGCTAGAGAGGTGATATATTCCTTAACTGACAGCTCTCTGTAATTTTCGCTGCAGTTGAGTCTATCATAAAGAAAAATCATACTTTGAACACGGCTTTCTGCATCCAGCAGGGATTCAATGGTTGACGGATTTTCTTCAGCGGATATCTGCAGCGACAGGAGTCCCTTGATTGTATTCATATTGTTTTTAATACGATGATACACCTCTTGAAGAAGAAGTTCTTTTTCCTCCAACAGACTTTTTATTTTATCTTCAGCTTGTCTGCGATCGGTAATGTCGCGTAATACACCTTCCTCTCCAATGTAGCTGCCTTTATTATCAAAACGGGCACGGGCATTCAGCTCAAACCAGTAACAGTTACCGTTTTTTGCAACAAGACGAAATTGAAGACCTGTTGTTTCTTTTCGTTTTTCCTCCAGCGCTTTTAAAAATGATTTAATTAGTATTTCACGATCTTCAGGATGTATAAAATCCATAAAAGGCTTACCTATTGAACTCTGCTCAGTGTAGCCAAAACGCTCTAACGCCGTACTGTTTATTGTAGCAATTTTCCCTTCCCCATCAAGTGAATAAATAATGTCGGGGATGTTATTTGTCAGAAATTTATACTTTTCCTCACTCTCTTTGATTTTATATTCAGCCTGCTTGCGCTCGGTGATATCTCTCCCTTCCCCGAGTATAGCTTCCGGTTTTCCATTCTCATCACGGATCATTCTGAATCTGTTTTCCGACCAGTATGTCGAACCATCTTTCCGGTAATACTCTAACTCCAAAGTGCGGTCAAGTATATATGACGGGTTCGAAAGAAACTTATCTTTTTCTTCGGCAAATACCTTCAGCGCCAGTTTCAGTGATTCTGGCGTGATATTTTTATCATACGGGAGTGCCATGATCTCCTCAGCTGAAAATCCGCGGAATTTTATCACTGACGGACTGAGGTAGGTTATTTTTAAAGACATATCCATCAGCCATATAGTACCAGACATATTTTCCGCCAGTAACCGATACCGTGCTTCGCTCTGACGCAAAGCCTCGATCGCAGCTTCTCTTCGTAATTCAGCATTCTTGCGTTCCAGCGCATTTGCTGTTATGCCTGCAAATGCCAGCAATACTTCTCTGTCAGGTTTTGCCTGGCCCGGATTTAGAGCTATGACCATGGTTCCGACAAGGCTGGATTTATAAAGAAGGACAACCGGCACGAAATCACCAAAACCGAATATCTTTTCGATGGTCTTGCTTATAATCTCCGGTATCGCACCGAAGGTCAATTCATAAAGAGAGGATGCCTCCCCTACTATTGATTCTGTCATCATCTTATAATTATCTTCAGTTACATGCACTTTAAAACCAATGAGGCTTTTCCCCAGTAACTTCGCAAACCGGGAATTTTCTTTATCGGACAATGTTGTATAACTCACTTCAAGGTTCTGCGTAGTTTCGTCATATATGCTGATCAATGCACCTTTAGCATTAAACAGCTTATAAATTTGTTTTATTATTCCTGGAAAAATATCTTCATATTTCATGTACGCCAGTTCCATGGAATACTCATGTATTATTTGGAAAGCATTGTTCCGATGTTCCTCCGGTTCTTGCGTAGGTGACTTCATATCCGAATCCTCTTAATTTTTATCTAAACCAGAGTAATGGTTATTTTATTTTCAAACATGTGTACTTTTTTATTATAGACTCTCACGATTTACCCCAAACGCTTTCAATCATCCATTTCAGGAATTAACAAATCAGCGAAGCAGAATTGCATATAAATTCTGACATCTTCGAATATTTAATATGTATTATATCGATTCATCAACACATTTTCAATTTTGAGAATCATTTTAGTGCATATTTCCATCTGAGACAAACCGGATTATTTGTGAAATTTTAAATTTTTAATCTCTTTCATTTTACTGAGGGATCCCTTTGCAAAACTCAATAAATCAATATATTCCACTTTAATCTTAAAAAATTCCTTCTGTAGAGTATTTCTTTGACTTTACCTCTTTAATGATCTATTTTCTCTGTACCAATTCTATTAATAATTAAGGGGAAAATTTTATGACTTTAAAAAAAGGATTTTTACTCCTCACATTTATCTTATTCATTTTAGGTATAGCTTATGCAATGGATTATGATCCGCAGTATGCAAAAACTTACGGCACCGGAATAATTATCGCTTCAGATAAAGGATTACCTTTAAGGGACAAATTTGATAAAAACCAGGTTGAGTTTAAAAATGGTGTTTCATATGTCAAGGGTGGAGCCGGATCAAATTTCAACTTCAGAGCATTTCTAAAAGACGGAAAAGATTACAATTTTTATATGGCTAAACTGAAAAAAGGTTATGCCGCTGATAAGATTGTTGAAGGCTCTGAACGTATTCTCGTTACTTTCTGGGTTTCTCATTCATTCAGAGGGGACAAAGAACTTGAAAAGTGGCCTGTAAAGCTTAGTGACGGAGATCATCTTGAAGGGGGCGGATTAGGTCACATAGATTTTGACATTAGTGAAGTAATGTATTACAAAGATACCGGCGCAGATTATGAAAATATTACAACAAACTTCGATGGCGCTTTTGAGAACTGGCTGGTTAACGCGAAACCGGGTTATAAAATGTATATGCAGTTAAGAATTACTCTTGTTGTAAATACTGAATGGGATCCATTTGCTCAAAAATGGAACACCATGTTATGTCAGAGTGAACCTTTAGCAGCAGGCACAGCTGAATTTAAATAAGATAGAGGCTGTATCAGAGTTATTCTGATACAGCCTTTCTCAGAAAATTCTACTCGAACGTAAAAATTCAAAAAAAACAAAACCCTATTGAAGTTTAAATATTACTCCGGTTCTCTAAAATCCGCTCAGCCTTTGATAAGAAAAATCTTCCTCATCTCAAAAGACCAGTTATTAATTTAACCATTAAATGCTTTGATTATATCATGTTTATTTTACTTTAATAATAATAAATTTACTTCTCTCTCTTTTATTATTGACTTATTTTACTATAGATACTATGGTTTTTAAGATATTAAACAACTCTAGCTTGTTTTTTATACATTTTTTCCAATTTGTACTAATATATAACTACTTTTATATTGCTTTCAATAAATAGTTATAATTAAATTTAACGGAGAAATCTTATGAACAGCGGAAAAACCGGAAGAGACCGTACCATAACCCGAACCTCATTTATGGATGACTACAGAGCAAAGCTGGTTTCACCTGAGCAGGCAGCAGCGCTTGTACGATCAGGAGATGCAATATTTGCTGGTGGGGGTGTAAATATCCCCAAGGCCTTTTCCACTGCTCTTGGAGCGAGAGCATCTGAACTTAAAAACGTAACAATCCTTCAGGGCTTTGCAATGGCTTTATATGACTACATGAAACCAGAAGCTAAAGATAGCTTTACCATAGAAACAATGTTTGTGGGCCCCCTTGAAAGAATATGCATGGAGTGGGGAGTCGGCACTTACAAACCTCACAGCTTTTCCGATCTCGGGAACGTTGCCCTTAAGGCCGCTCCGAGAGTGGTTGCCTTCTCTGCAACTCCTCCAGATAAAGATGGATATGTAAACAAGTCCTGCTTCGGTTCATTCCTTCCGAAAAAGGAATGTCTTGAACCTGCCGAAATAGTTATCTGCGAGATCAACAGCCACCTGCCATGGTGCAGTGGTGAGGATTTCAAAGTTCATATATCCGAAATAGATTACATCATAGAAAATAATTCTCCGATTTTCGAACTTCCCGAAATACCGATCACTGATGTAGAAAATCAAATGGCAAAATACATTGTAGACATGATCCCCGACGGTTCAACAATACAGCTTGGTTTCGGAGGATTGGGAAATGCTATTGGACATATGCTCTACAGCAAAAAGGACCTGGGGATGCATTCAGAGGTTGTGACTCCGTCTGTTACCGAGCTTGTAAAGGCCGGAGTAATCAATGGTTCCAGGAAAAATTTCTACCCCGGAAAAATAATTACCGCATTCGCTGTAGGTACCAACCAGTTCTACAGTGATCTCGATAGAAACGAAATGTTCGAGTTCAAAGAGGTGCACTGGGTGAATCAGCCTGCAACTATTGCACAAAACGACGGAATGATATCTATAAACACAACACTGATGATGGATCTCACCGGCCAGGCTGCATCTGAATCAATAGGGATTAAACAATATAGCGGAACCGGGGGGCAGGTAAACTTTAATCAGGGTGCAAAGATGTCAAAGGGCGGAAAGAGAATTCTAGCCGTAGCCTCTTCATACACCGACAAAGATGGAGAGCTGAAATCGAAAATTCTCCCCACATTGCCGCTTGGTTCAATAGTCACTACAACGAGAAATGAAATAGAGTATGTATGTACAGAGTATGGAGTTGTGGATCTCAGCTTTGAAAGTATAAACACGCGGGTAAAGAGACTAATCTCAATCGCCCATCCGCAGTTCAGAGATGAGCTTACATTTGAAGCTAAGAAGAACAGGTGGATATAGCAATCCCCCCGGCGGGTACGCCGACCCCCTTAACAAGGGGGTTTTTTTATACAGCTCGACGAGAACACCATCTCCCAATAAATAAATTATTCGACAGAAAGGAAAATTATTACTCCTCTCCATCCTCATCTTCAGGTTCGATTTTGATTTTAAAATTAAAGTTCTTCATTCTCTTATCTTTTTTAGTTCCGGTCATAATCAGTTTAAACAGAGGATCAACACTCAGTATAGGCTGGGTTTTGTCATCGGGGCATCCGTACATGAGCCATCTTATTACTACAAACTCAACACTTCCAATAATTACAGATCTTACAAAATAGGGATCGGTATCACTCTTCAGTTCACCGCTCTGTATACCTTCCTTTATAACATCCGTCATTGTCTTATAGTATTCTTTAAGATCTTTATATGTGTCGGTTTCCATAAACTTTTTGTTCGTCTTAAGTGTCATCAGTGATATTGAGGCAAAATACGGATTATCCTGATAAAATTTGCAGAGGTGATATATCATTCCCCTTAGCTTGTTTGTTGTTCCGCTTATATAATTAAGATGCGAATCAAGCATCTGCTTGCTCAGCTCAATACCCTCCCGAGGTATAGAAAAAAGCAGTTCCTCTTTGGAGGAGAAATATTCATAGATAGTTGTATCTGACACTCCGGTTTCTTTTGCAACATCGGAAATAGTTGAATTAAGAAAACCCTTCTCAGAGAAGACCTTTTCAGCAGATTTCAGGATCTGATCTCTTCTTGCTTCCTTCAATGATTTAACTGTCATCTTATTCTCCATGATTATTTTACTGTAACTCTCCGGTATTTCCAGTATTACAGGCGTTTTTCGCTATGGAAAAATATCTGATAAACCGGCATAGGAAAAGCCATGTATTACTCCCTCTCGTAAAAAAAGAAGAAATTCTTAGTTACTGTAAAGTATTCTTAGAAAACAGCCTCTTCGAGTCAAGCTTTTTTTATTTAGAGATGACTTTGTGACACTTTATGAGAGTATTTGTATATTATATCTGAATGATGGGTTTAGTAAATGGCAAAGACTGACTTAATAGTCAGAAATGATTAATACACATGATTTCATTCGCAATGCTTTTCTTTTTCTCAAAGAGAGGTGGTGACACTTTAGAGGGAGAGAGATTGAAGGCATTTTAGTTTCAACATTAATTTATTGTTATATTACACTTAACCTGCAAGGGGGGTAGCCGCACCCCCCTTCGCGATCCCCGCGGCTCCTCCGAAGGCGGAGGGCCTTCTTTTTACTTATTTTAATTTCAAACTTTTACAAGTTGCGCCGCAAAGTCCATCCTTGGACGGCTGCGGCGCGAAGCCGGCGCACATCCATGATGCGCCGGACTTGTACTGTGTTAATTAAATTAAAAAAACCCGTTAAAAACAGCGGTTTTAATCAATTATTTAAAGAAAATCACAAAACTTATAATAAATATTGACGTACTGATGGAAAATTTTATGGAATAAGTAATCATATCTTATTATTATATAGTATGTATTCCTTTTCCGGAGGTTTTATGAACAAACAGATCGCTGTTGTATTGTCATGTGTTATTATAACTGCATTTTCTGAATGGGGGAGAGCTTCTCAGGCTGTAACTGTTCAGAGTAAAATCTCCTCGGTAAAACTTTTCACAAACAAGGCTGAAATTACCCGGGTTTCAAAGATCAAACTTGAAAAGGGACTTAACATTATACAGATAGAGGGCCTACCCGACAATTTATATGACTGGTCTGCCCGAGGCAGTCTCCCGGAAAAGTATAACGGAAAAATTCTCTCCATGGAGATATCGAGACAGGCGCTTCTTGAGAAACGTAAAAAGAAGATAATGGAGATAGAGAAAAAGCTTGAAGATCTTAAAGATAAAGATGCCGATCTGGCAGATGACCTTTCAAATATCATGTCGCAGGAGGAGTTTCTTAACTCCGTAAACGATTTCGCAAAACTCAGTGCCTCGAAGGAGCTTGTAACACGTCTCCCCCAGACCGAGGTGTGGAGCAATACTCTGGACTTTACCAGCAATAGAAGAAAGGGAATCCAGACCTCTAAAAGGGCAATATATAAAAAAAGAAGAGACCTTGCCGCAGAGATACAGAAATGGGAATTTGAACTCAACCAGATTGCCGGCCGTACATATTTCTCTAACTACAAATCTCTTAAATCTGCCGTGGAAAAGAACACCAATTCAAAACAGGTTCAGCAGTATGGAGAATTTGCCGACCAGTATGCGCAGCAGAAGGGATATCTTGAAACTGATACCTCACAGATTGATACAGAGAAAAAAATTCTTCTGAATATTTTCTCCGCGTCAGAAAACGAAACTGAGTTTACCTTTACCTACATGATACCTGATACATACTGGGCTATGAAATACGACTTCAGAGCGAGTAAAAAAGCCGACGAAATGGAGGTTATTCTCTACTCCGATATCTACCAGAAGACCGGGGAGGACTGGGACAATATAGATCTCAGCCTCTCAACGGGTGCGCCGCTCAACAGTATAGCTCTCCCCGCCCTTAATCCCTGGTATTTAAGCGCCAGCAAACCGTATAAGGATGAGGATTACAGAGTTGCGGCAAAATCAAAAAAAGCATATGCAATGGATAAGATGGAGGGTGCCTCAGGAATGAACCAGTATGCCGAAGCAGAGGAACAGGCAGTAATTCCTGAAACATCGGTTAAAGAGAGCGGCTTATTTCTTGAAATAGCATTCCCGCTGAAACAGACAATTGAATCTTCAGAAAAATATCAGAAAAAATATATTAAATCATATAATATTAAGTCGGGTAAGGGATTAAAGTACTTTTATCAGACAGTTCCCGAATCTTCAGGTAAAGTTTTTCTGATGGTAAAAGCCGTAAATCAGACCGAACTTCCATGGCTGGGCGGAGAGGCTCAGGTTTTCCTTGAAAATGAATTCATCGGAAAAGTTAATGTGCCCGAAACTCCCGTAACAAAAGAAAAAGAACTGGTTCTTGGAATAGTTCCAGATACAAGTTCAAAAAAAGAACTTGTTAAAAGATATGACGACACATCGGGAGTATTCGGCGGAAATAAACGCATTGTTTATTCGTACAAAATCACTCTTGAAAATAATTCCAAAGAGAACAGAGAGATTGTTTTAATGGATAATTTTCCGGTTCCATCATCTGACGAAGTCAAGGTGGAGATAAAAGATTTGTCATATCAATTTCAGAATGATGAGATAACAAAGAAGAGCACCGAATATGTTCAGGGTATAAGAAAATTTATAGTAACCCTCGCTCCTGGAGCAAAAAAAGAGATAACGTACGATGCCGTAATTACCTATGACAAAGAACTGATAATAAACGGTCTAAAATAAAAAAGAAAAACAATAAGGAGATAATATACAATGAGACGGACGAAGATTATATGCACACTGGGACCTGCAACGGATGATCCCGAAGTATTAAAAGAACTGTTTTTAAAAGGGATGGATGTTGGGAGATTGAACTTCTCTCACGGTGCGCATGACGATCATCTTGTAAGGGCAGAGCAGTTTAAAAAAATGCGTTCAGATTTAAAGCGCCCGGCGGCACTTCTTCTGGATACAAAGGGACCGGAGATCCGTCTTAAGAAATTTAAAGATGGTAAAGTTACTCTTGAAAAAGGAAAAACATTTACACTTACTACCGACGAAATTGAAGGTGATGCTGAACGTGTCTCCATTACATACAAAGATCTCCCCGCAGATCTTACTAAAGGCGATAGAATACTTATTGCCGATGGACTTATTGAGCTTAAAGTTACATCTATTAAAGGGAGCAATATAGTCTGTGAAATTCTCAACGGAGGAGATCTAAGCGACAGAAAGGGTATGAATGTACCTGGTGTAACAACTAGATTACCGTTTATGAATGACAATGACAGAAATGATATTTTGTTCGGAATTAAAAACGATTTTGATTACATTGCGGCATCATTTGCAAGATCAGCCGATGATGTTAAGGCAATGAAAAATTTTATCGACTCAAACGGCGGCGGATTCATCAAACTTATTTCCAAGATTGAAAACCACGACGGTGTCAACAACATTGACGAAATTATAAGGGTCAGTGACGGTATAATGGTAGCACGTGGAGATATGGGGGTAGAAATTCCCTTCGAGGAGATTCCACATCTTCAAAAAATGATCATAAAGAAAACACTATCTGCCGGTAAACCTGTAATAACAGCCACTCAGATGCTCGAGTCGATGATCAAAAATCCAAGACCGACCCGTGCGGAAATCACAGACGTTGCAAACGCAATTTATGACGGAACAAGCGCCATTATGCTTTCCGGTGAAACATCAATCGGTGCTTTTCCTGTTCTTACTGTGGAAACCATGGCAAAGATTGCACGTAAAACAGAGACCGACATCAACTATACTGAACTTCTTGAAAATACACATATAAACATTTCAAAAAATGTGACAGATGCTATCAGTTACGCAACATGTTCAGCGGCTCATTCACTCAACGCTTCGGCTATTATTACTATCACCAAGTCGGGACATACATCCAGGATGGTATCACGTTACAGACCGAAGTGCCGTATCATCGCATCAACACCTTTAATAAAAGTTTACAATCAGCTTGCACTCTCATGGGGAGTCTGTCCGATGATGTCTGTAGAAGCCGGGACCACTGATGAGATTTTTGACAGCGCTGTACGCACTGCACTTGATCAGGAGATGATTCATAATGGTGATCTTGTTGTAATTACAGGCGGTATGCCGATCGGTGTAAGCGGTACTACAAACATGATAAAGATTCATATTGTAGGGGATATTCTTCTTGAAGGTAAAAGTCTTAACGGACTATCTTCATCCGGAATTCTCTGTGTTATTGCCGATGACAAATCCTCCATTGCAGATTTTAAAGGTGGGGATATTCTTGTAATTAAAAGATCTTCTGATAGCATACTTCATCTTATCAAGAATGCTTCAGGAATAATCACAGAAGAAGATAGCGACAATTCTCCAGCAGCCATTGTGGCCAGAGCGCTGGAGATCCCGATCATTACCAGTGCCGAAAAAGCAACTGACAGACTCACTAGCGGAATCGCAGTGAGAATAGACGGCGGTAAAGGTCAGATACTTAGTGCTCAGAGTTCCATATCGAGCTAAACTAGAATAAAACAAAATAAGACCGGATTTACCACGGAGGCACAGAGATTTGTGATTAACACAATCCCAATCGCTTTTCTCTGTGCCTCCGTGTCTCTGTGGCAAGCCTTTGAATTATATATATCATTTAAAAAACTAATATTTATACAACGGAAATAATCTTGGGAAAAAAACCTGCAATAATCTCTCTTTTCATATTCATAAGTTCTCTTCTTTTATCCGGATCAGCACTCCATGCCGGGAATGAACTGGTCACGATATCATCATTTACAACTTCAGTCCAGGATCAGGACTCAAATGTTAAAATAAACATTGCTCTTGCAGCGGGTAAACTTAACGGAGCAGTAATTCCGGCTGGTGAAGTTTTCTCTTTCAGTAAAACAGTTGGAGATGGCTCCGCAGCGAACGGTTTTCTCACAGGGAGAGTTCTCTATCAGGATACGACTGCTTATGAATCGGGGGGAGGAATATGCCAGGTATCATCCACTCTCTTTAACGCGATGCTTCTTGCGGGATTTTCTATCACTGAAAGACATAGACATTCACGACCGGTACGCTATGTACCGCTTGGACTTGACGCGACAATAAGGTACGGAAAAAAAGATCTGAGGATGAAAAACTCATCCCCCTATCCTGTTTATATCTACACCTCGATAAATGACAAGAGCCTTACAATTATGATAAAGGGTGAAAGAAATTTACAAAACAGCTACGAAGTATATACAGAAGAGGAGGAGATATCTCTCCCTTTTGCCAACGATGAAAATAAAACCATAAGGCCGGGAATATCCATTTATGTTTACAGAAGAAAATTGCAGAATAATGCTGTTGCAGAAAACTTTCTTCTCTATAAAGATTTCTATCCTCCTGTTAACGTTGAGAAATAAATTCAGCTGATTGCAAAAAACCAGTAGTATTCTCTCTCCAACACGCGAAGAGTGATGAAGAACAATTGCACCACCGGTTTCCTGTTAATTGCCTTATTTCTTGCTATGCCTGTATTTAATTACTTTTATTTTTTCCAAAGTAACAAGGCCCTCTTCAACCGATTCATCGATAAGCGGCATAAGCTTATCAATATTTTCCTGAATATCAACAATTTCAATGATGACAGGAAGATCTTCTGATATATCCAGTATTTTTGACGAATGCATACGGCTGTCTGCACCGAATCCCATAAGCCCGCGGATTACTGTGGCCCCTGCAAGATCAAGTTCTCTGGCTTTCAGAACAATCTGCTCGTATAAAGGTTTCCCTTTGTAGCGGTCACTCTCACCAATGAAAATTCTCAGTAAAACGGCTTCTTCAGGTAATTTCATATTCAACCTACCTCAATGCTTTAAATAACAAACGTGATGCAATCATACCGGCGACAACCATGAACAGACATAAAAAATTACTTAAAAAAATATTTAAAAAACCTGTCCTGTATTCCCCATCTCTTATAAGATTTATCGTTTCCAGCGAATATGTTGAGAATGTTGTGTATGCCCCAAGAAAGCCGATAAGTAAAAATGATCTTAAATTTGTGGAATATAGAAAGTTCTCAAAGAGGTAAAATAAAAATCCTATTAGAAAGGAACCGCTTACATTTACAAAAAGTGTACCCAGAGGAAACATCGGATTGAATATGACATGAATATTTTTTGATATAAGATAGCGTGCTATTGCTCCTAAACTTCCTCCAAGTGCAATGTATAATATATTTTTCATGATACGGCTCCGGATAAAGTTTTTAAAGAAGGAGTCATCAGTCAATATGAGAGCTTAGAGTGAACCCCCGTCCCATTAATAAAAATTATTTTTTTATAAAGGTGTCAATCCATTTTCGAGACAGGTGATTTGAACTTTTCAATTTTGCAATCAGAAACTTTAAAATCTCTGTTTATAACTCTTAAAAAAATCCCCATCATTTAACTGACGGGGATCATCTTTAAATTATAAAATCAATTTAACTCTAACTCATTATTTTTTTTCAAAAGGTTTGTTGCTTCCGGCAAGTGTTACAAAAAATCCGAAAGTCAATATACAGGCACCAATAAGGAAAGTATATTTCGCCGCCATCGCCGGTTCGGACTTGAAAGTATCTTTTAATAACGCAACCATCTGAGGACCAACTATACCGGCAGCAGACCATGCTGTAAGTATTGTTCCATAAACAACGGCAAGAATTTTCGGACCGAATACATCAAGAACGAATGAAGGCATTGTTCCGAAACCGCCACCATAGCAAAGTAGAACATAGCAGAGGATAAGTGCGAAAAGCCATGGATTTGGAACAAATGCAAGAGCTACGAAAGCCAGAATCTGTGAGCCGAGCATTATTCTGAAAGTCTTGATTCTGCCAATTTTATCAGATATTGACGCCCAGAAGAAACGGCCAAGACCGTTAAAAATAGAAGTTACGGCTATAAGAGTTCCGCCATATGCAGCAAGTGTTTTTACATCAGTACCCTGATTAGCCTTTGCCCATAAATCCTGAAAAAGCGGTGACTGAAATCCGATAATGGCAATACCGGCTGTTATATTACAAAAGAATACAATCCACATTACTAAAAATCTTCTGGAAAGGATCCCCTCTTTAGCTGTTAGTGAATCCATTGCAGCAGATGCAGCAGCAGAAACAACAGGAGGAGTATAGCCGGCAGGAACATAACCTGCAGGAGGATTAACTATTTGTGACCCAACAGGAATTGCAAGTATAAGAAATATTACACCAAGAGCAAGAAAAAGATTAACAAGGATCGGTTGCTGCGCTGCTGCAATGGCAGCTTTGATAACTTCAGGTGCAGCTCCGGCATTAGCTTCAGTAACGGATTTGGTAATTGCATCAAAATTAAAATAATTAAGAAGCATTGGTGCGAATATTTTTGACATAAAAAGAGCACCCAGTCCAAAACCCATAACCACAAGACCTGTGGCTAAACCTTTCTTGTCAGGAAACCATTTTGAAACAGTTGCTACCGGAGTAACATAACCAAATCCTAGACCGCATCCTCCTATTACTCCATAAGTAAGAAATAGTAGAGGTGCACTCTGGTATTTAAGAGCAACTGCAGCAGTTAAATATCCAAGACCAAAAAGAAAACCACCAAACATGGCGAGTTTTCTAGGGCCTACTTTAGGAAGAAGTATCCCGCCAACAGCAGCAGAAAGACCTAGAAAGCATATTGCAAGACAGAAAGCCCATGCGGTAAGGCTCTGTGACCATCCGAAAGCAGAACTTAGCGGCTTCTGAAAGAAAGACCAGGCATAGGCAGTGCCAAGACATATCTGAAGACATGTACCCATGGCTGCGATAAACCACCTTTTTGAATCAAGATTTGTGCTGCTCATAACTATATCTCCATCTGAGTTTCATTTTATTTAAGGTTTTCAATTGAGGACCCAAGGTCAACCTTAATTTACATTATTGTCTAATTTGTACTGTTTTAAAATTATTGTGCAATATCGTTATTCAGATTTTATTGTTTACAAATACCCCACCTGATTCCGAATAATTTTAATAAAAAATAGTTCCGCTGCTTTTAGACAATAAATAAAGAATATCCCGGGAGATATCCTAATGATCAATGAACAGATTATAATAAAAATTAACGGCAGGGAGATCTCCGGATCAAAAGGAGACACTATTCTTGAAATAGCCACTAATAATGGGATTGATATCCCCCACCTCTGCTATCACCCTAAAGTAAGTAAGACCGGAGCATGCAGACTCTGCATGGTAAAGGTTAACGGTTCAATGATAAAGGCTTCATGTACTGAACCTGCAGCCGATGGGATGGATGTTGTTTCCGAGGATAATGAAATCACAGAAATCCGAAGAGGCATATTGGAGATGCTTCTATCCGAGGGCGATCATAACTGCCTCAACTGCGACTGGAGCGGAGAGTGCGAATTACAGGGATACTGCAGCCAGTATGACGTTGAACTTCGCCGTTCTGACTTCCCTAAAAATATAAGACAGAAAGATGTTGTCTCAAGCAAAGCACTTAAAAGAGATGAAAACAAATGTATTCTCTGCGGAAGATGCGTTAAGGCCTGTTCAGAAATACAGGTGATGAATGTATGGGACTTCAGCGGCAGAGGTAGCAACACACATCTTACCTCCGATGTGGAAGCAAAGATCGGCGAATCAACATGCGTTGCCTGCGGCACATGCGTACAGCTTTGCCCTACTGGCGCTTTATCTTTCCAGCAGGTACTCGGAAGAGGACAGTCATGGGAATTGAAAAAAGAATCCAGTATCTGTATTTACTGCGGAGTGGGATGTAAAATTGATTTTTATACAAACAAAGAGGGTCAGCTTGTTAAAGCTATGGGACACCACGACGGCCCCAACGAAGGACACCTCTGCGTTAAAGGAAGATACGGATTTGACTTTGTTCAGAGCGACAAAAGAATTACTTCTCCTCTCATTAAGAAGAACGGAAAGTTTGAAGAAGCGAGCTGGGATAAGGCGCTTGACCTGATTGCTGAAAAATTCTCAGAGATCAAAGAGAAAAACGGACCTGATGCTATTATGGCTTTCTCTTCGGCGAAGTGTACAAACGAAGAAAACTATCTGCATCAGAAATTTATGCGAGCGGTGGTGGGTACGAACAACGTCGACCATTGCGCCCGGCTCTGACACAGCTCAACAGTTGCCGGTCTGGCAGCTACACTCGGTTCAGGAGCAATGACCAACTCTATCAGAGAGATACCTGATACAGAGGCTTTTATGGTTATGGGATCAAACACTACTGATAATCATCCTGTTATTGCATCAATGATAAAAAACCAGGTAATAAACAACGGTAAAAAACTTGTTGTTGTTGACCCGAGAAAAATAGATCTGGCAAAATATGCCGATGTATTTCTGCAGATTAAGCCTGGAACAAACATTGCAATTCTCAATGGACTGATGCATGTTATTATTAAAGAAGAACTCTACGACAAAGAATATGTAAAAGAGAGATGTGAGGGCTTCGATGATATCCCCAAAACTATGGAGAAATACACTCCCGAATATGTGGCAGAGATCTGCGGAATTGATGATCCTGAACTTATAATCAAAGCAGCAAGAATAATAGCAGCAGCTAAACCTATGGCATTCTACTACTGTATGGGTATTACTCAGTTTAAGTCGGGAGTAAACGGAGTTAAGTCCTGTTCAAATCTTCAGATGCTTCTTGGAAACATCGGAGTACGAGGAGGCGGAGTTAACCCTCTTCGGGGACAGAACAATGTTCAGGGAGCATGCGACATGGGTGCGCTTAATGCTGTTTATCCGGCTTACCAGCCTGTAGCCAGCGAAGAGAACAAAGCTAATTTCATGAAGATGTGGGACACAAAAGTTGAGATGTCTCTGAAACCAGGACTCACAATTGTTGAATCTCTTAATGCGGCAATCGCCGGTGATCTGAAGGGACTTTATATTTTTGGTGAAAATCCCGTAATGTCCGATCCTAATCAGCATCACGTCATTGAAGCTCTTGAAGATCTCGACTTTGTCGTGGTTCAGGATATAGTTATGACTGAAACTGCACATTACGCAGACGTCGTTCTTCCGGGATATGCATTCCTTGAAAAAGAAGGGACGGTCTCCAACACAGAGCGAAGAGTTCAACCGATGCACAGAGTTGTAAAAGCGCATGAAAACTGCCGGGAAGACTGGTGGATAATAATGCAAATAGCAAACAGAATGGGTGCAGATTGGAATTACAAAAACGCCGAAGATATTTTTGAGGAGATCAGAACTGTTACGCCATCTTACGCTGGTATAACATATTCCCGTATTGAAAAAGAATTGATCCAGTGGCCATGTCCTAATGAAGACCACAAAGGTACACAATTCCTTCACAAGGAGAGATTCTCCCGTGGTTTGGGACTCTTTACTGCAATAGAATACACTCCCCCGGCTGAAGAAGTTGATCCGGAATATCCGTTGATCCTTACTACGGGCCGTTTGCTGGAACATTTCCACACAGGTACAATGACACGTAACTCTAAAGTTCTTGATGAAATTGTTCCCGGAGCATACCTTGAGATTAATCCGAATGATGCTTCAAACTACAACATCAAAGACCGTGAAGTTATCTCAATTTCAACCAGACGTGGCAGTGTACGTATGGAAGCGAGAATTTCTAATAAACCTATGGCGAATGTTATTTTCATGCCATTCCACTTTTTCGAAGCTGCAGCGAATAAGCTGACTAACGATGCACTTGATCCAATATGCAAGATACCTGAACTCAAGGTCTGCGCGTGCAAAATCGAAAAGATATCAATGTAAGGGGGCATGAAAATGATAAAGACATCAGATATAACAAGTATTGTAGAAAAGCATGGAAACTCCCGCGAGAATCTTATGCTTATAATGAGAGAGATGGAAACAGTTTCAGGTAAAAACCAGGTTGACACAAAATCTCTCGAAACCCTCGCAGAAGTGATGAACATCCCTCAGAGCGCGGTAGAAGGTTTTGTCGGATTTTACACCATGTTCAATAAAAAAGAGAGAGCCAAATACCTCATCCGTGTTTGTAAATCAGGTCCATGTCACATTATGGGATCAATAACAATCATTGATGCAGTAAAAAACATTCTCGGAATTGAGCCTGGCGAGACAACAAAGGATGGAATTTTTCATCTTGAAAAGTGTGAGTGTCTCGGAGTATGCTCTGAAGCTCCCGCTATGATGATCAACTATGACATTCATGGAAAACTCACGGAGAAAAAACTCAAAGATATCTTCGATGGATACAGATCAAAAGAGCCTTCATTGACAGAAAACTGCGGGCCTGAAATTGAAGGGAAACAGTGCATTATTAATAATGACAAGCAGACAAAGAGACTCATTGAAAAAATGGGTATTATTGATCCGCTTAGCGTTGACAGCTACATAGAACATGGCGGATATAAATCGATCCAGAAAAGCTTAAAAGAGCAGTCTTCTGCGGATGTTATCTCTGTAATGAAAGATTCAGGCCTGCGGGGAAGAGGCGGTGCCGGTTTCCCTGCTGGAATGAAATGGTCTTTCGTAACAAAGGGTGTCATGCAGAAATATGTAATATGCAACGCCGACGAAGGTGAGCCTGGAACTTTCAAAGACAGAATTCTGATGGAAGAAAATCCTCACGCTTTAATAGAAGGTATGATGATATGCGGTTATGCGATAAATGCGTCAACCGGTTTGATTTATATCCGTGGTGAGTTCAGGCGTTCTATAGAACGTCTTCAGCTTGCAATCGACCAGGCTAGAGATAAAGGCATGCTGGGTAAAAACCTTTTCGGTACAAAATTCAGTTTCGATCTATCAATCAAAGAAGGTGGAGGAGCTTATGTCTGCGGTGAAGAGACATCTCTGATTAACTCCATGGAAGGAAAAAGAGGATACCCGAGATTCAAACCGCCGTTTCCCGGAGGAGCTGGTTTTAAAAATCTTCCCTCTAACGTAAACAACGTTGAGACATTCTGCTCAGTACCTTTAATCATCGAAAAAGGTGCAGACTGGTACAAGTCTGCGGGTGTTGAAAACTGTTATGGTACAAAACTCTATTGCCTTTCCGGAAAGATGAATGAAACCGGGCTTATTGAAACTCCCATGGGAACAACAATGCACACGATCATCAACGAGTACGGCAAAGGAATTAGAGACGGGAAGAAATTTAAATTCGCGCAAGTGGGAGGATCTGCCGGAGGTATTCTTGGTGAAGATCTCATGGATCTTCCGCTTGATATAGACAGCACAATTAAAGCAGGCGTAACACTCGGATCGGGAGTTGTACTTGTTGCGGATGAAGATGAATGCCCGGTAGATTTTATGCTGCAGATTTTGAGTTTCTTCAAACATGAATCGTGCGGACAGTGCGTTCCTTGCCGTGTCGGTACATCTCAGCTTCATCATCTGATCAAAAAGTTTGCAACCAGAACAGCGGTTGTCGAGGATATTGATCTGTTGGTAGAGAAGGCTAATCTTATGAAAAAAGCATCTCTCTGCGCTCTTGGTCAATCTCCGGTATTGCCGATTACAACAATGCTTAAGTACTTTAAAGATGATTTCATCAGGCACACAGACCATAACCATAAGTGTCCGAAGTGCGATGAATCATTAAGAATATACTATTCTGGAGGACATCATGAATAACAAATTTATTGATCTTGCAATTGACAGGGAAATTGATGCCTACGACTTTTACATGGATCTGTTTAATCATGTATCTGATAAAACAGCAAAAGAAGCGTTATTATGGATTGCCGGCGAAGAGAAAAAACACAAGGAGTTTCTCATAAGTTATAAGGAAGGTAAAATTTCCGTAGGTACAGTAAAACTCTCTGATGCAGACGATCAGAAAATTGCTGAACATGTGGCAGAGCCTGAGGTTAAACCTCATATGGATACAAAAGATGTATACCTTATCGCAGCACATCGGGAATTGGCTGCTTATAATTTTTATATAGAGTTTGCTGCACTGCAGAGTGATGATGAAACGAAGGAACTGATACTTAAAATAGCTGGTGAAGAGTTGAAACATAAAGAGAAGGTTGAATATCTATACTCAAACACAGCCTTTTCACAGACAGAAGGGGGCTGATTCAGCTGAACTCTAATTGCCGGAATTTAAAATATATATTCAGAAATACCGGCAATTAGAGTGCATTTTTAAAATCCAGTATAAATTCTGAAAACTATTAAACGGAATATTGTTCCTCTTTACTGAATGATAATCTCCCACTACTTCCGGAAACTTTTTTATTATTCTTATGATTTAATTGCCTCATTTCCAATTATTATGTCCCCTCTTCCATATAAAACTGAATTAATTAAACATCCATGTTTTTTTGCTTGAAAAATAAACAATGCCTACTGAATTATATATAGTGGAAACATAATTGCATATAAATTAGAATATAATAATTCGATTGATTCGCCGGTTAGGTTTTTTTAATTATTATGCAATTTCACAGTTTAAATTTTCCTTAAAAAACTGTGGTTCAACGCAATTTTTTTGTTAAAACAAATAAAAAAAACTTATTAACAAAGAGGGCCCCATGGGTAACATATCTGAAGTTGTTAAACAATGTGCGAGCAAGTATCAGAAAGACCCGACTAAAATGCTGGATGTCATAAGAGATGTTCAGGCAGAGTTAGGTCAGGTTGCAAACGAGACTATCGCAGAGATAGCAAAGGAGATGAACGTCTCCTCAGTTGATGTAGAGGGTGTTGTAACCTTCTATCATTTCTTCTCAAAAACGCCAGTTGGTAAATATGCTGTTTACCTGAACAACAGTGCCGTTTCTGTAATGATGGGCTGCGCTGATGTTGCAAAGGCATTTGAAAAAGAAGCCGGATGTAAATTCGGAGAGGTTACTTCTGACGGAAAAATCGGACTGCACTACACTGCAGATATCGGTATGAATGATCAGGAACCTGCAGCAATAATCAACGACGTTATTTTCACTAGCCTGACAGCAGATAAAGTAAAATCTATCGTTGCTGACATGAAGGCAGGAAAAGCTATTCAGGACACAGTTAAAAATTTTGGAGATGGAAATAACCAGAACGCACTTATCAAGTCAATGGTTAATAACAACATCCAGAAAAAAGGCGCTGTACTTCTCGCACCTTTTGAATCAGGCACTGCTCTTAAAAAAGCTGTTGCTATGACTCCTGAAGCAGTAATCGAAGAAGTTAAGATCTCAAATCTTAGAGGACGCGGCGGTGCCGGTTTCCCTACAGGTATGAAATGGGATTACACAAGACAGTCCGCTGGAGACAAAAAGTACATTGTATGTAATGGTGACGAAGGTGAGCCTGGAACTTTCAAAGACAGAATTCTTTTCACAGAGAGAGCGGAAATGCTCTTCGAAGGAATGGCTATAGGCGGATATGCTATAGGTGCCGATGAAGGACTTCTATATCTCAGAGGCGAGTATATGTACCTCAAAAAATATCTTGAGAATGTACTCGATACAATGAGAAAGAACGGCATCCTTGGAAAAAATGCAGGTGGTAAATCAGGATTTAACTTTGACATAAAAATTCAGATGGGTGCAGGAGCTTATATCTGCGGTGAGGAATCAGCCCTGATAGAATCAGCAGAAGGAAAAAGAGGAGAGCCAAGAAACAGACCTCCATTCCCTGCACAAAGAGGATTTATGGGTAAACCAACCTCTGTAAATAACGTAGAGAGCTTCTGCTCTGCTGCAAGAATAATCCTTGAGGGCGGCGCGTGGTTCGCAAAAATGGGAACTGCTCAGTCTAAAGGAACAAAACTTCTAAGTGTTTCCGGAGATTGCAAAAAACCGGGTATATATGAAGTTGAATTCGGTACTACTGTTCAGACACTTCTTGAAGAATGCGACGGAAGAACTGCTAAAGCTGTTCAGGTTGGCGGACCATCCGGAGTATGTATTGATAAATCAAAATTCGGCAACAGAATATGCTTCGATGATCTTGCAACAGGAGGATCAATCATAGTAATGGGGCCTGACAGAGATATACTTGAAGTTGTTCATAATTTTATGGAGTTCTTCGAAGAGGAATCATGCGGATGGTGTACACCATGTCGTGCCGGTAACCAGCTCCTCCTTCATAAACTTGAAAAAGTTATGCATGGTCATGGAACTGAATCAGATCTTCAGGAAATGGATAAGTGGTGTGTAACTGTTAAAAACATGAGCCGCTGCGGTCTTGGTCAGACATCTCCTAATCCTATACAGTCTACTCTAAAGAATTTCAGAGGATTGTATGAAGCTAAGATTCAGAAAGGTAAAGAATTTGTTACTGAATTTGATATGGCTGCTGCGGTTAAGGATTCATGTGCTGCTGCAGGAAGAAAACCAAATTTAGAAGGTCATGAGGGTCATTAAGATGAGCAATATAAAATTTACTATTGATGGAAAAGAATGTACTGCTAAAGCTGGCCAGACAATTGTTGAAGCTGCAAAAGACAACCGCATATACATTCCGGTTCTCTGCCACTTCGAGGGATTGAAACCTGCCGGTACATGCCGTATCTGTACTGTAAAGGTTGGCGGAAGATTCATGGCAGCATGTACAACACCGGTGGCAGAAGGAATGTCTGTTGAAAACAATACTCCTGCTATTGAAGACATGAGAAAAGAGATTGTTGAGATGCTTTTCGTTGAAGGGAACCACATGTGCCCGACATGCGAAAAAAGCGGTAATTGCGAACTTCAGGCACTTGGATATAGATATCAAATGCTTGTACCAAGATTTCCTTATCTATGGCCGGAAAGATCTGTAATTGCCGATGCACCAAAGATCTATCTAGATAGAAACAGATGCGTTCAGTGTCTCAGATGCGTAAGAGATATTAAAACAGCTGACGGCAAACATGTTTTCGGAGTTACTATGAGAGGGAACAAAACTCTTATAAGCATAGACAAAGATCTCGCTGCAAAATTGAGCGAAGACGAAGCTATGAAAGCAATGAAGCAGTGCCCGGTTGGATGTATCCTGAGAAAAGAAATTGGCTTCAAGATACCTATCGGACAGAGAAAATATGATACTAAACCTATCGGCAGTGAAATCGTAGGTTAAAAAGCATTTAGAAAGCTTGGAGGCTAATTATGAGTAAACCGATTGTGGCCACAGCGTCACTTGCAGGATGTTTCGGATGTCATATGTCTATACTTGACATAGATGACAGAATATTAACACTTATCGATCTGGTTGAGTTTAACAAATCACCGATTGATGATATAAAAACTTTCACCAAACAGTGCGACATCGGAATCATTGAAGGCGGCTGCTGTAATAGTGAAAATGTAGAAAATTTGCTGGCATTCCGTAAAAATTGTAAAATTCTTATCTCTCTTGGAGAGTGTGCTATTATGGGCGGACTTCCTGCGATGAGAAACGGTAATTTTACTATTAAAGAGTGTCTGGAGGAAGCATATTTCGGCGGACCTACAGTAGATACAAATACAAAACACATCATACCTAATGATGAAGAACTGCCGATGATTCTCGATAGAGTTTATCCCTGTCATGAAATTGTTAAAATCGACTACTTCATTCCGGGATGTGCACCAAGAGCTGATCTGATATGGGAAGCACTTGTAGCGCTTGTAACAGGCGGCGAGCTGAAACTTCCATATGAAGTATTAAAGTTTGATTAATTGGAGCCTAACATGGGAAGAAAAATAACTATAGAACCAGTAACAAGGGTTGAAGGTCACGGAAAAGTTACCATTCAACTTGATGATTCAAACAATGTAACACAGTCCAGGCTGCACATTGTTGAGTTCAGAGGATTCGAAAAATTCTGTCAGGGACGTCCATACTGGGAAGTACCGGTACTGGTACAGCGTCTCTGCGGTATATGTCCTGTGAGCCATCACCTGGCAGCTGCAAAGGCTCTTGACGTAATTGTAGGTGCTGGAACAGGAGAGGGACTTACTCCTGTTGGCGAAAAAATGAGAAGACTTATGCACCACGGACAGATGTTTCAGTCTCATGCTCTTCACTTTTTTCACCTTGCTTCACCTGACCTTCTTTTTGGTGCGGATGGAGATCCTGCTATAAGAAACGTTATCGGAGTTGCCCTTGAGCACAAAGACCTTGCTGTTCAGGGTGTAATGATGCGTAAATACGGACAGGAAATTATTGCTGCAACTGCAGGTAAAAAAGTTCATGGTACAGGGGCAATCCCCGGCGGTATCAACAAGAATCTTTCAATCGCAGAGAGAGACAACTTCCTTAAGGGTGCTGATCCTCTAAATATTGACAAGATGATTGCATGGGCTCAAGGTGCACTTGATTTCTTTAAAGGATACTATGCGGCAAACAAAGATTTTATCGATAATTTCGCTGTATTCCCCTCTGCACATTTAAGCTTAGTAAGAAAAGATGGCGCATTGGATCTATATCATGGAGTAATCCGTGCGGTAGATGCTGACGGAAAGAGAATTGTTGATGATGTAGATTGCCAGGATTACCATAAAATAATAACAGAAGAAGTTAAAAACTGGAGCTACATGAAGTTCCCGTATTTAAGAGCTCTCGGACCTGAAAAAGGCTGGTATACAGTTGGACCTCTTGCACGACTGAATGTATGTGAGTTTATTCCTACACCTCTTGCTCAGAAAGAATTTGAAATTTACAAAGCAGTTACAAAAGGCAAGCCGAATCACATGTCTATGCATATGCACTATGCACGTCTGATAGAGCTTCTCCACTCTGCCGAGGTAATTAAAGATCTTCTTAATGATCCGGATCTACAGAAAGATAACCTTACAACTAAGGGAACTAAGGGTAAAGAGGGAGTTGGTATCATTGAAGCTCCTCGCGGAACTCTATTCCACCACTACAGAATCAATAATGATGACCAGATTGAAATGGCTAACCTTATTGTTTCTACAACAAATAATAATGAACCGATGAACAGAGCTGTAAATTATGTTGCTAAAAGCGCGTTTAACGGTAAAAAAGAAGTTACTGAAGGAATGATGAACAGAGTTGAAATGGCTATCAGAGCATATGACCCATGTCTAAGCTGTGCTACTCATGCAATGGGACAGATGCCACTTGAAGTCACACTTGTTGACTCTGAAGGAAACGTTCTCGATCAGAAAATGAAATAGATTTATTTTTACGGGGCTTTCGAGGCATTAGCCTCTTTTAAAAAAGTCTCCGCAGGGGAGTTTCTTGAAAGATAACAGACTATTTGTATATGGATTTGGAAACCCGGGCCGTCAGGATGACGGTCTGGGTCCTGCCATAATTGATAAACTTGAAAATGATAAAGTTGAAGGTATAATCATAGACAGTAATTATCAGATGAATATTGAAGATGCTCATAACATTTCTCAATGTGAATCAGTAATATTTGTCGATGCTTCAATTGATGCAGAGGAACCGTTTTCATTCTATAAAATTGAGCCTTCAGCAAACATAACTTTTTCAACTCATACAATGTCTCCGGAATCTGTTCTGGCTCTATGTAAAGAGCTTTACGACAAGGATATGGATGCATATGTAATGGCCATTAGAGGCTATGAATGGGATTTTATCGAAGGATTCTCTTCCAAAGCAGTTAGTAATTTTGATGAGGCATATCTTTTCCTGGTCAAAAAAATAGAAGAGATGCTTCACCCGCCGCTCACTGATGCGGCAGAAAACATGATTTAAGGAGCTCTATATGTCTGACAAAAAGATACTAATAATAGACGATGATCCGGATATTCTGGAATCAGTAAGCGCCATTCTAAGTTCAAAAGGTTTTAATGTTATTACAGCTCTTGATGGAAAAGAAGGTTTTGAAAAATTTAAAAATGAAAAACCTGCGCTGGTGCTCTGTGACATGATGATGGAAAGAGTTGATTCCGGCAGTAAAGTTGCCGAGTTAATTCGAAAAGAAGATAAGCAGATTCCTCTTTACCTTCTAAGCAGCATAGGAAATGCTACTGCATCCAATATAAGTGTCAGCGAACTTGGATTCAGCGGTGTACTGCAGAAACCTGTTGATCCAGATACTTTAATCGCAGATATAAAAAAGGCATTAAAGCTATAGAAATTTATTTTTATAGAAGTACTGAATTTATAAAAGCTGTTCCTGCAAGGGAACAGCTTTTTTTATTGTTTCTTAAGCTGTACAAAATTTTAATAAAAAATAACGCCGCGTATCAGCGCGGCGTTATTTTTTATTATATCAATTTTAAACCGGTTAAATTCCGGCAGAAATAAATGTTATTCGTAAAAGCTGTCCTTAGGTGTAATCTGATCCATCATATCAATGATTTCTTTTTCTGTGGGGAATTTCTGAAACATTTTCTTCTCTTCTTCCACTGTACCATGAACTGCTTCATTTACAAGTTTACCGATTAATGTTTCAAGATCTTTATCTGTATTACCCATGATGCAGAGGAGATTCGGGCCTGAGTTTATTCCCCAGTCAAAACCATCATCTCTTGTGGCAGTAAATGTTTCGGTGATACCATCACCATCAGCATCTTCACAAAAATAAACTGTACTATCAGTACCTTTTATTTTTGCCGATATAGAGAATTTCTGCTTTATATCATTGGTATTATCAGGATTCACCTGATACGATAATAATTTTTTATTAATCGAAACTCTTGCTTCACCCCGGTTTTTCATCAACTCCCGGAATCTGTCAACATGCAGTTTAATAAACCTGTCACGAACTGATTTGTAAAAAGCTCCGAAATTTGTAGTAACAAACTCTTCATTTGAATTTATCATCAGGTTACTGCGTCTGTAAATAACTCTGATATAATCGGGTTTTCCATTAATTTTATTCGTCCAGAAATCATTGCCTTCCACATATTTATTCACGGAATCATGGATAATTTTTGTTTTCTCAACATCTGAAACTGAGTCATAACCATCAGCTATAAAATGAATTTTTCTATCCTTTATAACAAGAAGATTTTCGATTGAGTTATCTGTTGTAATACTATAATTTTCCAGAAAATCATCTTTAGCAGGATCTTTCTTTTTCTCTATTCTCTGATATACAATACGATCTTCATAATAACGGGAAATTTTATCCGGATCTATGGTAGAAACTTCCTTTGCTTTAGAAAATAAATCTGATCCTACCGAAAAAAACAGGATAAAAAGTACACCAATTATACCGGATTTATATTTTTTCATTAATATTACCTTTACGCGCTTTATGAGAAACTTATTAATTCACTCTTAATCTATCGGTAAAAATAAAATAAAATTGAACAAAATTATCATTCCATGCCGAAAACATCACTTTTTCACGTAAATTTGTACACATATTACTTATATCCGGACTTGTTAAATCTTATATTTTTACCATATACCAGTTTTCAAGAGTTGATATTTACTGGATTTAAAGCCTACATTTTTTCGACATCATCTATTTGCCGGCAGACGAATATCGTTTTTGCTTGTGAGGATACTCCTTCAAAACCCCTGCATGGCCCCAGCTCAATACAGTTTCAAGAACTAAATTTTTGAAACCGCTATATAATCAATTTAATGAAAAAGAAAAATATCCAAAAAAACAAAAAAGTACGCTTAAATAATTATTGACAATAAACAAAACGCACTTTTTTTATAAGAATCCGGAGTGCATAAAAATGCTTCACTTCCCCCGGTTGGCAATAACACATAAATTCATTAAATACCGAAGGTGATATCTTGAAAAGAAAACTATATATTCTACTGATTTTTGCACTCCTGATTCAAACCGGTTGTGAAACAACAAAGAAACAGACAAAAAATACACCTTCAATAAACGAAACGGAAACTACCGCCGATCAATTCAAAGAGAATAAAAGCGATTCAGAAAAATCCTCCGAATCAGATAAAAAAACAGATTCAGCCAAGGGTACCTTAATCTCTGACATTTATAAGTATGAAGGTCAGATCAAAAACGGAAAGCCCCATGGCAAAGGAACATTATATATTTATGATGATAAAAATCATAAAAATCTGCTCACAAAAATTGAAGGTGAATTTGTAGATGGTAAACCTTCAGGACAGATGCAGGTGTATAATTATGATAAAAAGGGAAATCTCATAAGCAAATATACCGGAACATTAAAGGGAAACTCCTATGAAAAAGGAACCCTTACAACTTACGACGAAAAGGGAAAAATTTTATCCTCGTATACCGGAGAATTCAAAGATAATAAACCTGCCGGCAGAGGCGAACTCGTCAAATATAATAAAGATGGAAAAATCATAAGCAGATTTACAGGTAATTTTGTTAATGGTAATCCCGAGGGTGATGGAATTTTATATGAGTACGATGAGAATGGTAATCTGATCAGCAAGATAGAAGGGAATTTTTTTGAAGGGAAGCCAAGCGGTAAGGTTACAATTTCAAATTACGATAAAAAAGGCCGTCTTGTCAGTACCATTACCGGAGTTTATAGAAATGGTAAATTATATGGCGATGCTGTCATTACAACCTACGACCAGGATGGAAAAAAAATAAGCGAGTACACCGGTGAAACAGAAGATGGTAAACCTCAGGGAAAAGGAACTCTTGTTACCTTTGATAAAGATGGAAAAATTTTATCCGTCTTTACAGGCACCTTTCATAAAGGAGCCCCCGATGGAGAGGGAAAACTTATCACATATAATAAAGATGGAAAAGTAAAATCCGAATACACAGGAAACTTTAAAGAAGGAAAGTTTGATGGCAGAGGATCTCTGAAGGAATATAACGCAAAGGGTAAACTGATAAGTTCATACGAAGGCAATTTCAAAAAGGGAGATAAACATGGAGATGGTACTTTCTCTGAATACGATGAGGATGGAAACCTGATTAAAAAGTTTATCGGTCAATATGAAATGGGTAAACGCCAGGGACAGGGATCGTACTTTGAATATGATAAAAAAGGAATTCTTTTAAAGAAATATTTAGGTCAATTTGATGATGATAAGATGACTGGCGAGGGCGTCTTATTCACCTATAACTCCAAAGGTATTCTGGTCTCAAAATATCTGGGCCAGCTTGTTGATGGTACTCCCAATGGTGAAGGGACAATGTTTCTTTATGATAAAAGCGGTGCTGTAATAACAAAAAATACCGGAAATTTCAGAGATGGCGTTATGAATGGAGAGGGAGTTTCAATCACCTATGACAGTCATGGGAATCCAGTCAGCAGAATTTCCGGGATATGGTCAGATGGAGTTTTTCAGGAGGGCAAATCATTAATCACCGGTGATGGAGATTCTTATTCAGGAGAGTGGCTGAAGGGAGAGAAACATGGATATGGAATTTATACCTGGGGTAATAAATCAAAATGGCCTGGAGCTAAATATATAGGAAATTTTGTTCATGATAAAAAATCAAATAAAGGTTCGCTGATTCTTACATCCGGGGATAAGTATGTTGGTGAATTTAAAAACGATAAGATTCATGGAGACGGTGTCTGGTATTATCTCGACGGTTCCCGTTTTATCGGAAATTTTGTCGAAGGCCGATGTGACAGCAAGGGATTGAAGATCTGGCCCGATGGAACAAGTTATATTTCAGCAATCGACAGTTACTATCACAGTGAAAAAAATGCAGAAATGCCCAATGCTGAAGGGAATAAATATCAGACAAAAATCTGTAACGATAAAACAAAAAGCGGAAAAGGAACCTTTGTTTGGGATGCTGAAACTCCTGCTGAAAATGCAAAAGAAGCGGATAAATCTGTCTGGAATCCGGCGAATTAACTATGAATTTAATAATATCAAAGAAGGGGAAAATGAATCCGAAAAAAAAACGTATAGGTCTTTCTATTCTGATCATTATATTTCTATTTTTTATTACTGCGGGATTTGTGAAAAAGCATAATAATGAAAAAGCTGCTGTTGTTAAGACTGCAGAACAGAATAAAATAACAAAAGAAGTTCTTGTAAAAGCTAAAAAGAAAGATAAATTTGTTTCTAACGAAGAGATTAAGCAGGAATATGGCAAGCTTGAAACAGTTTTTCTCTGGAACGGGAGAAGCTACACAGGTGCGGTAATCTCCACCACAGATATTTACACAATAGTAACTGTTGCCGGGACTGTAAACATTCCTATGAAAGATGTAAAAATGAGAGAGATTATCAGATAATATAAAAAGCTGCCGGAAGATACCGGCAGCTGAGTCCTATCAAAATCCTATTGCATAGCCTACGCTGATCATCACTCCCCCCGGAGCGTTAACATCCATGTTAGTTTTCAAAACTTTTTCTCCATCCGGAGTTAGTTCTCTACCAGATTCTGTATTATAATTATATTTTTTTTTCTTTAAAGCATAGCTGTAACCGGTCTCCACATATATCCTGTCACTTCCATTTACTTGGTATGAATATAATATTGAACCGTTAATACATGGTACAGATTTGTAATCAATTTTTACATTCTCTTTATAAATATTTGCTCCGGAAGTATCCTGTGTTTCCAATTTTAATTTTCCATAACCCCCGGTATTATAGGCTGCTCCTAAAGAAAAGGCTAAACCATAAGGATATTCTAAATAATAACGAAGTGCCCCCGAAGCCCTGAGTCCCCACCTTCCTAATCCAGCTGCACCATTTAAACTTAAGTTTTTGAATAATAAATAATCATATCTAAGTCCAAGTCCTGCATATCCGTTCCAGCCTAGTTCAAATTCTAAAAACGATTTTGACCCTTGATCAGTTCCATTTAACTCAGTGATATTCTCCGCAGAACTTTCAGAGTTTCTATCATCCATATATAACGTTTTTCCATCATAGATGATTTTTTCAATCATACTCCGGCCGTAAACCTGCCTATTGTTATTTTCATCATTGAACTCAACATCCTTCTTATTAATAATAATTCCGGATGCTTTTACGGTCTTTCCATCCTTAAAATAAATCATATCTGTTATTGCAGATCCATTTGAACTTTCAGCAGTTCCATTTTCATAAATAATTTTTGTGATTTTGGAAACTTTAATTTTCTCAAAGGGAATTTCTCCCGCCGGATTGTACTCAATATACTCACTGCCTTTTTTAATCACTCTTCCTTTTAAAAGAGTTCCGTCTTTCATGTAAATCTTATCGTAAAATTCAATTTCTTTACCTGAACTGTAAATGATCTTTTCAAGCTGCTCCCTTGGTAATTTTTTAATTTCATTGTCAGAAGTTGTGAATTCAATATTTTTATCATTTACACTTTTTATCGTGACAGTTTGAACAGTATTATCTGTCAGATATATTTGATCCGCAAATATAGGCAGAGTTATAAACATCAGCCCGATTATTACAAAAATATTTTTCATTGATTGCTTCCTTTATTAAATTTAAAATTCTGAATATTCAAACACTCATTCTGGAACTATTTCCCGATTTTACTTTTGATCATCAGGAGATAATCATTCGCCCTGGTGAACTCGCCGCTCTTAACATCTTTAAATAATTTTGCAGATCTCTCCATGTACGGTAAAGCTTTTTTTGCATCGTTCTGTTTATCGAAATATATCAGTGCAATATACCAGTTATACCATGCATAGTTTTCATCATTATCCAACTTAAGTTTCGACGCTGTGGTGACTGATGACAGAAAATATTTCAGTGATTCGTCAAACTTTCCGGTATTGTAATATGCAAAACCGATCTGCGCATCAGTGAGAGCTGCACCTTGAGATTTTGAAAGCCCTGCTGAGGCAAATGTATCCGATGCTTTGCCAAATATCCTTATCGCTTCATTAAAATCTCCTGTTGTCGAAGATATAATCCCTGTATTAAGAAGTGCCCATCCATATGTACTCGATTTTGACATACCTAGTTTTTCAATGATTGACAGTGCTTTATTAGATAGTTTTAGCGCCTCGGCATTATCACCAAGCCCTCTTTTTGCAGCACCCATTCCGGACAGAATTGATGCATAGTTACTTGTATCTGTCATTGATGCCTTTTCAAAAATAGATTTTGCCGATTCGTAAGCAACAAGAGACTCCTTGTAGCGCTTCAAAGCAAAGAGTATCGGAGCACGATTCATTTCTATAAACGCCATTGTTAAATCAGCAGAGGATCCTCTTCTCTTGAGTATTGACTTTGCCCTTTCAATGCGTGCAAGAGCAATTGAGGGATGACCCGAAACATTTTCAAGATATGCACCGAGAATTATAGCCTCGTAGTAATCGGGCTGAGATTCAATAGCCTTGTCGCAAAGAATAAGAGATTCCTTTGTGTTGGACTCTGCAATGACAAGCGCTTGTGAGTATAACTCATATGCATTCAGTTTAGGAACTGTTTTTGAAGCTATGCGTGCTTTATCTTCATTTGATATTTCTGGAAGAATGACACCGGTAATACCGGATTTTTTTGTCTCTTCGATCAGTGATGCAACAATATTGTCCTGAAGTGTAAATATATCTTCAACCAGGCCATCAAGTTTTATCGACGCGGTCACCTTTCCGGTTTCGGCATTGATAATACGTGCAGTGACACGGATTAAATTTTTTGTGACAGTTAAATTTCCCGTGACAATCAAATTCGCTCCTGCAAGTACTCCGGCGCTTCGTGTTCCCTCATCTCCGGTGAGACCTGTCATAGCAAGCTCCATCTCGCGCAGTGCACGTCTTCTGTCCTCTTCCGTAATTACATTTATACTTTTAATCCTCGACAGATCTGAAACCACGGTGTCGGTGATACCTTTGGAAATCCATAAAGAGGATTTGTCACCTATTCCTGAAAATGGCTGAACAAGAAAATTTAGTTTTTTTTCACTCTGCGCTGCAGATGTTAAGTTAAATATAGAGATAAAAATAATCAGTGTCAGTGATAATTTACGCATTTCACTGTGCCTCCAATTGAATCTTTCCTGGGCGATAAGTTTATCACCCGATTATTATAATGTTAAAAATATTATTACAACTGCCCCTTAATAGAGGAGGATAGATGAAAATGCAAGAAAGATTTTTATGATTTTAAAAAGTATTCGGCAATTCAATATTTTTGAGGAAGAAATACTTCACATTGTGCATTGTATGATGGGGATTCTGTTCGGCTTTTTTCACTGCCAAGTATTTTTTTTAACGGGGTTTACCCTCAAAACAGGGGGTTAAACACATTGTGCTACCAAATGTAAGCTGCCTCTTTCCGGAACCATCACTATTCATAATAAAAAGAAGAGGTGGTCCTGAGAAATCATTTGAAAAAACTATCTTTTTACCATCAGGAGACCATGAAGGTGAAGTATTAACACCACCACCTGAACTAACCTGATTGTTTCCTGTTCCATCGCTATTTATTATATAAATTTGGCCTAGATATGTATATGCAATTTTTGATCCATCGGGAGAACATGCAATGGATGCACATCCACCGGTGATTGTTAGAGCCGTTGGAGCTGCTGTTAAAATTACTGCATTAATAAAATTGACATTTATCGAAGAATCCAAAACAGCAATTCTGGAACCATCGGGTGACCATGAAGGATAATTAAAACCGCTGAATGAAATTTGAATTGGAACTATGGTTGTACCATCACTCTTAATCCTGAAAATATTTGCTGTACCGGCCCTATAACATATCTGCTGCTGATCTGGAGACCATGTTGGTACATAACAATTAGCACTAAAAGTGAGTCGATGTAAATCTGTACCATCCGAATTCATTTTATAAACATCAGAATTTCTAGCAAAAACTATACTTAAACCGTCAGGTGACCATGAGGGGCTGACATCGGTTACATCTGATGTTAATTGTTTTTCTTCTGATCCATCCTCATTGATTAACCATATACCCAATGTTCCGCGTTGGTAAGCAATCTTCAGCGGTTCATCGTAGCCTCTGCTGCATCCTGAAATTGTCCCGAATAAAACTGCAATGAGTAGATAATATAATTTATTTCGTGTCATTCTATTTCCTTTTATACCTGATGTAGTGATTCATTTACAGGCTTTCCTGTCAACATATACTATCTTTTTATTTCACTTAAGTAAATTACTGATTATTCCTTTTAAAAATATTACTTGATAAAATTAAGAATAATTGAACAGATGTTCAACATATTTCCGGTTATAAAACGATTACGGATGAAAAAATTCAATCAATAAAATTTATCAGTATCTCAAGCAAAGGAGAATCCCCGATGCCTATAATAGAAAACTCATCCTATAAAGCTCCGTTTCTTCTGGGAAACAATCATCTGCAGACGATACTTCCTACTCTCTTCCGAAAAGTGAAAGGCGTAAACTATATACGTGAAAGAATGAACACTCCCGACGGCGACTTTATCGATCTGGATATTTCCTCTATCGGTGCTGATCGAGCTGTAATCCTCTCACATGGACTTGAGGGGAAATCTGAACGGGCATATATGAGGGGGATGATAAAGGCATTCAACAAGCGCGGGTGGGATGGAGTTTCTTTTAACTTCAGAGGATGCAGCGGAGTAATGAACATTACATCTGCAACATATCACAGCGGCAAAACAGATGATCTGCACTCTGTGATTCAGTATCTTCTTACCGAAAAAAAATACAAATCGATTTCACTGGTTGGATTCAGCTTAGGCGGAAATCTTACTCTTAAATATGCCGGAGAGATGGGAACACAGATTCCATCCCAGATAAAATGTGCAATAGGAATATCGGCACCCTGCGATCTTATCTCTTCATCCATTGAGCTTCATAAGAAAAAAAATATTCTGTACTCAAAGAGATTTCTCAGCACACTTGTCGAAAAGATGAAAGCAAAAGAGTATCTGCATCCCGCCGGCATTTCAAGAGATTACAATTCGATTAAAACTCTGAAAGACTTTGACGATAAATTTACAGCTCCGCTTAACGGATTTATCGATGCCATGGACTATTGGGGTAAATGCAGTTCGGCTAAATACATAAACGGCACGGCTATCCCAACTCTAATATTAAATGCAAAGGATGACCCGATTCTCGGAGAAAAATGCTTTCCCTATAAAGAGGCCATGGAAAGTAAAATTATATATCTGGAAGTTCCCGAAAAGGGGGGACATATGGGATTTATCACATTTTGTAAAAACGGAGAATTCTGGCATGAAACCAGAGCTGCTGAATTTGCAGAAAGGCATTTATAGCCTCTCTCTTTTTCTACCAAAAAAAGAGGGTTGGTATAAGTTCACAATATTGAACCGGAAACTCTACGTATTATACTTTCCGGTTATACCGCTGTAGAATTCTTTTATCTTAATCATATCAGTTTCTATATTATCAGTAAGACTGAATAGAGGTCCATAACCTGCAATTTTTTTATTGTAATCAAGGAAGCCCAGCAGTATGGGCACACCGGCCCCTGCAGCGATATAATAAAATCCGGTTTTCCATGAATCATTTTTCGATCTGCTCCCCTCGGGCGGTATTGCCACAACAAGCGTATCGTTCTTTTTAAACTCCTCAATTACAGCCGAGACCAGATTGTTTGAACGGCTTCTGTCAACCGGGATTCCGCCGAACCATTTCATGATCCATCCGAATGGAAATTTAAAAATTGTTTTTTTTCCCATCCAGTAAATGTCATTTTTAAAATACAGATTCATCAGAAGTCCGTAAAAAAAGTCCCAGTTTGAAGTATGAGGCGCTGCAATAATTACATATTTCTTAACCTCAGGACGCTCTCCGATAATTTTCCATCGGGTAATAATTAGAAGAAGCCTCGCCAGCAAGCGGAAGAATATTTTTAATACCGGAGTGTTGAATATTGTCATATGCATCGCAAAAGCCCTCTTTAATAATCAAATATTTTCTGTATCTGAATTTATTTTTTGTCATGGATTTTCATTTTACTAATTTAAACTTCTGTTAACATATTGTAATGATTATTTTTACCCTGTGCAACTAAAGGATAATATATTTAATAAATATTCAGTGAATATTCATTATTATAACATGAATAAAGAACAAATAGTTGCAAATAAGAGATAAAAACTTAAATGAAATGGAAAATGAATTCCTGCTCCAGCTAAAAACCGAACCTGTTTCTGTAAGTACATTTCATGCACAACTCTTCAACGGCATGTCTCTCAGAAAACCCACGGATAATTTTCAAAGATCTTTCACTATTGATTATGTTATAGAAAGAATCTTTATTAATATTTCCAAGATTCATTATCCCTTTGCCGTCAAGGCAGCATGGAACCACCGTACCATCTACAAGAATTGCAGCCTGTCGCTTCAGACCGTAGCAGTAACCGTTTGGATTATTTTCCGGAGAGAGAAGATCGGGCCAGAGGAACTCACTCCATCTGCTTAGGAAGATACGATCTGCAATTTTAGTCCCCTTTCCGGAGGAGATCCCACGGAGAACTTCCCGGGAAATATTTATTCTGCGTTCTATATACTCAAAAATTATTTCGTTAACATTATCTTTCGTTTCTGTATTGAGATTCCAGAGTTTGAACTCAATAAATATTTTTGTTTTTTTCGCAGCTTCAAGTGCGAAGTTAAAAATATTCTCCAGATAATTTTCAATCAGGTTATGATTTTTCTCACCCTCAAGACTGTGAAGAGAAAAACTCATCTGTCTGATCGCAGCTTTCTCTAATAGCATTTCACCTATTTTACTAATCAGAGTTCCATTGGTTGCTATACTTACCCTGAATCCTTTCTCTCTGCTTATGTCGAGGAATCTTTCAAGCTGCGGATGCATTAACGGCTCACCCTTTACATGAAAGTATATATAGTCAGATGATTCTTTAATCTCATCTAAAATTTTTGTAAATAATATCTCGTCCATAAACGCATGCTCTCTCCCGGAATCAGGACAGAAACTGCAATTCAGATTGCAGATATTTGTTATTTCTATATATATCCTTTTAAATTTTCTCATAATCAATAATTGTTCTTTCCTTTGAGATCCTGGTATCTACTTAAAAAATAGTAAATGTTTTTCCCCTCACTTATCTGCGGTTGAAAGCATAACTGCCGCTGATTTATTGGCAGTTAACCATCATCTGACAGGGATGTTTTTAATTCAAATGTTTATTTAAGTTAGATGTTGACAAATTATTTTCCGGAATGGAAAGTATTAACATAAACAATCTGAAAGAGGTTCAAAATGACAAAAAAAATCGCCGCTTTTATACTTTTACTTTTCGTGATCAGCTGCGGCAGCGCACAGCATCGAGAATCGGCAAATAGTGCAGCTTTCAATAGTGCAGGTCTCCCGAGCGGTAATGATACCGCTGCTGTTTCTGAGAAAGAAAGAATAATTATATATAACGCATATTATACCATCGAATCCGATGACAGAGAAAAAACTGCAAAGGAAATTGCAGCGATCGCCCCGCTGCATGGAGGTTACATTGTATCAACTGGTACAACTGAAGTAGTTATCCGAGTCGTATCTGAAAAGTTCGAAACAGCAATGTCCGAAGTAGATAAAACCGGTGATGTCTCTTCAAAAAAAATATACAGCGAGGATGTAACCGACTCATATCGCGATACAGAACTTCGTCTTGATAGTAAACTTAAAGCTCGTGACCGGTATCTCGAACTGCTGAAAAAGGCAGAAAATGTCAACGCCGCTCTTGCTGTTGAGAGAGAACTTGAAAGACTGAATGGTGAGATCGAAGAGATGAAGGGAAGACTTAAAAGACTCTCTCACCTTGCGAGATATTCAACCATCACTGTAACTCTTGAAGAGAAAACAAAACCCGGTCCGCTTGGATATATATTTATCTACAGCTGGAAAGCCGTTAAATGGCTGTTCATACGCAACTAATCTGACCGGAGCCGGAAAAACCGGCTCCGGATAACTTATTACTCTTTTTTTCTTAGTGTTCCTATCAGAATAAAAAATGAGAATATAATAATATTTAAGACCGGTTACTCTAACTCAATAAGCTGATAATTTAATAAGTAAGTACATTAACACTGGAAAGAACTTCCTCTGTTACACGCGCTGCTCCGACTATCATTGCTCCATCAAGCAGATCAGTCTCTTTGAGATTCCGCTTTTCAAAACATGGTCCGCAAAGAAGAAGTTTATTTCCTGCCTCGAGATAATTGTCCACAAGCTGTTTCAGGGAGATGCCATCTTTAAAATGAACATTTTCGGCAAAACCTTTTACTGCAAGCATTACACCGTTGCTCTGCAGAACAATTACAGGTGTAACATTCATAGTCATTGCAATATTCGCCAGCATAAAGGGAAGAGTTGCTTTTTCAGCATTGTCATCTCCATAGGTGATAATATAGGTGATCTTTTTTTCTGTACTCATAAGTGAACCTCTGTAATTTTATTTATTTACAATTCATTTATATTCTAAATATCTAAAACTCTTTCATGCGTCAATAATAAAAGGACTTTTTTAAAAACTATTCTGAACTCTGATTCATAGGATTCAGGGATTTTCATGATTCAGTAAAAGCATACTTTTTTTTGATCAGAAAATCCTCAAATCGAGTAAATCAAGGTTCAGACATAAAATAATTCTTGCCTGAATAAAATCAAAATTAAACAATACTTTTCTATGAATAAAAAAGTGATATCCGTTGCGTTGTTCTCTATCTCAATAATTTTTTTTATTGCTGCATCGGATTCATGTCTCGACAGATGGAGCGAGTTTTCGCATTCAACGGAAAAAGTAATTCTCTCAGAGTGGATGAGGTCAACGGCACACAACATTCTTTACAAAAATACAACTCTCTCAGACTTAAATATAGTTCTGCCCGCTCCACCGGAGTGTACAGGTCTTTTCATTACACTCATACGCAAAGGGAAAGTCCGCGGATGTTTCGGAGCATTCACTCACAGCAGCAGCTCTCCCGCTAATGTATTAAGGGAGTATATTAAAGGAGCACTCACTCTTGACCCGCGTTATGAACCTCTTGAACGGCATGAGTTTGAGGAGACTGAAATTGTACTTACTGTAGCTTCAAATCCCGAACCAGTAGATGATATAAATAATGTTGACATTTCAAATTTCGGTCTGTTTATTGAATGTGATGATTCTTCAAAAACTGTAATTGTCCCTGCGGAATACAGGACAACTTCCAGAGTTATGAATTTGACCGGTAATGGGCGATGCAGATTTTCACGATTTCGTGCTGTTACCGTTAAATAAATAAATTTTTTAGATATTGTAATAACTTTAGCATTTTACGATTGAAATAAACCATTTCCGTCATTCCGGTTTTCCGGCTTCAATTTGTGGAGCAAACACGAAGTTTGCCTGCCAGCAAGTAACACGATGTTACAAAAAAGCTGGCCAAATACCGGAATCCCATAGAACCGATTTTATGAGATTCCGGCACTTCGCTGTCACTTCGGCCGGAATGACAGTGAATAAATTATTTTGCAAAATCCGATAAAATTCAAATAGATTGAAAAAGATCAACTTCCGGAGATTACAATGAAACGTTTAAGATTACTTTTCTCAATGATCACACTGCTTACGTGTCTGATACTTATAAGCAGCGCATCCCCCGAAATTATTACAAATGAAGAGGGGAATACCGTTTACACGGAAAAATCCGCCCAGCTTGAGAAAACATATATCGAGGGAACAATAACCGATTCCGCGACGGGTAAGCCTATAAAAGGAGCCTTTGTTGAGATTAAAAATTCAAGCAGAGGTGTCGGTTACTATAAAACAGAAACTGATAGAAGCGGCTACTACAAAATAAATGATTTTATTCCATACATCCGCTATGATATAGAGATCACTGCGCCGGGATACGTTTCTTATATTGAGACAGCAAGTTTTACCAGTGTAAAAAATAATCTTAAACTGACAAAAGAATCGTTAATCACAGGTACAGTGAAAGACAGCAGCGGAAACGCAATGTCCGATGTAGAAATCAAACTTAAAAGCTACAGCGAATACTCCGACATGAATCAGTCCAGACCGGCATTTGATAAAACCGACAGCAAAGGAAACTATACAATAGATAAACTCAAGTCCGGTTCGTATCTTGTCACATTCAGCAAAGCGGGATATATTACTGAGAGCGCAAGCCTCAACCAGATTCGTGAGGGAGAGTCTTTTAAACTTCAGATGGTGATGTATAAACCTGCGGCAATTTCCGGAAATCTGAAAATTCAGGGGATCGATTCACCGGCGACAAATATAAATGTAACTGCAGAGGGAAGATATTCATACACAAATGTCAGCTTCAAAGATGGTTCATTTCTTCTGGAGGATATTAAGCCCGGAACATATACAATCACATTCTCACACCAGGGATTTCATACGCTGAAATCTGAAAGCATCAAAGTTACCGAGGGTAAAGATGTAAAAAATCTCAAGTTTGATGTTGAAGCGAAGTCTCCGGAAATTAAAGTTCACTCCTACCGTTACACTTTTACTCCGGGAAACGAAATAGAGTTTAATCTCAGAACTCTCCGTCTGGACACTGTGCATATCAGAGTCTACAAAGTCCCTATGCAGATATTTGTTTCAGAAAAAAGAGATCCGGAGTCCATTGAACCAGCATCGGCCGGATTTAAAACAGTAACCGAGTGGGACGAGGGTGTAAAAGACTTCAACCCTTACGAATGGATGTACTACGCTGTAAAAGTCAACAAACCTCTCCCCACAGGCGGGTACTGCATTGAAGTTAAAGGTAAAGGGGATGTTCTCTCTCGCCAGTTTTTTACTGTTACAAATCTCGGTGTTGTACTTAAAAGATCACCGGAGAATGCAACTGTTTATGTAACAGATCTCGTTCAGAACAAACCTCTGAAGAATGTTTCAGTTATTTTCTACAATGAGAAACTTAACAAAAAAGTTTATGAAGGATACAACTCTGAAGAACAGGGAGAATTCCTCATGCTCGAGGAGCTCCCAGTAAAAGTTCTCACAAAAGGAAAGACAGATGAGAACGGTATCTATAAAGGTCCTCTTGTTTCAGCGAAAGATGTTCATATGCTCGCCGTGTCCGAAGAGGGAAGTTACGCAATCTGCAGCGGAGGTGCATCGACCAGTTATAAATCTGAAAAAGATAAACTTTACATCTACACTGACCGTCCGGTTTACAGGGCCGGGGATAAACTTTTCTTTAAAATAATTGCTAAAAAGATGGAGGAAAAATTTCTTCCGATAAAAAACAAAACTCTGTACTATACCATACAGACCGGAAGCTCGCCGAAGAAACTCTCAGCAGGCACTTTAACTCTTGATGAGTGGGGAACTGCAAACGGATCTGTTCAGATACCTCAGAATTCAGACCTTGGCTATTTCAGGATCACGGCAGGTTTTTCCGAGAAGGAACTTTATGGAAGCGGCTCGTTCTACATCGAACAGTATAGAAAGCCTGAATTCAAAATAGATATAATACCGTCAAAGGAGTATTTTATAAATGGCGATCAGGCTGAGTTCAAAGTCGAGGCCAAGTATTTTTTCGGTGCACCGCTGAACGGCGCCCTTGTTAAATATACTTTCTATGAAAGAAAAATAGAAGACTTTGACCCGGACTATACCGGCGATGATGCGTACAACACCAGCGGTTCATACTCCCGGATCAAACTTGAGGGTGACAAATATGCCGACAATGGCGGTTCAGCACTTCTTAAAGTTGCTGCAGGAAACTATCCTTACGATCGTGAGATTACCTTAGAGGCTACTGTTACTGATAAATCGAATATAACAATAACCGCCAGCAAAACAGTAAAAATCGGTCGTGGTGAATACTTTATCAAACTCATTCCTGAGGAAAGTTTTTTCAATGCTAAAGGTGACAAAAAAATTAAAGTAAAAACCGCAACTCATGCGGATAAGCCTGTTGCTGCAAATCTTGAGATAAATCTTTTCAGATATATATGGAAACCCGTTGAGCGTGTATATGTTCATGACACAAGACCCTTCTATACAAAAAAAATCTCCACAGACAAATCCGGTTATGCTGAATTCTCCCTCCCGTCGGACTTCAGCGGCGATGGGGAATATGACCTTATTGCGCAGGGGAAAGACTCCCGTGATAATCTTATTTCAGGATCCAAAATTTTATGGATATACAGCGACAACGGCGGAGATGTCGACTCAAAGTTCAGAGAGCTGGAAGTAACTCTCAATAAAACAGAACTTGAGAAGAGCGGTGAGATCACATGTCTTGTAAAAAGCAGATACACCGATTCATACGTTATGCTTTCTCTTGAGGGGAGAGATGTATACGAAACGAAAGTCGTGAAGATGGATAAACATGTAGTACCGGTGACATTTAAAATAGATACAAAACTTGCACCGAATCTCTTTATCCGCGGTGCGATGCAGCGGGGAAGAGCTCTCTACACTACTGAAAGTGAAGTTACTATTCCAGTAGATGACGTTAAAATTGATATTACTCTTTCACCCGATAAGGAAAAATACGGGCCCGGGGACACCGCAAAGATAAAGGTAAAGGCGCTCGATGCCGCGGGAAAACCTGTATCAGCAGATCTCTCGCTTGCAGCTGTTGATGAATCTATTTTTTACATACGATCCGACTCAACACCGGAGATTTCCGGATTCTTCTACTCGAAAATTTCAAACTGGGTAATTACAACATACTCCTACCCTATTACACTGCTTGCCGGTGCCGGTAAAGATGCTGGAGTAAAGGTTCGGGAGAATTTCCGGGATACAGCCTTCTGGGAGGCAAATATTAAAACCGACGCGAATGGTGAAGCTCTGGTCAATGTAACTCTCCCTGACAATCTTACAACATGGAGACTCACTGTCCGGGGTCACGATCTAAAAGGGCGGATGGGAGAGGTAAGGAAGAAATTTCTCTCAACGCAGGATATTATTGCCCGCATCGGTAAACCGAGATTTTTAATCGAAGGTGACAGGACCGGTCTTATAGGTATTGTTAACAATAATACAGATGCAGGAATGCCCGAGGTCTCCACAGAGATGAAAGCCGATGGTAAGGTTATTCAGCCCGATAAAGATTTCAAGGTAAGTCTCCCCGGTTTCGGCTCGGCTGCGAAGAACTATACACTTACTGTTCCGGAGGGGAAGGAATCTCTTGCTCTTGAGTTTAAATCTCTAATCACAGGGAACAAAGGGGATGCTGTAAAATATACTATACCTGTTGAGAAGCGCGGGCTAAAATATGCAATATCCGGTTCGGGGGATATGCAGAGTAATAAAGAGATTGTACTTAAACCGGTTAAAGGAAATGACGATTTTGATTTTGTTCCGGAGGAGATTTCTATAACAGTAAATCCGTCCCCTGTTACACAGATAATTAAAGCCGTTGAATATCTGAATGAGTATCCGTACGGATGTATCGAACAGACTATAAATAAATTTCTTCCCAATCTGGCAATGCTCAAACTTCTTAAAGGGAGCGGTTATGCCAATGTAATACCGCAAAAGCTGAAAAATCAGGTGGAGAGCAACATACCCGAGGGGATCAGCAGAATTGAAAAAGCCCAGAACTATGACGGAACATGGGGATGGTGGGAGGGTGACAGAGGGAACACCTACATTACCGGTTTTGCCATGTACTCTCTTTTTGAGTCGAGAAATTTCGGATACAAAATCAGTGATTACACATTTGAACGCGGACTCACCGCTATACAGAGAATATTAGACTCTCCTGAAAAAATGGATAACGACGAACTGTCATATCTTACCTATATCTATTCCCTTTTTGGAAGATGGAATCCCTCCACATTCAAGAGAATTGCATTTGGTAAAGATATAAACCCCTACCAGGCGGCAAATCTGATCAAGGCGATAAACTCATTCAAAGGGAAGGGAACTCTTCAGGAGCATGAAGCTAATGAAATTGATGAAGCATCAAAGCTTCTCAATAAAAAAATAAATGAATCTGCAAAAAAGGATTCATCAGGATTATACTGGCCGGCAGCAAAGGGGCAGGCATGGAACTGGCCGGGCGGAAATACTGAGATCACTGCGAATGTACTCTCTGCTCTTTTAAGTTCAGGAGACAGGTCGTCAATGACATCGCAGGCTGCAGCATCAATCTCAAGAAGATTTAAGTCCGATTCATGGAACTCAACAAAGGAATCCGGCACTGTAATTCTTGCTCTATGCAATTACCTAACAGCAAAGGGGATAGACTTTAAAACTTCCGGCGATATTGATTTCTCACTTAATGGCGACAAACTTGACAGAATATCATATACTATCAACTCGGATTCAGAAGCTCTGAAGCGCATTGTAAAAATCGATAGAAATAAAAAATCCGACAGCTACAAGCTTACAGTTTCAGGTACTGACTCTGCAGACACGACCTACTCCGCGACTCTTCGTGGAACACTTTATTTTAAACCTAAAGGTCTATTCTCATTCATGAAGTCCGAAAAACGCGGAATTGCTTCTCTTTCAAATGGTGTAGCCGCAAAAAGAGAGATTTCCTATCTCAATCGGGTTAAAGATATGAAGATGCAGGAGTATCTTGTGCCTCAGGAGGTTGACGAGAAAGGAAAGATAAATGTGGGCGATGAGCTTCTCGTACGGGTGAAGTTCCGGGCAGAGGACAGTTTCGGATTTATGATGCTTCAGGATTTTCTGCCTGCGGGCTTTGAAGTTGTTAAAGAGAGCGCCTACAATGAGTTTCAGCCATACTCGCATGTAGAGAGAAGAGACAACAGAATGGTCTTCTTCTTTACCGGAATTGAAAAAGGGAGAGAGTATGAAGTAGCATACGTAATCCGCGCCGAACTCCCCGGATCATTTATCATGAGACCTGCGAGAATTGAATGTATGTACGAGGAGACTATTCAGGGATGGACTCTTCCGGCAATACTTGATGTCTATAATGAAAAACAGAACTAGATCCGGAAAACTTCTACAAACTATTATCTGTATTATTATATTTTCCGCTCTGGCTTCTGGAATCAGAGCGGAAAAAACAGATCATAAACAATATGATAAAGTAAAAATACTTATTCTCTCAAAACATATCCGCCTGCTGAAAGATGGTAAAACCGGGAATCTGGAGATTTCACTTCCGAAAACAGGAGAACTCGACACAGGTGAAAAAAGATTTTCATGTAAAAAACTTTCAATCAGATTCAGCAATGATACCTTCTCTGTAAAAACAGACAATAGAACTTTTTATAATGGTGAATTTATTCTCTATCCAGCAGAGCCTGGAGAAACTTTTTCTATTGAGATAAATGGCGAAAAAAGAATTTATCCTCTCCCTCTTTATATTAAAAATTCATCTTCTGAAATAGAATTATCCATCGAGGAAAAAATAAATCAATTCGCCATTGACTCCGCCAGGGGTGAACTTGGTGATACAGATGCGTACCATAACGAGGCCCTATATGCACTTGCACATCTGATCAAAGCAAGATGTGCACTCCCCTATATTAAAAATAAACACACCGGATACGATTTTTGTGATCTCACCTGCTGTCAGACATATAGAGGAAAAAGCGGGAAAAGCTTTGAAGATCAGGTGTCAATAAATACAGAAACTAATCTGAAGGGACTTTTTTTTAATTCATCCAGTGGAGGCACAATATTTACCGAGGCAATATTCAATGAAAAAGAGAGAACATCGGCGCCACCTAAGGATATCATATATTCGGAAAACCTGATTCTCAGCAGAGAAAAGTTTCTCAACTGGGAGTCTTCAATAAATGAGTTTAAGCTCACACAGATTCTCTACCCTGATAAAAATGTATTCATTAAAAATATTACCTTCGACAGAGATAGAGAGATTATACGAATTGAAACCGGTAACGGAAATGAAAAAATATCTCCGGAAAGTTTCCGTATAAAAGTTAACAGGGTCGAAGGGTGGAACTTTATAAAGAGCAACAATTATTTTCTCTCAAGAGCGGACGGTATTTTTACATTCAGAGGTTCAGGTCTTGGACACGGTACAGGAATGAGTTTTGAGGGAGCGCTTCAGCTTGCAGAGAGAGGATACTCAAGATACGAAATACTGGAACACTACTACCCGGAGATTCAATACAACAGATCATCATCTTCAGTTAACCATCAGCTTCAGTACATTATTTTTAATTCTGAATCCGGTGAGATTACCGGGAGCAGCAGCGCATCTTTCAGAAAAAGGATCATCCCCTGCGGATCACTCTTCAAACTCTTCATAGCTCTTTACCTCCAGGAGAAGAGACCCGACCTGTTCAACAACTACTCCTACAACTGCAAAAATACGAATATAAATACAAATAACAAAAAAGAAAATGATAAATTTATACCTGAACATTGCTGGAATAAATCCGGACACGGAAATATGAAGATCTCAGGCGCTCTCAGCAATTCATGCAATAAATATTTTGCCTCACTCTACAGCAGCCTTGATCAGGGGGATTTCATCAAATGGATAACTGATTTCATTAGAACTCAGGGTATTGTGCTTGCTATCCCGGATATCAAAAATAAAAGCGATTTTTCCAATTTTCTGGCAGGATTGAACTTCAGAATGACAATAACTATTGATGGAATTGTAAAACTCAACAGATACTTATATCTGCAAAATAAAGATAATCCATCTAAAGAGATAGAGATGATTTTCACAGCACTTCATAAAACATTTACAGAAGGTACAGCAAAGGATACTGAAGATGAAAAACGACTGCAGACTCTATCATCTTCAAATATTATAAGTAAAGAAAATCTCTGGGGCAAAACAGGAACCGTTATTGCCGGCACAAACAGTCACCATGGATATGGAATCTTTACCGGGGGAATAAACTCAACAGGAATAGTCGCCCTTCTAAGAAAAGGAACAGGAGCAATGGCTGCAAAAGAGGCTGAGAAAATTCTTTCTATTCAGGAAAGTCAGTTAAACCACAAATAGTAAATTGTAACTCACAGGAGTTAAAGGATCATCGTGAAAATAGATAATAGTATTATACAACAGCAATGGCTGTTTACTTAAAGTTTAAAACCTGTCATTTCGAACCCACGTCAATACTACTGATGAGAAATGTTATAAAACAAAAGCGAATCAACTATGTAAAAAAAATGATTTCTCAGTCGTTATCACTTCTTCGAAATGACAGCATGAGTGCCAGTTCAATCGTAAAATGCTAAAGTTGATCTAATTAGTTTTATAACAGTTAAAAAATAACTTGATAACCTGTAATCATCAATGATTGTGGATTTGTTTACTAATACTGAATTTGTTAAAACTATTCCAGAGGATTCCAGCATTGAATATTACTATTGTGGAAAATGCATCATATAACAGACTCCGCCCGCTCGATTCACTAAGAGGAATCGCTGCAATTGGAGTGGCATTTTTCTGGCACTATAAACATTTTAACATGACGTATTTTGAAAGCAATCCTGCGGCACTCCCGCTATATTCAGTTTTCAACTGGTTTTATTTATACGGATGGAACCTGGTAGATTTCTTTTTTGTTCTTTCAGGATTTATATTTATGCACGTATATTCCGGTAATATAATCAAAGAAAAAATAAGTGAACGGACTTTTTTTATACTGAGATTCAGCAGACTCTACCCGCTGCATGTGATTACACTTTTTGCTGTCGGATTTATGCAATACTACAGATACTTCTCCGGGAAAGGATTTTTCCAGTGCGATATCAACGACCTGTATCATTTTATTTTAAATCTCCTGTTTATTCAAGCCGGGTTCTTTGAGTCCGGGCTCTCATTCAACGGTCCGTCATGGTCTTTATCCTGTGAAATTATTGCTTATATTCTTTTCTTCTATGTTTTAAAAAAGTTTAAAAAACCGATCCCGGTATTTGTTCTTTTTATTTTTATCGGGCTCAGTATATTACAGACACAGATTAACCTGCCTCTTTTCAACGCATCAAATGCAAAGATGCTCATAGGATTCTTCATCGGATGCCTTACATTTGTTCTGAATACTCATATCCTGAAAATGAAAAAAATGAATAGAACTATACTCTTTGGAGCTATTCTGGTATTTACAATACTGATAGGCCTGATGGTCTATAAAGCCGGATATACTAAAATTTTCGGACAGTGGGACAGAGTTATGCCGATTCTCGTATACCCGCTGCTGATAATCTCTGCACTGAATGTTTTTTTTCTAAACCGTTTCTTCTCTTTAAAGCCTTTAACATACATGGGTGATTTGTCATACTCCATATACCTGATACACTTCCCCGTCCAGCTGATGATGGTAACATTTCTCCCTATGACAGGACTTGTTCCCGATTACTACAGCTGGAAAGGACTTGCAGTATTTATTATAATTACTACAGCTCTTGCTTCGTTATCTTATCATAGAGTTGAGAAGCCGCTGCAGAATTTTATAAGAAAAAGATTTTTAACAGTTAAATCTGAACAGTAGAAGATATTCGGCATATGGCATTTTACGAATTGATTAGATCCATATTTTTATCTGATACTACCAGTCATTCCCGTGCAGAGGGGAATCCATTTTTTTTTAACACTTATTTTAACATAAAAAATGGATCTCCCTTTTCGCGAAGGTGACAGAATGTTTTAATTCAATCGTAAACTGCTGCAGTTGTCTTAATAACCGGATTTAAGTATATTAAATTTATGAAAATCAACAAGAAATACAAAAGCCTAATGCCCGATCTGATATGCATCATCCTTTTTTCAGCATTGCTGGTCATTGCGTCCGGATGTAAACCTCACAAACCTCTTCCCGCATTAACTACTTGTGATATCCAGTACGGTCCCGACAAAAAAAACACCATGGATATTTCACTCCCCGAGGGAAGAACCGATGCCACACCGGTCATAATACTGATACATGGCGGTGCCTGGACCGGTGGAGATAAAAGCGATTTTGCATTTCTGCGCAGATATTTCTCGGATAGGGGATATGCCGCGTTTTCTGTAAATTACAGGCTTGCAAAAACTAAAGGCACAGGAATAATAAATATTCTTGATGACATAGACCGTCTCATTACTTTCATTAAGGAAAAAAGCGGTAACTGGACTTTCTCGCGGGATGTAATTTTTCTCACAGGTCACAGCGCCGGTGGCCATATAGCACTTCTATACTCATTCTCCAGATCCACGGAGGGAACTATCCGCGGTGTTGTATCATACTGCGGCCTGGCCGACCTTACAGATCCTGAGCTGGAAATGTTTTTAAGCAGGATGTATAAGAAGGAGAATCCGCTCTCAAAAAAACCATTTGATCGTATAGGTTTCGTAACAGGTCCGGACCGGAAGATGCGCATTGCCTCCAGTCCGCAATTCATCTTACGGGATATACCGGTACTTCTTATCTGCGGAAAAATAGATGAGATAATACCCTGGACCCAGAGCGAAAATCTGCACAAGAAAATGAAAGAGCGCGGATTCGACAGTACTCTTTATGTTTACCCGGATATGAAGCATGATATCAGCCCTTATTACGGAGAGATTATTAAAATTACAGACCAGTGGATCCGGGACAGAATATAGATATTCATTATAACCACAACATAAGCCTTGTTTACAGGAGTTAATGTCTTCTTCTAAACCATTGTCATTAAGTCCGCATTCTTGAACAGCTCCACAACCACTATAATGCTGACAGCTGCCTGCATTTTTAGAATAATAGAAAATGTTTCGCCTACTGTATTTTTTGCCCCCGCACCCCCGGAGGGGGCAAGGATTCTGCTTTGCCCCCTCCGGGGGTGCGGGGGCCGTTGGGTTTGATCAAATATTTACTTTATACATTTGAACAGGCAGAAATCAATACTCTCAGGATAAGTAGTCTCTTGCAAAGGGAATTTTTCTGAAGCAATATATTATTATCGTACTGAATATAAACACGCCGGCTGATAAAACCGGAACAGATATAACTGCATTATGAAGCTTCTGAGCCAGTGCATACTGCTGGAATATAATGATTATAAAAACGTGAATAAAATATACTCCAAATGTGCACTCTGATAATATAAGTATAAGTTTTTGCGATCGTTCTGAAAAATTTACATTCGATACATGCAGCCTGAAAAATATGAACACTGCCACAGCAGTTAACAGAATATTTATATTTGTTAACTCATATAATCCTTCATAACTCTGATTATATCTGATAGATAAAAGACTGTTTAAAATGATTGTTAATACCAGGCTGAGGATTCCCAGAATGTAGCTTACTATTTCAACTTTTTTTGAAATATTGCAGTAACTCAGATAATAGCCAAGGATAAAGATACCGACCCATCCCAGTACAAAGTTTAACCTGAGCTGCGAAACAACGATGGTTATCGGTTGTGATACAGCATTCGGCAATTGCTGCAGAACAGGAATTGTGCTTACAAAAATTATACTGAGTATTAAAAAATATTTCATCAGATTTTCATCGCTGCTGATTAAGCGTAAAAAAGGAACTATAATATATATTCCAATTATCATGTAGCAGAACCACATATGGTAATTCCCGGTGACAAAATCGATAAAAAAACCATGCATGTAGCCGTATGAGAATCCGTTCATCATACTCTTCACCCAGAGACCGAATAAAGCATAAGCCAGAGACCAGAAAATAAAACCGCTTACTATTCTTAGAATATTTTTCTGAAATAGAGCTTTTATTGTAATACTTTTTTTCGGATTAAGAAACAGCATTCCGCTGACCATCATAAATATGCATATGGAAAATTTGCCCGATGTTGAATAGATGTTAGAAACCTGCCAGTTAAATGATGTTATTGGAGCCGTAGCACGATAAAGTGTTCCGGAAGTGTGTACAACAATTACAGCGAACATCGCGATAATTCTAACTAAGTCATAGTGAACCAGTCTTTTACCAGACATAAAATAACCTCTAAAAATTAATATTACTTTTGAAAAGTTTCTTTTTTAAAATATGAAACCCGCATGACGGTTGATCGTTAATGTGTGTTTCTTTTTTTTATGATACTAACATTCATCAAAAAAATTTAGTCAATATCTTTATCGCTTTAATGATTTTAAATTTTTCCTACGATATCTAACATGTTTATTAGAAGTTTTAAAATACCATTAATTGTTGCGTGGATTTAAACCTCACCCCCCTTTAATTTTTTTACAGCAACGTTCATTAAACTTCAAAGATTATAAACTCAATTCCCTGGAGTTTAAGGATTATAACAAATATTATCAGCATGCCACCTGCTCTAACAGCATGTTGTATGCATTAAGGCAGGCTTCTGCCGGACGAAAAGGTTTAAATATGTTTTTGATAAAAGCGATAGTCTATGAAAAAGATAAAATTTTAATTCTAATAAATTCAAATTTTTTCTTTGACAAACCAGATAGAGTGTCATATATTTAGTATATTATTAATTACTTAAGTAACTTATAAGATCTAAACTACACTGATTACCAATGTCATTATTAAATAATTTTATTCACGGAGTTACAATATGGAAAGTAAAAAAGTTAAAGCGACCAGCATGACAGTTGTTCAGCAGATGACCCATCAGGACGCAAACCTTGCAGGGAATGTCCATGGAGGAGTTATACTTAAACTTATAGATAACACAGCAGGAATTGTCGGAGTCCGTCACACCGGAGGAAATGTTGTAACGGCTTCAATAGATAAAGTAGATTTTCACTCTCCGGTATTTGTTGGAGATATTTTGCGGGTCAGCGCCAGTGTAAATTTCGTTGGAAGATCTTCTATGGAAATTGGTGTCCGCGTTGAAGCAGAAAATTTCGTTTCCGGAGAAGTCAGACACACAGGTTCGGCATACCTTACCTTTGTAGCTCTTGATGAAAATTTCAAAGCAAAAGTTATTAACCAGATAATACTTGAAACAGATGACGAAAAGAGAAGAAACTGCGAAGCTCAGGAGAGACGAAGAGTACGACTTGAGGCTGTAAAAGAATGGAAGACAAAGTGCACCATCTAGGATTAATATAAAACTTATTCCTGAAGACCTGATTAGTAAAAAGGTCTTCAGGAATTTTCACTAATCATTTTTAATAAACAATACAGAAAGATATCCAATAATCATTGTTATACAGAAAATCCATATTCCGGATTCTACATAATTAAAACCGAAAAATGGATATCCGGTAACCAATCTGATAAAATAAAAGCCGCAAATGCATACAACAATTGATCGGGCATAAATATCAAACATGGAACTTCGAGCTAAGATAAACGACATTACCGCAAAATATATTATAATAAAAATTAGTATAATATTTGCAACCTGCAGTACAGCCTGGTTGTCTCTTGATAATTTTGGAAGCTCATCACTCCAGTTTAACATTTTCCAGAAGCACATATGAAGTATTGCCAACAGAATGTTTAATACTCCACCAGCATAAAGAATTTTTTTTCTCATTTCTTATTCTCCTTATTATTTTCTAAATTCTCAAAACAGAACCCATCTTTAAAATATAGAAGGAATATAGCGCTTACTCCTCCTGAAATACTCAAGATAAGCCGAACCGTATTGATTCTCAAGATACTCCTCCTCGCAGCGCACCTGAAATTCCATCATTATAACAAATGCAAGAATCCAGAAGGAGTATAGTACTGTTGGATTAATTATCCAGATTCCAGCACAGAGAAAATACAGCCCAGTGTAAGTGGGATTTCTGATATAATTGTATATCCCGATAGTTACGAGTCCCGGCTTTGCAGACTCATCTATTCCGACTCGCCATGACTTTCCAATTGTCACCTGAGCCAATCTGCAAAGAGATAGACCCGCTAAGCCTGTTATAAATCCAATCAGATTAGGCATTAAAGAATTTATATTTATCATAGGACTTGTCAGAACATTATATCCGTAAAAAAATATATGAGATAAAATAATTAATACAATCGATATTGTCATTGTTTTTTCAAGAAAACTAAAATACTTCTGGATCGGTTTTACAGCTTTAAAAATTACATTTGCCTCAATACCCTCTGTGCGAAGAAGCTCACGCCTCTTGATATACCATAAAATTACATAACCTAGAAACAGTATTATTGTTAAAATTCCCTTCTGAATATTCATAATTATTCTCCTGATAACTAAATATTTTGATAACAGAAATAATTTAACCTCAGACTCATGAGGATAACAATCCAGTACTGCATGAAATTAATGTAGAATAAAATCATCTTCATCAAGGTCAGTTTCTGAAAACTTCTGTTTATCATTTTTTAACTATACAGGAAGATCCGATGCAATGGAATTGCAAATCAGCGTTTTTCTCCGAGACAGGCGGGGCAGATACCTTTTATTACCATTTCAATCTTGTTGACTACATACTTATCCGCAGATGGTGTTCTAACTATATCATAGGGAAAATCTTCAGTGCAGTCGAGCTTTTTGCATGATTCACAGTAGAAATGCGGATGATAATCCGCGTGTCCATCCGGTGTGCACTTCCCGGCACACAGAGCGTAAACCGTTCCCCTGTTACCCATATCAACTGAATGAACTATGCCGTGCTTAACAAAGCTCTGCAGAGTCCGGTATATCGTCACCCGATCTGAATCTATAAGAATATGCTCCATCTCATTTAAACTTACACCCTCGCCATGTAATGTCATCTGTTCAAGGACAAGCATTCTCATAGGCGTAGGTTTAATTTTATGCTCGTTAAGTTTATTGATTATCTGATCGATCATTCATTGCTCTCTATTTTCTCCGGAAGCATAACCATGACAGCCTCCCCTTTTGCGGTGATTACACCCTCTGCAAAAACTACTGCACTAACAATAACCTTGCGAGTCTTTATCTCAAGCACATTTGCCCGCACCTCAAGTTCTATCCCCGCCGGGGTCGGCTTAAGATAGTCCACTTTAAGAGAAGCCGTTACAAACCGTGAAAGAGGTTTCTCTCCAAGCTCAAATCCATCCTCCCGGAGCCTCGCAGCCGCTGCAGTTCCTGCACAGTGACAATCTATCAGAGAGGCAATAGCGCCTCCATATATATTTCCGGGAAATCCTCCAGTCTGGTAAAAGGCCGGTGTATACCGGCATACACTCTCATCTCCTTCCTGATAGCTTTTAATATGCATACCATTTTCATTCAGCCGACCGCAGCCGTAACAGTGCGAGTAGTCATCTGGATAGTAATCCTGGAAAGCTTTTTCTGTCATATATTTCTCTCATTTTAATATGATGGTATTAAACGTTGTACTCTTTAGTAAGAATGGTGTATAGAGCTGTATTAATATAATAGTTAGATCTTCCGATCTTCTCTTTCCGTAGAAATCCATCTTCTGCCAAAACATCAAGATACTTCGCAGCAGTAAGACGTGTAACCTTCAGATCATTTTCAATGAACTCAATCTTTGTATAAGGGTGGAAGAATAAATTATTTATCAAATCCTGGCTGTAGAATTTGTGATCCTTTCTGATCCGGTGTTTGTAATCCATCAGAGCTTCTCTTATCTCATGCACAATAGCGATTGTCTGACGGGCCGTTGACTCAATACCTGAGAGGATATAGAGAATCCATTCCTCCCATGCATCTTCATCTCTAACTTTCTGCAGCAGATTGTAATAATCATTTTTACTGCGAATAATGTATCTGCTTAAATAGAGGACCGGAATATCTAGCAGACCTTTAAGTACCAGATAAATAACATTAATAATACGGCCGGTACGGCCGTTGCCGTCATAAAACGGATGTATGCTTTCAAACTGATAATGAATCATAGCCATCTTAACAAGCGGATCTGCATCATAGAAAGTGTCATCATTTATGAATTTTTCAAGATTTGACATCAGGTTAAGAATAGTTCCGGAATCCTGAGGGGGAGTGTAGACTACCTCACCAGTTAGATTATTTTTGAGATCCGTACCGGGGAGTTTCCGGAAACCGGCTCTATTTTTTTCAAGAGTCGCCTGAATTGTCTGTAGATGATTTAAAGTAAGAAGCTCATTTTCCCGGACTAGTTCATGGCCGGTCTTCAGAGCTGTTATATAGTTACGTACTTCTTTTGCAGAGACATTTACTGCATAATCAGGGAAGAGCTCCTCCCGGTAGAGGTCATCATTTGTTGTTATAATATTTTCAATTGCTGAACTGTCCTTTGCCTCATGCAGGGAGAGAGTATTTATAAGAATCCCCTGATTAGGTATCGAACGGGATACGCCTTTAAGTTCCGCAAGGTAACGATGAGCTGATGCAGCTTTTTTTAATATAGTTTTTGTTTCAAGATCGATCACAGGTGGTAATGGATTAAGTGTAAAAGTCATAATTTCCTCATACGGTAAAATGTGTATAGTAAATAGTTTTTTTTATACATGTCAAGGGTTATATGCATATGTTTCTGCATTTTTTATACATATTGAAATAGGAGGTAGAAATCTTCATTTTTATATAAAAGAATTTTTTGATACAGGAAAATGCTATAAACCCCAGAGAGATTCAACACAACACTCTAGTGTTAAAGGATCATAATTAAGGTTCTGCTATAATGCTCTTTTTTTAACTTTAACCCGGGTGGGAAACTATAGAAATGGTTACTGATCAAAAACCTGTGGCATTTTTTCTCGCCGCGACTTCTGCCCGGCGGCGGAGTAACTCCACCACTTGTTTATGAATTCTTTAAAAATGCTATAATCCTTTTTAAAGAATTCAATTGACGAATATTACTATCCATTTATTCTTAAATCATAAAGCGACTACATAGTCAATAAATCTACCACACGTAAATAGCAATTTCTACCACAAGCAACTACACGATAAGCCTATTGCATTTGTTCTAAAATAAGATAGAGTATGTTAATTTTACTATTTACAATTCCTGTGAATAATCATATCAAAAGTAATTGCTCATTTTCAGAGGATAACTTCGATCTCCGCGAGGCCGGGGGTGGCTGGCAGAGATTTCTATATCCCTTATTTTTCTGCATTTACTTTTGATATTCAGATGGATGCAAAACATCTTTAAATTATTTACAGGACTTAAATAAAACTTTAATTCATTGGAATTATCAGGAGGAAATTATGTTTGAATTATCTGAAGAGCAAATGATGGTACGGGACATGTGCCGTGGTTTTGCGGAGAAGGAACTTAGAGAGCAGGCTGTTGAAATTGACAAAACTCACAGATTCCCTCTTGAAACTACAAGAAAACTCGGTGAACTGGGTATAATGGGAGTTGTTTACCCGGAAGAGTACAACGGAGCCGGAATGGATTACGTTTCATATGCCATTGCCGTTGAAGAGATTTCAAGAGTATGCGCTTCATCGGGAGTTATAGTCTCAGCACACAACTCTCTCTGCCTGTCTCCTATTTATTATTTTGGAACAGAAGAGCAGAAGAAAAAGTATCTTCCCAAGCTCTGTACTGGCGAGCATATCGGTGCATTCGCAATTACAGAACCGGGCGCGGGATCTGACTCTGCAGGAACTAAAACTATAGCTGTTCAGGATGGAAACGGTTATATCATTAATGGTACAAAAAATTTCATCACTAACGGCGGATATGCGGATACTCATGTTACTCTCGCTATCACTGATAAGAATGGTCAGAAAAATAAAAATACATCTTTCTTTATTATAGAAAAAGGAGATCCCGGATTTACAGTGGGAAAGGTTGAAGAGAAACTTGGTATATGCGCATCTTCAACAACAGAGATGGTATATCAGGATTGCAAAATACCTGAAGGAAGAATGCTCGGAGCACCCGGTGATGGATTTAAAATTGCAATGCATACACTTGACGGCGGACGTGTGGGGATCGCTGCCCAGGCACTTGGAATAGCACAGGCCTGTCTCGAAGAGGGAGCAAAATATGCAAACATGAGAGAGCAGTTCGGAGCACCTATCGGTAAACTTCAGGCTATCCAGTGGATGCTTGCAGATATGGCAACAGAAATTGAAGCTTCAAGACTTCTTGTTTATAAAGCAGCTGATATTCTCTCCAAGAACGGAAAGAACAGAAGGCCGGCGAGTAAATATGCTGCAATGGCTAAACTCTATGCATCGGAATGCGCTCACAGATGCGCGCACAAATGCATCCAGATACATGGCGGCTACGGATATGTAAAAGAGTATATCGCAGAGAGACTCTACAGAGATGCAAGGATTACTGAAATTTATGAAGGAACTTCTGAGATTCAGAAACTTGTAATCGCAACAAATATCCTTGCAGAGTACGCTGAATAGATTAAAGAATTCAATCTCATACTCTCTCCCCTTTAATTGTAAAATATAAGTGGGGCGAAAACTTTTCCTGTTTCCTCAGAACAAATTTCCCACTTCACTCCCCCTCCCTTCAAGGGAGGGGGAATATACAAAAACTCCCGGAGGATTCATAATGAAAGAAGTTGTAATAGTAAGCGGTGCACGGACCTCAATTGGTGCATTCGGCGGTTCTCTAAAAGATGTATCCGCCATTGATATGGGTTCTCTTGTTATGAGAGAGGTTTTCAGAAAAATAAATCTTAAACCTGTAGCAAGCTTAGAGCAGAATGAATTCACTCCTGACAAACTCAAAGGCAAGGGACAACTCGATCTGGAAAAAGCCGGTTTTAAATATGATGCAGGCGCAAAAGAGATAAATGTAGATGAAACAATAATGGGAAATGTTCTACAGGCAGCGCAGGGACAGAATCCCGGAAGACAGGCTCACATCCATGCCGGGATTCCAAAGGAAGCTGCCGGCTGTACAATCAACAAAGTATGCGGATCCGGACTTAAGGCAATAGCAATGGCAGCTCAGTCTATCATGACCGGACAGGCCGATGTTATTGTTGCAGGCGGTATGGAAAGTATGAGCAATGCACCTTTTGCTTTGAAAAAAGCAAGATGGGGCCACAGAATGGAGCTCTCCGGTATCGGCGATATTCATGATCTGGTGGTGTATGACGGTCTTTATGAAATATTTAACGGATACCATATGGGTATAACAGCAGAAAATATAGCAGAACTATACGGCATAACAAGAGAAGAGCAGGACAAACTCGGAGCAATGAGCCATCAGAGAGCGATGAAAGCAATCAAAGATGGATTCTTCAAGGATGAAATTGTTCCTGTTGTTATTCCTTCACGCAAAGGAGATATCGTTATAGATCTTGATGAAAGACCGATGGAAACAACTCTTGAGAAGATGGCGCAGATGAAGCCTGCATTTAAAAAAGATGGAACAGTAACCGCTGCAAATGCATCGGGTATAAATGACGGTGCTGCGGCAGTACTTTTAATGAGCGCTGAAAAGGCAAAAGAGCTTGGTCTCGAAGTTATTGTAAAGATTAAATCCTTTGCAACAGGCGGAGTAGATCCGGCATACATGGGATTAGGTCCTGTCCCGGCGATTAGAAAGGCCCTTAAGCTTGCCGGCATGACAATGAAAGATCTGAATATGGTTGAGATCAACGAAGCATTCGCATCTCAGGCTATTGGCTGTTTCAGAGAACTCGGTCTTGACAACGATTTTCCAAATCAGCTTGGAAGCGGAATCTCCCTTGGTCACCCCATTGGCTGTACCGGAGCCAGGATGGCTGTAACTACCATGTACCAGATGAAAAGAAAAAATTTCTCCACCGGCATAATGTCTATGTGTATAGGCGGCGGTATGGGAATGGCAATGATTTTCGAAAGATAGAATCAGGTGAATTAATCCTCGCAGCGCTGTAAAAGCCCCTAGATGGGGGTTTAAATACCTTGACACAATGAATTTCTTTTGTTAAAAGACTTTCTAGGTCCACCTCCGGGGGTTTGGCTGCCCGGCGGGAAAATATTTGACAAGGAGCGGAACATGACAACTGAAACGCAATATAACAATTTAAAATTCATCAAAGATGGACATATCGGAATACTTACACTATCAAGACCTAAGGCACTGAACGCACTTAACACGGAACTTCTTCTTGAACTTAAAGACTTAGTTGATAAGATATCCCGCGATGAGAGTCTCCATGTATTGATAATTACAGGTGACGGAAAAGCCTTTGTTGCAGGAGCAGACATCACAGAGATGAAAAACTTCAACAGCATTGACGGACTTCAGTATGGTGAACTTGGCGCCACTGTGCTCAGGAACATTCAGAAGCTTAAAATTCCTTCCATTGCAGCAGTAAATGGTTTCGCTCTGGGCGGAGGATGTGAACTTGCAATGTGCTGCGATATAAGAATTGCATCTGAAAACGCAAAATTCGGACAGCCGGAAGTTGGCCTCGGTATAACTCCCGGTTTTTCAGGATGCGTAAGACTCTCAAGATTAGCGGGTGTTGCAAAGGCGAGAGAACTTATCTATACTGCTGATATTATCTCTGCAGCAGAGGCTGAAAAAATTGGTCTGGTAAACAAGGTTGTTCCAGCCGATCAGTTAATGTCTGCATCTATGGAGATGGCGCAGAAGATTGCATCAAAGGCACAAATAGCAGTGAGATATTCGAAGATGGCAATAAACAGAGGATTTGAAACAGATATAGAAACAGCAATAGCATTTGAAAACCAGGTATTCGCACTCTGCTTCTCCACAGATGATCAGACAGAGGGAATGACTGCGTTTGTAGACAAGAGAGCACCGGAGTTTAAGGTTAAGTAGGTTTAAATCCGCTTCCCCCGGCATTAACAAGAGTTCGGTACCCTAAACCCCTGGCCCCCTATCCCCCGGAGGGGGCACCGAGTGTTTTAATATTGTTATAATTCATAAATTCACTAATAATTTCCATCATGCGTGCCCCCTCCGGGGGACAGGGGGCTATATGGAGAAGTAGCCGGGGGATGAGAGAATTCTACTCAAATCCTCCGTATAATATCTCTCCCTATATCCTTAACACTTTTGCATCCTGTAAGAATCATCGCTTTCTTAAATTCGTCTTTTATATTATCGAGATAAAATGAAGTCCCCTCTATACCCATACCAACTGCAGCTATGGCAACCGGCCTGCCGATAAGGACAAAATCAGCTCCAAGCGCCAGAGCTTTAAGTACATCCACTCCGTCACGGAAACCGCCGTCTATCATAATCGTAATCGACTTCCCAACAGCTGCTACTATCTCCTCCAGAACATCCATTGAACCTGGCATCTGATCAAGTACCCTTCCGCCATGATTTGAAACTATTATTGCATCAGCTCCTGCTTTACAGGCCATCTCTGCATCCCGTGGATTCATTATACCTTTAAGAATAAAAGGGAGCTTTGTTGCAGACTTAATCTCCTGTAACTCTTTCACACTCTTTGGCGCTACTTCCTGATTCTTCATTGCCATAGTTTTAAATACAACAGCATCTATATCGATCCCCACAGCCAGTGCCTTCGACTGCTCTGCTGCTTTAATCCGCATTATTATCTCATTATTATCTTTTCTAGGTTTAAAGATCGGAATGCCCCATCCGTTCTCCATCTCAATTGCCTCAAGACCGATTTTATATTTGTCAGCTGTTGCCCCGTCACCGACAAAAGCAATAGTTCCTGAGTTTCTGCACCCTTTAACTACAGCTATATTATAATCTAGTTCTTCAATTGCACCATTCATATTAGTAACAGAACCTGTTATCGGCGCAGCCATAACCGGGAAGGAAATTTTATTACCGAAAATTTCAGCCGTAGTATCCGGAGTAATATCATCATGAATAAGTGTTGTTATAACTTTAAACTGCTTAAGTGCATCTGCATTTCTGCGGAAAGAATCTCCATTTCCAGCACCTCCCATACCGGGAACTCCCGATGCACAGTCATACCCGTCGCAGTTTTTGCATACATAACAGATTTTCTTAAATTTCTCTCTTGCCAGCGCATTTATTGTTTTCATTGAAATTTCAATATCGCTTGATATCTCAACTTTTAGTAATTCCATACATTTCTTTACCGCTGCTTCGGCCTGCTGGAGAGTATCACCAACTGCTATAATGTTCCCGGATTTTTCGACATTAGATGTTGGCTTTACAACCGTATCACCCTCTTTTATGTTGAGAAAAATCTCTTCAACACCGGGAACTTTAAGAGCATCCTCCAATCCCGATATCTTTTTTACAGTACCCGGTTTAAATATTATCGCACGCTCAATGGCAACCTTGTTAAAAACCGGCTCAAGATTTCCCGGTTCCTGCCCAAGAGAGACCTCAATCATTGCCTTCATCAAATCTACACCTGATGAGAGAGGATATGTATAAGCAGACATAAATCCCCCCGAAAGCCTTGCTGCGATCTCACCTATCATTGCTCCGCTTTTTGTTACTTTTATATCACCCTTGGCAGCACCTGTGGTAATACCCAATGCTTTGACTCCCCGCCTCATAACATCGCATGCGTCTTCAAGCATTTCAATTTTAAGATGAGACGGCATAGTGTGCCCCGTCTCTACAAAATTCGGTGGATATTCAATAATCCGGTCTGCCACTCCGGTAATTGTTATTTCCTCGTTAAAGATTATAGCATCAATTGAAAGCTCCGGACCCTCCATAAATTGTTCAATAATAAGCTCGCCGCTTGGAGATGCACTTTTTGCAAACTTGAAAGCATCGGCAACCTGATTCGCGTTATCAATCCTCATAACACCCCGTGCACCCATATTATCAGATGGCTTCATAACTACAGGGTATCCGATAATCTTACATCCTTTCTTTGCATCGGATAACGACCATACAGGAAGAAATGCCGGAGATGGTATATTATGCTCTTTAAAACGCATTCTCATTTTAAGCTTATTCGTTGCAGCCTCGGCATCATCAAATTTAATTCCGGGAAGATTAAGTGCATTTGCAACCGCAGCAACTGTCATTGAGGCATCCGTGCCAACGGTCAGTACACCGCTGATAGGAGTAATTTCATTCTGTCTTTTTGCAACTCTCACAGATCCCTGAACATCCCGTGTACTCATAACAATAGGAATATCGGCATCTTTCATCCCTATTGCATCAGGATTATAATCAGTAACGATTACCTGATATCCCATTTTCTTCGCTGTTGTAATAACAGGAGTCTGAAGCAGTCCGCCGCCGATAATCATTATTGTTTTTTTCACAGGGATTCTCCCGAAGTTTTATGTCGCATTAATATATAATGAGACATAAATCCAGTCAATAAAAAAAATCTTAACATTTTTTAGTAAATGAAGATAGTTTTATCATGAATCCGCCAAATCTGAAAATGTGTTGAAAATAACCCTCCGTTGCAATAGAATGACGTTTAGAATCAGGACTCAATTTTACCTGGAGCAATATCCGGAGGATTTATGAACAGGAACCTCACTCTTGAGGCGACCAGACTCACCGAGCTGGCAGCTCTTTATGCCAGCAGATATATGGGCAAAGGGGATGACGATCTATGTTACCGCTCCTCCGATGAAGCTATGTGGAAGCTTCTTGAAACTCTTGATATTGACGGTGAGATCGCAATCGGCGCGGCAAATAAGGATCTTCATCTTTATGATGGAAGAAAAGTCGGCACCGGCGAAGGTATGAAAGTTGATATTGCTGTAAAACCTCTCGAGGGTAAACGGACATGTGCAATCGGCGGTCACAATGCAATCTCTGTTGTTGCCATTGGTGGAAGAAATGCATTTATGAAGATGCCTCCATGTCTGATGAACAAGATCGCCGTAGGTCCCGATGCTAAAGGAGTTGTTGATATAGATCAGCCGCCAGACATTAACATTAAACGCGTAGCCAGAGCAAAGGGAAAATACATTGAAGATATAACTGTCTGTGTTCTTGACAGAGATGTAAACTATCAGATGATTGATGATATCCGTAAGTGTGGTGCCAGAATAAAATTTATCACTGACGGAGATATTTCGGGAGTAATCTCTACAGCAATTGAAAATTCATCAATTGATATACTCATGGGGATCGGAGGAGCGAAGGAGGCTGTTATCTCAGCAGCCGGATTAAAATGCCTAGGCGGAGATATGCAGGCAAAAATTTATTATAATGATTATTTTGAAAAGACCGTGGCTGAAAATCTCGGACGTGGAAATGCTGATAAAATTTATAAAATAAAAGATCTGGTTAAAACCGATGACATCCTTATATCGATAACCGGAGTTACTGATGGAGTTTTACTTCCTGGAGTACAATATTTCTCTGGCGGTGCAAAAACCAATTCAATCGTAATAAGACAGCAGACTCATACAATACGTTTTATCAACGCTGTTCATCAATTTGACTACAAGCCGATATTCTGATGCAGAGGAGCAGATTTTTTTGAAAGAGCAGGCCCTTATTGATATATCGGTTTTTTTTAACATTACTGAGGAGATCACCCCGAGGAAGGAACTTGAAGAGCTTTACAGCTCCATTGTTGAAATAGCAAAAGAGGTTCTTGAAGCGGAGGCGGCATCACTCCTCCTATACCAGAAGGACGAAAGTCTTCTCTATTTCAAATCAACTACTGATCCCGGTATGCATAAGATGCTTGGTATAAGTATACCGGAAAATTCCGGTTTTGCCTGGACGGTTTTCAATGACAAAAATACAATAATTATAAATGATGTTAATTCAGATAAACGTTTCTACAACGGAATTGATCTTGATACAGGTTTTGTCACAAGGAATATAATATGTACACCCATGATGGCAAGAGAAGAGTTTGTAGGAGTTCTTGAGATCGTAAACAAAAAAGGCGCGGATCATTTTTCCCATCTCGACATGAGACTTCTTGAAGTTATTGCAACCATTTCAGCATCATCAATTACTAACCGGCTGCTGTATGAAGATCTTATGAAAAGAGTCGAGGAGCTAAATGCCCTCTATGAACTATCCCGGTCAGTCGCACTTGTAGATAACGAAACAGATTTTTTCAAAAATGTAATCACTACTCTGGCTGAATCTCTCCATGTAGAAAGAGCTTCTCTTATTTTATTCATGCCGGAAAGAAACCGGCTTGAAATAATGGCAACTTACGGATCGAGCATTCCTGTAGGAGCCGTGGTGTCAGATGATTCAATTGCAGCACACGTTTTTAAAACAGGAAAAATTGTTAATGTCAGTAATATAAAAAAAGATCTTCCTGAATATTGTGAAAAAAACACCGGATATAAATCAAACGCCTTCGTATCGGTTCCTCTTTATTATAACGACCGGATAGCCGGAGTGCTTAATCTTACTGATAAAAAAAACCGGAGACTCTTCGACGATTTTGAACTTAATGTCCTATCTGCATTAATAAGCCATATGACCGGAAGTTATAGAAGTTTTGCAAATAGACGTCAGGAAGAAAAAAGAAAAAAACTCAAACAGGAACTTGATATTGCCGCTGATATTCAAAGAAGAAATCTTGTAAAAATTCCCTCCAGTTTTAACGGAATAAATGTAGCTCTCTTATACGAACCGGCTAAACATGTCGGCGGTGATTTTTTTGATTTTTATGAAATAGATGACTACAATTGCGGGATTCTAATTGCGGATGTTTCCGGAAAAGGTATACCTGCTGCTCTCTTTACCGGTACCGTAAAAAATATTTTAAAATTCGGGTCTAAAAATAATCACAAACCTGCAGGTCTATTCCAGAGTTCAAACACTGCAATCTATCACGAAGCTGAATATGGAATGTTCGTTACAGTATTCTATGCTCTTATAGATACTGTTTCCAAAATAATTACATTCAGTTCTGCCGGACATGATGACCAGATGCTGCTTCGAAGAAAAAACATGGAATTTGTAAAATTGCAGGCTCGCGGTAAACCGTTCGGGATTATTGACCCGGCCAGCTATTCTGAAGAAACCGTAATATACGAACAGGGTGATATTCTGTTTCTCTTCACAGATGGTCTGGTTGAGTCCCTCGGAGGAGAGACTCTGGATATCGATATAGGATTTGAAAATCTTGCAGAAATTATTAAAAATAATATCGATGAAACACCGGAAAAAATGCTTAATATAATGAGGAATAGAATAAGAGAATTATATCCTGATATGGATCTACTTGATGATTTGACTGTACTTATAATTACTCTCTAAATAGACCTTGTCATTTCGAATGTATATGAGAAATCTTAAAATTTACTGCCAGAATCAGATTTCTCCGTCGCTATCACTTCTTCGAAATGACAGATTATGTACTATTTCATTCGTTAAGTGTTAAAATACTTCAAACAAATTCGGGATAAATCTAGATTTTTGTTAACTGCTATTGTACAAAACAACAGGTTCCGATAATATAATCAGTTAACAACTTCCGGAGAAACACATGAAACGAATAATATCGCTGATCTCCATTCTTACAACTCTTCTTCTATTTATCTCATGCACCAGATTATTACGTACAGATAACACATCTACTGGTACAACAGGCAATTCAACAAATACAGTCACCGATCAAATATTACCCGGAAACACCATTAAAGATAGCGGAATTAAAGATATAAAAAACCATTCAGGACAATTCGATATGTCTATGTCCGGGTATAAGGGTGAACTTTTCATTGGCGTCGCTGACGGAAGGTTTTATGGAACAATAAAATTCTACAATTGGGGAAATGGAGTTCCTCAGCCGCTTACCGATCTGAAAGTTACCGAAGATAAAATCTATTTTAAAAGAGTAATTAAAACTAAAGAGGATCTTGTCAGATATGGAGGAACAGATTTTTTTGAGCAGGATTTTTATGGTCTTTTTACTACCGATAATAAAATGATAAAGGGATATTACAGATACATAGGCACTCAGGATAACTGGGAAGCGATAAAAAAATAGATTTAAATAATTTAAAAAAATGAAAAATAAAAAAACAGCAGTAATCGGAGGTGGAGCCTCAGGTCTCATGGCAGCATATTTTGCTTCTGAGAGCAGCAGCGTAACACTCTTTGAAAAACAGAAAAAAATCGGCCGTAAAATCCTGGTAACTGGTAACGGCCGGTGCAATATAGCTAATAAAAATATTTATCCTTCAAGATACCATGGCCATAATACAGAATTTGTAAAAAGTGTTTTTTCGAGATTCGGTCTTGCTGAAACAGAAAGCTTTTTTAACTCCATTGGAATTCCTTTCATAGAAGAGGAAAACGGCAAACTTTTTCCTGCGTCACTTCAGGCTTCTATAGTAACTAAAGTATTTGAATACGAACTTTCAAAACGCAATATAGATTTACGGATTCATAGAAAGATCGAAAAGATTATTCCCGCAAACAATAAATTCCGGATCATCACCGCCGGTATGGAAGAGGAGATATTCGATTCAGTAATTCTTTCATGCGGCAGCTGCGCATTTCCCGCAGCAGGTGCTTCAACTTCCGGCTATGAACTTGCCGGAAGTCTTGGTCATAAAATTTATGAGCCATTTCCCGCAATACTGCCGCTTAACATTCCGGTAAAATCTCTACATACACTTCAGGGGATAAAATGGGACTGCGGAGTAAAAGTCTTCCATAAAGATAAATGCATTGCCGAATCGTGCGACGAACTTCTTTTTACTGCATACGGCATCTCCGGACCTGCTTCTCTCAAAATTTCCAGAAGCGTTAATGAACTTGTTCTAAGCGGCAGAATTCCTGAAATATCTCTCGATTTTTTCCCCTTACTCAGTTCTGATGAACTGCGGGACTTTCTTGAACTTCTTTTCTCTGACAAGAATAAGAAACTATCCTTTGCACTGCTTGGAATTTTAAAAGAAAGAATGCCTGAGGTTATACTTTCTCTTTCCGGAATAGAATTTGAAAAGAGATGCGGATCTCTTTCAACTAAAGAAAAGGAAAAAATTTTATCAGTATTAAAGGATTTCCGAATAACACCTGGTAAACCGAGAGGTTTCGAAGAGGCCGTTGCCGCCGCAGGTGGAGTATCTGTCGATGAAATCGATCCAGCAACAATGGAGTCCGGAATTATTAAGAATCTTTTTATTACAGGTGAACTACTTGACATAGATGGTGATAGCGGAGGTTTCAATCTTCAGTTTGCATGGAGCACCGGAGCAATCGCCGGAATGTCTCAGAAGTGAAAATCTGATTCGGATCTAAACGGTACAAATACATGAAATACATTGTCAGTGCATGCCTTGCCGGTGAACTATGCAGATATGACGGAAAATCAAATACAGATGAAAAAATTAAAACTCTCGTTGACGGCGGTTCAGCAATTACTATATGTCCGGAAGTTCTCGGCGGGCTCTCTGTTCCACGGACAAGGTGTGAACTTCGAATTAATGTAAACGGAACAGCAGAAATAATCGGAGAGGATAACAACGACTATACAGAATGTTTTATTAGAGGAGCATTTCTCTCGCTGGAGATAGCCCGAAAAAACAATATCACTCAAGCCATTCTAAAATCTAAAAGTCCATCATGCGGCTGCGGATTGATTTATGATGGAACTTTTACAGGAATGCTTGTGGCTGGTAATGGAATCACCGCAGAACTCTTTATACAATCGGGCATTGAAGTTTTCACCGGAGAGCAGTTTGAAAATGATCTCATAACAGCTTAAAACAGCATCATAAATCCTTCAGACATAGTAATCTGCGTGCATGAGGAATTCAGCAATTCTTCAGTCTCAAAAGTTGCAGTTATTGTATAAGAAAGAAATTTCCCTCCGGAACTCTCTTTAGCTGTAACGCTCACATTATCTGCATGTTCATGGACGATAGTTTTTATTGTCTCCATTGTGTATGGCATATTACGGAAAACTGCTTTAAAAATAATTTCCGACGGGTATATGATTTCTTTTTTTGGTGTTCCACTTTCTATCATCTTTTGTTTCTCTTTATTAAATATTTATAAATCTTCTTGGAACTCTCGGTGCAATAGAGGTTATAACCTCGTAGTTTATAGTTCCGGTTTTTGCAGCAATCTCTTCTGCTTTTATACTTAACTCCCCCTGTCCCCCCAATATGACAACCTCATCATTTAGAGAAACTCCATCGATAAATGTTACATCTATCATTGTCAGATCCATACAGACTCTTCCTAGAATCGGCGCCCTTCTGCCCCGGACAAGCATTTCTCCTTTTGAAGATAAAAGTCTGTTTAATCCGTCAGCATAACCAGCCGGAACCGTTGCAATTACAGTCTCTCTCTCAGTAATAAAAGTGCTGCCGTAACTTACTTTAAAACCCGGGCCTACTTTTTTTAGATGAATGATCTTTGATTTAAGAGACATCACAGGTTTAAGATTCACTTTTGTTTTATCAACTTCATCTGAAGGATACAATCCATACAGTATTATCCCCGGCCGGACTATATCCATATGCGAACCTGATATTTCCATTATCCCGGCGCTGTTTGCCATGTGAAATAAAATTTTCTGAGACAGAATTTCTTCAAGTTCTTTTTTTAATTTTAGAAAAATATTCAGCTGTTCATTTGCATGAGATTTATCTTCTGCATCGGCATTAGCAAAATGCGAATAAACGCCCTCTATCTCAATAAAAGGAAGTTCCGAAATTCTTTTAATTTCCCCTGACAGAGGATAATAATTCTGATTCAATGTCAGCCCGTCGGCAAGAAATCCAAGACGCCCCATTCCAGTATCTACTTTTATATGTACCTTAATTTTTTTACTGACCTCTGCGGCTTTTAGCGAAAACCGCTCAGCTTCCTCAAATGTATTAATCGTAGGGCGGACATCCAGTTCAATATATCTTACTGTATTCTCAGAGATGCAGTCATCAAATAAAAGAATAGGCGCATCTATACCGCAATCTCTCAGGTGAATCGCCTCATTCATCCGTGCTACGGCAAGAAATGCGGCTCCGCCATTAACAGCCTCGCATGCCATCATCTCCGCTCCATGACCATAGGCATCGGCTTTCACAACTGCCATTATCTGCGTATCCTGACTTATGACTTTTCTTATTTCTTTCAGATTATGTCTGAATGCAGCAAGATCTATCTCGGTATATATGGGTGAATCACTGCTGTATTGAATCATTAAGTACCTTCTTTCTGTACTTGGATTTTCCCCTCCAAACCCCGCACCCCCGGAAGGGATAAGGATTTAACTTTGCCCCCTCCGGGGGTGCGGGGGCTTCTCCATTCAGTTTGAATAGGCTCGTTAGTCAATAGTAAAAATTGTCTTATTCACCTGAAAAGAATAGTGTAATATAAGCTTTTAGCGATAATGCATATTCCAGTTTGATGGACGATTCAACCGCCCAGGACGAATCTTTATACGACTGAATTGTTCTTCTGAAAATATTTTCGCCATCAAGAAGTTCCGGTATAGTTCTTTTTCTATCTAAATATCCTCTGTTGTGCCTGTCGTAGAACAATTCCTTTTCACTCTTATGGAGATGTTCATCTCCCTTTCTATACATTCTGTATGCATCAACCTCATAGCTGTTGTTATATGAATCTATAATGTTCAGACACTCTGATGCTCTGTAAAAATCAAAAATCATCTTTCCGAAAACGTTAAAGTGTTCAAGCAGTTCAGCATCTGCGGTCAATGTTGTATATTTTTTTATCAGGTGATACGATTTACGAAGAGATATTATTATGTCATTATATATTTTACGGTTACCACGCTCCTCTCTCCGATGAAAGTTGTAAAGATTATATTGAAAATAACGGTACAGCATATCTTTAGCATCTTCTCTGGCCTTGACAAATCTGCTTATAAGATACTCTCTCTCCTCTTCTCTTGCTGCTTCTTTTGCGGCTTCTTTCTGAGCGTTACTTCTTCGGTTCTCCCGCTCAGCAGCAGCCATTTTTGCGCGATGCTCTTCATCAGATTTTTTTATCTCCTGCGCGGCCTCGGCACTACCCTGGCTGAATCTGTAACTCATAAGAGTTGAGTATGCAGTATTCAGAACAGTCATTTGTTCATTGGCCCATTCACGTCTCTGCGGATTTTTATCCGGATGGTATTTCATAGCCATAGCTTTAAAGGAGCGGGAAATTTCCTCATCCGTGGAAGCTTTCCCGATTTGCAGGATTCTGTAACAAAGCTCAATTTCCATTAAATAACCTGGGTAATTTAATTATAAGCAGCAAGTAAGTACTCAAAACTGATCGTTAAATAGCTCTCAGCCGCGCCTTCGGCGCGGCTGAGATTATACCGCTGGTTTTTTAGCAATCACTTCAGCAATTAATCAGACATAATATAGCTTGTGAAACTAAATGCAATAAAAAATTAATTGACATATTTAATAATTGCACCCAATACCGAAAAGGAATAAAATTATGCAGTAGTTAAATTTAAGAATTAAAGAACGACTTTATCTTTGGCGATTTAAAACGTATCGATGTCATTTCAAACCCGCTTCAATTCTCCCGGGTGAGAAATCTTTTTCTAAAATAACACAGATTTCTCAGTCGCAATTTATACTATTTATAACATTTTCTTACGGCTCCATCGAAATGACGAAATATATCCAAAGTTAATCATGAACTATGATAATACACTTGAAAACACGGGGTAAAAAATATGAGCAGTTCTGAAAAATCATTAAATGATTCCGGCCAATATGATCCGATGAGAGAAGATTTCTTTTCAGAAAGAATAAGGGATGAGGCAATTATTCAGCTTAAAACAGTTAGCGGTAAAACTGCTGCAGATATCGGAGCATATACAGGTTTTATGTCTGAGGGTCTTCTCGATGCAGAGCTTAAGGTTATTGCTCTTGACTCATCCCCTTCAATGGTGGAGTTTATGAAAGAGCGGTTCGCAGATATTCCTGAGTTCAAAGTTATTCATACCGATCCGGATACAATAAAACTCGACGATGAATCTGTGGAGTACGCATTCGCCAACATGCAGCTTCATCATGTGACAGATCCTCAAATTGCAATCAGGGAAATTTTCCGCATTCTCAAACATGGAGGAAAGGCCGCAATAACAGATCTTATTTTTTATTCCAGCGAAGAGATTCAAAAAAAATATCATCACAGGTGGCCGGGTTTCTCATTCCCCGATCTCTATGACTGGTTTATAAACGCAGAATTTAAAAATATTTCAATCGAGAAACTTACACAGAATTTTATCTGCAAACAAGAAGATGGCGAAGAGATAAAGATTGATGTTTTCATTGCATGCGGTGAAAAATAAAATTTTGAAAACTACTGGAGAGAAAAAAATGAAATTATCAGATAATGCAGTGCAATTATTTCAAGAGGGATTCAACTGTTCTCAGGCGGTCTTTACTTCTTATGCGGTCACAAAGGGATTAGACAGAGATCTTGCTTTAAAAATTTCAAGGGGTTTTGGTGCCGGTATGGGTAGACTCCAGAAAACATGCGGCGCCGTAACCGGAGCATATATGGCTATCAGCCTCAGTAAAGAAGATTTAGTGACAGATGAAAAAGTCACTAAAGAGGAAACATATTCCTCTGTAAGGAAATTCGAAAGTGAGTTTAAAAAAATTTACGGCACTACAACCTGCAGCAAATTGCTCGGCGGCTGTAATCTATCCACCGAAGAGGGTCAGCTGCATTTTAAGGAAAAGAACCTCATTGATCAGACCTGTACTGCATGTGTAAGGGACGCCGGTAATATTCTGGAAAAAATGCTGCGACAGAGTTAAGACTTTACGAATTATACTCAATGTCATTGCCGTTAAAACGGGAATCCACTCCTTTAGGAATAATGGATTCCCGCTTGCGCGAAGATGACAACTTGATCCGGAATCAGAAAGTTATAGCACTAATAACAATATCTTCCACAACGGTTTATTGCATGTTTGTTTAGAATCACAGGAAAGTGCAGAGTTCATCTTCACCAGCATTCCCGGCCCAATTGATTACTTTTTCAGAATACCTGGCGTTGGAGATGAGCCAGCTCCATGCATGATCATACTCGGTATCAGTAATCAGATGTTTTATAAACATAATCTTTACTGCAAGAAGAGCATTGATATAGGGAATTTTTTTATCCCGGCAGTAAGCTCCGCCGGGACCATCATCTATAATGATGAAGTCACCTTCTCCTTCTTTAAACAACGCTATCACTTCCCTCTCGCCCGCATGAAGTGATCCGTTTAACTCTTCGGTGCATCCTTTACCCGGTGTATAAACTTTAATCGCATCCGCATTGCAGAGATCAGCAAATATATCAGCTCCAATGTAATAGGGAACTGTAAGTTCAGCAAATACAGCTTCTGGGATAACCGGATTGCAATACTTAAGCAGCGCCGGAATCATATTACACCGGTACAGTAATATTGCAGATGATGAATCTATAATTACGTTTCTCACAATTATTATTTGTCCTGATTATACGACAACAAAAAAGGGAATATATTCAATATATTCCCTTTTGCTGTATCGTCAATTTTTATAAATTATGTATAAACGGGCTTGCCCAAAAGTCTGATATTTTCGTATTTGTCATTCCGGTTTTGCAGCATCCATTCTTGCAAAGACCGGAATCTCCTAATGGAATCAGCTATATGAGATTATCGAAGATCTTACTACGGTCGCCGGCATTTCGTTTCACTACAGCCGGAATGACAGCGAACGAATTTTTTGGACAGCCCCTTTTTCAAATAAGATTACTCGTTAAGATCTTTCTGCAATCTCGTCTGTTTAGGAAGAAGTTGATATGGTAAACGATAGTATTCAAGAACAGTATGTGTGAATGTATATAATCTGTTTCTATGCTCCACCGGCCATATTTCAGAAAGCAGCTGAGCTGAGTTGACTGAAAGACCTATATAAACATTTCTCTGTTTGCCATTGGGATATCTCCCTTCGTCATAATGGGTATAACCCTTTGTCCCATAGCCGAAATCGATATTTACAAGCCTGAGAGCAAGAGGTACATCAAATCCGAGATTTTTAAATCCGGCAACTTTAAAGTTGAAGGTGAAATCCCAGCCGCTATAGTCGTTCACAAAATCGAGAGTACCCTTTACTTTATCATCACCGAATTCCGCCCTGAGACCATCTGATGGAACCAATGAAGCGCTGAATCCCAGAAATCCGTCCAGCATGGGTGAATAATCAAGTGCGGCTCCAAAAAGAATACCAGCGTAATCAACAACTATATCCTCTGTTGAGAATCCGTATGCAGATGTATAGGCATCTCCAACTTCAATGAATAAGCCGGTAACCATTGTGGTTCCCAGTGAGTAGGGCCACTTCATGTTTCCGCCATCCTCGGTCCAGTTGAAAACCTGATACATTCCTCTCTGAATCATATAATGAGCATAAAAATGACCCGCTTTATCCGCTCCGCCGAAACTGGTATTTTCGCCAAACCAGTATTCTCTTTCTGATTTGGGGCTATGTCTGCCGCCCCAGTCCCAGGTTTTTAATCCGTAAACATAAACAGCAGGGATAGTACCAAAAAGTATTGACCACCGGGTAATATCCTTCGAAGTCCAGCTGTCATCTTTAGTTCCGCTGTCTGCTGAATTTTTATCCGGCAAAGTAACTGTGCTTACACCAGTAGAAGTGTTAGCTCCTGTTTCCTGCGCAAAAACTGAAGAAGAGATGAACATGCATATTATTAGAAAAAATGCGATTGAAAGAGTTTTAAATTTATAAGTTGTAATCATGTAGAAATCCTCAAATAATAATAATGAAGGCAATATTCTCCTCTTAAATCATTTGTCAACTATTATGGGTAATTAATTACTTTTATCGAACTGGATATCAATAAGCTTTTGACAGTATAGTAATGTTTACTCCAATATTTTCCGAAAGAGTCTTTTCTGTTTCGTTAATAATTAAGTTACATAATTCAATAAACATAAAATTCTGTTTGTATTATTCTAAAAAGAAATGATCGTTACTGAAATTTTTAAATTTAACTATTGAATCATGGAGAAAATATGAAAATTCAGCTGATAAGAAGTGCAACAATACGTTTTACAATTTCAGGCCATCGCTTTATTTTTGATCCGTATCTATCTCCAAAATTTGCATTGCCTTCATATACCGGTGCTTCATTAAATCCTATCATTGATCTTCCGTTTCCCGCTGAAGAAGTTATTTCCGGTATTGAAATGGCCGTTATTTCACATCTTCACTCCGATCACTTTGATCCTGAAGCAAAAAAACTTCTCCCTAAAAATATACCGGTATTCTGTCAACCGATAGATGCTGAACGGATTCACAATTCTGGTTTTTCAGATATTCATCCGGTTGGAGAAACGGTTCAATGGAAAAATATAACAATTACACGCACTCCGGGTCAGCATGGAACTGGTTCTGTTCTTGAGCAGATGGGGGAGGTTTCCGGATTTGTTTTTCAGTCAGAGGGAGAGCCTACGGTTTACTCTGCCGGTGATACTATTCTAAGCAAAGATGTAAAAGAAGTACTTAAAAAATTCAATCCTGATATTATAATAACTCACTCATCTGGAGCGGTCTGGGGAGATAAAGTAAAAATAATTATGGATGAAACGGATACCATAGCCCTCTGCAGGCTCGCACCTCAAAGCAGAATAATTGCCGTTCACATGGATTCTCTTGATCATGGAACTGTAACACGCAGATCGCTGAGAGAGTATGCTGAAAAAAATTTCATAACCGAAGAGCAGCTTCTGATCCCTGAAGATGGAGAGATCTTAAACTTTTAGCATTTCCGTTATAGATTCACCAAGACGTTTTATCCCCTCTCTAATCTGCTCTTCATCGGAACAGGTGAAGTTAAGCCGCATGGTGCTGATAGGTCCGGTTTTGTTAACATAGAAAGGATCTCCCGGTACAAAGGCGACTTTTTTATTTACTGCAATTTCGAAGAGTTTCATCGCAGATAAATTATCCGGAAGTTCCGCCCACAGAAACATCCCTCCGTCAGGAATAGTATAGTTTACTCCAGCCGGAAAGAAATACTTTATACTCTGAACCATTGCATCACGCTGACTTCTGTATCTTAAAACAATTTTTTTTATATGACTCTCTATATTAAATTCTGTGATATACTCATGAACAATTCTCTGACAGAAATAGTTTGTATGAAGATCCGACGCCTGTTTTGCCACAATAATTTTATCGAGGATTGCATCAGGAACAGCAATCCAGCCCAGTCGAAAACCGGGAACAACTGTTTTTGAAAATGATCCCAGAAGTATTGTCTGATCAGGAATAAAAGATTTAAAACTTTGTGATTCCTCTCCTGAAAAACGGAGGTCACCATATGGATCATCCTCCACAAGAAAAACTTTTTTTCCTTTAATTATCTCCGACACCTGTTTTCTTTTTTCTGATGAGTAGCTTAAGCCTGATGGATTCTGGAAATTCGGAACAGTATACATCAGTTTCGGCTGTTTAGAAATAAATATCTTTTTCAGTTCATCGATGTCGGCACCATCGCTATGGAGTTTTACTGTATTGAATGAAGCTCTGTAAACAGAAAATGCCTGAATGGCTCCGAGATATCCCGGCTCTTCAATTATTATATCGTCCCCTTCATTGATAAAGGTTTTCCCCAGCAGATCAAGACCCTGCTGCGATCCATTTGTAATTATAATATTTTCAACGGGGATAACAAATCCCCTTTTTTTATACTTCTCTGAAATATACTTGCGGAGTTCAAGATAGCCCTCTGTGTTGCTGTACTGAAGGGCATCTCTCCCTGCTTTTGCATAAACATTTTCTGTTGCATGCCGGAGATCCTCAATTGGAAAGAGTTCCCTGTTGGGAAGCCCTCCGGCAAAAGATATTACATCTTTCTCAAGAGTTACCTTTAATATCTCACGGATAAAAGATTTGGGCACATCGGAGATCCGGTCTGAAAACAGTGAGTCCATATACTACCTCGAAGCGATCGGTTTATAGAATTTTATCATATGCTCATTTTTACATTCCAAAAGTCTATAAACATTTGGTTTAGCGTTTATAAAAAAAGCTTGCTTTTATTTGTATCTACAACTATTGTATTTGCAAATATTCGGACGGGATTTATGGATCAATCAAAGAAATATTTATATCTGATGTCCAGGGCAATGAGCAGAATTAAGTATTACTCAATAAATAAATTCAACGAGGTGGGGATTACAGTTACGCCGTCTCAGATGGGAATTCTCTTTCTTTTAAAAAAAGGAAATTCTCTCACTATGTCAACTCTTAGTACTGCTCTCTCTGTAGATAATTCAACTCTTACCCGACATGCCGATAAGCTGATAAAAAGTGAATTGATTGAAAGAGTTAGAGATGATTCCGACCGCCGGATTTTAAAATTACGGATAACCGCAAAAGGTATAATTGAAAGTGAAAAGGCTGTAAAAATTTCCAATCAGATAAATACCGATGTAGTCTCAGGTTTATCTGAGGACGAGATTAAGATTTTTTCAAAAGTTCTTATAAGTATAATTACAAAATTTGATTCAGGCAATGGAGGAAAAGATGAACTCGACGCTTAAAATTTTTATCAAACTCAAAGGATTTCCCATGGGAAAGAGATTGTTCTCTTTTCTTGTGTGCAGAAAAGCACCATACTTTGGTACAATCAAACCTCTCTTTGAAGAGCTTGAACCGGGCAGATGCGTAGTATTTATGAAAAAAAGAAAATCTGTTACCAATCATTTAAAAACAGTACATGCAATTGCAATGTGTAATCTTGTGGAGCTGGCCGGCGGAATATGTGTAGATGTTTCTGTAGGCAAAGATATAAGGTGGATACCAAAAGGTATGACCGTTGAATATATCGCACTTGCCAAAACTAATCTGAAAGGAATATGCAATATAGATCTTGCTAAGCTTAAAAGCTGGGATTTAAATAAAGACTTTCCAGCAGAAGTAAGTTTACACGATACAAATGATCAAGTTGTTATGAAAGGAACTATAAATATTCATTTATCACAGAAAAAGATTTAGAAGAGTAAATAATTTCTCATTAAACCATAACTTAGATAGCATAAACTTTTCAAACTCACCCCCCGCCCCCTCTCTTTAAAAAGAAAAAGAGGGGGATAGAGTAATAAAATTTATAGTTTCTTTTCACTGGTACTTTCTTTTTTAGGAAGCCCCTCTTTTTCTAAAGAGAGGGGCGCGGCAGTAGCCGGGGGTGAGTTTAAAAAGTTTTAGTTGAGAAGTAAACTGTCGAATCACCTCATTCAGCCGGAGCGCCTCATTGCAATCAGAGTTATATCGTCGCTCTGTTTTTCCTGAAACGATTTTACCGCTTCCAGAATATGAGCCACAAGTTCACATGGAGGAAGACCGGCATATTTTTCAAAAACAGATATCAGCCTATTCTGCCCGAAAAGTTCACCCTCCACATTCATAGCCTCTGTAACTCCGTCAGTAAATAAAAGGATGATATCACCGGGATCAATCTCTATTGTTTTATCTTCAAGATATTCTATTATGTCATCTGTCAGTCCGATCCAAGTTCCATCCACGGTTATGACTTCAGCTTTTCTGTTTTTAAGACGGTAGATTATTATATCCTGATGTTTCCCCGCCAGAGTTATAGAACCGTGTCCCAACCGGATTGCGAAGAGAGTCATATATCTGTTAGATCCGAGTTTAGATATATTTTTTCTGATAACTGAATTTACATACTGTATCAATGTTGATGGTTTGTAACCGGGGGTGTTATTAATCAAAGTAAAAATACTCGTCTGAGTCATCATCATAATTAGGCCGGATTCGACTCCATGCCCTGAGACATCACCCACCATAATCCAGTTTTCCCCGGCTTTAGTTTCAATCGCGTCGTAGTAGTCACCTCCGATCTCCGCAGCAGGTTCCATCACGGCGCTCAGCTCATATTCTCCTATCTTATTTGCTCTGGGTAGAAGTGAGGTCTGAATCTTTTTCGCGATTTCCATCTCTCCCCATAAGGCGGCTGTTGCCTTCTGAAGTTCGGTTCTGAGATAAAATTCCTGCTTGATCAGTTTATGACGGACATGATTTATACTGACAGCAATAATTACAGTTCCGTTCATAAAGAAGAGGTTGCTTATAAGGTCTGTTGATTTGTAATCATGCGCGAATATAAGATTAAGCACCACATACATGATGATTGTCATAAAGCCATTGATAGCAGAATGATAGGCCTCCCATGGGAGGAGAAGATTAACCCCGATTATTACAAGATTCAGCCCCGCGTAATAACCTGAACTGAATCCCCCGAGATCAACGGTCATCAAAGCTATTACACTTCCTAGAATCAGTGAAACCATATATCCGTGAATATTTGAAATTTTACCTGGTTTGGTCTTTTTCACAATGAAAAACTGTATAACAGCAATGATAGTGGCGATTATTCTATAAACAGCAAAGCGGGGGAGGAGTTCCACGGGCATTGTAAAGTAGTCCAGGATAAAAAAAAGCGGCACCAGTGTATAGGCAAGCGTAGTGGAAATTCTTGACCAGTCGTGGATTATCCTGTTAAGATACTCCTCGAATGCCGGGTTTTCATAATAATCCTTGTTGGCTTTAAAACTGACTTTTTTCATTACTTTCCGGTCTTTCCGTCCTCTGACATATTAATCTTATAAAGGCTTCTTTGCACTTAGAAACATCTGGCTTCTCGAATCATCGAACAGCACAGATATCTCAATAGCATCTGTATCTGCCAGCAGTTCCTTGAATTCATCCTCGGATCTGTAGTATAGTACCCAGTCATGCCAATATTCCATAAACCACTTGCTGGCATTACTAAGATGATAATTTCCAATTAGGAGTTGTCCTCCAGGAAGAAGCAGTTCATATATTTTTTCAATTACAGCTTTTGCAACAGTTGGTATAAGATAATCGAAAAGCCCCATGGAATAGATGAAATGGAACTGTCCCCAGTTCGCTGCCAGATCCGGTGTGCGGAGCATTGTCCTTACAGAATCCTCCAGATATTTTACTTTGATTCCGCAGGCAAGATTGTGTTCAATATTTGTAATATTATCTTCCGCTTCCTTCAATGCTTCCCGATCCTGGTCCAGAAGCGTACAGTGATATTTTTCTGCATCTTCAGCTGTTTTAAAAATATCTGACAGCTCATAGGCCGGACCGCATGCAACGGACATAAATTTTACTTCCTCGCCTGGAAGTACGGTAATGGTGTCACAAACATTTTTAAAATATTTAGGGATCATAATCTTTCTGTTACGGACTGCCTCAGATGCGGGATGTCCCAAAGAATATTTATACAGGAGTTTACCGAATGTGGATTGCCCGCGATAAGCATTTTCATATAGCATCCGCATAAGCTCCGAGTCTCCGGCATACCCGCGCGGCTTTACATTACAGTGTGTAAGAAATTCAGAACATAGTATTACATCCCAGACCTGTTTCCTCAGATAAAAACCATGGATCCGGTGATCTTCTCTGCTGAATCCGGAAATCAGCTTCTCGAGTTCTTTTAGTTTTTCATCAAAATATTCCAGAAATTTAGCACCCTCATTTTTTACGACCGCGGAAAAAATGACGGCGCAGATTTCGTCATCCTCTTTCAGATACCGTTCATCAATTTCATCAAAAAAATTCCTGTACACCTTCAAATCATAAGTAAGAGCGGCTACATACTGTATAAAAATATCTTTAATGTTTTCTTTTTGTAAAAAAATAAGAGAAAGATTGCTGTAGAGACTGTCCAGTGTCACAATTTTTTTCTCAAAAAAAAGACTGTTGAAATCATATACATCATCAAGAAAAACGAGTCTCCCTGAAAATTCTTTTTTACCACCTGAAGATATGAGCCGGCATCTTCCGAATTCACAATTTATTCCATTCATTACAAGTGTCAGACCTTTAAGCTCCATGTCTGACGTTATAGAACATACACCGGGGATATTAACATATAGAGTCACTCTCGAAGCATATGCTACTTTTACATCTATCATTTCGTTTCCGGATTCCAGAACTCCATCAACAATCAATTCTTCAGTGGTCATATCTACCTGCCTGTGATCTCAATTCGTTTATCGCGTGTTTCAAAAATTCTCAGAGCTGAAAAACTCAGCTCCTGCCAATTTATGGAACGCATATATATTATTTGAAGATGACAAATGCCGTTCTTTGCGGTTTCCATTATTTTAGAAATTGGAGTTATAGTCGATGAGTTCATAAATTCAAGATTGCAGAAATCGAAAACTACCCTCTTACCGCCCGTCCCCGACCCGATGGCCTTTGATAAAATCGGTATAAGGAATGCCCCGGGTTCGCGATCAACACTCTTTCCCAACCATTTCATATATACTGATGATTCATCCTCTTCAATTTCAATGGTCAGTAAATTATTTTTAAATGTTTCCATCTATAATATCCTTAGCTTTAATTTTCGTAACTATTCATAAACGGCTGAGAAATTGCTTTTAGACGCGGCGGAGACAAAATACCAATTGTTTTTGAAAAGCTGCTCATTTTCATACCTGATAAACGGCTGATACCGCTATTGTATTATTATTTCTTAAATAGAAATCTATGATTGAACGTCCCTGGTAGGCAATCCTTACAAGTCCAAGTCCGCTCTCTTTATCCGTGAGCGGTCTTCCGGAAATTTCTTTAATCTTTTCAATATACGCCTGGAACGGATTCTGAAAGCCCCTAATCCACTGAACAGTTTTATCGAGTTTTTTGAAGTTTTCGTTTTCACTGAACGGGTTGGTCACTTCAATAATTATGGTATCCCGTTCGATGGAGAGAGAATAAACAATCATATCATCGGGAGTATTGTAAACTCCGTATTTAATAGCATTTTCTACAAGTTCGCTCAGTACCATCACTATGGCGTCGATAATATTATTAGAAAATCCCCTTGCCTCAATAAAGGATTTTGACTCAACCCTTATCTTTTCAATTTCATCCCAGTCCGGTTTAATCTGATTTTTAAATTTATCAGGCATGAATTTCTCCTTAAAAAGTGAATCTTATCTAACGACTCAAATCCCTAGATAATTGTTGTTCCAACGACCCGAAGGCACGAGGGAAATAAATGTCACTACTTGTTTATAAGCATTTGCAATTATATTATCAATAGTACTTATTTAAATATACTGCATTTATAAAAAACAATTATAAAAATTTATATTTGATAAAATCTTTTAAAAAGGTCAAAAATGGAGCAGTAATAATAATAAATACATAGAGATGGTGTAATGAAAATTAAAACGGAAATAATTTTCAGCTTAATTAATGCGGTATAGATATAGTAATTTTCGTTCCCTTATCTTTTTTAGAACTTACTGAGATCTTCCCGTTAAGCTGATCAGCTGCATCTTTAACAATGTCAAGCCCGTATCCGCGGCCCGAGAGTTCAGTTGCAACATCTTTAGAGCTGAAACTAGGCGAAAAAATGAACTGCAGAAGTTTCGCTTTTGATGGTTCTACTCCGTCATCATCGAGCAGTTTTTTTTCAATGGCTTTCTCCCGGATTCTATCATAATCTATTCCATTCCCGTCATCTTCAACTTCGATTAAATATGTATCCCCGGAATCACTAAGCCGCAGAGTTATCTTCCCGACGGCGTTTTTATTTTTAGTAAGACGCTCGAACTGATCTTCGATTCCATGATCTATTGAATTTCTTATTAAATGTATAAGAGGATTCTTTAACTTCGGGAGAAACGGAATTTCATCCAGAGAATTATCAACTTCAAGTTTAACGTTCTTTTTTAATTCTTTTGCGAGAGATTCCACCATAGGGGAAAGTGATTTCAGAAATTCCCCCAGATGCCCCTTCCATTCGGCAGATTTTTCTACAGTATTAAGTGAAGAGAAAACCTTAAGTCTTTCAATCATTTTGGCCAGGTTCTGAAATTCATGAAATAGTTCAACTATATGTTCTTCAATCTGCTCGGAAATTATTGTTTTATTTATGGTTTTATCATGTGAATTTAGAAGTATGTCTTCAATCTTGTGTGAAATAGAAGATATAAAATTAAGATCCAGGTGCTTAGCAGATCCTTTTAGAGAGTGAGTCTCCCGGAATAACTGATTAAAAGTTTCGGGATCATCAAGATCATTAACTTTCAATCTTATATTGATCAGACTATGAGTTGACTCATCAATGAAATCTGAAAAAATCTCCGGGCCTGATTTAAGAATGGCAGTTACTGATTCAACCTCCTGCTGATATCTTGTCTTCTGTCCCTGAAGTTCTTTTTCGTACTTCACTATCTCGGTCATATCTTCAAAAATGACCATCAGATATTCAACACGGGCTTCATCCATTATTCGTATAAAATCCGCATTGACGGTGATCTCTTTGATAACATATTCGCCGGTATTTATAAGAATCTTTTTGTGCTTAAAAGGATTCAGATCCATAATCATATCGAGATCTGCGGATCTGTTGTGAAACATAAATTTTAAAAACTTCTCCAGTTCAAAACGTTCGTCTTTAAAATTCTCAGTGTCGGGAAATATAAGATCGGTGAATTTCATCCCCTCAAGATCGTGATTCTCAAACATTCCGGTGAGATATTCAGAATACTGATTCAGAATATTGTAATCCTCGTCAATAAGGAGAAGACCCTCTTTTATATTATCGAGATATTTCTGATTAAGTTCATACGCTTTCTGAATTTCCATTCTGAGAAGAAAATTTTTCCTCATGTACCACTCGATTGTAAAACTGGCGAACATACCGATTACGTTAGCTGAAATAAAGAAAAAGTTATTATTTATAAAAACAGTTACATTGTCAGGAGTACCCAGCAGCCTGTTGATAGATACTGCTACAACCTCATATGTTATAGTAATTACCCAGCTTACAGCTGATGCATAAATAAATCTCAGACGAACGAGAGCGTAAATCCACATGAGTACAAGCATCAACCCGGCATAATAAAACTTGAATCCAAGTTCTGATTCTAAAGTGAAACCTATCATTACAACAATTCCAAACCCAGCAAAAAAACTGATAACCGTCATAATGATCTGCATATACTTTATAAAAAAACCGGTAAAGGTAAGCACAAATGCAGCGGCCAGCAGAGGGCAGACGATAGCGTAACGGATAAACCATACCTCCTGCTTATGAACAGGAACTACCCAGATATCCAGAATTCCAAAAAGTGAATAAAGCGCAAAACCAAGCAGAATTGCCACCCGGACAATCGGGAGAGAGGTTCGAAAGAAATCTTCATAATATTCATCTTCAAGTTTTTCGGCAAATCCTGTCAGAATATGTCTGAAGGTTAGCCTCGGGAGTTTTCGATGTTGAATGCCCATGATCTGTTTCCTTTAATTGCTTCCTTGCTTAACCAGCCGGATATGGCCGGGGAAAAAATGCAGGTTATTCACGTTTATTTTGTTCTAAACGATACATTGACCGTAAAGGCGCCCGCATCAGATTCAAATGGTATTGTAATAATTGGAACACCCTGCGGCCAGTTTATCTTATACTTGGCTCCGGTAATAACTCCCGGCAGGGATATCTCAATACGGAAATCACCCAGATCCTTCTTGGCATTTCCGGCAATTATATTCACAAGTTCTCCCACTGCATCAATCACCTCTTTAGTCAGAGCCAGGTATGTCTGTCCGCTGAAGCGTGATGACATTGCAATTGCTGTTTCACGTGTAAAACTAAGGACAACGGCACCAACGATATCTCCGGCAAGACCGATAATCGCAGACACTTCGTTGAGATCATGATTATCCTGATTTATATATGGCGCGCCGTTTTTTATGTCAAAACGGAGGTACTCTCTGAAGAGATTGATTGAAGCATCCAGAAAGGGATTGATGTATTCAGCTTTCATTTTTCAACTCCTGTTATTTAACAGCGTATTTAGATATTTTATTCCATAGAACATCTCCATGGATCGGTTTGACTATGTAGTTTGTAGCACCGGCATCTATTGCTTCCATGACATTATATTTAGCTGCTTCCGAAGTAACCATTATGATCGGAGTCTGTTCATACTTTGCCATGCTCCTGATCTTCTGTACAAATTGAAGACCGTTGATACCCGGCATATTCCAATCAACGAGGAAAAGGCCTATCTCCTGTTTCTCCGCTATTTCCAAAGCAGTTAATCCATTATCCGCTTCGAAAACATCAGCTTCGGGAAAGCCGTTTTCTTTAAGCACATTTTTATGGATATTTCTGATTACCATTGAATCATCAATAATGAGGAATTTCATCGCAGAACTCCGTTATAAATATTTTATCTTCCGGGGTTAAAATAAATTCAACATAAAGAGTTTAAATATTAAATTAACACTTAAATTTAATTATGCAAAAAATCTATTATTGCCTTATTATAAATATAATAAAATTTTTGAGGAAACCAATAATTTTTTAATCAAATTAAAATATTAATTCAAATTTTTATATAAATGCAGAATGATCTCTGATTATTGTCGTATAGAGCTTTTAAACTGTACAGAAAAAACTGCTCTATGTTGTAAATCAAGAAATCTGATACTCGATTATTCTCCTCTTTAATATTTCTTGACATCCAGAATTCTAAATATTCTATTCTTAAAAAACTGAGAATTATATAAATCCATGAAAAGAACTATTCACACAAATGAAATTAAAAAGGCCATTGAAGATCTTATCTTCAACGCTAATTTTATAACTCCCCCGGAAATCAAAAATTTTTTTTCAGAGATGAAAAACCGTGAGACTCTCCCCCTTGCGACTGAAACTCTTAATATTCTTATTGAAAACATAGATATCGCAGAGAAAGATACCATTCCGTTATGTCAGGATTGCGGCTCTGTTATAATATTTCTCGAGATTGGACAGGATCTCGAAATTACTGGAGATTATTTATATGATGCGGTAAATGCAGCTGTGTCCGAAGCTTATAGTAAATTCTACTTAAGAAAATCTATCGTGGCAGATCCGCTGCGCAGGAAAAATACAGGCACAAATACTCCGGCGTTTATTCATTCAGATATTATACCTGGAGACAGTCTTGTTATTGATGTGATGCTGAAGGGGGGCGGCTCGGAAAATATGAGCGCTCTCAGAATGTTCCGTCCCACAGATTCCGTTGAAATGATTATAGATTTTATTGAGGAAACAGTTATTAAAGCCGGCCCGAATCCATGTCCACCGCTGTTCCTCGGAGTTGGAATCGGCGGAACAGCCGATGCTGCAATGCTGAACGCAAAGAAGGCACTACTTAAAAATCCATCTGATCATAATCCCGATCCGTTTTACAGAGATCTTGAAATACGGATTCTTGAGAGAATTAACAACACCGGTGTCGGACCGATGGGATTCGGAGGAACTAACAGCGCTGCAGGAGTTTACATTAAAGAGGCTCCGACACATATTGCATCCCTACCTGTTGCACTTAATCTGAACTGTCACTCATTCCGCAAAGGGAGGATTCTTCTCTGATGGAATGGAAAAAAATAACTACACCACTATCCGGAGATGTGATCAAAACTCTGCGATGCGGCGACCTATGTCACATTACCGGGAAACTCCTCACCGCAAGAGACAAGGCGCATGAAAGAATAATGCAGATGTCGGCTGCCCGAGAAAAACTACCCTTTGAGCTAAAGGGAGAACTTATCTACTATGTCGGACCCACTCCAGCAAAACCGGGAGAAATAATCGGTGCTGCCGGACCGACGACGTCATCAAGGATGGACCCATTCTCCTCCATGATGCTTGAACTTGGAATAACAGGTATGATCGGAAAAGGGAAGAGAGATATAACAACAAAAGAACTTATACAGAAACATCATGCCGTCTACTTCAGCTCATTCGGAGGAGCCGGTGCATACTTAAGTAAAAGAATAAAATCATCCCGGATTATCGCTTTTGAGGATCTTGCCTCAGAGGCGGTGCACGAACTGATTGTTGAGGATTTTCCCGTTGTTGTTGCCATTGATATGTATGGAGAGGATATTTATGAACATGCAGTTCACCACAGAAAATGATTTTGATACCTTTAAAAAATATATCGCAGACAAACTCTCCGCCAGAAAAAAAAGATCTATAAATTTTCCCGAGTATAGAAAATCAGCTGTAATGATACTTTTTATGGAGAAAGAGGGTTCGCCTCATGTTCTCCTTACTCTGAGGACAGATAAAGTCTCGACCCACAAGGGACAGGTATCATTTCCAGGCGGAGGATATGATTCTTCAGACAAAGATTTTCTCGACACAGCTCTTCGTGAAACAATGGAGGAGGTCGGGATAGATTCCGGTGAGATTGAAATCCTCGGAGAATTTGATGAATATATTTCAGTAATGGGTTTTCATGTTTACGTGTATGTGGGAGCCCTAAATAGAGTACAGGAGTATGTTGTCTGCAAAGATGAGATTGATGAAATGCTTGAAGTTCCCTTCTCTCTTTTTTTCAACGAAGAGTATACTAAATGCGAAAACATTACCCACGAGGGGAGAGATTACGAAGTTTACTACTACGATTACGGTACGACTACCGTATGGGGTTTGACCGCACGGATACTTACCGATTTTTCCAGAAAAATATGTAAAGATTAAAAAAAGAAATCTCCAGGCCTGCGTCCACCCCCTTTGTTAAAGAGGGTTTTACTTTCCAGTTACAATAACTGAAGTTTGATCAAGGAAATGAGTTTTCAAACCCCCTTTAACAAAGGGGGGCAGGGGGGATTTTCAGTTCGATTTAACTGTAATTTTAAAACTAACTCCAGTAAATTATTGACACTTATAGTAACACATTCTATTTTTAATCCACATATCTTTGATTTTACACCTATATCCTTGAAACCGGAGCTAATCATGTTTAAAAAATTTTCAGAAAGAAAAACTCATCTAATTGTACTTGCCTTTGCAACAGGACTTTTTCTTGGAATAAACTTTTCATTTGTCGCATCCGCCGGAGAACCCGCGCATAAGTATCTTGATTTCTTTCATCAGGCCTATCAGATTATAACAACTGAATACGTTGACCAGCCGGATAACAAAAAATTGTTCTATGGAGCAATTAAAGGTATGATAGAGTCTCTGGGAGATCCATTTACACGATTTCTAAATGAAGAATCCACAGCCGAACTGCAGGAAATGACATCGGGCAAGTTTGTTGGTATAGGTGTTGAAATTGCCGTCAAAGATGGAGAGATTGTCGTTGTCAGCCCGATTGATAATTCCCCTGCCATGAGAGCCGGCATAGAAACCGGTGATATAATTACTAAAGTAAACAATGATCTTATTAAAGATAAAAATCTTGATGAAATCATAAAAAATATAAAAGGTCTTCCCGGAACAAAGGTATCTATAACTGTTAAACGTGAAGGCATCAATGAAGAGATAAGCTATAACATTGAGAGAGCCCCTGTAAAAATTGACAGCACAGAATTTGCACTAATGAAAGAATCAAACACCGGTTATTTGAGAATAAAAACATTCGGCGGAGATACTTCACAGGATGTAAAAAAAGCACTGACATTTTTTAATGCTAATAAAGTTGATAAACTTATAATTGATCTTCGGTTCAATCCAGGCGGTCTTCTCACAGCAGCTGTTGAAATCTCAGACTTCTTCCTTGATAAAGATCAGACAGTTGTGTCCACCAAGGGACGCTCTGACGGCGGAAAAGAAAATTTCTTTAAGGCAGTTTCTGCTCCAATTTACAAAGGAAAAATTATTGTCCTTGTAAACAGGGGAAGCGCATCAGCCTCGGAAATATTAAGCGGCGCACTGCGTGATAACAACAAGGCTTTGCTGCTGGGCGAAAAAACTTTCGGGAAGGGATCGGTTCAGAAAACCTACAGTCTGGATAAAGAAGTAGGTCTAGCTGTAACCATTGCCAAGTATTATACACCATCAGGAGCTATGATTCATGGTAAAGGGATCATGCCGGACTTTGAAGTAAAAATTGCCGATTTCCCTGAGAACGAAGTAGAAGAGCTGAAAAAAGTCAGCAGAGATAAACTCCTTAACGAGTTTGTTTCTATAAAAACAATCTACAATGAAACTGTTAAATCTGAGTTCAAAAAATTTCTTCAGAGTAAAAACGTAAAAATTTCAGATACAACATCTGACTTTATATTAAAAAGAGAAATTTCCAAGTATCATAAGAATCAGATTTATGATCTGGAATTTGATAATCAGCTTACTGCTGCTATCGAGAAACTGAACAAGTAAATAATGGGAGTTAATTCAAATCAGATTGTAGGTCTTGGACTTGAAAGTTCCTGCGATGAAACATCTGCCGCAATAGTCATTGACGGCAGAAAAATACTTTCAAACAGAATCTACAGTCAGGTTGAACTTCATTGCGAATATGCCGGTGTTGTGCCGGAGATTGCTTCAAGGGCTCATCTTGAAAAAATAAACACATTGATAGAGATGGCCCTGCATGAAGCCGGATTTTCTTTTAACGATCTGGATTATGTTGCAGCTACAAACAGACCCGGCCTTATCGGATCTCTTCTCATTGCTCTTCAAAGCGCAAAGGCAATATCCTTCACATTAGATATACCATTGATCGGAGTAAACCATCTTGAGGCGCATCTTTACGCTCCGTTTCTTGAAGGTAACGATCCTGCATACCCATTCATCGGACTCTTAATCTCCGGCGGAAATACAGCTCTTTACAGAGTAAATGGCCCCGGAGAGATGGTGCTTATAGGTAAAACTGTTGATGACGCAGTTGGAGAGGCATTCGATAAAGTTTCAAAATTCATAGGACTGGGCTATCCCGGAGGACCGCTGGTTGAAAACCTTGCGAAAGAGTCAGTTTTAAAAAATAACTTCTTTCCTAAAATACTCACAGATCCGGACGATACCCGGTTTTCATATTCCGGATTGAAAACAGCCGTTGTAAATCATATTAAAAAAAATCCCGATCAGAATAAATCAGAAATTGTTTACAGTTTTCAGGAACGAGCTCTGGAGCTTCTTGTACGGAGACTTTTTGCAGCATCAAGAAAATCCGGAATTAAGAAAATGATAGTTGCAGGAGGAGTTGCTGCAAACGGAAGGCTGAGAGAACTCATCGAAGCCGAAAGAAAAAAGGATGAACAGGTACTTATCCCCTCCCCGCTTATGTGTACAGATAATGCCGCTATGATTGCAGGAGTATCATATCAGTATTATGTACGCAGCATGTTTGATTCCTTCGATTTAGATGTGAGCCCTAAATCATAAAATTATTGCTTGCAAATCTCAAGAGCCGATAGTTAATATTACCTGATTATACTTAACAATTTATTGTCATGCTGAGCCCGTCGAAGCATAAATCGATAGAACTGACATCCCTTCGACAGGCTCAGGGTGACAATAATATATTATCAATAGTTCTTAACATTGAATTAAACCTTTAAATTAGGAAAACTATGGATTTCGCTGAAGAAAAAACACCGGCCGGTTATACATTAAAGATTCTATTTAAGAAACTTAAATTCCTCGTGTTCAATGACAGGGGTGAATCTTTCTCTGCAGATAAAGAGGGTAGAAGTCTGCTTCATAAACTTCCCACAGCTGTATTCCTCGGGAGTGTTTTTCTCGTTGAACGTGATTATCTGAAAGAATACTCCCTCTTAAAAGTCAGGGATGATACTCTTATTCTCCCCTATAGAAATATTACCGAGAAAAAAAGAAAGTTTTTATTTATCCATTACGTAACCTCCATCGACGTAATTCCTATAAAAATTACTCTTGTGAAAAGTTACTCAACTATGCTGAAAGATATACCTTCTGATACCGATATCGATTATCTTATAGCTGATGAATCTCTTTCGGAAACAGAAATTGCCGTATTAGCAAGCAGATACCGCCCGGGTGAAATTATAAGAGTTATTTCAGAAAAAAGTGAGGCATCTCAAATTGCTCACGAGGAAAAAGATTCTGATTACATAAGCATTAATACAATGTCAGATAATCCGGTATTCCTTGCAACTTACCATCTGAAAAATATGGCTCTCTCCAATCTTAATCAGCTGCTTCTCGACTTTGATATATCCGCTTTTGACACTCAGTTTATAATTTATTTTATTAACGATGTTCTTGAAAAGAGAAAGAACGAACCCGATGTAATTAAAAATAAAGCAATGCTTACAGATCTTAAAAATGCCTATGAATATTATCTCGCACTTATTATTAGAGATGATAAATTTCTGAAAGAAAAAGTAGAATCCGAAACAGATTTAAGAAAACTCTCCCCCTACAGAACTCTTGTATCAAAAGTCAGATCTATGAATCCCGGCCGTGAAGAACAGCTTCTTTATACAGAATATGAAAATCTTATTCTGGAAAAAGAAGAAAAATTACGTTCCTGATAAAAAAAGTTTTATCATTTATCCATCTCAAACGTATTAATATTCGAGTTTGATCTGTAGTTCTCATTAGTGCTGCTTTCCGATTTCTTTTTAACGGAAAGCAGCACCCTCCTAAATCAATCCTGATCAAATTACAAAACGGTTGGCTGGATAGAGGATACCTTTATTGAAAAAAAATACTGCAATATTCCTGATAATACTTCTTATAAACTCATCCGGTTATGCCGGAAAAAAATGGGACGTTTTTTTTACTAATCCTGCAAAACTAAAAAAAACCGGTGTTATAAATCCTCAGGATGGACTCATCTCTGCAATTAAAAATTCGAAGAAGAGTTTCTATGGTGCTCTTTATGATATATCTTCAATTAAAATCGCCGACGAACTCATAACTGCATATAAACGCGGCATCGACGTAAAACTCGTTACTGAAAATGATACTTACTCAGGCCGGGCAATCACCAGAATTCTTGAGAGCGGAATACCGGTTATTCCCGATACAGGATCAGGTCTTATGCACAACAAATTTGCGGTGATAGATGGTTCTTCCATATTTACAGGTTCATACAACGCAACAGAAAACTGCGCGCTGAAGAATAATAACAATGCATTACTGATCCGTTCACCTGAGCTTGCGGAGATTTACAATTCCGAATTCTTTGAAATGTTTGATTCAGGAATTTTCGGAAACAAAAAGGAGGAGGGGGCTTTTGCCGAACTTCAGAAAAAGTACTATGTTAAACTTGATGATATGAATATAAACGTATACTTTGCTCCTGAGGATAATGTTGAAAAGATTATACTTGGACGAATAGAAAAGGCTGAGAAGTCGATCCGGTTTATGCAGTTCTCCTTTACATCTGATCAGATCGGAGAGGCACTAATTAGTAAATTTAAGAACGGTATTGCCGTTGAAGGTGTCTTCGAAAAAAAAGGATCTGATACTGAATACTCGGAATTTACAAAAATGAAAATAGAAAACGTTCCGGTTAAACTTGATAAGAATAAGCATGTCATGCATCATAAAGTATTTATCATCGACGACTACCGGGTTATCACAGGATCATTTAATATTTCAAAAAACGCCAACAACAAAAATGATGAGAATATAATAATAATAGACAGCCGCGAACTGGCCTCGAAATACATCGAAGAGTTTAAAAGAATATATACCGGGGCTGAATAAAAATGAGCAGAATCCATGTCGACTTTAAACTCCCTGTCCAAAAATGTATTGATGGAGAGAGTGTTCGTGACCTTTCAGATATTGAACTTCTTGCGGTAATCGTAGGAACCGGAATCAAGGATATTGATGTTCTTGAGCTCTCTTCTGCAATAATAAAAAACATGGGCGGACTATCGGCAGTGTCGAGAGCCGGTCTTAGAGAAATTGCCATGGAAAAAGGGCTGGGATTAAAAACTGCCGTTAAGATACAGGCTGCCTTTGAAATAGGACGACGTGTAATTACCGATATCACCGATTTAAAACACATAAGTTCCCCCGGTGCAGTGTGGAATCTGCTGCTGCCGGAAATTGCCTGTCTCCAGAAAGAGGAGTTCAGAGTTCTTGTAGTTAATAATAAAAATATGCTGCTGAAAAAAACCGTAGTATCTGTAGGAACTATCACAGAAGCAATTGTTCATCCCAGAGAGGTTTTCAGAGATGCAATAAAAGAGGCAGGCTCGGGAATAATTGTAACTCACAATCATCCATCGGGAAATGCATCTCCCTCGAAACAGGATATTGATACCACAAAGAGACTTGTCGAAGCAGGTAAAATTGTCGGAATACCGCTGCTTGATCATATAATTCTTACAAATTTATCCTACTACAGCATGAAAGAGAATGGATATATGGCGTGAATCATTAAACTGCTTGACTCATTCCGCCAAAATGATTTAATTAAATTGAAATCATAAAATGCATATGAGGTACAATTTCATGAAAAGAACTCTCTTTCTATTTATCATTCTGCTATCGACTTCCATTACCGGCTCTGCAGGAGATGTCGATTACGCCAGTCAGGCTCAACCCGGGAAATGGCTGAGAAATATAATCGTTAAAACTGAATATATGGGGGAGGTCTCATCCGCAAAGATTCAGATTTACTTTCCTAAAGGATACACCAAGGGGAAGCAGCTCAGGACAATAATAGCACTCCCTCAATATGCAGCAAATGAGAGAGACTGGGAAACCGGCGCTGCTATAGAAGCATCTGCAAATAAATACAATATGGTTATCGTTTGTCCGGATATGGACAAATCGGTTTATGAAAGTTCCTTCTATCCCGAAACAAAGACTAAATGGAACATCATCCCTGGCGGAAAATTTGTAGGTGAAACTCTTATTAAATTTCTAAACGATAACTTTTCTCTGGCACTAAAAAAAGAGAGTACCGGAATTGCCGGTGTAATCGCCGGAGCACATGGAGCAATCCTAACCGCATGTCAGTATCCTGAAAAATTCCAGGTTGCAGCCGGTATCTCGGGATATTACGACCCGACTATTCTTCAGACCAGCGGAATGATAGAGGCAGTTTACGGCAGCTACAGCAAATTTCAGACCAGATGGGAAAATGACGACAATCCCCTTAAACTTGCAGAAAGACTAAAAGGTGTACATATATACCTTTATCACGGATTAAAACAGGATGCATATAATCCGGGACAGTCCCGCATTATGGCGATAAAGCTTAAACAGCTTCAGAAAAAATCTCCTGAATACAGTGTTTTCTATAAAGATAATAAGTTCGGTGCTTACGGATGGCTCTACTGGCGCGGACAGGTTCCCGAGATGATGGACTTTATGGATGAAAAACTTAAAGAGTAATTTTTACTTTACTCTGCTTTTAATAAGATCAATCTCAGATTTCTTTAATCTGAAAATTGAATATACATATTCATTGAGAGGTTCAACAGAACCTCCTGTTTCAATATCATCAACCATGCGCTCGATAAACGTATGCTGAGATTGTTCAAGTACAGGGACCGGCAGTTCTTCAAGATGACTTCTCAGCACTTTAACGGATGAAAACTTTTTCTGAAAAATATACTGATACAACTCTGAATTAAAAAGCGCCATAATTATTTTTATACCAACTCCGTCCAGCTGCGGTATCAGAATATTTGCGCTGTTCAGCGTTACTCTCTGCTCCCTGTCAATTGCAAAGATAAGTCTGTTTGATATATATTTATAAATCAGCTTTTCACTGCTCCGGTAAAAACTTACATCTGCAGTCTGCTGAAATTTTTCCGGATCAAATTTTATATATGTATCGGGAGGGGTAATTTTAAAGGGCGAGATATCTTTCCCCTTAATTACAGGTTCATTCCATTTCTCTTTTTTTTCTCTGACATATTCAGGGTTGTTTCCTGTTACAATTCCAAGAGCCCATAGAGCATTCCCCTTCAGGGTATCGTGTTTGTGAGAGTATATCCTGCCGAGAATATTCTCATCAAATGAATCAACGTTAATATCAAAAATAAAATTGCTGTTACCGCCGAATCTTTTATGATTTATTCTGAATGACTCGTTTGAATTAACTATCTCGACATCATCATTACCTGTATTATTTCTGATATCAATTACTGCCGCAGGACTGAAAACATTTTTAAATATTTTCTTTTTCTGTTCAATCCTCGAAATCTGAAAATTTGAAAATATATATTTTCTGATATCACTATGGATTTTTACATTAAGTATAGATTCCGGAAGTACGAATGAGAGATTTCCACCCTCCTTCAACATGCGGAGACTTTTAACAAGAAAGTATGAGAAAGACTCACCGGATACGATTTCCGGATAGAAATTCCTTAGATTTTTTAATTCACTCTTATTAAAGTACGAACCCCATGGTGGATTAGTTGCAATACAGTCAAACTCGGAAAATCTGTTTCTGTTATCTAAAAGTATAGACTCATTAAAATCTAAAAGTGAATCAGCGCAGAATACTTTGGGATTAAAATCCAGTTTTGGAAACTTCATTAACAAATTTATTTTTGCAACATTTACTGCAATTGGATCTATATCAATACCATAAATATTATCAGGATTATCTGTTATGTCAGCGAATGCAAGAAGAAACTGACCGGTACCGCAGCATGGATCCATGAAGAGATTTTCTCTATGTGCAATTCTCTCTATAATCTCTGAGACAACTTTATCAGGAGTGTAGTACAATCCAAGTTTACTCTTATCACCCTCGAGCAGGATTGACTGGTAAATAATTCCTGTAATATTGCTGTGATCAGGAATCTCTGCATTTAGTATTTCAAAAAACTCAGGGAGTGCTTCACCGCAGAGAGTATCTCTCCAGATGCTCAGCGTTTCACTTAGCTTCGCCCTGTTCCGTATATTTATCTCCGGAGAAAAAAGTATCTCCTCTGGAGTTGTCCCCTCGAGCATACCTTTTTTTTTCAGAAGATTCAGCGATAAAAAGAATAGCGCTGATGACACAGGGATATTATGTCTCATTATAAAAGATGAAATTTCAGAGACAGCGCGTTTCTCATCCTCACTCTGAAAAAGTTCATCGGACAGGAATGTTCTGGAGGAGTTTGATTTATTTGCTCTGCTGTTAAGTCTCTTCAGATCACCGCTGAGTATCCGGCCGCGAAGTGAAAGTATATCCTCTTCAAGAAAAAGATGATCATTTTTTCCATGTGAGATTTCAATAAATCCGTGGCGCACCCAGTTCTTTACAGAAGTCTCGGAGATACCGAGCATCTGTGCTGTTTCTGATGTTGAAATATGCTTTTCAGTTGGAGATTGTTTCATCTATCTCAGGCCTGGCTTCTCTTATGTACAATTTTACCGTTACAGATTGTGTATTCAATACTGCCGTAGAGTTCTTTCCCGATAAATGGAGTATTCTTGCATTTCGATTTCAGAAATTTTTCATCAACAGTAATTTTCTCGTCGGGATTGATAATTGTAACATCCGCCATTGCTCCGGCTTTAAGTTCCCCTCTTCCCAGATTAAGCAGTCTTGATGGATTGCATGTTACTTTTGAGAATGCCTCTATATATGAAAAATTATTATTCCGTACAAGTTCTGTTATGATTAATGGCACAGAAGTTTCAAGACCAATGATTCCAAATGGAGCATACTCCATCTCCTGCATCTTTTCAAATAAAGCATGCGGTGCATGGTCTGTTGCAATAACCTCAATTGTTCCATCTTTAAGTCCGCGTATTATTTCTTTTCTATCATGCTCACTCCGCAGTGGAGGATTCATTTTCGCCATGGAGAGATGTTCTTCAACTGCATCATCATTCAATGCAAAATAGTGAGGTGCCGTTTCACAGGATACACTTATTCCATCAGCTTTGCCCCGTCGCACAAGCTCTACCGATCCGCCGGATGAGACATGGCAGATATGAAGTCTCCCCTTTGCAAGACGTGTAAGGATTATATCTCGTGCGATCATTACCTCTTCGGCTTCACAGGGGATTCCATGCAGTCCCAGTTTGTTTGAATTGAGTCCTTCATTCATCAAACCATCGTCGGCAAGAATTTTATCCTCAGCGTGTGATAACACCGGCACATCAAACATACGTGAATACTCAAGAGCCCGTCTCATCAGTATAGAGCTTATAACAGGTTTGCCGTCATCAGTAAATGCAACTGCTCCCCCTTTTACCAGTTCACCCATCTCGGAGATCTCTTCACCCTTCCCCCCCTTTGAAATATTTGCCGTGGGGAAAACATTTATCGGGCCCTTTGCGGCTTCCATTATTATAAAACGTACCAGAGCCTGGTTATCAATTACCGGTGAAGTGTTCGGCATAGTACAGACAGATGTATAACCGCTTTTGGCCGCTACCATTGAGCCGCCGATTATTGTTTCAACATCCTCTCTTCCAGGCTCGCGAAAGTGAACGTGTATATCTATGAGGCCCGGAAGTACTAAGTTACCATTAGCATCAATAACTTCATCACCATCACCGGCCTTAAGATTCTGTCCTATATCTTTAATTTTATTTTCACTTATGAGTATGTCGAGTTTTTCATCTGTTCCGCTAGCAGGATCAATAACTCTTCCATTTTTTATCAGTATTCCCATAGATATTAATTACCCTCTGTATCAGCATCACTTAGCGGCGTACCGCCAGCCAGGAGATAGAAAATTGCCATTCTTACAGCAACTCCGTTTGTAACCTGCTCATTTATAATCGAATTCGGAGAATCCGCCACTGCATCATCCAGTTCTATACCGCGGTTCATCGGTCCGGGATGCATAACAATAATATCTGATTTACACTTTGCGAATCTCTCTTCAGTGAGAGAGTAGAGAAGATTATACTCTCTGATTGAAGGGAAGAGTGATCCCTTCTGCCTCTCTCTCTGAATCCTCAGCATATTTATTACATCAAGCTCGGGGAGCAGTTTATCCAGATTATAGGTAATCTCCACGCCATACTGTTTGAATTCATCGGGAAGTAGAGTAGATGGGCCGCAGAGAGTAACCTTTGCACCGAGTTTTGTAAATGCGACTATATCCGATCTTGCAACCCTTGAATGCTTGATGTCACCGATAATACCGATATGAAGCCCCTTCAGTGTGCCTCTCTTTTCAATGATTGAATAGGTATCCAACAGCGCCTGGGTGGGATGAGAATGATAGCCGTCACCACCGTTGATGACAGAGGCTTTAATATTTTTAGATAAAAAATGGGGCGCCAGTGATGCCCCATGCCTCATAACAATATAATCTGCCTTCATTGCCTCGAGAGTCCTTACGGTATCGATAAGCGATTCACCCTTTACTACGCTCGAAGTTGTCACAGGAACATTTATTGTATTTGCAGAGAGAAGTTTTGCAGCCATTTCAAAGCTGAGCCTTGTTCGGGTTGAAGGCTCATAGAAGAGTGTACAGACAGTTTTCCCTCGAAGAACCGGTACAGTTTTAACATCACGGGTAAAAACATCTTTAAAGTATTTTGCAGTATCGCATATGAGCATTATCTCATCGGGGGAGAGGGACTTAATATCAAGGAGATCTTTTCTGTTTAATGAATTCATATCACTTTTATACTTTCCATATATAAAGTGGTTACAGCATATAATAGATTTTTTACAAAAATCTGATTTAACAATTTTATGTCTGTAACCTATATATTTATTGTAAACTTCACTAATGTTGTCAATACTATTTATGTCTCATTAGGTTTTTTTTGATCCAGGGTAAAGAAGCGGGGAAGAGAAGAATTTTGCAGTAACAGTTTTTTACAATTCAAGCCATATTTTTTAGAGAATTATTAATACGTTCTAAATCCGCATTACTTAAAACACCAATTTTTTTAATTATCAGTTCAGTATCGATGAGGATACATCCTCTTTTCACAGCAGTGGGCACATTTAAGCCTGACTCCTTCCAGTTTTCAAGAGAGAACTCACTTTCAGAAAGATTATAAACCTTACTGGTGAGTGGTACTACAAAAATATCTTCATATTTCTCTCCATCTGAACCAACTACAACAGCGGGACGAACCTTATTCGCCGTCAGATCTGTAAAGGGATACGGGAGAAGGATTATTTCACCCTTTGAGTAATTCATTATAAACGTCATCCTCGGGATTATCCCATATTTTACCGATTGATTTTCCCGAGATCCTTAATTGCCAACGCTTATCTTCTTCTTTCTGGGATTTTTCTAACAGGAAATCAATAAAATCGTTTGCTTCTTTTTTTGCCTCAGGAGGAAGTGTTTTGATTTTTTCTTCTATGGTCATCATCGTCTTTTTTCCTTAGCTAATATAAATATACTCTTAATAGTAATATTATCCGGAAAGATTACAATTAAAATTTCGTTTGGATAAATAATAATTTATTCTTTAATAACTCCATTTATTATTAAAGCACAGTCATCATGTACTTTTTGATATTCTTTATCAGATCCAATATTGAAAAGCCGGAGGTCTTTATAATATTGATAATTAAACTTGTGTTTGGCTCAGGAATAGAAACTTCGTTGAATTTCCTGTTATATGGGAAACAATTTATAATCGCCGCATGAACCGACAATATATTAAGTCATGGAAACATGAATATCGAACTTCTTCTTCTCCAATTCCAGGTCATGTATAAATCTTCCGGTTATCAGCTTAACAAGATAAAATCCGAATTCAGGATTCTGAAAGTAAAGCTGCTTAACCCCTTTTTCTGTAATTGAAAAAACTTCCATATACTCATCCAGGCATAAAGCAGTATCGGTTCTCACTTTATTCGGCGAAAAAATTCCCATCTCGCCTAGTAGGTGACCTTTTTCTATTATTAGCCTGTTTTCTTCCAGTTCAATTCTTCCACCTCCGATGTAATACATTTTTTCAGCAGCATCACCCTTTCTGAACAGTACATCACCCTTCTTAAACTTTTCTCTGGCCATATAGGGGATTAGAGATTGAAGTGTTAGATTTCCACTAGATGCTTCCTTAACATTACTAATAAGCTTTTTCATCTGTAATAGTCTTAATATATTTAATGGAAATAAAAATGTATGCAATACTATAACCGGATAAAGACCAGCTCCGATTCCGTAAGTTATAAATGCCACATTGCTTATAATTGCAAAAATTCTAAGAGGTATTATCGTTTTCATGTAGAAACTTGCAGCAACCAGTGCTGATGCAACATATCCTGCTATTTCAATCCATAATGTCATCTTCAGTGTTCCCCGGTTAATAGTAGATTTTTTTCAGAGACAGTTTTTTTATTTATACAAAACAGGAAGAACTGAATTCAACCAGACTCACTCTACGAAGTAAGCTTTTCCAATTCGCCGGTCTGTTCAATAATTACATTTATTTTATTATTGAGTTTTGATACAAGATCATTAATCATATCGCTAATCCCGGCTATTGATTCGATATTTGTAATATGCTCGCTGATTTTAGTCTTCATCTCCTCAGCGTGAACTCTTCCACGAACTGTAATGACATCAACATTTTCGGTTTTATTTACTATGTCTACAACAACGGAATTATATATTTGAATTCCTGTTTTTATCCCTTCAGAAACTGCTGAATTTACCTCTTCATTCTCCTGAGTTGTTTCATTTTCTACTGTAGTACTCAATTCAACCAGTTTTTCCACAAGTTTGTTCATCTCCAATACGGCAGCTGCGGCTTTATCCTCATACAGTCTGAATAGAGAAATAATTTCAGAAATATTTTTCCTTACCTCTTTTGATCCGGTAAGAGAACTCTCGGCAAGTCTTCCAATCTCTTCGGCAACAACGGCAAATCCCCGCCCCTGCGCGCCTGCCCGTGCTGCTTCTATAGATGCGTTAAGGGATAGTATATTTGTTCTATCGGAAATATCATCAATGCCGTCCAAAGCCGAGCTCACTGTGGGGAGCAGTACTTTCAGTTTTTCAGCATCGAGAGATGCCTCTGCGATATGTTTGGAACTTTCCTTCATTTCTGTAAGAATATCACTAAATGATTTAACTGAAACACCGCTCTTTTTATTATGGGATTCCGTAACAGAATCGACAAACTTATCGATAGAATCTTCTATTGATTTAAAATTAAGAGATTTCAATCTATCCGATGACGTTCTGGTAATTTCACTCAATTCGTCACTATCACTTATCTGTTCCTTTATTGTTTCTACAACGAAGGAAAGTTTAGCCCAGCCATCAAGTGCGGTCTTTACAAGATTATCGGACATTGATGATAGTTCAGAGCCGATTGTTATAAGTTCAAAAACCAGTTCCTTCTGCCGCTCAAATGTAATCCTTATCTGTTCCACCATAAGGACAACTCTTCCGATGAGTTCCTTAAAAACAACACTGGTGAACATTATCGGAACCAGCATCGGCGCGGCCGCTTTGATGATAGCTAGTGAAGACGGGATATTTTCAGCAAGCGATCCGTAAATATTAATAAGCTGAACAACTGCAATTGAAGAAAATCCGGTTACAAGTCTGATCTTATAACTCTTCCTGAACCTGGCGAGGTGATATATTGAAAACATCAGCATAAAAATAAAAAATAGTGAAAAAATAAATTGAAGCCCCGACTTGCCGAAAGACATTCCCGGTTGAAATACTCTCAGCCAGTAAAACTGCATAATGACATATATAACTCCGGAAAGCATCATCCCTGCATTTATCAGCTTACGGAACATCTCTCTATTTGTTACAAACTCATAGGTAAATGCTCTTGCAAGAAATAAAACATTCAGAGCAAAAAGTGTGTTAAAAATCAGAGGGAAATATTTCTGTGTTACCTTTACATCATAGAACGTATCAAGAATATAGATCAAGGCAGTTCCGCCGCTTATAGCGGTGATGCTGCATGCGGCCATTAATTTGTAGACAAGAGTTTTATCCCTGGTACGGACAAACTCCGCGGCAAGAATATAAAGCATCATGGCAAAGAGTATAGTCTGGCTGAAATAAAGAACACCCTGACCAGCCGGACTCTGAAGAAAAACTGTTAATCCCATAAATAATTCTTATGCCCGGCCTTTCATCAGCCAGAGATATCCTTTATATACATAGAACATTCCGATAATAATTATCGAAATCGAAAAAACAATTTTTATTAATCTTTCCGGCAGAAACCTTGAAACATACGGACCGATCTGACCGCCGATTATAACCCCGGTTCCAGTGAATATCCAGATCTCCCACATTATAAATCCAGCATGAATATTTAATATAGTAATAATCCAATCGGCAGTTGCCTCAATCATTATGGCCGTTGCATTGGCTCTTTTAGTTTTAAGATTTAATCCTTTTTCGAGCAGCGGCTGGGAAATTTCACAGACTCCGGTTCCTGTCGCTGCGGAGAAAAATCCGCTGATAGGGGGAATCCACATAAAGGGATAAATATCTTCAATTGGAACACTATCCCTTTTACCGAATGATCTTTGAAGGGCATTGGTAAACTGCATTGATGCGATGAGGATAATAATAAAACCAAGTACCAGTTTGAGGAGATCTCCGTTTATTACTATAAGCGCATGATTACCCAGAACCACGCCGGGTATTGTAAGCATAATCATTGTGAATGCAATGGGAAGATCAACCATCTTGTAATAGATATATCTCAGTGCGCCGCTTGTCATTCCGATGGTCTCCGTTGCAATACCTGTGGCCACTGCATTCTGAATAGGTACATTCAGAAATAGATTGTATATAGGCTGAAATAAAACTCCCCCTGAAAAGCCGGAGGAATTTGCAAGTATCGAAACAACAACAGCCACGGGAAACATATACCAGTACTGAAAACTCATTATACTTCATCCTCAAAATCTAATTTTACATTATACTGATTGAGTACCTGATCTATCTCTCTCTGTTTAATCTCTGTGCGTACTGCATAGGTCTTATACATTTTAACAAAGGTCTCAAGAGATCCAAGATCAATAAGCATCATCTCCAGCAGCTTACCTACATCAATATTCAGTTTCATCATCTTTTTAAAATCTGAAACTTTCATTGTTTTATTTTCTATTATATCATCTGCATTTTTCTGCGAAACAGTATTAATCTCATCTGTTGTGGCTTGAATTTTATTTTTATGTCTCGATACTTCCTGACGTATCTGAACTATCATATTCTGTAGATTAAGGTTCATGTCGTTAATCAGTGATGCAATCTGACCAATCTCATCTTCCGACATTACAGGGACAATCACCGTAAGATCTCCATCGGCAATTTTTTTTATCGCCTCAACAATTCCATCCATTGGAGAGACAATATCTCTGGCGAACATAACAAAAGCGCCGACTATACTGCCGAACACAACAAGCAGAAGGAGAATCATTCTGTTTCTTAGATCGCTGATCGGATCATTTATCGCGCTGTTAAGCTTTTCAATATTAATTTTATTGAGATGTTCATCGGGAACATCCTTCTTAACCTCTAATAAAAGATTATTTCTAATATCGTTTCTGAACCTTGCAGAACTGAATTCAAATATCATTTCAACGCTGACTGAGATTGAAACAATCGCTATTAAAATAAAATATAGAGTTAATTTCTTTTTTAGACGTGATTTCTCTTTTTTATGGTGAACCATTTGTTATCCTTTTTATTTAAACATATGGTTCCAGGAACTATGTTTCTGAAACCGAGGTGAACCCTGCGGGGCTTAGTAAGGGGCTGAGCCCCTTTGACCCCGAAAAAAATTAGTTTTTGAAACTCACCTTAATATAGGCTGATCAGTTGAAAAAATCAACCGAATTTTATTAAAGATCGGAGAAACATCTGTTAAAACTCCTGAAAAGATCGTCGCGGCTGACAAATTTGTTCTCATTATAAAAAGCGGATGATCTCTGCATCTTCCATTCCTCTTTTTGAGAGTAGATATTATAGAATACAGATGGAAATACCTTCACATCAATGCTCTTAAGAAAAGAGATTGTTTCATTTATCTCTTCAATACTCTGTCCGGGAAGTCCCAGAATAAAATATCCTCTGACGTTCATTCCCTGTCGCCGTGCCGACTCTGCTGTATTTTTAAACTTTTCCGAGCTGAATGGCCTTCTTTCATTTTTCTGAATATCCTCAGAATGCGACACAAGCGAGATGTTCAGTTCATTGAATCCTGCGCGTTTCATAAGAACAATAATGTCATCATCCATCTTCTCAAGTGAAATTCCATTCATCGCTGTGAGTTCCGGGTAGATGCCGTTTTTTTCTCTCTCTCTGATTATCAGCTCCAGAAATTCATGGGCCCGTTTTTTTGTGGGGAAGAGATTATCATCCTCAAAATTTATTATCTCAGCTCCATACTTTCCGACGCACAGGGCTATCTCATTCATTACATCTTCAGCAATGCGCTCTCTCCGCCCGCTTCCCCATATAATTTTACCGGTGCAGAAGGAACAGTTATTGGGACAGCCTCTCGAAGCAATAAGAGATATAAATGTTTTCCTGTATACCTTGAAGTCCCTTTCAAGAAGAAGTTCTCTTGAAGGATAAGGGAGGAGTGTGATATCCGGTTTCGACAAAACCGGATTTTTTATTATTTTACTATTATCGCGATAAACAAGCCCGGTTACAGACTGGAGATTGTTTCCATTCTCAATTGCTCTCACAAGCTCAAGAGAAGCAGTCTCACCCTCCCCGCAGATTACAAAGTCAGCTCCGGTATCATTGAGAAAATATTCCGGGTAGAGTGAAGCGTGATATCCACCGATTGCGATATATGCACTTTTATAATATTTACGAATAATTTCAATTATCCGTTCTGTCTCTCTGTAGTACGTTGTAAAGAGCGATGAGATAAAATATATCTGTGCCGGCGAATTTTTTATCTGGCGTTCAATCTCCTGCCAGCTCATTCCGTAATGCGTGTAATTTTTGTATGGAAAGCGGAGCTCCGGATCCGGATTATCTATATACGGTTTTAGATAACTGAATTCAGCGGGGAGTTCCATTATACTTTTTTTACTGCTGTGAAAATTCAATAGAACAGGATTGTAGCCGGCTGCTTTCAAAGTCGACGCAACATAAAGAAGCCCCAATGGCTGACGCCGTATTCCGGTTACATAAAAGTCTTCAATCGGAGGATTTATAAGTGTTAAATTCACAAAATTTTCAACCCCAGAAACAACTATTCGGATCTTTATCTATTTCATTTAAGAAATCGCTGACTGTCAAAACTTCCGGAAGTGGATCGTATTTATGCCACTTTAAATCAGCTCTTTTCCAATATATCTTCCAGATTTTATTTCCTTTTATGTAAGTAGCCTTAGCAACAGATCCCTCAATTTTTTCATCCGGATTGTTCCACCTCGGTCTGATCTCAAAAATAATAATACTATCCTCTTCAACCCTGAAGCTTAAATCAAACTCATTTCTTAATTCAAGAGGTGGTCTCCGCTTTTCAATAAATATTTTCATCTCTTTCTCAATTCTTTTACGATCCAGTTCGTTAAAACTCATATTCTTTCACCAGTTTATCTTTCCTTATCATTTTCTAGTGTTCATGCCTATGATGCATATCAGGCAGATGCGGATGCGAGTGTTCATCATTTTTATGTTTATGCAGATGTTCGTGATATAAAACTTTTTTCTCGTGATAATGATCATGGTGCAGATCGTCATGTCTGTGAAAATGAGTGTGCTCTACTTCATGGTGATGGTGACGATGTTCGTGCTTTTCAAACATCATCAGAATAATTGAAAATACAAAAAGTAAAAAAGAAACAATCTGAATAAGACTTATCCCTTCAGATAGAAATATCATAGAAAAAAATACTCCGAAAAACGGAGCACTGGAAAATATTATCTGACTCCTGATAGCGCCGAGTTTCTGTGCCGATATTATATATAGAACTATGCTTACACCATAGGAAAAACATCCAAGTATAAGAGCATAAAAAAATGTTTCCCTGGTAATTGATTGATTTGACAGATAAAAGCCGATAGAGGTATTAATGCTTCCGGCGAATATCCCCTTAATAAACGTGCTCTGAACCGCAGAGATTCCATCGATCAAAGCAGTAAAGTGATTATCAAATCCCCAGCATATACAAGCTGAGGCTACAAAAAGCGCAGAGATAATACCCGGGTGACCCTCATTTACTGTAAGTATAACTCCCGACATCAGCGCGATAAATACTCCCAGCCAGCCTTTTTTCCCCAGATAATCTTTGAAAAAAAGAAATCCAAGAACAGACGTTGCTGCCAGTTCCAGATTAAGCCACAATGAAACCGAAGAGGCCGATGCAAACTTCAGTCCCGATAGAATTAAAATCGGGCCGAGAATTCCCCCCAGTAATATCGAACCGGAAAGTCTTAATTTATTACTTCTGTTCAGATTAGCAAGCTGAACCAGTTCACCTCTTGCCAGGATTACAGGGAAAAGACCGATTGACGCGCCTAGATAAAGAAGACCTGCAAGAAAAAAAGGATTCATGCCGTTCAACAGGTATTTATTTACAGGGGTGGTAACTCCGAATAATGCTGCAGATAAAAGGGCAAGTACAAATGCCGGGTATTTATTTATAATTGTTTTCATCTTCATTTTTTTAATTTTAAATTTGTATTCCTGCAATCCCGGCAAAATTCTCTCCGAGAATTCTGTTCTGAATACCTTTATCCGGGAACAGTGTTTCAATTCTTCTTTTAATAAATCCGTAATCCATTGAACCATCCTGCTGCCGGTGACCGAAGGGACCATCTGTGCCGAAGAGGCATCGTTCCGGTCCAATATACTCAACAGCATCCCTGATTGTTTTTATACTCACATAACTATTTGCCGAGAAATCTATAAAGATTTTTTTGTCCGATTTTATTCTTCTCCATGTATCGGAGAACTGAGGAAAACCGGCATGAGCGAGGATAATTTTAAGTTCCGGGATCTCTCTCCTTAAAGCAAGATAATCCCCCCGTTCATCAAACCCTGCGTGCATAAGCAGAGGCTTTCCATCATTTGCGGCAAGCCCCGCCACAGCTTTTAGTTCAATTGGAGTATAACGGTGCCAGAAACAGTGAGCCTTTACACCGATAAATCCCTTTGAACTTTTCCATTTATTATATTCTATTACCGGATCGTTTTTGCCATTGGGATTTACAAAAACCCAACCGAAAAATTTATCAGGATATTTTTCTATTGTTGAAAAGACTTTTTCATTATCCAACTCGGGGTATATACTAAAATTTCCCGATGGCAATTTAACCTCTCCTTTATCGGTAAATTTTGAAATCAGCAGTTTTGCAATATTTCTTGTCAAACGATGATAGAGAAGAAACTGGCCTAAGCCAATAAGAAAATCTCCCGGCTCAGGAAATGGATCTACAATCTGTGCCATAAGTACTGCCTTATCAACACCGGCTTCCTTCATCTTCTGCAGCAGCGACTCAACTGTCATCATCCGTTCATCGAGATGGTAATGCATATCTATAATCATTTTTCACCATGAAAATTATATTTTGTATAAAATAATTTCGAATGCCTTATCTGCACTTACAAATCTGCTCACTTCCGGGTCGTAATAGCGTGCATTGTAGTAATAAAAATCAGTTTCTGTATCCGGTTCCTGCGAGTTGGCCTTCCTTCCGGCATTCTGCCTCGTCAGGAACTTCTCTCGTCCTGATGGTCGTATTTCGGGTTATGCTTTTCCTTCAGATTGGGCGCAACCCGTTCAATTCAGTTCTCGCCGTATATCATATACTCAAAACTTTCGGGAGGCCTGCCCTGCCCGCAAAGCACCATGCTTACACTGTCAATCTGGTCTGTCAAATAATATCTGATTTCGTCCGTTGTTGCGGGCGGCACATGACTTTTTATTTCTATATGGATTAATTTTTTAATTCAAATCTTCCTGCCCTGTATCCCCGGTCGGTTGCACCGGGTATATCAGTTATATCGCTTTAGTTTTATTCTTTCACGGTCATGATGTTTTGAAGATCTTTTGCAGGCTCAACGAGATAAGCAGATTTTTTAATATTGTTACGATTCATAAATTCACTAATGATTTCACTTTGCGTGCCCCCTCCGGGGGACAGGGGGTGGAATGTCAATCTGTTACGGCATTTTATGCCGTAGTTGGATTTGCGGTGTTACACACTCACTGTATCTTCTTTTCTTTGCTTGTCCAAAGAAAAGAAGCAAAAGAAACGACACCCTCAATCGCCGGGGGCTTGCGACTCATGCGCCGTCGCGGCTTTTAGTATTGCATTTATTTTCTGTTTGTACTTTTCTTTTTCCGTATTTACTTGCCGTGTGTCTACGGAATCTGTTGAAGGGCTGTTAATCGCCATCGTGGCTCGAACAGCCCTTCGCGGGCTTCGTTTCCGCTCCTTTTTTTGTCATGAACTCTTTCCTATTAATCCTAAACTTTCAAGTCAGTGAACTGTAATTCTGAATTGAACTTTTTCAAATTACATTAAAACATATTTGACATAATTGTAGTAATTATTATAATCTAATAATTACTACAATTATAGGTAACCTAATGATACAGGTAAAAGAAAAGTATATTGTTGATACAAAAGGAAATACCACAAATGTAATCCTTACCAAAAAGGACTATGATCGACTTGTGGAATACGTCGAAGAACTTGAAGATGTTGCCGCTTATGACAGGGCTAAAGAATCGTCAAAAACAACCTCATCATGGAAGATGGTTAAACGCTAACCATGTATGAAATTGAACTTTCATCAGCGGCTGTTCATGATTACAAAATATACTGATTATCCGCGTCAGACTGGGCGCAACCGTTCAAGCCAGGTCTCGCCTTTCGGCATACATCCCAAGACTATTATTATGCAGGTACGCTATAATTTACTGGTAAAATATTTTTTAAATTGATGTTTTTTGAAGCATCCATTATTTCAATTCCAATAATTTTTCCTTCCTCATCAATATCCAGAACTACATCATCTGAAATTCTTTTATTCGTTATTTCATGCTTTGAATCATCAAGTCGCATATACAAAAGATCGGTCTTATTATTATAATGTATGTTCATTTTCCTTCTCCCATTTTCCATAGAATACATAAACTGTTACTGTAATTATTACTTCATATTCGATTATATAATACACTTCTACCCGTTTTTGATCATAAAATTTTCCATTTCTTTCCTGATTGAAATCGAATACTTTTGTTTTTCCCAATCTCTCCTGTTTGGCTTTAATCGGAATACCATTATTGATTACATCCTCAATTTCAGCAACAGAAGTTCCCCGTTCTATAGCTCTTTCAGATGTATGGCTGTCTATTTGAATTTTCAATAAATTTATTCCTTAAATAACAATTTACTTTATCAAAATTACAATATTCTGGAAATTATTACTACAACTTTTTTATTATTATTGTATCACTGAAGGTAACCATTCTCTCTGAACGTTCGCCATAACGTGCAAGGGGTGCAGTTGTGTCCGTCCTAGTACAGCCGATCGCCATCGGTCTTAACTTTTTGTGGGGTTATTTTGAATACTTTTTAGTTTTACGGTATTCAACAATTTGTTACGGCATTTTATGCCGTAGTTGGATTTGCGGTGTTACACACCTGCAGTATCTTCTTTTCTTTGCTTGTCCAAAGAAAAGAAGCAAAAGAAACGACACCCTCAATCGCCGGGGGCTTGCGACTCATGCGCCGTCGCGGCTTTTAGTATTGCATTTATTTTCTGTTTGTACTTTTCTTTTTCCGTATTACTTTTACTGTTTTTGTTAATTTGCCATAACGCCGCAAAGTGCAGAATCGCACGGCTGCGGCGATACTTTTCTTCTGTTGAATATTTTTAGTTTTATTATAAAAAGTGCTGGCAGTAGATTTATGTGGCCGCTTATCGGAATCGATACATTACGGATTAAAATAAAGATGTATTAAATAACATCAGTATTGTAAAAGAAATGATTTGCATAAAAATAACATCGTTTTGCTGATCTGCAGGGTGCCCCCTCCGGGGGATAGGGGGTGTGTCTACGGAATCAGTTGAAGGGCTGTTAATCGCCATCGTGGCTCGAACAGCCCGTCGCGAACGTAGTGTCCGCTCTATTTGTTTGCCGTCAACTTTCTGATTTTATACTTAACTTAAGTTGCCGAGGAAAGATGAATTTACACTATCTTTCTGTCAAGTGGGGCCGGAAATAAAAAAACAGGATTATTTATAACTCCTGTTTGGAACTACAGAACACCGCCCCAACTTGAAAACGCCTAGTTCCACCACTAAAAGGTGCCGGGTTGGATGTAAATTAAATTTAAAAGCTTTCGATTAGATAAGATGCTGCTTGATTTAACTTTATCAACAATCTTATAAAAAACCACCAATAGAAAAATGAAATTTTATAAATATTATAAAACTTGTAAATGTCCAAAACAATGCTAATATAAAACTTATTAAAAAAATAATTAAATTATTTTTATTTCCTTTATTTAAATAAAAATTAATTATAAAAAATAATAAAAATGCTAAAGATGGCAAAATGCCATTTAAAAATAATTCAAATGGATTAAAAATATAAAACGTACTTCCTTTTACAAAAAGGTAGTCATTTAACAAAACCATGGTTAGCAAAAATAAATATGTAAAAAAATTTGATATTAATTGTTTAATCAATGATTTACCTTGAATTTTCAACATTTAGTTTTTTATCTTTTCCATTTGCAGTATTATACATTTTTTCAAATTGCTTCTCATCCATATGTCGCTGCAATATAACACCCCAAGCTGACACCCCTTTATAATCATTGCCTGTTTCCTGTTTATAAATATCCAATGCTGTTCCAAATAAAAGTTCAGATTCTCCCTTGCAAACATTTTTATTTGAAATACCAATTTGGCTGTCTTTGTCTTTCAAAGACCATTTATGTTTACTTGGGCTATCGTCTTGTTCTAGCAATTTTACTGCTTTTGTCATATACTTATCAAGTTTGTCATCTTTTGTTAATTTAACTGCTTCATCATAGTAAATAGCACTACCTGCAGTTCTTTTCTCTTTTACCATTGCTTCTCGATTTAACGGATTCACTTTATCTTTATCTAAAGTTGATGAATGCCAAGAGCCTTGTTTCTCGTCATCAGTATTGACTTTTCCCCAACTATACACATCTTTAACTTGTTTATGATTATCAGTTGTTGCCAAATAGGTATGAGAAACAAGATTATATGTACTTCTAACTTCAGTACCACCTAATTCTCGATTAATCGAATAAATTTCATGCCCACTCGGGTCATTATACTGTATCGGATTCCCTTTTACATACATATACCGATTCCAGCCGAATACCGCTTGCTCACCATCAATAACCGTATCCGCCGTTACAAACCTCGACACTTCCGGGTCGTAATATCTAGCATTATAATAATAAAAATCCGTCTCTGGATCCAGTTCCTGGGAGTTAAACTTCGGATTATGTTTCTCCTTCAGATTGGGGGCAACCCTTTCCAGCCAGGTCTCGCCGTATGGCATATACTCAAAGCTTGTGAGGGGCTTGCCCTGTTCGCTGAACACCATGCTTACGCTGTCAACCTGGTCTGTCAAATAATATCTGGTTTCGCCCGATGCTGTGAGCGCGGCGATTCTCACTCCGTTCAGGTATATGTTGTTTACCGAATATGTTGTGTTATCCGTTACGCTTCCGTCGTTTTCGAGTTCTCTTTCCATTCCAAAGTACATGGAGGGGTAGATTACTTCCACTGTATGTGTTCCGGTCTCTCCGGTGCGTTTGGCTCTCTTTTTTACGCGGAATCCTGGTCATCGTAGTCGTATTGGCCTAGCACTTTTCCGCTTGAGTTGGTTACTTCCTCTATTCTGTTATTCGAATCGTACTGCATCTTTTTTGTTTTTCCCGCGATAAGGTCGCGTTTCTCTGTCATGTTTCCCGATGCATCGTAGGTAAAGTTGAACTTGTTTCCCTCTTTGGATGAATTTACTCCTGTCACGGCGTGGTTGCTGTATGTATAACTCCATGTGTCCATGGCGCCGGTGGCTGTGTCGTATTTAACTTTTTCTGTCAGGTTGCCGTTATCGGCGTAGGCGTATCCCTGCTCGTATCTGTTTGTCACTGTTTCTATATTCTGACCTGCTGTGGCTGGTGCTTCGTCTCTCAGGTTTTCGCCGTTTGCGTGTATTAGCCGGCCAAGTCCGTCATATTTATAGAGTGTGGTTGTCTTTGAGGCGTAATCCTAAACAATCATTTATTCTTATAAAAAGTAATTCTCATAAAACAATTACTTCCGCAAAACATTATACTCATCCATAGCCTTTGAATCACTGGCAGCATTAAACTCAATGATATTCTTCAGATGCAGAAAAGAATCAAACTCTATCTCTTTAAAGTTAATAGCTACACCCTTTTCATCTATTCTGGTCACTACACCATTAATCTTCAGGCTCAGTTCCGATGTTGTACCTGAAAGATAAATCGATACTTCAACCTCGGTATCAAGAGGAATCTTCTCTGTGGTATTCATAAACATACCATTTGTACTGAGATTCTCTACATCACCATTAATGGTATGACTATTATACTCGATAGTGGCATTTACATGAAATACAACCCTTGTATTATTTCTTCCTTCCATAAAATCCATCCCCTGACAATTAGACATTGAACTTTACTTACTTTAGCAATTATACAGGAATTTATCAAGTAATGAATTAAAAAAAATTTGTTTTATATTTATGATAATACTAATTTAATTACTCAGCTGTGTAACCTTGCATGATACACAGTGAAAAGTATAAGGCGCAGTCTCAGAGACATAATTTCAGTAGAAAAAACCGGTGGATCAATATGTTCCTATCAAAAATAATGAGTAGTTTCTTTTAAAATAAATTGTTCGAATCAATTGTATAAAAATTCAGGACCTTTACCTCATGAAAATAATTAAACTTATAATAATACTCTCAGCAATTCAGTTATCTTTCTCCTGTACCGGAGGTGATAAATTTAACAGAGATAAAGATATAAATATCTCTTCCGGTCCATATACTGTATATGTTATAAATAACAGTTATCATACAGGTATTATAATACCTGTGGATAGTGAATCAATCCGTAATATCGGTGCGTTAAAATACTTTAAATTTTCCAGATTTATCGAAATCGGATGGGGAGAGGAAATTGCATATCAGGATCCGGTTGACAATTACTGGCACGATTTAAAAGCAGTAATCTTAACTAATCCAAGTGTTATACGTTTTGAGGGCTACAATACTCTTACCGAAAGTTTTATAAACTGGAGTAATTATACTATAGAATTAAAACTCTCTCAGGAACAATTTATAAAACTTCTTAAGTATGTCGACCAGAGTTTCAGAAAAGAAAACGATGAACTAATTATCACTTCCAGACAACAATCCGGGGAGGTGATATTTTTTAAATCAGTTTATAAATATCATCTGTTTAATACATGCAATACATGGGTGGCAAAAGCCCTTAAGAATTCCGGTTTTGATGTTTCACCATTTTTTGTAATTACAGCCGGTCAGCTTTATGAAAAGATCAAAATGCAGGGGACTGTTCTGAAAACTCCAAAATAAAATTTAGTAATTCCCCCGCCGATAAAAGCGGGAGAATTAAAAACTATTATTTTGCTCCGGCTTTTTTCAGAATTTCTGCTAATTCAGGCCATACAGTCATGGTTGGAGAATCTTTCGCCCATCCCTCAACTCTCTTTAGCGGAGTTCCGTAACCTCCGTCAAAATTAACATCGGCTTTTTTTTCTATTAATAGTTTCACAACATCAACATGTCCGCCAAGCAGAGCTCCGCTAAGTGCAGTGCTTTTACCGGAAGTTTTCTGATTAACATCAACACCTTTAGAAAGAAGGAATTTTACAACCTCAATCTTGCCGCTGTTTGCCGATGTAACAAGAGCAGTTGTATCGTAATTTACTTTACTCTCTCCATTAAGATCAGCGCCCTCATCATAAAGCTTTTTAACCAGCGCAAGATCACCATCATATGCAGCTTTTACAAACTGATCTGTTAGTGCAGGATTTATTGTCCGTTTGCAACCATTAAATGAACAAACTGCAGCGGTAAGAATTAAAACTGTTACAACTAATCTGAAATTTCGCATGGTACACTCCTTTAGTTTAAATGTCTTATACTGAAGTATACATAAAACAAAAGTTAATTCCTAGTAATCGAAGTGTTTTCTATCACCTTTTTTCCAGAATTCAAATTTTTTTTCAGACAGTTCAGCTGCATTTCTGCTTTTCTGCTCTTTATTTGGAATCCCTGGCAGCCCTTCAAGAAACTGCTCTAAACTTTCAGCCACTGCATAAACCCGAGGTCCCTCAAAATCAAAAAGTAAAACCGGCATCCGCTCCTCTGAACTGTCCCATACAAGAAATCCCTTCGACTCCGGCACCTCGGGGTGGTCAAAGAATGCCAGAGGAATATATGTCTGAAACTCTTTCGTCCAGACCTCTTTTATGTTTTTAATTCCCTGAGACTTCCCGAGCTTTATTACATCGGTGAGCAGTTCATCAACAAAATGAATATGATAGAGACCTTCGATAAATCCTGTAAAGATAACCTGGTTCTCCTCATACTTTTCGAATTCTTTTTCCATAATAAACTGTTCGTATCTTGAAGTTAAATTAATTTTATAACTCTGAGCCATTTTTGATAAGAAAGATTTTTCGTCCATAGCTGATATCTCCTGATTTATATTTTACCGTTGTATTTTACGAATTAATTAAATTCAAACCTTCCTGCCCCCTATCCCCCGGAGGGGGCACCGGGTATATCAGTTATATCTCGGTTAGTTTTATTATTATCATTTCTTTTACAATTCCAATATTATTTAATACATCTTCATCTTTTATCCGGAAAGTATCGATTCCAATACTAATCAGGTGTATTAATATTGTTATGATTCATAAATTCACTATTAATATCCCTCTTGCGTGCCCCCTCCGTGGGACAGGGGGTGCAATGTCAATTATCCCGACAATCCGGAATAAGCTAGTTATATTATTTCAATAAAATAATTTCACCCGGATGTACATATTTTATTTCTTCATGCTGTGATTGTTTCTGAGTTTTTAGATGTGTTCCATAGTAAATAATTCTTCCTTCACTGAATGGAATTGCCTTTTCAATTATATCATTTTCAGACATATGAAATTTTACAGGATCAGAAATCTCTCCATTCATATCTATTAAAATTATCTCTGGAAATAGTTTAATCTGATTTAGTAGTTCATCATTCCATACACTGTCTGCAAAATATGAAAATAATATATTGTTACTTTTATAAAAGGCAAAACCGTATGTTTCAATTAAATGATACATGGAGAATATCTTGAGAGAGATTTCATCGCCTAGATCAACTATTGATCCAACACTGATTTCAGTAAAAATAATTTTATCTTCCATCCACTGATGTACAGGGTGTTCATTTCCCAGAGCAAATCTGCATAACTCCTTTGTTTTATTCTCAATATCAACCGGACCGATAATTCTTATTTTACTTTCAGTTGGATTAAATATCCTATTAAAAAAAATTCTTAGAAGAAGAAATGGTAAACCGAAATAGTGATCTCCATGAAAATGAGAAATAAAAATAACATATATTTTTGTAAGATCAATTTTTTCTCTAAATAACGATAGCATTATATCAGGGGGAGTTTCTACCAGAAGAAAGTCATCCGCAATAAATGAATTATATGGCAGCCCGTCATTTATTGCTCCGCCGTTCCCCAGTATTCTGATTTTCATCTGATTCATCCTTACTTTGTATATAAGGTATCAGCTTTCACATATCAACAATTATATATTCTAATATAAAAAAAGTGTTCAACACTTTCACCATATAAAAGGTATTAAACGGTATTTTACTTTTTTCATATATTCATTATATCCTTTGAGATCATTTTTTAATATTTCCTCTTCATTTAATATTCTGACAACAAATATATATGGATATAATAACACCGGTATTAATGCATAATATGAACCAAGGACAAGCGGAGAAAACATAAATATAAATAAAACAGCTAAATACATCGGATGACGTATAAGAGAGTACATGCCCGAATTTATTACCTTCTGATCATCCTGTATTTCAATCACTCTTGATGCATAACTATTCTCCCTTAGAACAAAGAAAAACATTATATACCCCAGCAATACAAATATTATCCCTGCAATTATTACTGATTCGTGTACGTCAGACCAGCCATACCTGTAATCTAATCCGGGAATTATATTGGCTGCTGAAAACGGGAGAATTCCTGCCCTCTGGATAAATTTCTGTTTCTCAACTCTTTCTCTGTTCTTTATCCGTTTAACAAGTAATTCAGGATCATTTATTATTAAATAACTGAAGATTAAAACCATTGCTGCAGATATTATTCCAATATAAATCCATGCATTCAGAAAACTAAAAGATCCTGAAGAAATAAATAACAAACATGAGAGTATACCTATTGATAGTATAAACCGGATACCTGCTTTAATTAACAGAGATTTTCTATTCATAATATCACCTCTTAAAACATGAAAGTTTTAAATAAAATAAATATAAATACAATGTTAAAGTCATCAATAGATCAATATACCAATCCAAAAAAACTTCAATTTAAAATAGCATGATTCAGACTAGTTTAATACTCTCCTTATTTTCCAGTAACAGTAATAATACGAATATATCCTTTTCAGGCTTTCGCGGATTATTCTCTATACTCTAACTTCTTCTACAGCCTATTAACGGAGATGCTCCGGATAACAATTTTACGACTGGTGCTTCTTGCTCTCTTGCCCGGAGCAATCAGTTTCTCCTGCGGACACTCATTATAATAGATCGATGAATACGATAGAGGTGTTATCACTTTCCCTAAACGCAATACAGCTACTCCATCTGTTAAACGTATCACCGGCTGTCCTTTAAAGAATCCCCTTCCGCGATATAGTCCTAGGACTTCTCCCGGATGTCCGCGAAATCTGCCGTGGTATACTTCAAGATCAACCACATCACGAACGGCCCCCTGATAAACTGTTTTCAGCCTTATTCCTATATCCTGTCCGCAAAAGGCTCTCAATTTCCGGTCTACCATATCTACAGTATCCGATCCCCAATCGATTAAGGATGCCTTCCTGGCCATATCGCGGGTTGTTCTTGTCCCTTCAGCTTCGCATTGGGGAACACCGCTTACTGTTCCATCTGCAAAGGCATTCAGTGTATGAATAATTGTACTGATTCCTTCACGGTTCAGATTTTCCAGAACAGATACCGGAGTATCATACCGGTGAATTTTAATATGTTTTGTCCAGGTTACAATATCCCCGCAGTCAAAGTCATGATTTACTCTGTGCACAGTTCCGAAAATTTCCCTGCGTCCTTCAAGAATGGCAAAGGTATCCGGCTCCATTCCCCTCATCTGCGGAAGAGGAGCAGGATGATAATTTATAAATCCTAATGGTGTAATTGAAAAAAGCTCCTTCGGCATCCAGTGTGCCCACAGGGTGATCCCTATGTCGGCGTCGAATGAACGGATATGTTCAAGCCAGATTTTATAAAACTCGATAAATTGCAGATTATCCGCAAGAGCCAGTTTTATTTTATCAGCGGGCTGAAGAAGTTCCAGCGGTGTACTTATATATGGTATAGAATATTTTCTGGCTAAATCCGCAAGCCGGTCAGAGGGATGGATCACAAGACCTGAAATATGATGCCGGCTTTCAATAAGTTTTTTCACCAGCAACTCACCGTAATCGATACGCCTGTTAGGCCTGTCGAGTCCGAGATAAGCGACAATGCGAAGTGCATTTCTTCCTGATTTTTTTTTATCTCTACCCGAAAAGAACGTCTTCATTTTTCCCTCATCTCAAGAGTTCCATCCCACTCATCAGATACAGAAGGTTTCTCTGTATAGACGGTGCATGCATTAAAATACTTTATTACTATCTTATCATTCTGATCAACAGCCATTATTTTATTGAACTTATCAAGCGCCTCGGAGAATCTTTTCTGCTGATACAGAATTATCCCCTTTTCGAGAACATCCTTAGTTTTAATCTTCATCGTTTTCTGTTTTTCCGGCAGCGGATCCAACACTTCGAAAACTGCTACAGGATCATTCTTGCCCTTAACACGGACTTTACCAAGATTTCGCATAAGATATCGTTCAGGATGAGCAAGCAGACTATGAGTCATTTCGCTGATAAGAACACGTGCGCCATAGTGCTTTGTAAGACCCTCAAGCCGTGAAGCAAAATTGACATTGTCTGATATAACTGTCCCCTCCATCCTTTCCTCTTCTCCGATAATTCCCATCATCAGCGGACCGGTATGAAGACCAAGACCAATCTCTATCTGATCGTAACCCTTCTTTTTTCTGCTTTCATTAAACTCATGCAGATTTTCAAACATTCCAACTGCAGCCTCAAGAGCGTCATCAGCAGAGTGTGGAAACAGCGCCATAACCGCATCCCCGATATACTTATCGATAAAACCATTATTCTTTCGAATTACAGGACCCACATGACGCAGATATGAATTCAGAAAATCAAAATTCTCCTTCGGAGTCATATTTTCAGAGAGAGAGGTAAAAGAACGTATATCGGAAAACATAACCGTCATGACCTTCTGCACCTGATCTCCCAGGACTACCTGTGTTACGCTATCTTTATCAAGATAATGAAGGAACTGTTCCGGGACAAAACGCTGGTACCCTTTGTTCAGATGAACTATTTCATTTATATAATTTAAAATGTACTCCGACATCCTGTTGAATCCCTGTGCAAGATCGGCCACCTCATCATGGCGGTTCCCGATTTTTACTTTTGTATCCCATTCCCCTTTTGAAAGTTTAGTTACACCGGTACTGAGCCGTCTTATTGATATAAGCAGAACATACGTTACTGCCATAAGTAGAAAAATAAATATGACTGTAATTACACATATTCGAAGTATCATTTTCATTACAAGTTTGCTGTTGGCCTGAGTATAACTGTAAAGATCTGTTCCCACTTCAATCAGGGCTGTTACTTTCCCGTCCTTTCCATAAATCGGACCAACTCCATAAAGCCAGCTTCCCCATGCATCACTAAGCGATTCTGTGACAATCTCCCCCTTATAGGCGCTGCGGTAAATGCTCTGCGGATCATCAAAAAATGTAAACGGATAGTAAATACCGATTCCGCCATTAAGATACATGCATCCATATAAATTATCTCCGGTAACTCTGTAGATAACAAAGTAGAAACCTCTATTCCAGTCATCACTGCTGTAATTAAATGCTTCAAGTAGTGATTTTCTTACCCTGTTATAGGAATCTCCCATATAATCTTCATGCTTTTTTATTTTATCTAAATCTTCAGAATTTATTACCTTTGGAGCTATCTGCACCATGAGAGATATTTTTTTATTCAACTCATCTTTATAGCGGCCGGTAAAATCTTCAATTATCAGATTAGCCGGTATTGCAACAGAAACAATCATCATCGGAGCAAATATTAAAACCTGCTTAATCATAAGGGGTATGCGGCGTTTTAAAATATTGAGATATAAATATAACAAAGAACCAATAATTATAATTAATGTCAGAATACAGACAAACCATATGAATATGCTTAACAACATATCCGCCGTAGAGAGTTTTCCGCCATCTGAATAACGCACAATACTTCTGCTGTCAGATGAAATAACAACAGTGTAATAATCATTGCATGTTGTAATCATACCGGAACTGTTTACGCTTAACTTGTAGTATATAAATTCACCGGTCTGGAATCCGGCTTTTTCTATTTTTTTCTTTGAAAGAATAGTCGTTACAGTTTTATCAGAATTAATTCTTGATACAGACCTGCTCCCTAAATCGGTAAAGTAGATGTTCCCTTTATTATCCGCTCCAACCCACCAGGGTATAGAGAGCAAACCTTTCTGATCATCTGCAGAGTAGAGCAGCTCCCCTTCAGTACGATCCTTTGATTTATGAATTCTGCCCTTCTTCGTGGAATATACAATAGATCCATCAGATAAACGAACAGCACCTGAAACAATCAGATTTGCATTGTTTATAAACACACCGGTTTTACGTTCCACTGCACCCTGAGGCTGAATAATCCGTATTGATTGAATTCCACGCGAATCAATATCAAACCACTCAACCGCCTGCTTATCAACGCGAAGAGAACTGAACTGTCCGCGCTGAACAAGTTCCGGTTTTCTCTCATCCGGCCCGTAACTTTTTGTGTAGAGAACTTTTTCGAATATCCCTTTTGCGTTATACCGGATAATCTCCTCGCGCAGCATAAAAAAGCCCTCATCATCAAGGACACCGTTTATTACATAGAGATTCCCGCTGTCATCAACTGCAATTTCGTATGCATAAAAAAACGATCCAGTTAAACGGGAACCACCTTCTATAATCCATGAGAGATTTCCCTGTGCATCTATTTTAACAATTCTCCGCATTGAACGGTCAATTACATAGTTACTACCCTCGTTATCAGTAACGGAGTAAGATGGATTCTGATATACAAAACTTCGATTAAACGGATTAGAAAATAACCGATTAGAAAAATTATATGTAAAAATTCCTGATAAAACTATCATCAGGGTCAGCACTGACATTATAAGATAACTCTTTTTATTCATACTTCTCCTGTGTTAACCGATCAGTTTAATTGAACTCGACTAATTTCCGGAATGTTATGAAAATATTTATTTTTTTCAAACCTTCCTGCCCCCTATCCCCGGTCGGTGGCACCGGGTATATCAGTTATATCGATGTTAGTTTTATTACTATTATTTCTTTTACAACGCCAATATTATTTAATACATCTTCATCATTAATCCGCGATGTATCGAAACCACTACTCATCAGAAAGTGATCCCTGTATTTATCGTATTCTTTTTGTGAATCATGAATTCACTAATAATTTCCCTCTTTCGTCCCCCCTCTGGGGGACAGGGGGATATAGGAATGTCAATTACCCCAACATTCCGGAATGAGCAATTTCATCTTTACTGTCAAAATTTCACTTTTCAACTCATCCCTTCTTCACTGCAAAAAATACATATAGAGCAGCTAACCCGAAAACACCCGCTGCTATAATAGAAAGCCCGACTAACTGACCGAGAATTATAGCTAAACTGAAAAAAATCGGGCCGAACATCTCGGCAAATTTTCCCACCATCTCAAAATATCCGATCGCCTGATCTTCACCGATTGCCGCTGAAGCCTTCATATCAAGAAAATAACTGTTCTGAGCGCTTACACAGAATCCTTCGGTTATGCCCATGAGAATCAGCGCAACAACCGCTCCGGCAAAATTACCAGTCACGGCTGAAATTAGAAGAGCTCCAGCCCATAGAGCAGAGCCGATAACCATTGTTATACGTGGGCTCATCTTACTGCTGAAAAATCTGCTGAGAACGGGACCCAGATATATAATAAATATACCATTAAGAATAAATAGACGGCCGACATTTGATGAGGAGACATTATTTGCCTCTGCAAAAATCGGGAAAAAGTATGTAAGAAACGTACTCGCTACATATGTAGGAATTATGATAAGAAGAAAAAAACCTATTACAAGGGGATCTGTAAAGAATGTTTTGAAGCTGGTAGTAATTGATCCCTTACCCATTATTTTCAGAGGGACAGCTTCCATAAATGTCATTTTACCAAAATAAGAAAGATCAAATGCAAATGCTGCTGTCAATACTGCAAATGCAAAATAGAAAACTATTCCGTAACTGAACTTATCTGCAATAAAACCACCCACGACAGCTCCAATTGAAATACCAACTATCATTGCAGAATAAAAATGCGAGAATCCCTGCTCCCGCATCTCACGCAATCCCTCCAGGTTGATAAGTCCCCTCATTGACATAAAGAAGAAACCCGCGCCAAGACCTGTTACACCCCTTGCAGCAAGAAAGCTTATCATTCCGGATGAGAGTCCCGAGGCCAGAAGACCAATACCGGTAACTGCCAGACCAAGTCGTGCAACGAATCGCCATCCCCGCTTCTCAATAAATTTACCTGAAACAATACTCGCTAAGCCGAAAAACAGCATCTCGCTGGATATAGGCAATCCGAGAATCAGATTTTTTGAAAGACCGGCAACCGGCTGATAAAATGTTTCCATCATCAGAGGTATAAATACTACCGACATTGAAACTGCAGTAAAGAAAACAAAAGTAACCGGACGTGCCAGAAATACATCTGTATAATTATCTTCATGACGCAGTGTTCTCCCTTCAGCAAGGAGATGAAGTCTCCGCTCCCGCTGTCCCAGCATTTCAAGAAGAAATGTAGTTTCAATCATCGCAAGCACGAAGATCACAAGCATAGTAACTACATCAAGAATAATCTCACGTATAAGTCTGTTATTCTCCTGAGTAAAACTATAGAGATCTGTTCCTATTTCAAGCAGCGCAATAACCTTTCCCTCGCTGTTATAAATCGGCCCCACGCCGTCCAGCCAGCTTCCCCATTCATCAGAAGCCTGCTCTGTTGAGATTTCGCCTTTATATGCACGCTGGTAAACGCTGTCGGGATTATCAAAATATGACAATGGATAATAAATTCCTATCTCCCCGTTGAGATACATAAATCCATACAGTCTTTCATTTATCACACGGTAAAGAACAAAGTAGTAACTATTGTTCCACTCATCCTTGTTATAATTCAGAGATGCTAAAAGATTTTCCCGGATAGTCCGGTAATCTTTTCCAAGAAATTGCTCATGACGTGTAATTTTTTCAAGACGTGATGCATCAATCACCTTAGGAATTATCTGCACCATCTGAGCAATTTTATTTAAGGCCTCTTTCTGATAACGGGCTGAGAAGTTCTGAACAATAAGACTTGAAATAAGTACCGCAGATACTCCAATTACAATTATAATACCAATCGCTTTGAGCATAACATCCGGAACCTTCCGGTTCATAACATCAATATAAAACATGCGGCCGATCATAAAAAGAGATCCTATACCCGCCAGCAGCAGGAACCACGACAAGAACGCAGTAAAAATCATCGAGATTGGATACTTAAACGAATCCGCATGTAGAAGCAGTTTTCCGCTACTGTCAAGAGCAACAAGATATGAGTCATTACATGTTGTGAGACCTCCATCACCGCGGACTGAAAGCCTGTAGTATGTAAATTCATCGGTTAAAATTTTCTGAGATTCAATAATTTCCTTTGAAAGAACCGGAGTCACAATTCCATTTTTAGAAATCTTCATAATACTTCTTTTTTCAAGATCGGAAAAGTAAACTAATCCGGCTTTATCTGCTCCAACATTCCACGGTATCGAAAGTGATCCGCGCTGAGCATCGGCTGAATAACGGATAATCGGGGCTTTCCCTTTTTTCTGTTCTACGATTGTACCTTTTTTTGTAGCGTATACAATTGTTTCAGCATCTACCGAAACAACATTTGAAACAAGAATATTTGCATCGGGAAGTTGTAGAGTAAGATAATGATCCGCTGTTTCATCCGAAACACTCATCACATATGACCATATACCCCATTTATCTGTATCGAACCAGCTTATTGTATCACCGGTAACAGAGAGAGAACTTAACTGTCCTCTCTGCGCCAATGTAGGTATTCTGTTTTTTTCATCATATATTTTTGCATAAATTACTTTTTCGAAAGTACCATCTGAACTGTAACGTAGAATCTCCTCCCTCTCCATAAAGAATCCTGATTTATCAAGAACCCAGTTGAGAATATAAATTCTGCCGGCATCATCAGCTGTGACCTCATTGGCATAAAAAAAAGTACCTGGAGTTTTGCTCCCTCCATCTATCACAGAACGGACTATGCCATCTTTGTCGCAGCTTATTACTCTTCTGCGTGATTTATCAATAACGTAATAATTACCGCTGGCATCAGATTTACCAAATGACGGATATTCGAATTTAATTTGTGAACCGGCAGGATTCCTTGTTAAAATCTGCCAGTTCTGAATAAAATAAAAAATAACAAACCCCAGCAGAGATACAAAAGCTATATTCAATAATATCTTTTTCTTCATACTTCCACCCACACTATAATGTTATTTGTAATTACTCGTAAACTTGAAGTAAATTTGTTTCCCGCCGCGCCTTCGCTAAGGTGGAGACAGAATCCAACAGTTTTTTGAAAATTACTTTTATTTGAATCACTGCTTATTTTGTTCAATTTTATCCTGTATGTATAAAGAAAAGAATCCCTTATACCGCTTCTGCAAAGATTCGATGCGCCAATCCCTCTGAGTTACTCTTCCCCGGCACTCCGGAGTTCCACAGCTGCAGTCAAATTCAATAACAAAACTGCTCCCTGTAAATTCCGAGAGAGACATGCAGTAATCAAAGGTAATCTCTTCATTCATTTTAATATCACGCATTGCAGTTAGAAAAATCTGACCCCGTATACCTGCATTTGGAGAACATGAATGATTAAAATAATCGGTATCCTCGGGAGTTTCAGGATTTCTCATGTAGAGCATAAAACGCTCTTCAATCTGAAGAGGATAGAAACGGAAAAGTTCAGGAAGTTTCAATGTTTCATTAATGGTGAGAATATCACCGCCGAAAATTGCAAGGCGCTCCCCCTTTGCAATATCTGTAGCAGCATAAACTCCGCGTTGATTGATTGATGAACTTCTAACCTCACAACCCGGATTCATCCAGCTTGCAATAACAGACATAATCAAACCCCTTTTTTCTTGTGTAAAAATGGTCAGAAATGTTTTCTTAATAAAATATACAAACTTCTGATAATTGCTTTTTATATAATCAATTTTATAATAAAAGTCAAACAAAAGTATCCTCTTAAAATAATTCATCTTATCCTATAATCCTCATCTGCAGCGTATTTGAGCATACGTACGATTTGAAATAATCTTCTCCCATCAAACTCGAAACTGTTCATTTTTTGGTGGTAAATTCTAATCTCTGCTGTGCAAGCCCCCGCACCCCGGAGGGGGCCAATTAATATCTTAATTACCACCAGTTCATGAGCAGCTACTCAAACTCCATTAAAGTATTTTTTTTTCTTCTTGCTTATAAACTCAACGTAAAGGTATTATCAACCATTCCAACAAACATGAAGGTTAAAAATGATTCTCGATTCACACGTTCACTTTAACATGATACTTGAAGATAAGAAAAATTCTGAAGAAGATATTATTAAATCTCTAAAAGAAAACAACGTTGAATATGCAGTCCAGATATCCGTTGAAGAGAGAGATTTCATCTGGTCACGTGATTTTGCAAAGAGAAATTCTGAGAGCGGGATTTATTATACTCTTGGTATTCACCCATCGTCACCGGCACAGGATACAAAACTTAAAAATCTCGAATCTCTTGTTGAGAAGGAGATGAATGGAGAGTATAATAAACTCCTGCTGGGAATCGGGGAATGCGGTCTAGACTTTTACCGCATGCATCAGCCTAAGGAGATGCAGATAAGATCATTTGAAACACAAATTGATATAGCGAAAAAATATAATCTTCCTTTAATCATTCACTCGCGCGAAGCAATGAACGAGAGTCTTGAGATATTAAATACTAAAAAATACGGCAGCGGTATTATGCACTGTTTCGCCGGTGATTCCAACGCTGCAAAACGTGTACTTGACATGGGATTTATGATATCCTTTGCAGGAAACGTAACATATAAAAACGCTGTGGAACTGCACGACGCAGCAGGCTATGTCCCTCTTGACAGACTTATTCTTGAAACAGACGCACCGTTTCTTTCACCGGTTCCCATGAGGGGAAAACCTAATCTTCCTGAGAATATAAAGTATACCTATAAATTTATATCTTCACTAAAAAAGGTTTCTCTCACAAAACTTGAAGATACTATAACTCAAAACTTTACAAGGCTGATAAGAAATTGAGTTTATCAGAGAAAGGAATCATAATACGGAAAACAATTGAAGCAGATCTCCCTCAGATTTATTCAATTGGAAAAAACGAAACTTTATTATCTGAGCTTCCCTACCCTTTGAATTCCGATAATATGGCGGAGATATTTTCTTCTCTAAACTGCATTTCTTTTACTGCAGTTAGAAAGAAAAAGGTCCTCGGTTTTATCATAGGTACCGTTAAAGATAATCAATCCCGGATTCACTGGATGATGGTGAAGGAAAATTTCCGTCGAGCCGGCATCGGAGGAGAGCTTTTGAAATTCTTCATGGAAAATTCTAAAAAAAACAGAGCAGACGATTTTTTAATTGCTGTTTTTAAAAATGATCCGTATGCTGTAAACTTCTTCACAAAGTATGGATTTTCTCTAAAAGAAAACTTTGCAGAGCTTCACAGAAAAGTCTAAGGAAATATTTATGCCTCTGCTTATTGACGGTTTTAATCTTATATACAAGTTCCCCGATCTAGAGGGTATGATGTATCAGAGCCAGCTCAATGCCGCACGAGCCGGACTTTTAGAAAAACTAAAAGAATATCAGAAGTTGAAAAAGACAGCAATTAAAGTGGTCTTTGACGGGAAGAAGGATAAGGCTATAGAAACTGCCAGTGAAAAAATCGGCAAAATTGATGTCTATTACTCTCTTGACTACTCTGCCGATTTTCTTATAAAGCAGTTTATTAAGAAAGATCTGAATCCGAAAATGACTACTGTAATTACGTCCGATAAAGATATTATTTTTTATATCAACAGGTTCGGTGCAAAAAATATTTCAAGTGAGAGATTTGCCGAAATTGTAAATGCCGCATTTAAAGAATATTATGAAGAAAAGGAACTTCAATCCATATCATCCGAAAAAGAAAATCCGTCGATAACTGATGAAGAGATTTCCTATTGGCAGAAACTTTTCCGGAAAAAGTAAAGGAGTAACGATAATGCCTGCAATAGATTATATGAAAGTCCTCGACATCGCTGCGACTACAATGGAGATATCAGCTCATATTGAGGTTAAGGCCATTGATCTTAAAATATTCAAAGCATCATTTCCTCGCGATGACGGAAGTATAGCCGAAATAATAATACGGGTAGGGGATTTTGATCTTGAACTGTCTTTAAATAAAACTGCTCTTAGTAAAAAAGAATTTCAAAAATGGCTTGGTAAATTTGAGTTTGATCTCGAACAGGCTTTTTTAAAAAACATTCATCTGGAATCGTCAGAAACCAAGCTGGAATATAAAATAAATATCGAATTTTGATTTTTATTTCAGATTTCCTCCCTGCATTGCATTTAAAAACTACCTACTAATGCTCAGACCTGGTGAATATAAATTAAACCTCCCGTAGAGGCACTTATAATAACTTTTAAATTTCAAAGTATTATCACTATTAAATCTCTGTGCCTCCGTGTCTCTGTGGCTAATTTTCAAATACATCAATTTCCAGTTATACGGTCTCAAGACTAGACCATTTAAAAAACTAAACTTTAATAATTTTATTCCTTGAATAATATTTAAACGACTTTATGATTGTCTTATAAATAAAAATATTTACCCGGGCATTCCTGCCAATAAAAAAAGATGAGGTAAATTTATGAGCGAGTCAAAAATAAAGCTCACCAAAGAGGGCTACATTGCCACTATCACTTTCTGTGATCCAAGCGGTCTTAATCTTCTTGATGAAGATGTAGTTCTCGGTTTAGCTAGAATTCAGGATGAGATAGCTGAAGACAACCAGCTTCGGGCAGTTATACTCTGTTCATCCGGAGCACATTTTTCTGCCGGCGTCGACACTGCTTTTCTTAAAACTGTCGATACAAGGTTTGTAAAGGACAAACTGAATTTTCTGCAGAGAACTTTCAGCAGATTTCAGGAATTTCCACAACCTGTTATCGCTGCAATCAAAGGATTCTGTCTCGGAGGCGGACTTGAACTTGCACTTAGCTGCGATATTAGAATCGCCGCAGAGGGAGCTACTCTTGCACTTCCCGAGGTTAAGTTTGGACTCACTGCTGACCAGACCGGAACCACAAGGCTCACAAAACTTGTAGGATTAGGGCAGGCGAAAAAATTAATCCTTTGTACAGAGATGGTTGATGCTGCTGAAGCTTATCGTATAGGCCTTGTAGAGTACCTCGTTAAGCCTGAGGAACTTGAAGGTAAAGCTACACAGCTTGCAAAGAGAATTTCAAACCTTCCGCCATCTGCAATCAGATTCGGAAAATGGGGAGTCAACGTTGCGGCAGAGGGAAATACATACGCAAGTCTAATGTTCGAGCAGGCTCAGTCAATTTACTGTTTCGGTACAGAAGATAAAACTGAAGCGGTTAATGCTTTCATAGAAAAAAGAAAACCAGTTTTTAAAGATAAATAAATTAAAAGAAACTCCGCCGTTTGGCGGAGTTTCTTTTATAAAAACACAATGCAGAAATACCCCGATAATTTTCTCAAAGCAACCCTCGTAAAAAGAATTAACCGTTTTGTAGCCGAAGTAATTTTAAATAATGAAAAACTGAACGTCTATGTACCGAACACAGGACGTCTCTCCGAACTTGCTCTCCCGGGAGTGCAACTACTTCTGTTACCGATAAACGCAAAGTATAAATTTAAAATCCTGTATATCATAAACAGATCATTTCCTGTTATGATTGATTCTACAAACAGCAACAAACTCTTCTATGAACTTCTTTGTGAAAGTAAAATACCGGGAATTGATCAATACAAAAAAGTAAGAAGAGAGCCTGTATATGGAAATCACAGATTTGATTTTCTTCTGAGCGGTGGTGATACAGACGTATTTATAGAATTGAAATCCTGTACTCTATTTCACAACAAAACCGGTGCTTTTCCAGATGCGGTAAGCTCCCGTGCATCGGAACATGTAAAAGCTCTTGCCGAATCTGGAATTGGAAAACTTATATTTCTTGTACTCAGAAATGACATCGAGAAGTTTATTCCTAATTATCATACAGATTTTATATTCTATGAAACGTTAAAGAAATATAAAAATAAAATTGATATTCATGCATATACAGTTCAGTACGACGATAAACTGAAGATTCAATCGCTGAAGGAGATCCCTGTTCTTATACCGGATATTAAACCTGCGGGAATATTTTTACTATTACTGTTCAATCCGGAAGATACAGTTAATGATGATGGAGAGATTCTGAAACATGGCTTCTATATTTACTGCGGAGATCATGAGGAAAATGTTTTTGAAACGATAGCTGCAATTAAACGGAAGAATGGAATAAATAAAATTCTCAACGGAATACAGTTCTCAAAAATGAGAATAATTTCTGATACACCAATTGTTTCAACTTCGATAACAATTGATGATCTTATAAATAAACTAATACAAAATGAAGGAACGACTTACACTTCTGATTATATGAATACTGCAATCTCCGGGAATAAGCTTTTATATTTCACTGCAAATCCTCTGGAAAAGTCATGGTTTTGGGATGTAGTATTTGATGCACGATTCGGTGAATATAACTGAATTTTTACTTTCTCTTCAATACTATAACAGTAAGGTCATCGGGAAGTTTATTTTTATCTGTAACAAATCCGAAAAAATCATTTAGAATATAATCAAGAACATCCTGTGAAGTCCCGCATGGAGCACTGGACAAAGATTGTTCTATCCAATCAATATTGTACCTTTCACCGGTGACGCTCTGAGCCTCTAATAGACAATCTGTGTACAATACCAGGTAATCTCCCGACTCCATCTTTATTGAAACCTGATCGTACTTGTAACTTTCATCTTCAAATCCGATTAAAAATCCGGATAAATGTGTCCCGTCTTCATTATATATTCTGGAAGTGCCGGTTACGCTTTTTTTTAGCAGAGGTGGATGCATAGCATTACCATACTCCACTATGTCACCTTTTAATCGAAGTATTATCCCCGTAAGGTAATAATCGCTTGTACCTATTGCAAGATATAGCTCATCACTTACACTTTTGAAAATATTTTCTATACTCGATTCTGCATGATCCCTGAAACTTCTAAAGAAAAGAGATTTGGCAATCATTGTTACAAGACCTGACGCTATTCCATGACCTGATACATCAAAGATTCCCAGTCCTGTAAGTCTATCTCCCAAAACATAAAAATCATAGAAATCTCCCGACACATCAGTCATCGGCTGCATATAAAATGCAATCTCCCATTCATCATCTACCGGTGGAATCTGAGGGAGAAAACTTTTCTGCACCTTCACCGCCATGGATAAGTCAACCTCGGAATTATTGAGAAGATTCTGAATACTCTGTTTATCCTGAATTGATGTTTTTATCAGTCCGGATATTTCCTGAAACTCCTCCTGGTTATCTTCAAGTTTATCAAGCAGTGAAATATTTTCTGTATGAAGTGCACGAAAGATTAAATTCATCGGATGAGTAATCCACTTGTTTGTTAGTATAAAAAAAAGGATAAAGATTATTATTGAGAGTATTACAATTGAAATATTTATACCATATGACAAATACATAAGGTAATCCATTTCTTCCATCTGCCGGCTGAAGAATGCGGTTACAAGTTTCCTCCCGTAAATATCCGGTATCAATCTTTCAATCGTAATAGTGCTGCTTCGCTTTACTCCGTCTGAGTTTTTATTTATTCCTGAAGAGGATATTGTAATTTCATGGCGTGTAAGGCTCTCTAAGTTTTCAAGATACTTTTTATTCCATACTCTTGCAAGGATCAGGTATCCTGAATATCGGCTTCTGGATAAATCGCCCGTGGGACAGATTTTTGATACAGCAATTTCCATCAGTTCATTGTTATAAAATAGGAAAAAATATTCCTTTGGGATAACACTTAGTATTGATATGAGATCGTTTTCCAATAATGAAAAATCTTTAACAGGTTTAGTACTTTCATCATTTATATAATATATCAATTCACCTTTTTTATTAAGTACCCATAGATGATTATAATCAAAGTCATTTATTATTGAATCAATATTTCCTATGGCCCATGATCGGCTTTTTGTTTCTGTAAAACTGTACATCCCGTCCCAGATGCTGTAATCCTCAACTGTTTTCAGCATCGATCTTTTCTGTAGATTTATAATGGAGTTAATTGTGATGGTATTCTGATCAAAAATAAATTTTCTGAATAGTTGATTTTGTCTGCTCATTGCATAATATGCAGCTGCAAATAATAAAACTGAAAAAATAATGATAAAAAACTGGAATGCTCCGAGTTTCGTTTTTAATTTCATTTAGTATTTTACCAACTTAAACATTTTATTATTCTGGAAGAGTTTCTTTCAGCAGACGCAAAACATTCCCACCCATGATTAAGCTTATCTCTTCATCAGTAAAACCATCGTTGATCAATGCGTCGACTAAAACGGCCATTGATGAAGTGTCTAAAGGAACAGTTACTGCTCCATCAAAATCAGATCCAAGTGCAACATGTTTAATACCGGCCCGTTTAACGGTGTATCTTATTGAACGGATAATGTTTGAAATCTCCCCACCGCATACTGCAAATGGAAAATAAGTTATCCCTATAATACCGCCGGTTTTAACTACACCGTCTATTTGAGCATCGCTTATATTCCTGATATTATCACAGACACCTTTAACTCCAGTATGAGAAACCAGAACCGGTCTTGTCGTGATTTTTAAAATGTCATCAATAGCTTTAGGAGATGCATGAGCCAGATCGATAATCATTTTTTTTCTGTTCATGATTTTTATCATCTCTCTCCCTTTCTCTGTCAAACCACCTTTCTCAACTCCGTGTGCCGAACCGGAAGCAAATGAATCAAAAAAATGTGTAGGAGACATCATGCGAAAACCTGCATTATACAACACTTCAATATTATTTAAATCCCCCTCGAGAACCTGCACCCCTTCAATCGCGAGAAGTCCCGCTGTGATATGGGGATCAGTTTTACGCAGCTCCATATATCTGTTGAGGTCTGATACCGATGCAATCAAAATAAGTTTACCATCTGATTTTTTTGAAAACTGGTGCAGTTTCTCAGCCTGATACAGTGCGCGCTCTTTTTTGCTGAACCAGGTCTTCACAGGCCACAGTTGTGTTATTTCAACTAGCGGAAGAATGTCCGAATCGCTTTTATTACTATTCATATTCATCTTGAAAGGAACCTGTGACACCACCGCAAAAGTCTGTAATGCAACATTACCCTCTATAAGTCTCGGAACATCAACCTGGCCCCGGGAACTTTTCACCAGGATATCACGCTTCCACATCAATGAATCTGCGTGCAGGTCTGCAATGAAAATTTTACCAGCTAGAGCCTTTGCCTTTGCGGATGGGTCTTTAATCTGTGTTTTGAGAACTTTATTAAGATTTGATTCAATTACAATAGGGCCTACTGTGAAGTATACAGCAGCAATGAGTAATATAATAACAGAGATAATAATTTTTTTCATAGTTTCCTGCTTTAATATTATTTTTATTGTAAATAACCATAATCCATCTGTGAAATATTCTCCGTCGTGTCTTCGGCACGGCGGAGAATATCTAATAATATTTTTGTGAAGTTACTTTTTCTTTCCAGTTAATGCATCTATGAAACTGATCATGAACTGGACATGTTTATACTGATTATCAATAGAAACTCTTTCGTTAGTTCCATGCATCATTGACAGTTCTTCCAGCTTTATTGAAATTGGAACAAATCGAAAAATATTATCTGCTATTTCATCATAGTATTTGGAATCAGTTCCGCCTAGAACAAGATATGGTGCAGAAACTGAATCCGGATAAATACTCGCTACAGTCTGTCTTAATAAATTAAATTCTTTTGTCGCTGGATTGCTTACAGACGAAGGCTTAGTGAAACCATGATAAATCTCCACAGATATATCTGCACCGGAAAGTTTTTTTGTATGGTCTACAATATCTTCTACGGTATCTCCCGGTTTTATTCTGAAATTTATCAGCGCAGTTGCTTTTTGAGGAAGTATATTATCTTTCTCTCCGGACTTTAATACTGTTACTGCTGTGGAGGTTCTTATCATTGCGGCAGTTGCCGGAGAAGATAAAAATACTTTTTTAATCAAAGGATTGAAAAGCCATTTATTAGAAAATAAAAGTTTATATCCGAATGGCATTTCATCCGCAAGAAAGTCAAATGTAAGAATCGCGGGGCCATCCAGAGTTGCACTCATCTGATTTGTTTCAAGCGCTATTATCGCCTTTGCAAGTAATCCCGCAGCAGTATTTTTTGGAGGCTGAGATGAATGACCTCCTTTACCGGTTGCAGTAAGTTCTAATGTTACATATCCCTTTTCTGCAATTCCTATTAATGCAACAGGAGTTTTAATACCAGGTATGGCGCCGGTAACAACAGCGCCACCTTCATCCATAACAACTGAAAGTTTTACTCCCCTTGTTTTCATAAGTTCAGCAATAATTTTATTTCCGGAACGACCTCCAACCTCCTCGTCATGACCAAACGCAAGATAAATTGTAGCATCAGGAACAAAACCGCTTGCAGCCAATGCATCAACTGCTTCCATTATAGCAGCAAGACTATTCTTAATATCAAAAGCACCCCTTCCCCATATATAACCATCTTTTACATTATTACCAAATGGCGGGTACTTCCAATCTTTTTCAGTTCCGGCTTCAACTGGAACAACATCCTGATGCGCAATCAGCAATATTGCTTTTTTACTCTGATCTGCCCCCTTCCATTTATAAAGAAGAGTCATGTCATTTATAACTTCCTTCTCCAGTACCTTCGAAGCATGAATATAATTTGTATCAATAAAGGTCCTTAAATCTTTAAAAGCTTTTTGATCAAATTTATCAGCACTATACGATGAAATTGTCCTGATAGAAATCATTTTAGCCAGATTTTGTGCTGCTCTGTTTTTATCAACAAGCTTAATTGCCGATGAAGCCTCACTGCTGATTGAGTCCAGAGGTTTTACCCTCATCGATTTTACAGTTGCTGTTTTAATTAGCGCTGCAATTAGTAAAACGGCAATTATTCCGAATATTAATCCGGCACCAATACCAATTTTTTTTAACATATACATCCCCCTTCGATTTTAATTTACCAGAGCGGATCCACAGACTCAGCTTTTTAGCATGCGACAAATAAAGAGAATATTTCATTAAATTCTGAAAAATCTGTTTTAATGATGCCCCGCTGCAATATTTAATCAAACTTCTGGTTTTTAACTTTTTCCGGTAAAGTATACTTCAATTTATAAATTCCGTCGTCTCCAATCATGATTATTGACTATTAAAATATATTAAATCCACTATTTTTTTGAATTTTCTATAAATTTGAGTGGTGACATCATATGTACTTTTGCAAAGGATTTATAAAATGTTGCTGTAGTATTAAAACCTACAGCATAGGAAATACTGATAATCGATCTTTCCGGCTCTTTAATTAAATATAATTCAGCCTCTTTGATACGGTATTCATTTATAAATGAATTGAAGTTTTTATTCAGCCGTTCATTCAAAATCTGTGAAAGCTGGTATGGGGTTATCGAAAGCTCTTCAGATAGAGATGATAGAGAAATTTCCTCATCACAGAATTTTTTTTCTTTTTCCATCAGAGTAACAAGCCTTGCAATTATCTGATCTACATCGAGCCCTGTAATGCGTGAATTGACATAACGGATTCTTTCAGCTTCCTCATTAATCTCAATGATAAAATCCGGATAGCGTGTTTTCATAATAAGAAAAAGATAAATCTGCACTGACATTGCTGCAGAAATAATCTGAAATATAATGTCAAAATAATATGCACCAAGAGAAAAGTATCTGAAAAGTATAAACGTTATTATATATATAAAAATTACAATGTAGTTCAGTATTATGATAACAAGAGATACATAAGTTATTTTCTTTAAAGTAATCTTTTCTCTTACGAATAATGACATACAATTAAAGATAAAAACAGATGCGTAAATACTCATCGATATAACCGCCATTAATATCAGTGTAGAATAAACGGTATAAAGATTCGAAACATTCCCCGCTCTTTTGACGTTAAGGAGAAAATCAATTTTTTTTTCCGCTGAATCAAAATAAAAAGGGAGAAGGCAGAAAAATGAAATAACACCAGGGATAAAATGAGTAAGTGTAAGCAGTTTAAACCTGAAATTACTTTTAGTGAGTATCCGGAAAAAGAAATAAAGAAGAGGGGCGGTGAAAAAATAAAATGGTATATGAATAAAGGCAAGGTGAGGATATTGCAGTATTATTTTAGACATTGTCAAACCATAATACAACTGCCATACTGAAGTACAAAACAGATATGCCATTATTATATAATGGGCGGCTGTTTTATTTCTTTCAGCCAGATATAATGTTGCGATTATAAAATACAAAAAACCGCCCGAGATGATAATTAATTTAATAATTGAGGATATCATTGTTATTTACTTTATACTGCTGCTCCCGACATTTTACAAAGATTCTGATAACGTATTTTCTTAAATGCAACCATTTATTTTTTCAATTTAAACAGTCGATCAGATTTTCAAAACACGAATTAGTCATCATTATGATTATTATAAATCTTTTTGCCGGAATCCCGGCACCGGGGAAGTGACGCACCCGCATTCCTGTGTAAAAACCGCTCTGTAAAAATTATATTAAATAAAGTTATTGCAATCCAGCAATTATTCTTTTTTAATATTATAAGCAGAATATTTCATTCTGTAATGGAGAATTCTATGATGCCCCTTTTTAATATGACCGTTGTTAACTTAACAATTAATTCGTTTATTACTCTGACAATGTTCCTTGCACCTGCAGGAACTAAAAGTGCCATGATTGAGTTTTTCACACCGGGGAAATCTTCACCATCGATAATGACTGCAGAAGTCCGCAATGACGGAATCTATATCTACTCAGTAGACAATGGAAAAAACAGTTTATTTTTTTTCGCAAAGGGGGAGAGTGGTGTACGTGGAAAATATTCTCTGATTACAAACGATGTTGAAACTGAGGTTCTCGATTTTTCAAATATTACAATTAAACCCGCACAGAATAATCCCTCTTACAAAAATATAATATTTTCAGATAATACAATCTCGATGATAAGTTTGAAAGAACCTTCTGGAGGAGAGATTTTTGAATTCACCGATTTAAATACATACAGAAAAATCAGAATTAAATATAGTAATGAAGAAAGTATTATTGAAAAAGGAATCTCAGATAAAGTTAAAAACTAAACAGTAATTTTATTTTAACTTTGCAGAGAATACTTTCAGTGATAATTTAATTCCTCCGGAAACCTCACTAAAAAATTTCACTTCCCGCCAAAAAGTTTATTAAGCAGATCCTCTCTCCCCATCTTCCTGAGCCTTCTCTTTAATTTTTCGCGGTTCTCATCTTTATACCAGAAGAGGAAACTCCTTTGATCACTTCTATCATCACTGCTCCTGGCGGAGTAAACTTTTTCTTTTGTATACGGGTCAAATCCGGTGTAGTACATTACCGATGAGAGAGTCATCGGTGTCGGTGTAAAATCCTGAACCTGCTCAAGTTTAAAACCTTCACTTTTTGTAATTGCCGCAAGCTCAGCCATATCCTCAAGTTCAGAACCTGGATGCGAAGAAATAAAGTATGGAATTATCTGCTGTTTCAGACCGGCTTCATCGGTAAGTTTTTCAAATACTTTCTGAAATTTCTCAAATAATCTATATGCCGGCTTTCGCATGAATTTCAGCACACGGTCGGATGAATGTTCCGGAGCCACTTTGAGTCTTCCCGAGATATGATCTCTCACAATCTTCTTCATATAATCATCGCAGTGATAATTTTTTTTCTTCACCGGATCATCGCATAACAGAAGATCGTATCTTATCCCGCTTGATACAAATATTTTTTTTACTCCCTTTATCTTCTCAGCTTTTTTATAAAGATCAATTAATGGCTGATGATTAAAAACGAGGTTACTACAGATCGATGGATAGAGACATGATGATCTGCTGCATTTTTTACAGATAGAAAAATCCTCCCCACCCATTCTATACATATTGGCCGAGGGTCCGCCCAGATCCGAGATGTATCCCTTAAAATCCTCCATTTCAGTAACGTTCTGAACCTCCTGTAAAATGGACTTTTCAGATCTATTGATTACCCTCTTTCCCTGATGCATTGTAATTGAACAGAAACTGCATCCGCCAAAACAGCCCCTGTGAATCGTCACCGAATGACGGATCATCTCGTATGCCGGTACTCCCCCTTTATTATTATACTTCGGGTGAGGAAGCCTTGTATATGGAAGATCAAATGCAAGATCAATATTATCAGATTGTGACTCCACTTTGCAGGGATTGATCACAATATATGACTCCCCCGATTTTTGTATAAGTCTAACCTGTTCATTACTCGATGCATACTTTTCGATAATGACATGATTTTCTGCGAATTTTTTTTTGTCTACAATGCACTCCTCATGCGAATGGAGTTCAACGTCACTCCAGTTTTTATTAAGGGGGAGTTTTTCTTTATCGGAGATTACCACACCACACTGAGAAACTGTTTTAAGAGAAGAAAACGGAACACCCTTTTTCATAAGGTCAAGAATTTCAAGTACCGGTTTCTCCCCCATGCCATATATCAGCAGATCAATTGATCCATCATGGAGAACCGAGGGTTTTAGTGAATCACTCCAGTAATCGTAATGAGTAAATCTTCGCAGTGAAGCCTCCACTCCACCGGCAACGACCGGAACCTCCGGGAATAGTTTTTTGAGAATCCCTGAATAAACCGAAACAGCATAATCCGGTCTGAATCCACCCTTTCCGCCAGGAGTATATGCATCATCAGATCTGAGTCTTCTCCCCGCAGTATAATGATTCACCATAGAGTCCATGCTTCCCGATGTAACAGCAAAAAAAAGTTTCGGAATTCCGAATTTTTTAAAATCCCGAAGGTCGTCCCGCCAGTTAGGCTGAGGGACAATTGCTATGCGTAAACCCTGACTTTCAATGATACGTGCAATCACCGCGCTTCCAAAAGAGGGGTGGTCAACATATGCATCACCGGAAAAAAGTATCACATCCAGCTCATCCCAATCTCTAAGATCTGTCTCCTTTTTTGAAACCGGGAGCCAGTCTGTTATTTTAAATTTATTATTAATCATTCTATCTCTTTTCTATTATTTTGCAGCATTTAACGGATAACAGATTTTATTACAATTTCTGAATACTTAAAAATCACAATATGCAAATTCCTCTTCAAGTATTAAAAGTGTTTCTTTATCTTTAACAAAAGGTGTATTTTAAAAAAACATACTCTTCTTTAACGGATATTCAAACTTAATTTTTTTTCAAAAAATTAAAAAAATATTTTTTTATTGGAAATTTGATGTATTATTACAATAACTATAAAAACAGAGTGAAAATTATGAAAAAAATTATTACTATTGCTACTTTTACAATTCAGCTGTTTATATTCAATCCTCTTTTTTCAGCTGTATATGAAGCTTCGACCCTTCACAACTCCGTTTCAAGGTCGGAAACAGTTCAGGATCTTTATCTGAAAAGATGGGATATACTTAAACAAGAAAATTTCAATTTCGATATTTACGGAAAAATTAACTGGGTTTTCGGATTTGATGTTAATACAATCAACGCCGGAACAAATCAGACCGAGCCGACGAAATTACGGCTAACTAGAACATACGGGAGCATGACTGCCGCAATGGCTATTGGTGATTATCGCCCGACTCCGGACGACAGTGACATGATGATAGCACTTACAACTACCGGTTTCCACTATGGTCTTACAAAAAAAGTTACGATAAACAGAGGCGCAGCCGGAAGCCAGTCTGTAACAGATTACAAACATTCCCAATTTTTTGACGACATATACGCTTTTTCGTTCCTTTATAGACCATACTTCACATTTCATGGCGGCCTTATTTTCAACAACGAATACGTCCCGAAAGATGACGGTACAATGGATTATTTTGACCCGGTAAAAAGCACCAACAAAAAATTTGTCGCCATTGAGTTGTCCAAAGCAATGGCATTCAGTATGAATGTAGGTAATGGAAAACCTGAGTCAACTAAGGTAGACCTTGAAATTACTAATCTCATCGGTTATTTAAAAGACGTTTCTAATCCATATATCCCGCTGGTTACTCTGGGATATGAAAATATTGCCGCATACAATGACCAGGCATATGACTCTGTATGGGTAAAGACTCCTGTCGGAAAAGTTGCCTCAACGGGCTATAGTAAGGATAGCGCTAAACTCCAGATTCTATCACTAAAAATAATCCAGAGAGTCGGCAGACTGTTCACTCTTGAAGGCTTCTACGCAGCTCAGTACGTAAATAAAAGCCTATACACTAAAACAGATAATTCAAAAATAGATGTTTCTACATCGAAAGAATGGTATTTTCTTCTCAATCTTGATCCGAAAAAAGACCCCGCTGATGCATTTACGTTCAAAGCCTATACAGGTATGAGCTGGTACTGGGATCCCGCGATTGCGATTCACAGAAATAAACCGGATAAAGGAAATGCTGTATACGGCTGGATACTTGGTGCCGAAGCGGACTTTAAAAATTTCGGGGCTGATTTTAAAACCGAATATAATTTTTCAAGCGAACTCAAAAAACTCATGGAGACATCGGATAAGTGGGCAGTTGAGGGAAGTATATTTTTGAGGATATGAAAGAGGAAATATTATGAAATATATAAAACTTATAGTTATAGCAGCATTCCTGAGTACAATGTTTACCGGATGTTCCTATGTATCCGATGCTGTTGAAGGCGCATTAACTGATAGAGCTTCCTTTGGTGCTACGGCAGTTTATAATGGAACTAATGTTGTTATTTCCTGGGATAAAACCAGTTCCGATGCGGATTTTGCCGGGATTGAAATTTATCGGACATCAAAAGCAAATGACGAATATGCAAGTTACGATCTTGTAGCTAGCAGACATTATGTACCATTATTAGTCAGCGGAAGTTTAAGTTCAGGTTTAACAACAACCTGTACCGTCACTAAACCATCTGCATCTGGAATTTATTTTTACAGGGTGGGGTTTATAAAAATTGGCAAGGATTCCAATGATGTTCTATATGATCCTTCTATACCGGCTCAATATAACGCGTATACTGATATAGATGCAATAAGCGGATATGCTAAAGTTGTTATCCCGTAGAGTTAATGCGTCGACTGGCTCAGCATGACAGAAAAGTTTCTGGCTAACTGTTGTAGAAATTTGTCACCCTGAGCCTGTCGAAGGGTGACTCGTTCACTTCCTGATAATCCATTTATCACATAGTTTCATTAAAAATTATAATAATTTAATATAATTCTTTTCTGCTGTAAATATTTTATTTATCGCTGATTTTAGAAAAATCTATCATATCCTTGAAATTCCTTAGTATCACCTCAAGTATTGAAAGCCTGTTGTCTCTAACCTCAATCCTTTTATCCATAACTAAAACCTTATCGAAGAAACTGTCGATAGACTGCTTGACATCTGAAATAAGTTTAAAAAGATCGATATATCTGCTCTCGGAAATAAGACCTGCAATTTCCTTCTCTTTCGAGTTGAAAAAATTATACAGATCTCTTTCGGCATTCTCTTCAATCAATGATTCGTTAAACGAAAGTTTATAATCTTTATTATCTTTTCTAAATCCGTTCAGTATATTATTCATCCTCTTAAAACCCAGGAGTAGTTCCGAAAATTTATCATCCTTTCTAAAACTGTTAAGACTCTCCGCTCTCCGGAAAAGCTCAAGATAATCGGTATTCCCTGCAATCATACATGCATCAATCTCGTCATATTTGAATCCTTCATCGGTAAAAATCGTCTTAGCTCTCGCGTTGACAAACTCAATAATTTTATCAACAAGCTCTTTGCCGTTTTTATACTTCGGAGAGATCTTCACCAGAATATCACTCAAATTCAGTGAAAGATTATTTCTAATAATAAGGTCCACCACCGCATTGGACTGTCTTCTTAGAGCATATGGATCCTGCGAACCCTTTGGAATGTTACCCACGGAATATGAACCGAAAATATTATCTATCTTTTCAGCAAGTGAAAGCACAACAGAAACAATTGCAGATGGAACCGCATCACCGTAAAACCTCGGTCTGTAGTGATCATTAATAGCTTCTGCAACCTCTTTATCCTCACCGTCATTCAATGCATATATTCTACCCACTCTTCCCTGAAGTGAGGCAAATTCATATACCATCGCTGTATCAAGATCCGCCTTGGAAAGGAAAACCGCTCTATCAATTTTTTCTTTAACTTTTGCATCCAGTTTCAGAGACTCTGATAGATGAAGAGCAATTACCTTCATCCTCTCTATCTTATCATAAATTGTCCCAAGATCTTTATGGAACATTACGTTTTTAAGAGAATCAACTCTCTGCTCAAGTTTAAGTTTAGCGTCTTCACGATAAAAGAATCTTGCATCGGTAAATCTTGCAGATATTACCTTTACGTTCCCCTTTATAATATTTTTATTTTCAGGATTGTTTGCAGTCACCAGAAACTTATTGATAAGTTTACCCTGACTGCTGAGTATCGCAAAATATTTCTGATGTTCCTTCATCTCGGTAATAAGAACTATGTCAGGAATCTCTAAAAAGTCTTTGTGAAACTCGCATGTTATGATATGAGGATTTTCCACAAGAAATGTAACTGTATCGAGAAGATCCTCATCTTCATTTAGAACACCTCCAGCAGCCTGAGCAGCCTTAATCAGTTCCTTTTGTATCAGATCCTTTCTTTCATCATGATTTAGAATTACACCATTCTCTTTCAATTTTTCAGTATATTCCGAAATTTTCGAAATCTCTATCATTTTGTTATGCTGAACAAAATGGCCCCTTGTGCAATTTCCAGATTTAATCCCTTCAATTTCAAAAGGGATCACTTTATCATTAAACATCAGAACAAAGTATTGTATCGGACGAGGGAAGGTTAACTTTTTATCGCTCCATTTCATTCGTTTTGGAAACTGAAGATTTGTTAAACAATATCCCAGAATTTCAGGAATTATAGTCTCAGTTTTTTCAGATGAGAGAGTTTTAGAGGCAAAAATATATTCCCCTTTTTCGGTATCTCTAACAACGGTATCTTTAAGATCAATTCCATTTCCGCGCAAAAATCCCTCCATCGCTTTTGTTGGAGCTCCGGTACTATCAAAGGCTGCCTTTGCTGAAGGACCTTTTAGTTCGGCAATTTCACTTCTCTGCGCGTCTGCTAATCCGGAGATAATTACCGCTAATCTCCTTGGAGTTGCATATACTTCTATATCACTGAAATCTATTCTCAATTCTGCGAGTTTTTCTTTGAATATAATTTTTAAAGAAATGATTGCCGGAGGAAGGTAACCTGCAGGAATCTCTTCTGTTCCGATTTCACATAGAAAATTGGCATTTTTCAGCATACTATACTCCAGAACATAATTTTTCATTGGGGGCTGTCTTAAAAGTATTCATTTTTAACATTTGTCATTCCGGTTTTGCAGCTTCAATTCTAGCAAATACCGGAATCTCCTGATTAAATCAGGCGTATGAGATACCGGCATTCCATTACACTTCAGCCGGTATGACAGTGAGTAAACTTTTAGGTCTGCCCGATGATGTAGGTTTAATGCAAAGCACTAACCAACACAGATTTTACAAAATTTATTTAATTAAAAAAAAATAATACCTATAGAGGTATCACAGAGGGTCCGGATTGAGTCAATGAATTTTTATAGTAGAGGGTGAAGGCTGATGCAGGAAGATTATCTTTTAAGATACTTCTTAGGATTCGTATGATCACCCTGTTTTATCAGCTCGAAATGCACATGAGGTCCTGTTGATCTACCGGTATTTCCGCTTTTTGCTATATTCTGACCCTGTTTAACGTACTGACCTTCTTTGACAATTATTCTTGATAGATGTCCGTACAAGCTCTTCCATCCGCCGGGATGAGAAATAATTACAGCATTACCATATCCGCCCATCCATCCTGCATAAGTAACCATTCCGTACTTAGTGGATCTTACCCACTCATATCTTACACTTATATCCATTCCTTTATGGAATTCTTTATACTCGTGATTAAAGGGATTTCTTCTCCAGCCATAACCACATGTAATTTTTCTGCTGCTGACCGGCCATAAAAATCCGGAAAAAATATTCTGCGGCTTTGCATCGGGAATAAAAACAACTTCTCCCTCTGCAACAAAATCAGGATTTTTAAAATTATTTTCAGCAAGTATTTTCTCAACAGGTATTCTATATTTAGAAGCAAGACCTGCTACATTATTCCCTTCTCTCATATTATAAAGAATACCCTCTTTATTCGGTATTCGCAGAGTAGTACCCGGATCAACATAATCATATGATTTCAAACTATTGCTGCCGCATATAGTATCAATAGAAACACCATATTTTTTAGCAATGCCGTTAAGACTCTCACCCGGTTTTACTTTATATGTCTGAATTTTTAGTGGTGTGTTCACAGTTGGAACAGAAAAATCTGTTTTATCCGAAAGAAGAAGTTCATTTTTCAGCTTTTCATCTTCTTCAATATTTTTTATATCAGTATCGGTAAGGACCATCATCTTACCGGCATCATTCTCGTCTTTACTCTCAACTGCCTCTGCTATGTCTGATGAAGTTGCCCCGGCAGATGCTTCACTTGAGGGGATTGCGGTTATGATAATTGAGGAGATAACTACAAAACCGACAGTCATTGCAACTGCCTTTGAAAGATGGAAGAAATCCTTCTTGTAAATGTTTTTTATGTAAGTACCTTTTTTACCGACATAAATCAGAACTATATCGTTCGTAAAAACATTTACAGTAAGTTTACCGATTTTATATGTATTAAATCCCTTTTTAAACATCCCTTTCAATCTGCTTATTTAAGTTTTTTAGATATTAACAACTAATCGTCTATTCTAATAAAAATATTTAACCTTTATTTTTTATCCGGCATTTTGTTAACTAAAGATGAACCTGAATAAACTTCTTCTATGTATCTTTTAGGATCCTTTTTATTCATACCAGTAATAGTTATCTTTCCATGAGCAACAACTCCCCGCTGAATAGAAATCGCAGGAGCAGTGATATCCCCTAGAACTTTTGCTGTTTCAAGAAGTCTTACTTCATTTTCAGCAGTAATATTTCCAATAACAGTACCTGCTACAACAACTGATTTTGCGAATATATCGGTCTTGATTCTTCCCTTTTCACCTACAACAAGTTCTTCGTCAGTTTTAATCTCACCTTCGAACTTACCATCGATCTTGAGAGAACCGCTGATATAAAACTTACCTTCAAAAACTGAACCCTCTCCGATTGTGCTGTTTATCCCTTCAGGTTTCGATGCCATAAAATACTCCATTTATCCTGGAAATTATTACAAAATATGCAAGAATTGTATACTAAAATCGTTTAACTTTATGTAAATCAATTAATTATTTTCCATCAAATAATATTTATTACTGAGGTTTTTTGTGAACAAAATACCTTCTTTTTCAAGCATTTTCTGATCGCATTAGAAGATAAAGCCCTCTTTTTTAAATATGTGACCGGAGATATCGGGGGATTCCATCTGACAACCTAACCTGTTTATAATAAAAACTTCAGGTTTTTATCAAAAATTAGAATTTAAGAATACTTTCACCAAAAACGAATTTTAAACAAAAAATTAAATCGAAAGATCAAGATTTTCGAGTTTTACTTTCTTTTTGAGTTTTCCCACAGATACAAGGGACATGGTCTTATCGCGGAAAATCTTGTCGCAAACCCTCAGAAAATCATCATGGGTAATCTTATCAATTATATTTACTACTTCATTAAAATCAAAATATCTTCCATAAGTCATCTCATTTCTGGCAAGCTGGCTCATTCTTACTTCATTACTCTCAAGGCTCAGTGCGAGATTACCCTTCATATATGTTTTTGTATCCTGAAACTCTTCATCTGTAATTCCATCATAAAACATCTTTTTACACTCTTTCATGATGAGATCAACTGTTAAGCCGAATTTCTCAGGCAGAGTTGCACAGTATATTCCGAAGACACCGCAATCAATATATGATGAATGAAAAGAATAGATTGAATAACTTATACCCTCTTTCTCTCTGATATTCTGAAAGAGTCTTGAAGACATACTCCCGCCTAAAATTGTACTTAAGATATAAAGACCCCAGCGGTCTTCCTCTCCCCGCTTTATCCCCTCAAGTCCCATGCAGAAATGTATCTGCTCGAGATCTTTCTCCATATGCTCGCGGGAGATTCTCGCGGGAACCGTCATATCTACATCAGGAACAGGAATTATAATGTTTCTTTCTTTTCCGAAATATGTCGAGATAAGGCTTTGAGCTTTTTCTGAATCAAAATTCCCGGCGATCGCAAGAATTGCATTCTTGTTCACATAGTGCGAATTATAAAATGTGGTTATAGATTCACGGGAGGTTTTTCCAATCCCCTCGATCGAACCGAGTATTGAATGACTTAGAGGGTTTCCCTGCAGCATTTTTTCCATGAAAAAATCATGAATGAATTCATCAGGTGTATCTTCATACATTCTGATCTCTTCCACTATGACATTTTTTTCTTTTTCAAGTTCTTCAGGATCAAAGAGAGAGTTATAATACATATCTGAGATAATCTCAAGCGCCAGCTCCAGATAATCCGACACTACATTTATATAATAGCAGGTATACTCCCTGTTGGTAGCAGCATTATGCTGCCCTCCCACACGGTCAATACTTCTGGCAATATCTCCAGCAGAATATTTCTCTGTCCCCTTAAAAAGCATATGCTCAACAAAGTGAGCATATCCATACTG
>CAYVCQ010000004.1:70377-317468 GCA_964450405.1 uncultured Leptospirales bacterium | reverse complement strand
CGCTTTAATTATCGGAAACTGCCATCAGACACAATTATTTGCACACTACCATTGGAAACGATACATTGCGGATTAAAGATGAAGTTGTATTAAATAATAATGGAATTGTAAAAGAAATGATAAGAATAAAACTAACAGCGATATAACTGATATACTCGGTGCCCCCTCTGGGGGATAGGGGGCAGGATGGTTTGAAATTAATTAATTATTATCCGACAATCTGGAAAAAGCCCTTCTATTTAATCCTCTCCAGCTTAGGAAAATATCTGATTGAGAGGATAAGCATAAAGAGTGCACCGAATATTCCTACCAGAGTAAAAAACAGCATGTAATATTGAAGAGCACCAAAGAGGCAGAAGATGCATACCAGCATTGAATATAATTCCTTCCTTGCAAGATACTGAAGATAGCGCATTGCACTTGCAAGATAATCTGACTGTGGAAGCGTGTCGAGAAACTCGCGGATGTATGATGCATATGACATCGAATTGGTATATCTGCGCATGAAATATGTGATAATGGTCGCCATTATGGCAACACCGGCTATAACGCTTATTATATTAATCCAAAATACCAGATGAGAGAAATTGGTATAAACCTTTGTTGTGGCAACTATAATCAGTGCCGCAGCAAGAAGATTGTCGCTAAGAGAATCGAGAAATCCCCCGATTTTAGAAAATCTTGTTGTCATACGAGCCACCTCACCGTCACAACCATCGACTATTGAACATGTTTGAACAAGAATTCCGCCTATAGCCTGATTAAGGTGCTGACCTGAAGCAATCAGTACAACTGCCGCTACACCGAAGAAAAAATTAACCACAGTAATTATATTGGGGAGCACACGTAAACGTGCAAGGATAAGACTTATCGGTATAGATATACGTTTGTTGATATTCTGCGCAAGTTTACCGCCGGAGCCGGTACGGATTACTTCGATTGCAATCTTGCGTGCATTTGAGAAATCTATATTATCCTCTATTATAAACTGGTTACCTTTTCTTACCGGCTGATAGATGTTGTTTAAAAAAATAAAGTTTTCTTCAAGTGTAGAGTAGGAACTGAAAAGTATAAAATGATTTGTCGAAAGGAGTATATGCTTCTCCGGTGTTCCACTGCCGTAGATGATTTCGATTCCGGGAAGAGGAGTAATATGCTTTTTAACATTGGTTTCGTAAAACTGAAGATCTGTTTCGTTCAGATCAAGGTAAATTCTGGTGGCACCAGCCTGTCTTAAAAGTCGTATATTCCGCTCAAGAAGAGACTGTCCGAATAGTTTCCATCTGAATGCTGGTGATGCTGATGATCGGATTACTGCTTCTGTAGGGAACATACTGACCTCGGTATTGAATTTACTTAATCTGAAACGATTTTCAGAAATAACTGTTAAAAATCAAGGAAAATATTCGGATGATTATTTTATTGGATAATATATGAAGAGGATGATAGAAAATTTTGAATAAAAGTCATTAGTAAAGTTTAGAAATATTTTAGATTAAGTAAAAACCCGTTTTAATATTAAGGGTTTTTACTTAAAAATTTTGAAATAAAAAACTTGACTTTCAGTTTTTTGATGTTAGTTTATATTTATATTAAAAATGGAGGATTCTATGAAAAAAGTTTTAATTGCTTCTGTTATGTTCTTCGCTCTTGCAGGAACACAAGTATTCGCTGACAATATCGGACCTGGTTTAGGAAGATTACTTCTTAAAGGAAGCAAAGGGAAGGTAATGGAATTTGTTGGTACAACATTAAACGGTATATGTGGAAATGGTACTTTCGCTATTACTTCTGGTACTCTAGGATATCAGGAAGGCGCAGTTATTGGTACTAACCTTGTTGACGAGTATGTTGCACAGAACATGGATTCACTTGCTAATGACATTGCAAAAGGAAACGGAGAGTATCTTGATACTCTAACTCATCTTATGAAAGTTGAAAACAAAGATGCTTTCAAAGACAATCTCCACAAAAATTTTGGAAAAATCTATACATCAAAAGACGTTACTTCTAAAGAAGTAGTTGCCAACATTAAAGATCTTAACGTTTAATAGTGTCAATTAACGCATTGATAAAAAGAACAAAGTACGGCCTATTGGCCGTACTTGTTTTATTAGCAGCCATCCAGAAAATTTCTTATGGTCAAGATCAAGCTATATCTTCACCTGAAAATGAAAAATACATCGCTGAACTTATTTCCAAATCAAAAGAGCTTAAACTTTCCGATGATCTTTACTGGCATACAATCCTTCATTATAAAAAAAATTTACTTGGTGGCTATACCAGCCTTATTGACGATCCCAGATTCTTTTTTGCAAAAGAAGGAAAAAAGAATCCTGATGCAGAACTCGAGGCCACAATCAGGGGTTTCTTCAGTCCCTTTGTAGAGGGGAAGATGCATCCCACTTCAAAATTTTCAGCCAGATATGCATGGCTGAAGGAAAAATTGGCAATAGATGTAACAAGAATACCCTATGACGGAGATATATGGTTCAATCAGTTTTATAAAGTGATCAATCCTTCGAAGATAACACTTGTTTTCCCTGCAGGTTACATGAACAGTCCGGCTTCAATGTATGGGCATACTTTACTTCTTATTGAATCTGAAGATGGAAGCAGACTTCTCGCCCGCGCTGTAAACTATGCGGCAGCTACTGATGATGACTTTATATTGAAGTTTGCCTATAAAGGGATGTTTGGAATGTATAAAGGTTTTTATTCCTTCCTTCCATATTACCAGAAAATTGCCGAGTACAACGACGGAGAGATGCGCGAGATGTGGGAGTATGAAATGCCCATGACTCCCGCTGAAAAAGAAAGAATGATCAGGCATATTGTTGAAATGGAGGATATATATTCCGACTATTTTTTTATGGATGAAAATTGTTCTTTTAATTTACTTTATCTTATTGAAGCGGCAAAACCTGAAACAAAAATGACTGACGGTTTTGGAATCAGAGTTGAACCGATTGATACTATTCGCGCAGCAAAAGAAAAAAATATCATAAAAGAGAGAATTTACAGGCCATCTATATATTCGAAAATTCAATATCTGAGATCAAAATTAAACAGTGAAGAACAGGGTATGGTTCTTGATTACTGTTTAGGGGATAGCGATAAATTTGATATTGATTCATTAAATCTGACAGAAGAGAAAAAGATAATAATGTGTGAACTAGCATCTAACTATCTTAGATTTATGGCTGCAAAACATAATATTACTGAACCGGATTATAGAACCAGATTTATGGAAGTGCTGATAAAAAGAAATTCTCTTGAGAAATATGATCCAATTAAGGATATACCAGAACCAATAGCTCCTGAGTATACCCATCTTTCCAGAAGATTAGCATTTGAAACTGGCCGAAGTCTTGAGGGGATATATTCAGAGTTGGCATTCAGGCTTTCCTGTCACGAAATGATGGATCCCGATGACGGTTTTAATATGAACTCTCAGATTATTTTCGGTAACATTTCAGGCAGATACTATTATGATGAAAGAAAATTTGTTCTTCAGCAATTTGATATGGTTAATGTTATATCGCTTGCGCCATCAGATTCATTCTATTCAAATAATTGTTATGATTTCAAATTTGGATTTACTCAGAATGTGCGTGAAGAAGAAAATAAAACTCTTTCTTTTCGTATTAAAGGCGCATGGGGATTAAGCACACTTCTTGCAAAGAAAGTTCAGATATATTTTCTTGCCGGATTAAATTCTTATTTTTCACCTGAATATGATTATTACAGTGACATACTTGGTGGTGGCGAAACAGGTATATATACAATATTAGGCCCCTGGAAGAGTCATCTCTACACTTCAATATATCGCGCACAATTCAATGAAAAGCACACAAGATTTACCGCAGGAGCCACAGAGAGATTAAAAATAACTGATTCTGTTTCATTACTTGCAGACTATTCCTATAATAAAGATTACAATTTCACCTGGCATGATATAAGTTTAAAAGTGAATTTCTATTTCTGATAACAGCATTCGCTTCAGATTCACATTGTTTATTACGAAAATCCAGTCTAGTATAATTATTCCTTATCTGTCATGCTGAGCCTGTCGAAGCTGGTTTAAAATTATATTGAATAATCTGAAAACTGCAATTCAACAGCCATAGAGGTATAGATTTTAGATCTTCAAGTGCTGATTCTGTTTATAATAATAAAAATGACTCCACGAAATTAAACTTTAAAAAAATTTATAATGTTACAATTTGTAACATTCAGACATAATCTATTAATCACCCCCGGTTATATATATCTTCATTCAGAAATTATAAATCACGCAAGAGTAATCTTTAAATATAGATTTTTAGTGAACCGGGAAATTTGAAATTGATCATAAACCGGTAATAAAAATGCTTTCCTCTGGTAATTGAGAAGTAGCAGAATTTTTTTGAAGAAAAATTGAATTTCAGTTTGACTTTTTGAACTTTGGGTAATAATATGACTAATAGTCATAATTAAACTATAAGTCATAAATGAGGGGAAAGTTGGGAGTTAAAGAGAGAAAAGAGAGAGAAAGAGAACTCCGGAGTGAAGAGATAATGAAAAAGGGGGAAAAGCTCTTTATCTTTAAGGGATTCACAAATACAACAATGGATGAAATTGCCAGAGAGTGTGAACTGGCAAAGGGGACGCTTTATCTCCATTTTAAAAGCAAAGAGGAACTTCTTTCAGCTATAATGTACAACGCACTTACAGAGATGTATGAGCTTATGTTTAAATATCAGAGTGGAATTACAGATCCCATTGAAAGACTTAGAATGATCGGAGCAGCGCACTTTGAGTTTTACGAAAAGCATCCTGAACATTTCAGATTACTGAACGAAGTTCATACGCCGGGGAATTTCAGACCCGATGTTCATGATAAAAGGCATAACCTGCTTCATGAACGGATAATAAGTATCTGGAATCTGAATATGGGGATAATAAAAGATGGGATCGATATGGGGGTTTTCAAGGAATCGACAGATCCTCTTGAAGTAGCCATAAGTTTATGGTCGATCTCCACGGCAATGATAGCGATGCACGATTTTGTTAAGATGATGAGTGCAATCGATAAAAGTAAAATTTCGGATATGCCATTTGCGGAATTTGATTTCCTCGGAGGTATATCTTTAAATGCGAAGAGGGTGATATTCTCAATAATGAACAATCCCCCTGCAGATTTTGATCAGGTAAAATAATAAGGAGCGTAAATATGAATTTAATTGAGATTAAAGGACTTAAAAAAAACTATCCGCTCGGTGAAACAATTGTTCATGCCGTAAGAGGAGTGGACCTTACTATAACCGAGGGTGAGTTTATGAGTATCATCGGTCCCTCCGGAAGTGGTAAAACAACACTGCTAAATGTTATAGGATGCATTGATACTGCCACAGAGGGTAGCGTCAAAGTAGGCGGGGAGGAGATCACAACACTGAATGATAAGGCTCTCACCGACCTTAGGCTTCACAAAATAGGATTTATCTTTCAGACATTCAATTTAATTCCGGTACTTGATGTTATGGAAAACGTTGAGTTCCCTTTACTTCTCATGAAAAAGCATACAAAATCCGAAGTGCGTAAACGTGCCGAGAAACTTATAGATGAAGTTGGACTTACAGAGCATATAAAACACCGCCCGGCCGAACTCTCCGGAGGTCAGAGACAGCGTGTTGCCATCGCCCGGGCTCTTGTGACAAATCCCGATATAGTACTTGCCGATGAACCGACAGCTAATCTCGACTCGGTGACCGGTGCGCAGATACTTGAACTTATGAAAGAGATGAACAAAATCGAAAAGACCACGTTTATATTTTCAACACATGATGAGCATGTACTCAAGTATGCAAACAGGGTAGTTAAAATAAAAGACGGCCTTTTGTTAGAGGAATAACATGGAACTAATATTAAAAATAGCCTGGCGTAATATATTAAGGCATAAAGGAAAGAGTATAATAATTGGTGTGATTCTTTTCCTGGGGTCACTGATCATGACAGTGGGGAACGGGGTAATATCCGGAATGGACAGCGGTCTGGAGAGAAACATAGTCAACGGATTTATGGGTGATATTGTAATAATTTCAAACAAGGAAACATCTGATAATATACTCTTTAAAATAATGGGTAAATCAGTTGAGACTATTACAAATTATAAAGATATAAAACCTCTTCTGGAAAAGCAGGATTATATAGATGGAAAGCTGCCGGTGGGGAAAAACGGTACCATGGTAATAAACGAGGAGGAGGGTGAGCCCGGATTTGCATATCTCCTTGGAGTAGATTTTAAAGAATATAGAAATTTTTTCAAGGATACTATTACTCCGATTGAAGGAACTCTCCTTGGAGATAATGAACAGGGGATACTTTTTGCATCAAAAATGCGTGATGATCTTTATAATCAGATGAACATATGGTTTATTCCTCACGATGGAAAGGTCGAAGAAAAAACTCTTTCTGATGATGCAAAAGAAAATAAGAAGTCTCTTGTTGTAAAGGGAGATCCGGTGTTTATGGGATTTTCAGAGGGCAATTCATCTTCGGATATACGCGTACCAATTAAAGGGATCATAAGATACAGGGCGCTTAATACAATGTGGGGACACTTCGCGATTATGGATATCGAATCGTACCGTCGAGCGCTTGGTTATTTCTCCGCTGCAGATTCAAAGGTTAATATAACCTCTGCCAGGAAAAAACTTCTCGAATCTGAAAATCTTGATTCTATGTTCGGTTCAGAGAGTCTCATCGTTTCAGATAGCGGAAGTAAGGCGATCAATGTAGATTTTACAAAGAAAAACCTTTCTACTACTGAAGGGGTGGATGTTGAATCGGGGACATATAATCTGATTTTTGTCAAACTGAAGAAAGGAGTTTCCCTGGATGACGGTGTTGAGAAACTGAACACAGCTCTGGCCGGGACAAATCTTGGAGTTAAAGCTGTAACGTGGAAAAAAGGAGCTGGTCCGCTTGGAAATATGGCAACTATAATAAAGGGGGCTCTCTTCTTCTTTGTTATGATGCTCTTTGTTGTGGCAATAATTATTATAGTAAATACTCTCACGATGGCGACTCTGGAAAGAGTAACAGAGATCGGGATGATGCGCGCGGTTGGTGCCAGGAAAAGTTTTATAAGCAGTATGTTTGTCGGCGAAACTGCGATGCTTTCCGGAGTTTTCGGCGGTATAGGAATTGTTATAGGGGTTATAGTTGTTAAAGTTATACCAATTCTGAATATAACTTCTGATAACGATATGGTGCAGCTCCTTTACGGGGGAGACAAGTTCATGCCGGTACTTTCATTTACAGATATACTGCTTGTTATACTTCAGCTTGCGATCGTTACGGTAATCACGGTTATATATCCGGCAAAAGTAGCTGCGGGTATTGTGCCCTTAGATGCGATATCAAGGGACTAGGGGGAATATATGAAATTGCTTTTTAATCTAAGTTTAAGAAATCTTTTCAGACAGAAGAGAAGAAACCTGATGCTGGGAATTGCCATTGGTCTTGGTGTTACCATACTTATTATGGCCAGTTCATTCTCTCGCGGTCTTGAGGATATAATGTTTAACAAGATTGTTACTTACGTTGCAGGTCAGGTAAGTGTAAATCTTAATGAAGGTTTCGGCAAGAGGGTGCCGGTATTCCGTGATAGGGCCAGACTTTTCAGTATTATCGAAAAGAATGTTGAACCGGATGCTGAGATAACCGAAAGTCTGGGGATATTTACACGGGCAATCGGTAACGGTAAAGCTGATAATATGGTACTTGTAGGTGTTGATACTACAGTAAAAATTACAGAAAAGAGAAGGAAGGAGATAAGAGAATCATTCAATGTTATAGGGGGAAGTTTTCTTGAACTTGGTACAGCTCCTGTGGCAAATGCAGTAATACTCTCCAAGGATAAAGCTGATACACTGAATGTTAAGAAGAATGATGTTATTAGTATTAGATTTCGCAATGTATACGGCCAGAGCCAGAGTGAAAGGCTTACTGTTATAGGAGTACTAAATAACGACAATATGTTTATGCAGGGCGTAATGTTCTGCGAACTGAAAAATGTAAAAGCAATGATGGGTTACCGGCCCTACGAAACTGCTAATGTACATGTAAGAATTAAAGATGCCGAGAAAAATGCGGTTAAAACAGCTGATGCAATTCACGCGGCACTGACTCCGGGACCGGCATTTATAGCCGGAAAAGTATCATCCGGTTCAGGAGTCTCGGATGTTACAGTACTTCCATTCAAGGGTGATGATGATTCCCTTAAAATTGTAGGTTCAACATTTAAACTTACAGCCGGAAAGATGGATAATGTGCTTCTCCATGATGGTGCTATGATCAGTTCAAAACTTGCTGCTGCTCTTGGAGTAACTGCGGGTCGCGAGGTTACTGTAAGTTATAACACCAAGTTTGAAAAGGCGAATGTTTCATTTAAGGTGAAGATCAAAGGTGTGTTTATATCGGACAAAAATACCGGCGATAAGACTATATATATGCATGAAGCCATATTTTACCCGAAATTCTATGATCGTATTCCGGACTTGACAGTGGATACTGCATCAGCTTTTATTCCTGCTGACAATGCTCCGTTTAAGTCAGTGCTTGGTAAGGAATGGGAACTGTTAAAAAGAACCCGTAATACCGACGAGATGAAGAAAAAATATGCTGCTGATGCGAAGAAAAAAATCCGTGCTACAACTATTGATGTAAATTCAATGTATGAAAGTGCAAGCGATGTTCTGAAGCTTGAGTCTGTACTGAACATGATTACTATAACAGCTGTACTTGTACTTTTCTTTATAATTCTGATTGGAGTTGTCAACACTCTGCGGATGACAATTAAAGAGAGAACACGGGAGATTGGAACAATCAGAGCAATGGGGATGCAGAAAAGGGACGTATGGGGGATATTTATGATGGAGACATCTCTACTATCATTCTTTGCTTCCATTGCAGGGACCATACTGGCATTTATTCTCATGGGACTTCTTACCTTTCTGCAATTTAATGTAACAGATAACCCCATGGGTATACTTCTTGTGAACAAACACTTATATTTTCTGCCGGCGTTCAGTAATGTGTTATTCAATATTACACTTATACTTTTTATTACAATAATCACAGCATTTTTCCCTGCAAGGAGAGCTTCGAATCTCTCAGCTGCGGAAGCATTAAGACATTATGAATAGAAGCATTACGAATAGAAGCATTATGAATAGGAGATTAAAATGTTAAAAAAAATTATAATTACGTTTACAATAATTCTATCGGGAATTTCTGCATTCGCTGAAGTTCCAGTTGGAACGCTTCTTTCAAAGATTGAAAAGATCCAGGAGATGACTTCCGATATCAGGGCCAAGGTTAATCTGACTCAGCAGAAAACCGGGCAGGGAACTAAAAACATAGAGATGATTTATTATAGGAGAGATTCCGACGATTCTTTTCTTATTGTAATGGCGGCTCCCGAATCGGACAAGGGTAACGGTTATCTTCGTGTTGGTGACAACTTCTGGATGTACAGAAGAAATACCCGGACATTTCAGCATATAAACAGAGATGAAAGTATCGGCGGCACTAACGCACATGCCGAGGATTTTGAAAAGAGAAAACTGACAGAGCTCTATGCACCGTCACTTGATGCTTCTAATAAAGAGATGATTTCAGAGGAGGTGCTTGGGAAGATACCGGTTTACAAATTTGAAGTTAAAGCAAAGGTAAACGATGTGGACTATCCTAAAAAGATTTACTGGGTACGGAAAGATAATAGTCTCCCGCTGAAGGAACAGTCATTCTCCATGTCTGGAACTCTTATGGAAACAGCATACTACTTGAATTATACTATAGTTGATGGACGTTATGTTGCAGTTAAGATGATGTTTATTGATGAGTTTGAAAAAGGTAACAAAACTCTTGTGGAGATCTCCGGTATTTCCACAGAGAAACTTGAAAGCTCTATATTTACAAAACCGTATCTCGAAAATCTCAGCAAATAGGAAAGCGATATGAAAAAACTTATACTTCTGCTATTTCTGATTCCGGTACATCTTTTCGCTGCCGATGCACCGGTCAATGAAGACGAATTATTTTCCGGCGGTGAAACTGTTGTAGAAAATAAGTTTGATGACAGTAAAACTAAAGATGAAACGGATAAAAGGAGCGTCGCTATATCGGGTAAAATAAGCAGTGCTGTATTATATTCAAAGATTGATAAATCTGCGGATACCAGCATGATGACTAAAGATTCACTTGTTCCATATATTCTTGGAGATCTATACTTCGATGCGCGACTGCCGGGCGGTTCTAAGGGTTTCGGATCATTCGAAGTTAAACATGATGCATCGGTTGATGAAAACGAAACAGGAGATAAACCAACAACATTCTATGTAAAGGAGATCTTTGTAGATTTTAACTTTGATCGTTATATATATTTTCGAACAGGGAAACAGGTGCTCAGCTGGGGACAGTGTTATCTCTGGAATCCCACAGATATGATAAATGTGGAGAACAAGAGTTTCCTCAATAAGCTGGAGGCCCGCGAAGGTACCTATGGAGTCAAGGGGCATATACCATTTGGCACAGTTATTAACATCTACGGATTTGCCGATATGAATCAGGCAAGTAAGGGGGAGGATGTTGCAGGTTCCGGGAAGTTCGAGTTTCTGCTAAAGGGTACAGAGATGGCTATATCTGCATGGGGGAAGAAGAATTTTCATCCGGTGTATGGATATGATTTTTCAAGCAGGCTCCTTGGGATTGACATTAAAGGTGAGGCAAGTTTCTCACGGGGAAGCAATACAACTAAGGTTGTAAAAGAAGACTCATTCCCTGTAAACAGACTTGTAGCTCAGAGGGATGATTCTAACATCTACAAAGCGAGTTTAAATATTGGAAGAGATTTCGATTTTGGTGAAAAAACCGACAGGATAAATATAAGCATAGAAGGATTCTATAATGGTGACGGTTATTCGAAGAATCCTGTAGAAGACGAAGGATTATATCTCTATGATGAACCAATAACTAAAATAAATGGAACTGTTTTACCAACACCTATAATCGGCGGAAATATGAAAACATATTTATACGGTCACGGGCTGTATGAAGCAAATTACTTTTCCAAATACTATGCGGCACTGTTTATTACAGTTAAGGAATTTATCATAAGCGATATTACGCTTACACTTAACGGAATTTCAAATATTAAGCAGAAGTCTTATATTGTATCATCAGGTTTAAGCTATACCAATATAAACGATTTTACAGCAGGTGTAAATGTGAACGGATATCTTGGTGATAAAAGCGGCGAGTATAGAGTTGCAGGAATCAAGTATGATGTAACGGTTAATGCGGGGATATTATTTTAGGGGAGATTTAAATCTTCTTAAAACCCACAGCCTTCGCAGCCTGCCCCTATCCCCCAGAGGGGGCAAGTAAGTGTAACTCATGCGCCCTATCTAAAATGTTACCTAAGCGCCGGTCGTACAATATTCGGTGCCCCCTCCGGGGGATAGGGGGTCGTCTTAGATATGGGTGTACGTTAGATTCATGGGCTGATGTCCAGCGGCCAGAGGGGGATGAGAATTTAGATGATTACAAATCTTCCTCAATCATCTCCATCGTCATACCTCCGGCCAGTATCCCTGTGGGGATGTACAAATTCATAAGCTAAAGTCTCTGTGTTGAAAATAATACCCTCAAATTTTCCGTGACAGCATGTGCCACTGTTAATATATCTTTTTTTTCTATTGATAAAATATGTTGTTACAAACTCCTGCTTGTGGGTGTGACCCAGTATCACCGTATCATATTTAAGGAGTAGTTTAAGAGCGTAGTTGAGATACTTATAGCGGTCATATTTTCTTGGAATCCGGTGAAGCTGATCCTGCCATTCAATAGCTCTGTAATATAATTTACGCAGCCTTTTGAACTTCACAAGTTTTTTCAGAATATGATATATAATCTTTGCAATAAATCTTCCCGATGGGGATCCGTTTTTCCAGTCAACATTATGTCCATGCTCTATAAGAATTCTCTGTTTCTGACTATTGGTGTGCTCCCAGAAGTCATGACCATGTTCGTACAAACTGTCGTGATTACCGATTATATAGTAGAACTGTTCGAGATAATCAACAAGTTCGCTATTGGCAGTTTTGATCTCTTCAACGGTATATTTGTAAAGTTCTAATATATCACCGTTTAAAATAACCTGATCAACCTTATACTTCTGAATATATGAATCCATGACTTTTATGAAATCAACTGGATTCCATTTAAACACATCATTCTGAGGGTCATTTATCCCTATATGAGTATCCGATACAATTAATAAAATCATATTATTCCTTCAGTATCTAACAGAGGCTTAAACTCCTCATGTTAAATATAATGAAAACAATTTACTTTTAAAATAAAAAATGATTATTCCGGTCCATCCGCCGGAAATTATTTTATAATCGAAGAATTTCATCCTTAGAAAAATAGGGGGTTTCCTGTTAAAGCATCCGCAATCAATTTTTTTATCTGTGGAGGAATATCAATTTAATAAAAAAATAACTTTGAAGTCTGCTGATAAAATAAATATAAAAAAAATGTTGAAATTAAAAAATGAAATTAAAGTATATATCATTATATTATATATGAAAAAAGTTTTACTCAAAAACATTAGTTAAATTCTTTACCCATGCGCTTCCGGACCGGGTGAAACATAATTCCAGATAGTTTTGAGTAATTACGAGGAAATTCTATTTTGAAAGCGGATCATGCAAAATCAGAGAAAAAATCAACCGTCGCGCTGATCCTGGCGGGATACGATAAGCCTGATCTTCTCACGCGGCTAATGAGAAAGCGGGAACTCAGTAAATCCTATGATGGTGAAGTAATATACATGGGACGGAACAAGTTTCTTGAAAAAATCGGCAGCAGACCGGTAATTCAGTATGTCCTTGATGCTGTTGATAAAGCAAAGAAAAATGGCAAGCCGATATATGATAAAATATACATCTACAATAACATTGCAAGTATCAAGCACGCAATCAACACGACGGATTATCCGCGCCTTGAGTTAAGACAGATGCAGGGATCTGTTGGAGGGAACTGGAAAGATTTTTATAACAGGGATATAAAATACGGAGACAGGATCGATGTATTTTTTGGTGATACTCCACGCATTACTTCCGAGGATGTTGAGTGGATACACGATCAATACAGTAAAATTCTGGGGATAAAAAAAGATCACCGTGGCGTTACAGTGGGGATGATATTTTCTATTGTCCGATTTGAGGATCTCCATGATGACTGGCTTACTTACAAACACAAGTACATCAAGAGAGGAAAGAACAAAGGCAAACTGAAATACTTTGTTGGATTTGAAAACTATCAGGCCAGAGTCGGAAATTCCGGGGCGATGTTAAAAAACTCATCAATGGATGAGATAATTGATAAAGAGGCTTTGAACTTCTTTTATAATATCAGAAAAGCTCTCACACCGAGGATTTTTTCAAGAATAATTTATTATCTTATGAAAACAAAAAATTTTGACCTTATAAAACAGGTGAAAAACAAAAACATAAATGAAGAAGCCTTTATCAATTCTCTCTTTGATATAATTTCAAGCGTATACAGAATAGATGTAAGCAGATTTGCAGGCTCGATTTTTATTACAACAAAAAATGCCGCTCACTGGGAGAATGATATCGATACCCCCACAGACCTGAATATTATTGCAAGTCACATGAGTACAAAACAGTAATCCGCTCCTATCTGCCCTTCGGGCACCTTTCCCCATGAATTGGGAAGGTTTATACGAAACATTTCTATTGTTTTTCCTTCCATTCTTAGGTGAAATGTCACGAAGAGACAGAGGGAGCGCAAATACGTTATATCCCTGCCGATGATTCTAAAAATACCGAAGCGGAAAACTCAGTCGAATCCTTATAAGCCTTATCTGTAAGAGCTGAGTATATTATATACTCAGATCCGGGTTCCAGATTTCTAATAATGTAGCTGTTCGAAAATGTGTTTTCCGGGGAGTGTCTTTTTATTACACCACTGGATATACCTTCAATTCTCTTCTTGACAAAGAAATGAATAAATCTCCCTGACTCTTCGGGCGGTATGGTGTATGTGCAGATTATCTCACCGGATTCCCTCGGCGCTGATGAAACAACAGGAGATGTTATTTCTCCAAGAGGTTTAATTAGCTCAATGGCTTTACCCTCACGTTCGTTTTTGAAGTTTGTCTTCATGTAGAGGTTGTAACCGTTAATCTTTTTCTTCTCACCATATCTGTACCATGATGAGTTCATCAGTGTACCTGCTGATGTCCAGTCTGATGAGAGCCTTGAGAATGTTTCATTTACTTCGATCTGGGCCGGTGAGGGTGCTGCGGTTCTCTTACCCTTAACTCTTGTGTACATCTTCCCGTTCCGTTCGTAAATTACGATGTTACCAAGACTCTGGTTCATCCTGAGAAACATTGGATTCAATTCAAATTTACTCATTTCAATCCTCCTGATAAATTTAATTTATGAAGCGGTATTGATATTAGAATCAATTCGGCTTCATAGATGAATACGTCTGACGGGAAGAAAAAATAAAAATTTTTTATAAAAAATGAATTTTTTTTAAAATGGTGGATTGCATGACATACAGCCGGCGAAAGGCCGGATAAGGCCGGCATAAGACCAGCGAAGGCCGGAGATGGCCGGGAGTAGAGGCGAATGATCTCACCCCCCGGCTCCCTTTCATTAAAGAAAGGGGGAGATTGTAATATAATATTTGCATGTAAGTGTAAAAAAGAGTTGTAAAAGTGTTTCAGATGTCAGGTTATAAAAAAACTTAGTAATGAGATTGTTCTAATTGAGAAAACTAATAATGTGGAATATCATAACTAAAGATGGTTGCTTTGAAGTAAATATTTACAAATTGCGCCAGGGAAAGCGCTAGTAAAAGATTAAAAGCGGGTATAGATTTTTATGAAGATATTCTTATAACAGTTAAGGATAATTATGAAAAAGGTTTAGTTTTATTTCAAGATGCCCTAATAAAAGAATAAGCAACGAGGTCTGTGATGAAATTGATTGATTTAGGCTGGAACCCTTTTTTTGAAAACCAGTTCGAACAATATCAAAGTCAAAATTATTCTGCAATGCGGATTGTCCGTGAAAACAGAGAAAAATATATAGCTTATGGTGAAGCCGGAGAGTTCATATGTGAAGTATCAGGCAGGTATAGATTTGATGCACATAGTAAATCAGATTTTCCAGCTGTTGGTGACTGGGTTGCAGGGGAAGTTATTCCAAATGAAATGAAAGCGACTATACATGCTCGTTTAAAAAGACAAAGTGTCTTCAGCAGAAAAGTCGCTGGAGAAATTACCGATGAACAGGTTGTTGCGGCAAACATTGATACGATATTTATTGTTACCGGTCTTGATTTGAATTTTAATTTAAGACGTATTGAAAGATATCTGGCCATGGCATGGAACAGCGGAGCCAGGCCTGTTATTGTTTTGAATAAATCAGATCTTTGTCCTGAAGCGGAATATCGAAAAAGTGAAGTAGAATCTATCGTTTGCGGTGTTGATGTATTTAAGATTAGCGCTGCACAAAATATTGGTCTAGAATTTTTGAACAAATATATCCGCCCCGGAGAAACTGTTGCATTCCTGGGGTCATCCGGTGTGGGAAAGTCAACAATAATCAATTCTCTACTTGGTACAAATAAACTAAAAGTAAATGAAGTGAGTGACTTGGGAAGCCGCGGAAGGCATACGACAACTCATCGTGAATTAATACTGCTTTCAAATGGCGGCATTGTTATAGATACCCCCGGAATGCGGGAATTGCAGGTATGGGGAGACGAAGATGGATTTAAACAGACCTTTGATGATATTGAAGAGTTAGCGTTAAACTGCCGTTTTACTGATTGCAGTCATGAAAACGAGCCGGGATGTGCAATACTGGAAGCTATAAAAAACAATACTCTCGATCCAGGCCGTCTGGAAAGCTTTTATAAGTTAAAGAAGGAATTCTCCTACCTGGCAGACCGTCAGACAATTAAAGCCAGCGCAATAGAAAAATCGCGATGGAAAACAATCAGTAAACTCCAGAAAAATTATTCTAAAGACTACAAAGATAAAATTTAAATCAAAGATCCGTATCGTATTAAATCCCGGCTCAATCATACAATTGATCGGTTGACTTTACGTGAAATTTGAAGTGACAGGCCGATGTAGTGAGGCATTGTGCAGTAATTACATCGAGTGATATTAGAACTATGTTGGATTCACCATCGTCAAATAGATAAAGGCTTTTTATAGAGAGGATACTATGAGATATTTCCATCTTGCACTGTATATTAAAAAAAGATTCCTGAATAAAAAGAAAATTTGTTACTTACTGCCGCTATTATTGGCAGGTTGTATAAACGCAGATACATTCGGTATGAATGAAGATGTTTATCAGAGAAATCTGATCTCTATTAAAAACAAAACTATTCCGTTTTCAATGAGTTTTATTTATTGGGATGGGAATCCTGAAGATATAGGAAAACAGAAAGCCGGATATATTAAAAAAAATCCTGAACTAATTCAAAGGCTTGAAGACCGCATGAGTCTTAATGGAATAACAATGGGTGACCCTGCGAAGGTGAAAGTAAATCTGGAAAAGTATTTCCCTGAAATCCTTGAGGAAATAACGTCATTTTCAAAGGTATATGGCTATCCATTTGAAAAATTATTGGGGTTCTACGGAGCGCATTTTTTCATTGGAGGATGCAGTGTTTATATAAATTCCAGGCCCGCACCATTTCTTGCCAGAAATTATGACTGGCCACCTACACTGGTCGATGGAATAATCTCTTCAAATGAAAGTACCTGTGGAAGATACGCGTCAATTATGATTTCTGAATCTATATTTGGAGCGGTTTGCGGTATTAATGAGCATGGTCTGGTTATTGCAATTTCGGCGATTAATAGCAGTAAAAGATTTCCTGAAAAAGATGGAATCTCCATGCCGATTATTGTTCGAGGTATTCTGGATAAAACTAAAGATGTAAATTCGGCGATAGCTCTGCTTAAAAAGTTACCTCATACAACGGCATGCAATTATTCACTTTTAGATAAGAGCGGTAAAATGGCAGTTGTCGAGGTTGCTTCCGGTAATATTTCAGTTAGGGAAAATTCACAACAGAATGCTTTTTTAACGGCGACGAATCATTTTCAAATGATAAATAACAAAACTGAAAAAGTAAAAGTTATGCCTAACAGTTTAAGAAGACAAAAATCAATCGAAGAGTTTCATAAAAATAATCCGGAAGCGGACATGGAAACTATATTCAGTTTTATGGGTAATCCTCTGAAAGGTCCTGCAATGAGTAACTATTCTTCAATGTTAGGGACCATGTGGACTATTGCATATATTCCTGATAAAAAAGAGATGGATATCCGTATTGGATTAAACGGAGAGAAAAAAGCATTTCATATCGGCCAAAAAAAAGAAACGATATTAAAAGGAAATCTGATAGATTTGCCTCCAACATTCTGGGATTATTATTAATTCTAAGTGAAATTGTACTATGTGAACAAATTTTATATAAAAGAAAATTACTCTTGTAATATGTGATAAAGGATCCGAACTAAGAGGGGCCGGACTTTGTGTAAAATCAGAAATCTGGATTAATTATGAATAATCTTTCTTCTTATAAACATGTCCAGGAAATTGCAAAAGAAACTATGCAGTTCCTTGAATCTGAAGTTATTCCCGGAATGACTGAGATTGAAATAAAAAATATCGCTGAATCGTATATGATGGGTCACGGTGTTGAATCTTTCTGGTATTATAATGTTGGAGCATTTGTTTTTGTAGGGAATCGTACAGTTTTATCTATATCAGGCAGGGATTATATTCCGACAAAACAAAAAGTTCAACTGAACGATGTGGTGACTGTTGATTTAAGCCCATGTATTGGAACTACCTGGGGCGATTATGCACGCACATTCGTTTTCGGAGAAAATGATTTATCAAGCGGGGTGGAATTCCAAAAACATCTGCATCGGCATCTGTCGAAAATAATTATTCCTGAAATAACATTCCACGATATATATCATGAAATGAATAATGAAATTGAAAAGAATGGATATCTTAATTTAGATTTTAATTCAAACCTTGGTCATACAATAGAAGATGAGCGGGAAAAAAGAAGATATATCGAAAATGAAAACAGAATAAAAATAAAAGATATATCTTTTTTTACTTTTGAGCCGCATATAAGTAAAAATAAATCTAAGAACGGTTATAAAATGGAAAATATTTATTATATAGATAGCAAGGAATTGAAAGAATTATAAAATGAAATTTAATGCGAATGATATTGCCAGAAAATATTATTAGATTAATGGAAATATTAATGTAATAAAAAAATAACAATATATGGTTGCATCTATATATTGATGTAAATGTTTATAATCTTACCCTAAACAAAGCTGGAGTTATTTAATAAATATGAAATTAAGCCTTAGAAAAAAGATTATCCTCTTCTCTCTGATTATTAACCTGATTATTGCGGTGTCAATTGGCGGCGCACTTTATAAGTATGCAGGAGAGCTGTATTACAAATCATTTCTAGACAGCAAAGAATCTTTAGCAAGATCAATTGCCAGTTCTATCGATGGGGATAAACATAAAACATTTACAAACCTTGACGCGACTAAAGACAGTGAATATAAAAAATATTTAAAATATCTGAACTCTATAAAAATAAATGAAGATTATATAAGCTATCTTTTTACAATAAACTGGGATCGTAAAAATGATAAACTTACCTATGTTGTCGATTCTGACATAATGACTACTGATACAATCTGGATTACAACAGAATTCTTCGGTTTTGCACTTTCCATTGGAAATGATGATGAGATAAGAATAAAATATAATGAAACAATCTACACGAAAGACTTCGATGTCATCATCGGCGGAGAAAAATTTTTACTAAAGATTACTGACAACGGGACTCTCTTTCTTGGAGATAAAGAGCTGGTTAAAATAGTTTCAAGATCACCACTTACACTTGAAAGAACCGGAAATATACTGAGCATCACTAACCGCGAGTTATACTCTGAAGTATATATTAACAATAAACCGATTGAACTGTATTGTTCTTTCACTGCAAAAGGTGAATCGCAGAGTATGCCGGGAGAGCTTTATGCTGAATCTAAAGATATTATTAAACGGTGTAAAACTATAATTGAAGGACAGAAAACTACAATTGTCAGAAGAGATGCTCAAACAAGTATCTACGGAATTAATACTTCTACAGTTTACGGAATAATAAAAGACAGTAAAGGTGTTGCCAATGGACTTGTAGTTATTGAACTTTTTCAGGGGGAAATTTTAAGCTTTAAAAAATCAATAGCTATTATATCTATGATTGTATCTCTAATGACCTTCGGGTTTACAATAATTCTTACCATCATTCTTGCTGAGTATATAATCAACCCGATAAAAAAACTTACACATGGTCACCGGACTGTCAGTGAGGGAAATCTTGACAGTCAGATAAATTTAAAAAGGACCGATGAGTTTGGTGTGCTGGCGGATTCTTTCAACAGCATGGTAACTAATCTTAAAGGGGCATATATTGAAAACAAACAGGCAAATGATGATCTTAGCGCATTTAAGGATAATCTTGAGAAGATAGTAGAAGCACGAACCAGTGAGCTGGAGAGTGAACGTTATTTACTTTCTGAAAAAAATAAAATTATAGAAAATGATATATTTCTTGCAAAGACAATTCAACAGGGGCTTATTCCCAGATACAGCCCGGTTTCGTATATTTCATCTTTCTATAAACCGATGGCTGTAGTAGGTGGAGATTTTTATGATTTTATTAAATTCAGAGAATCAAATAAAATTGGTATATTTATAAGCGATGTATCTGGACATGGAGTGCCCGCGGCTTTTATTACTTCTATGTTGAAAACAACAATACTTCAATCGGGAAATAGAAAAGAAAATCCCGCTGAATTATTGAGTTATATTAATGAAGTTCTTCAGGATCAGACTGCCGGAAATTTCATTACTGCTTTTTATGGCATTTTTGATCCTGAAAAGAAAACTCTGCTTTATGCTAATGCAGGTCATCCAGTTCCATATATTATTACTGATGATGTAATTACTCAACTTCCAAAAGGTGGAAGCACTGCGCTGGCTTTTTTTACAAATAGTTTCCTTGAGGAAAGCAATAAAGCATACCGGAATTTTGAGGAAATACTTCCCGAAAGTTCAAAATTATTCCTATACACAGACGGACTTACAGAGGCCTGTCATATTGATAATAATATCTTTTTTGAAGATGAATCAATGTTAGAGATCTTTAATGAAAATAAAAATCTTTCACCGCAATTATTCATTGAAAATTTGTTCAAAGGCTTGATTACTTTTCGGGGTGATGACTCGTTTGAAGATGATGTCTGTCTGGTCTGTATTGATGTAAAATGAAATCAGCTAATAGTATTAATAATATTTCTTCTTAACGGCGGATTCAGTAAATTGCATAAGTAATAATGCAGATATAGTTTTTATAGAATTACCGGGATCGAAATAAAAATGTTGCTGAAATGCAGGATTAAATATTATGAACTATATATATTTTAGTGAATACAGTATTGGTAGATTTCCTGTCATTCTCCTTTCAATGATTGTGATTGTTTTTTTGATTTTCAGAGGATCAAAATCGATTGCCGCTAAATGGCTTTTGCTGAATTTTGTATCTTTCTTCCTCTTTAACTTCGGATATTTTGTTGCATATTCAGTGTATAGTCCCTGGGGTTCTTTAGGATGGTATATTGTAGCTTTTGGTTCTTTTGCTCCAGTGGCGTTTATCCAGTTTGCATATAGATTTCCAGTTTATCATTTCAAAAAAGAGAGCAGGATTGTACTTTTTATATCGTCTCTGTTATTTCTTATCTCAGTTATAGATTATTTTATCCTTGCCCTTAAAAGTCCGGTATTAGCAACGGTTTCACATTACGGCTCAACTTATACATCGAGATTTCTTCCTATATATTGGGTCTCGGCAAATATCTGGACAGTGGTTTTATTTTTACGGCAATCAGCGAAAATTGGAATTGAATATGCATCAGCAGAGAAACAAAACTTCAATTTCTATTTAATATTTTTCCCGAAAGAAAAACAGGCCAGAGCAGCTAGAAATTTTGCTCTGCTAGCAATGGTGGAGCTATCACTAAGTGTGACCACAACCCTGTTTATGAACCTCAATGTGATTTCATTCACGACTTATAATATGCTTTCTAGCGGTGATATGCTGATTATCTGTTTTGTGTATATTGTGGTGTATATTAACAATACCCCCGAAGAAAATACATTTATGATAAAGTTAACAGGCTTATCTCTGGTGACAATTTTTCTTGTGATTGGAGGTATGAGTACTATAGTAATGAGTAATTATGATACTGCATACACCGAAATCCGTACAGCCCAGCGTTGTTATATTATTGATCATATCGACAATGATGGCGCTGAATTGCCGGCAGAAGTAAGATTTATCATTGCCTCTAATAACCGCAATAATATGGATAATCCCGAAATTAAATTTTCCCGGGATTCCGGTTTTAAGATTCAGGAACCGCTTCGATTCTGGGAAAGGCACCCTTCAATCAGAAACCTTTTAAAAAAAGAAACAAAAGGGAGTGATCTTTTAGATTATCATGGTGTTATAAGGAATATTCGTTTTTTTACTCAGATAAACAATCAAAACTATTTTTATTTCAGTTATATAAAAAATAATATTCTCTACGGAGTAGGATATGATTTTATCCAATACCGTAAATATATGCACGATAAAGCCTGTACTTTACTCCTTATTATATTAGGGGTCTTCTTACTTGTCCTGGTTTTTTATCCAATTATTTTTTATATAGCTCTGGTGCATCCTCTTAACAATCTTTTAAGTGGTGTGCGCAAGGTTGATCGCGGTGATCTTGATGTTAATGTTCCTATTCAATTCAATGATGAAATAGGATATATATCGGAATTGTTTAATAAAATGGTCCTATCTATTAAAGAGAAGAATAAAAATCTTGATGATTATGCAACAAATCTCGGGTTGATGGTTGTAGAGCGGACCAGTGAGCTGGAAAAGGAACGTCGTTTACTTTCCGAAAAAAATAAAATTATTGAAAATGATATCTTTCTAGCTAAGACGATCCAGCAGGGACTTATTCCTAAATCAAGTCCTGTAACGTTTATATCATCTTTTTATAAACCAATGACACAGGTTGGGGGGGATTTTTATGACTTTGTTAAATTCAGAGACCCTAATCAGATTGGAATATTTATCAGTGATGTATCGGGTCACGGAGTACCTGCAGCATTTATTACATCCATGTTGAAAACAACAATACTTCAATCTGGAAATAGAAAAGAAGATCCCGCAGAATTAATGAGTTACATAAATGAGGTGCTGCTTGATCAGACTGCCGGAAATTTTATTACTGCCTTTTATGGAATCTATGATTCCGGGAAGAAATCTTTACGTTATGCAAATGCAGGTCACCCTTTGCCTTATATAATTACAGATGAGATAATCACACAACTTCCTAGAGCGAAAAGCACAGCATTAGCTATTTTTACAAATAGTTTTCTGGAAGAAAAAAATAAATCATACCGGAATTTTGAGGTAATACTTCATTCTGATTCAAAACTGTTTTTGTACACAGATGGACTCTCGGAAGCCTGCTCGGCTATTGATAATACATTTTTTGAACAGAAAATTATGCTGGAAGTATTTGCTGAAAATAAAAATCTTTCATCCCAGTCGTTTATTGAAAATCTGTTCAAAGCCCTGATTAGTTTTAGAGGCACAGATTCTTTTGAAGATGATGTTTGTCTTATCTGTCTTGATGTGGAGTGAATCGATTATCCGTTATCATTGAAGAGGTATCAGGTTATAACTCAATCTTTACAGGTTTTAAGGGGCGGCAGCCCCTTTCGAAGCCCCGCAGGGCTCCCTGCGGTTCCCAAAACCGGGTTTTGGGTCCGCACCGCAATCAAATTTTTTGGAGAAATATATGATACTTTCCGGCAAGGAAATTTTGAAACAAATGGGGAAGGATATAAAAATAACCCCATTCGATGAAAAACAGATTAATCCGAACAGCTACAACCTCTGTCTGCATAATGAACTTCTTGTTTATAAAAATGATGTCCTTGATATGAAAAAACTAAATGATACAGAACAAATTATGATCCCGGAAACGGGTCTTCTGCTGACGCCAGGAAAACTATATTTAGGAAGAACAGTTGAATACACCAGTACAAGTTCTTATGTTCCTATGCTTGAGGGGAGATCTTCCATAGGCAGGTTGGGGATGTTTATCCATGTCACGGCAGGTTTTGGAGATGTGGGATTTTCAGGATACTGGACTCTGGAAATATTCTGTGTTCAGCCTATTATAATATATCCCTATGTTGAAATCTGCCAGATATATTATCATTCAATAGAGGGTGAATACGAAAAATACTCCAGCGGGAAGTATCAGAATAACAATGGAATTCAGCCGAGTCTGCTTTATAGAGATTTTGAAAAATAATGTGTGTATTCAATTTTGCTGATTTAAATACTGAAAAAATTTGACCTCTCCATTCAAACTTGATAAAATAAATCATATCTGAGTCATAAGGAGATGCAAAATGTATCGCATCCGTTTTCATGGCCGCGGTGGACAGGGGATGAAGACATCGAGCCGTATACTCGGAACGTCTTTTTTCTACGAAGGATACGAGGTGCAGGATGCGCCTAAGTATGGTGCTGAAAGACGTGGTGCACCTGTTTCTGCATATGTCAGAGCCGATAAAAAAAGTATCTATGAACGCGGTATTATACATAATCCGGATCTTGTTGTAATTTCAGATGATAGTCTTCTTGATTCAATTCCGGAAATGCTTACTGAGGGATTATCTGATAAAAGTATTATACTTGTGAACAGCACAGGAAATATTACAGAATGGAAAGAAAAGTTTAATGTAATTTCCAGAATTGAATATTTAACTTTACATCATGATAAATCTGATCATGAGAGTGCATTGCATCTTCTAAGCACTGCATGCGCTGCGGCAGCAGCAAGATTATGCGGTGTGATATCATGGAGCAATCTGGAAAAAGCTATACGTGAAGAACACTTCCTGCTTACAGAATCTGCAATGAAAGAAAACATTGAAACGGCACGTTATGCATATAAAGAGCTGGAATCATCAGAGTCCCGGATATCTGAATATGAAGGGGAATTAAACTTTCGTGATCCGGACTGGGTTGAAATGGATCTTGAATCTTCATATTTAAGTACGCCATCAATCCGCAATACAGGAACAAGTTTAAAAAATTCCACCGGATCATGGCGCACTATTCATCCTGAGATCAAACAGGAGCTCTGCAGCCGCTGTTCATTATGCAGTGTATATTGTCCCGACAATGCTATAAATATAAATGAAGATGGATTACCCATGATAAACTACGGCCACTGCAAGGGATGTCTAATATGTGTATCCGTATGTCCTAAGCATGCAATAGAGACTGAAACAGAAAACTCCCCGTTCAAAAGGGGTCATTATCGGGGGAAATTATGAATAGAAAACTTCTCACCGGTAATGCCGCAGCTGCTATGGGGGCCAGACTTGCTGAAGCAGATTATGTGCCGGCATTTCCAATAACCCCTCAAACGGAAATAATTGAAACACTGTCAGAATGGATAAGTTCCGGAAAGATGAAATGCCGGTTTACAATGCTTGAGTCAGAACATTCGATGATTACTGCTGCCGGCAGCGCGGCTTGCACTGGAGTCCGGGTTTTTACCGCCACTTCAAGTCAGGGTCTTTTATATGGGATGGAGATGATTTATACAGCAGCAGGTTGGCGGGCACCATTTGTCATGGTGAATGTGTCACGGGGCGTTGCATCTCCAACAACGCTTGAGTGTGATCATAATGATGTGCTTGCTGCAAGAGATACAGGATTTCTCCAGATTCACTGTGCAACATGTCAGGAGGTTTTAGATTCTATTCTCATGGCATATCGTATTGCGGAAGATTCGGAGGTGAGACTTCCTGTGATTGTAAATTTTGACGGATTCTATCTCTCTTTTACCAGAGAACCGGTTGAAGTTCCCTCGGCCGATATGGTGAAAAAATTTCTTCCTGCTTATAAAAAAATGGATACAGGATTTTCAGCAGATGAGCCTCAATCTCGTGGAGTGATTGTCCTTGGCGGTTCGCAGTATTCATATTTCAGATATCAGACACATCTTGCTTTATTGAACAGTATTAAAATATACGAAAAGGCTGCTGTAGAATTTGCTGCATGTTTTGGAAGAACATATTCTCCAGTTGAAACATATAAAACAGACGATGCAGTTATCTGTTTTGTAATGATCGGTTCATTTTCAACTAAGGCAAAAGATGCAGTAGACAGACTGAGAGCTAACGGAATGAAAATAGGTCTTATCCGTCCTAGACTAATCCGTCCTTTTCCCGAGTCTTCACTCCGCACTGCATTCAGCGGGATTAAGGGTGCTGCAGTAATAGATCAGAATATTTCCATGGGGCGCGGAGGGATACTTTACACTGAACTTGCCTCTGTCTTGTATAACTGCAGAGAGGATGCTCCGGTATTATTAAGCTATATCGGCGGTCTTGGAGGTAGGGATATTACACTGGATGAATTTATTGCAATTGCTGATGAAACAATGAAAGCTGTGAAGAGCGGAGTTGTGCCGGAACCGAGGCTGCTCTTTAATAAAAGTGAAATGGAACAGATGAAGAAAATGCAGGATATTGCAGGAGTTGCCCCTTCTGTCACTTCGTGACATCTCCCCCATTAATGGGGGAGAATAAATACGTAGTATTTCGGATAACTCTTTCCCTATTCATGGGGAAAGGTGCCCGACGGGCGGAAAGGGGCGGAAAGATGAAATTCAATATTAATGTTAATTGTAACACTAAGTTTAAAGGAAAATATATGGAAGAAACAAACTTTAAAAGTATAAAAGATATTTCAAATGAGCATCTTCTATCCCCCGGAACTTCGATGTGTGCAGGGTGCGGTGCTCTGGAATCTATTAAACTTTTTTATGATATTCTCGGAAAGAATACAATGTTTGTTAATGCTGCCGGATGCATGACTCTTCTCTCTGCATATCCATTTACTCCCTTTAAAGGATCGTGGTTATATACTGCCATGGCTTCCGCATCTGCAGGTGCTCAGGGAGTACGTGATGCAATGGATATACTCTTAGAGAAGGGAAGTGTTACCCCGGGTGAAGATATTAAGGTTGCAGTCCTTACAGGTGACGGTTCGGCAAATGGTATGGGATTATCATCAACAGGTGCTGCTGTTGATAGAGATCTTGATTATTTCTGCATATGTTATGATAATGAAGGATACGGCAACACCGGCCAGCAGGATTCCGCCGCAACACCTCATGGAGCCAGAACTGCAACGAGCAATACAGGAATGGGAAATATCAGACTGAAGAAGGATCTTTTTTCTGTATGGGTAGCTCATAAACCGGTATATGCCGCAACGGTAACCGCGGCTGAACCTCTTGATCTTGCACGGAAAGTTGAGAAGGCTATGAAACTTAAGGGACCTAAAATGTTTATTACACTTGCTCCTTGTCCAACGGGTTGGCATTATGATCCCTCAGCCACAGTCGATATAGGTAAACTGGCGGTAAATACAGGGATATGGCCGCTAAAGGAATATATTGACGGGAAAGTAACCCATACAAAAATTCCAGTTAAACGGCTTCCTGTTGAGGAATATATGCAGAAACAGGGAAGATTTGAACATCTCTTCAGTCCTGAAAGAAATGATCTGGTTATAAGTGAGATTCAGAAAGATGTTGATGAGTACTGGAAATTCCTCTAAAAATCACTCCGATAAAAATACTGATTGAAATATTAAAAGACATACGGTAGTTGTTGCTATAGGCAAGGGAAAATCTATGGGGAAACCTTTGTCGTGTATCTTAAACTGTCCGGTTTTCAATCAGGCAGTTATCTAAAACTTAGAGAGCTATTGATGAGAAAACATATTCTTATTCTTCTTTTACTTTTTGCAATGCCGGTGCTGGTTCACTCCGTTACCGAAGAGGGTATCACTATTACAAAGATTTCAATGGAGCCGGTTTCTTTTAATGAAAGAAGAGATCCAGTTGCCGACTCTCCCTTTAATGCGTTTGATGGAGATGTAAAAAGTGCAGCATTGTATTCAGATTTTACAATGGAGTTTGCCAGGCCTGTAACTATCGATCAAATAAGAATTATAAACGGTAACGCCGCTGATAAGGATCTTTTTAAGAAATCAAACCGTGAAAGAGATATAGAGATTACTCTATATACCGTTGAAGTAAAATCTGAAAAAAAAATACCTGAGAAAAAAATTAAAAAAAAGGTTTTGAAAAAAACAGAAAATAAAAAAACTTCAGTAAAAGATCAGGAAACAAAAGACAAATCTGAACCGGATAAAGTTAAAGATAAAAAAGCAGATAAAGACAAGATTGAAAAAATTGAAAAAGAAAAGCAGCCGGAAAAGATTATTGAAGATAAGAACAAAGAGATAAAAAAGACAGATACACCTGAAAAAGTAGTAAATGATTACGAATTTGAAAAATCCGATGAATATCTGAGTGATGTGAAGTTTATATTAACAGCCGATGAAAAAATAGTCGAGCCTGAAAAAAAAGCTGTAGAGGAAGTCAAAGCTAAAAAAGATAAAACAGATTCTGATACTGTAACAAAGAAAACTGAAAAGAAAGAAAATAGAACTGATAAAAAAACTGAAAAGAAAACTGAAAAGAAAAAAAAAGATAAGAAAAAATCTGATATAAAAAAAACAGAAAAAAAGAAGTTTGAAAAAAAAGATGTAAAAAAAGAACCGGCAGATAAAAAAACTGCTGAGAAGAAACCATCAATAAAGACCGTTGCAAAAAAAGGTGAATCTGAGAAATCTGTATCAAATAAAGAAAAAACAAAAAAAAATCCGGCGAAAGAGAAGGCTCCGAACAAGAACATAATTGAGATAACAGATTCAAAAAAAGATGTTAAGACTCAGCCTGAAAAGGAAGAATCTGTTAAAAACGTTAAAACTGAGACTGTTAAAACAGAAAATAAAGAAGAACATGCCGTTGAAGATAAGCCCGCAAAAATTGAGCCCGATAAACCACTTGAGAAAATAGTTCTTCCGGAAATAAAAAAAATTGAAAAAAAGAAAACTGATACAAAAGATCAGAAAAAAGATCAGAAAAAAGATCATAAGAAGAAAACTGAAAAAAAGAAAAAGGAAAAAGCTGTAAAATCAAATTCTAAAAAAGAAAAAAATAAAAATAAGATTGAAATAACTGATTCAAAAAACAAAAAAGAGACCGCAGATAAGAGCGCAGATAAAACCGTAGAAAAGACTGCAGATAAGACCACAGATAAGGCTGCGGATAAGTCAACAGATAAGAAAAGTGATAAGGAAAATAAAAAGGGTAAGACTGAAAAAATAATCTCTGACAAAAAGAAAAAAGAAAAAGATGCAGTTAAAATTGATAATAAAAACAGGAAGCCCGCTGCAGACAAAACTCTTATAGAAGATACTTCTGTAAAAAAAATGGCAGGAGTTGTTAAAATTGAAAATGACTCTCTGGGAAGAGTGCTGATTTATACAACTTTAAAAGATACTGTTGATCCTCAGACCCTTGATCTAAAGGGTAAGTATGCCGTAACAAAGATTGATTTCCGCACAAGAGATGATGGATATTACACCGGAAGTGAACCTGACAGATCCGGGATTACCGAAATTTCATTTGTAAATAATAAAAAAATTATTCCTATTAATGGAATCGATACAATGAAAAAAAATTATTCTGATAAATTCAGTAAAAAACTAACTGAGTCAATCTCGGGTGAGACATTTTTAATGTATGAAAACGGTGATGTATCACTAAGAATGACTTTCAGAAAAGATGGTGTTATGGAGTTCAACGACCGTTTTAAATGCAGTAAAAAAGGTGATGCCGATTGTACATCTCTAATGATGCCCGACAGATGGAAAATCACTGATGGAAAACTTTACATGAGATATCATACTCTTTGGAGAAACTGGAAGTATGAACTGGACTCGCAAAGTGATATGCTCGGTGAAAGCAGTGACGAATCAGATCCGCCTCGATGGCTCAAACTATATTTTAAGTCTGATGCCGGTTTTACAGATAAGTATCTTGATCTGGTTCGAAGCGAGAAGGGTGTCTGGGCGGAGTAATAGTTGTTCATGTTTGATATTCAGCAACTTTTAATTTAAATGGATCTTCCCGTAATCTTGGGATAACAATTAATTTAATTCAAACCTTCCTCCCCCTATCCCCCGGAGGGGGCACCGAGTAAATCGGTTATATCGCTGTTAGTTTTATTCTTATTATTTATTTTATAATTCAAATATTATTTAAAACAACTTCATCTTTAATCCGCAATGTATGGATTCCAATAGTCATCAGGAATTCATCTCTGTAACTATCGTAATTTAATATTGTTATGATTCAAAAATTCACTAATAATTTCCCTTTTTGCGTGCCCCCTCCGGGGACAGGGGACTGTAGGAATGTCAATTATTCAAATATTCTGGAATGAGTTATTTAAATAAATAAAAAATTTCCTCGAAATTTCCCCGAATATTCGCTACATTATATTATTGCTGATATCTGTTAAGAATGTTCTGAGGTGATTTCTATGTATAAAGTAGTTCTTCTTCGTCATGGTGAAAGTTTATGGAATATGGAGAACAGATTTACAGGATGGACCGATGTTGACCTCTCTGATCAGGGCCTGGCAGAGGCAAAGCGCGGCGGCATTCTTCTTAAAAAAGATGGATATGTATTTGATATTGCTTTCACTTCTGTACTGAAGCGGGCGATTAAAACTCTATGGATCGTTCTTGAAGAACTGGACCAGATGTGGATTCCCGTTCATAATTCATGGCGGCTTAATGAACGTCACTATGGAGATCTTCAGGGGCTTAACAAATCTGAAACTGCTGATAAATTCGGAGAGGAACAGGTGCTAACATGGAGAAGAAGTTATGATGTCCCGCCCCCGGCTCTTGATGAAAAGGATCCTAGAAATCCTGCAAGAGATCCTCGCTATAAAGATTTACGATCTGAAGAAATTCCTTTAACTGAATGTTTGAAAGATACCGTGGAAAGATTTCTCCCTTACTGGCATTCGGTAATTACTCCGGCGATAAAAGAAGGTAAACGGGTCATTGTGGCGGCGCATGGCAACAGTTTAAGGGCACTTGTAAAATATCTCGATAATATTTCTGAAACCGAAATAGTTAATTTAAATATTCCCACGGGGATTCCTCTTGTGTATGAACTTGATAAAGATATGAAACCGATATGTCATTATTATCTTGGAGATGCAGATGAAGTTGAAAAAGCAATGGATTCAGTGGCAAAGCAGGGTAAAAAGAAAAGTTAGGTTTGGTGTTAAATTTTTTATTGCATGATAATAATTGCTTCGACAGGCTCAGCATGACAGCGTGCAATTACAATGAGTTTATTAAATTAAAATATTTTGATAGATTTGTTTTATGTTATAAAACATAAAAAAATAAGAGAGTATAACTTTATGAAACAGTCACTTTCAAGAACTAAAATAATCGCGACACTTGGACCGGCAGCTTCAACCAGAGAAGTTATAAGCAAAATGATCGAAGAGGGTGTTGACGTATTCAGGATAAATTTCTCGCATTCAAAAAAAGAGGATTTTTTAAAACTCTCGGAAATAGTTAAAGAGCTGAATAAAGAATCTGATTCTGAAGTATCTATACTTGCCGATCTTCAGGGACCGAAGCTTCGCATTGGAGAAATTGAGAATAATATGATAACTTTGAATGCCGGAGATATAGTTACATTCGTATCTGAAAAATGCATCGGGAATAATGAACATATCTATATGAGCTATAGAGAATTTCCACTTGATGTTAATCCCGGAGAATCGATACTGATTGATGACGGAAAGATTAAACTTGAAGTAATAGAAAGTGACAGGAAGAACACTGTTAAAACAAAGGTAATTTACGGCGGACCATTATCATCACACAAGGGTGTAAATCTTCCTAATACAAAAGTTTCACTTCCCTGTCTGACCGAAGATGATATTTCAAATGCTGAGTTTGCCCTAGATCATGGAGTTGACTGGATAGCGTTATCTTTTGTCCGGAAATCTTCAGATATACACGAAATAAAAGATCTGATAAAAAAGAAAAACGGCCACGCGGGAGTTATTGCAAAGATTGAAAAGCCCGAAGCACTTTATGAGATAGACAGAATAATTGAACTCTCTGATGGAATAATGGTCGCACGTGGAGACCTTGGTGTGGAGATGCCATTTGAGGAGGTCCCCCTGATACAGAAGATGATTGTAAAAAAATGCATTGAGCTTTCAAAACCTGTTATAGTTGCTACGCAGATAATGGAGAGCATGATAAACAATTTTATGCCCACCAGGGCTGAGTCTAACGATGTTGCAAATGCAGTCCTTGATGGAGCGGATGCCCTTATGCTGAGCGGGGAGACTTCAATCGGGAAATTTCCGGTGGAAACAATTTCTAATATGCAGAGAGTAATATATCACACCGAATCTCATGGGCATCCATTCAGAAGGGAATATGCTCCTGTGGAGGAGACAGTGTTTTCGCTTGCGGATTCTATCTGTAATAACGCTTCGATCTTTGCGAGAGAGGTTGACGCGAAAGCGATCATCACATTTACTCATTCGGGATATACCGCCAGACGGATATCGAGTCACAGACCTGAAGCTGATATTTTCGCCTTTACGGATAACAGAAAAATTCTCCAGCATATGACACTTATATGGGGTGTTAGAGCCTTTTATCTTGATAAATATGAAGATCTTGAAGAGGCAATTGCCCAGTCGAGAAAGATTCTTAAAGAAAAATCTTTACTTGCCGATGGTGATTGCGTGATTTTTGTGGGAAGTATTCCACTTAACGAACATGGGAAAACTAATATTCTGAAAGTGAGTTATATGTAAATTTTTCTATGATATACAACTGTATGGTCAAAATCTGATATCAGAATATGACCATACTTTTTCTTTAATTTTTGTATTATTAAGTGACATTATACATTATTGTATTTATGTTATAAGCATTATTGTTATTAAAATACGTATATCTGGAAATTATGGAAACAGAAATAAGACCTAAAACAATTCTACTTGTTGAAGATGAGACAGACGTTTCTAAAGTTATATCAAAAACTCTGGTAAAAAACGGATATAATGTAATAACAGAAAAATCCGGCGAATCAGCCGTTGATACTGCTATCGAAAACGACTCTATAAATCTAATTCTTATGGATATTGAACTTGGCAGCGGTATTGAAGGTACTGAAGCCGCAAGACGGATTCTTGCCAGAATTGAAGTTCCAATTGTATTTCATACATCCCATCCTGGAAGGGATATAGTTGAAAAAGTTAAGGGGATTAAACACTACGGTTATGTTATAAAAACATCCGAAAATTTTGTTCTTCTGTCTTCAATAGAAATGGCTCTTGAGCTTTTTGAGGCAAACAAAAAAATTGCAAAAAGCGAAAAACTTTTCCGCGGAATCTTTGAAAATTCACTTAGTGCGATTGCACTTGTAAAACTTATTTATGATGAAAATGGTGTTATAAAGGATGGCAGAGTTTTATCAATAAATAAGTTATGTGAAAAATTCATTGGATTATCTTCTGAAAATGTAGTAGGAAAACTTTACTCGGAGGTAAATCCCGCATTTTTAAAATCAAATAATCTTCAAAGAGTTATTGAAGCATTCAGTAAAGGGGAACCTTTTATAAATGAGGGATTTTTTGAAACTGCTCAGAAATATTTTTATTTCATTGCGCATGAAATAGATAAAGGTCTGGTATCAATTACAATATCAGATACCACCGCTCAGGTACTTGCAAGAAAAACCCTTATTGATAATGAGGTGAAACTTAAAAGTTATCATCTTCTTCACCAGGTTACGGACACTATACCTGCCTGTATTGCCTGTGTAAATGCAGAAGATTTAAGCTATGAGTTTGTAAACGAGATTTATTCTGTCACTTTCGGAATATCCTCTGATAAGCTTGTTGGAAAACCGGTAAGAGAAGTTATCGGAGAAAATGCATATAATTATGCGTTTCAATATATTGAGCGAGCGCTCAATGGAGAAAAAACTTCTCATGAAAACAATATAAATACGCTGAATGGACCACGCTTTTTTAAAGTAGATTATATCCCTCAGCTTGATGAAAATCGAAATGTTAAGCATATAATTGTCCTGGCGATAGATATCTCCGACCGGAAAATTGCAGATGAAAAAATACAGAAGCTTCTTATAGAGAAGGAAATTCTTATCAGGGAAGTCCATCATCGCATAAAAAACAATATGAGTACAATCTCCGGTATTCTTTTTCTTCAGTCTGATTCAATGAAAGATGAATCAGCTATCGCTGCACTTAATGATGCACAAAGCAGAGTTCATAGTATGATGGTGCTTTACGATAAACTTTATCGTTCAGATAGTTTTATTGAAATGTCAATCACCGACTATCTCCCTCCATTAATAGATGAAATTATATGCAGCTTTCCCGAGATCACAAAGATTAAAATTGAAAAAAATATTGAGCCGTTTATTATTGATTCAACGTTGTTATTCCCTCTTGGAATTATTGTAAACGAGCTTATTACCAATATTATGAAATATGCATTTATAGGGAGAGATTCCGGAATTATAACTATATCCGCCTCAACTAAAAATAATAATGCAGTAATTGTGATAGAAGATAATGGTACGGGACTTCCGGAAAGTGTAGATATAAAAAATTCGACGGGATTCGGTTTGTGCCTGGTGGGAATTTTGACCGAGCAGTTAAAGGGAAATATAAATATCGAACGATGTAATGGAACCAGATTTATTTTAGAATTTGAGGTGTAATAAAAAGTGATGACTTATTTCATGTCACATTATTTATAAGTTTATCAACCATAACCACAAGATTTTTATAAGTAAATGGTTTTTGAATAAAACCATTGATCCCTAATCTCAGTGCGGAATCGACTCTTTCGTCTTTTCTGAATCCTGAAGTGAGAATAGCTTTTATATCGGGATTGATCTTTTTAAGCTCGATAAATGTTTTTTCTCCGGACTTGCCGGGCATAACTAGATCGAGAAGTACAACTTTTATTTCACTAAAACGTTCCCTATATAGTTCAATAGCGGTTTCTCCGTCATTAGCGGTAATTACATCATATCCGCAATCTTCAAGTATTGATTGAGAGATATTCATCATTAAAGCATCATCATCTACAACAAAAATAAGACCTGAACCTCTGCATATTACTTCGTTATCTTCTTCAGGGATGTCAATCGACTGGTTATGGAATACAGGGATAAACACATTAAAAGATGAGCCTATGCCCGGTTCTGAATATACATCAATAAAACCACTGTGCTGTTTGATAATATTATATACCATTGCAAGACCAAGACCGGTTCCTTTATTTTTATCCTTGGTAGTAAAAAATGGATCAAATATCTTTGAAATATTTTTTGAATCAATACCTATACCGCTGTCGGTAATGGATATACGCCAGTAATCAGTATCAGCGGCTTCACTATGCCTGGACTTGAAGTATTCATCAATTCTAACCATATCAATAACAACTGTCATTTCACCTCCGATTTCTTCACCGGGGTTTCTCATTATGGTCATAGAATGATCGGCATTGATACATAAATTTAGAAGCACCTGGTGAATATGGGTCGGATCAGCATTGATGATTACTTTTTCTTCCGGATAGGTTGTGTTGATTTTGATTGATTTATCAAAAGTTGATTCGCAGATATTTATTACATTAAGTAATATTTCATTCAGGTCTACAGGTGCATATGTGAGTTCCTGTTTTCTCGACAGTGCAAGGAGCTGCTTCACCATATCAGATGCTCTGTGACCGGAGTCTTCAATAATATGTACAAATTTACTCAAGGTCGTTTCATCCACCTGGTGATTTTTTTCCAGCTTATGTTTTAAGAGTGAAACACTGCCGATGATTCCGCCAAGTGCATTATTGAAATCATGGGCAATTCCTCCGGCAAGTGTACCTATGGTTTCCATTTTCTGAATCTGCTGAAGGTGTTGTTCTTTTAATGTTATATCAGTCACATCATCCATGCTAATCACTATCCCTTTTCTCTCCTGGTCAATAAGGGGAAGAATAGTAATGTTGAAATATCGTGATTCGGTCAATACATTGCTGAATCGGAGGGATCGCTGTTTTTCGATTATGTCCGGATAAATTTCTCTGTATTCGTTCAGAAATGGAAACAGATCCCAGAATTTTTTATCAGGCACCGCATTTCCGCTCATCATTTTTCCAGCTGTAATGATCTCCATGATAGAAAGAGCAGCACGGTTATACTGTATCACTCCGCCGGTTTCATCGACAACCAGAATTGCTGAAGGTATTGATTCAATAACATTTCCGAGAAACTGCCGCGCTATTGTTACCTGTTTCTCTCTGTTTGATATCTGTTTAGACATCTTGTTGATAGTATTTATAATGGAATTAAGCTCGGAATGCCGCTCAGCAGGGAGTACATGGGAATAATTACCTTCAGCTATAATATCAATATTGGCAATAAGTTCCTGAACAGGTTCTGCCAGATGCTTTTTTACAAGTCTTCTTATTGTTTCTATAGTTACGGTAAGTATTACCAGAAGAATAAAAAGATTGAATAAAAGATCACGAAGCAGGGACATCCTGATATGTTCGTCGGTAATTTCCATATATGCATAACCAAGTGTCTCGCCGTTTTTCTCTATCTTATTTTGAAAGAGAGTAGTATATTCAGGTTTGTAATCCTTTTTTTTAAGCTCAAGAACCTGATCATAATATACAATTTTAATTGAAGCGACTTCTTCAAACTGGATGTATGATGTCATAATACTATTCAGCTGCATAATATAAAATGACCAGACCGGTTCGATAATGACTGATGAGAAAGTGTTAAAAATGAGCTCTCCTCTTGTGCGTGTATTTTCTTTAGTTTTTTTCAATGAAATAATATAGTTGATAGAGATAAGAATAATAAATACGGCAGTTATGACTGCTACGATGCGGTATATAAGGTTTTTTGAAATTGAGTCTTCATGAGTAAAAAAATCAAAAAGCTTTTTTTTTAAAGTTAGCATTCCCTGTCCTTGTGATCATGTGATAACACAATTTTTGAAAATCATTTTTAATAAAATTGAAGCAGCAATTTAATTTCAGGAGTTTGCATGATTTGCTCCGTGCTCCTGAATATAATCTGGAAATTCATCATAATAATGTATTTTCAATTTACATTGAATAAAATTAAAAATCAACAAAATAAATGAATTATAGGCAACTGCTCTTAAATGAAAGGTATTTTGTCTCAGCTGTATCGAAAGTGCGGATGAAAGTATTTCAATGCCAGTTTATCATTACTTGAAATTATAGTAATTGACATATTCTCTTCGAGGTATAAAATTAAAAAATAATCTTAAGGAGTTTTTAATGAAAAAGATATTATGGTTGATTTTACCTTTAATTTTTATTACCACCTTTTCCCTGGATCTCGCTGCAAGTGATACCTCTGACGCGGAGATGCTTAGGGCACGCTGTGAAAAAGAAAACAAGGTTCTTGAGGTTTCCGTGTTGAATTTCGGCGACACCTCTGATCAGGCAAAGTTTCAGGATGGACAGAAGCGTTTAAAAATTGCAAAGCTTAAGATTACACAATCAAGATTTAAAGAGGCTGTTGATATCTATAATGAATACCTGAAACTTCAGGGGGATATTTATACAAGCCTTGCAAAGAAATATATCGATTATACTCAGAAGTTAAATGATGAAATTTCTGAAGAGATGGTCGATTCAATTGACAATCCGAAAGTAAATGATTACTTTAAACTTGCATATCGTAATCTTGAAGATGCAAAAACATCTCTGACAAGAAACTATCCTGTGCAGGTGATTGATGCATGCAGACGTTCAAAGGAGTTTTCTCTAGGAGTATACACAATTTTAAAGAAAGCAGTTCCTGAGAAATATAAAGTTGATATAGCTGATAATAAAGGTACAATCGGAAAATAATCTTTCCGAAGGGGAGTCTGATGAGAAATTTTGCAACTGCTTTACTGGTAATTTTTATAATTCTTTTAACCACACAGCTTGTCCGTCATAGTTATGTGCGGATTTTTTCAAGCCAGGAATCGGTTCTTGACAAGTATAATAAAAAGGGTGGAGATATCCAGATCGATAAATCACTCTCTCTAAAAGAACTCTCCATGATCTATGCCGATGCTGAAAAAAGAATAAGAGTTCTGGAAAGCGGTAAGGCGAGACGAAAACTTGCTCAATACGACAACGATGATCCCTATCAGAGAAAGATAAAAATCGGGCAGTTAATTGCCAGCCGTGAAGCTGATCATAAAATGATAATGGAGATCATAGTGTACTGGATAATAAGTCTTCTTTTTATTGTTGGCGGAGGATTTGTTTATATGAAATATGAAAAATGGATTGGGGGTTCCCTTGTAATCAGCGGTTTTACTGAAATGATATGGAAAACCGGTCCAATGTTTTTTATGATGGAGAATGCTGAATCTTCAATGGTATTAAATATAAAGATTTTATTTACAGCTATAACTCTTGCAGTTGTTGTTGCTTCATGGATTTACGGACGGAGATATCTTGATTCATAGAGAAAAATTAAAACTCTGATTATGGATAATTTCATTCCCGTGAAATCGGGAATCGACTTTCTTCAAAACAATAGATCTCCGCATTCGCGAGGATGATATATTTGTTAAAAAGTCACCAGAACGAAATACAAGTGAAAAATCTTTCAGATGGTTTAATAAATTATAGCATCTATATCTTTACGTTCGCCAGCGGTAATGAGTCCGCACTTCTGTTTGAATTCAAGAAATATTTCAAAAATTAACGGATCTATTTTGAAATTATGAGCGATAAATGATTTCTTCAGTATTGTCATTGCTTCAAAATGCGAATGTCTTTTACTGTGTGTCAAGGCGTTGTAAATGTCTATTATTTCGATTATTTTACACGGGAAAAATGCAAGCGCTACTCCATCCTTGAACTCTTTTTCGTCGTAAGTAATAAAATACTGAACTTTGTCATCAGTCCTTTTCTTCTGGTTCAGCTTTGAAATTATCGGATTAGTAAAATTATAGCTTCCTTTCCCGCCATAATATTCATGATGAAACGCCGCCATTGCCGCTACTGTGAACGGATACTTTTTTGTTTTGAGTATCATATTGTAGCCAAGAAGTACATGCATCTTAACAACACTTTCGTCATATTCATCATCTCCATCGTGGTAACCGATGAATGGTATCTTCCCGATATCATAGAGTAGAGCACCAATTGCATAAAGAGGCAGATCTTTATCGACTTCGATTTTTTTCAATCCTCCTTTTATGATTCTTTCAATGCTTGTCATATCATCATGCAGTCTTTTTTTGTAATAGCGGGAATACTTGTCTTTAAACTCGCCTCTGATTTTTTTTGTGACAAGACCCTGATCTATATAGTCATTATAAAAAAGAGAGAATCCGATGAACCATAAAAGTCCTCTACTCATGTTATCGATTGTATATGATCCTGTCGATATCTGGTCGATTTCCTGAAAACTCTGATAGACAGATCCGTTATTTTTAAAGAGTTCTATTATAGTCTGTGTTACCCATTCTGTCTTTACAAATATTCCATGGATGTTGTTTTTTACATTTTCCGAAGACAGGTTGTCGTCAAGGTTCGCATAATTTGCATAGAAAGTATTGGCTATGACATCTACCATTTTAACAATTGAATCTATATCAATGATGGTTTTTTTACTCTGCAGCTCGTGGAGACTTTCAATACTTTTGTCTAGAATCTCCTCCCTTTCTTCGATTGACATAAGGTTGTACTTCTTCATCATTTCGTTGGTATCGCCGTACTTTTCAAGAGGAGTCATGATTGCTGATTTGCCGGGAAATCCGGGTTTTGCAGCTTTTGCGGATTGAACTGAATCAATAAATTTCTTTATCTTCGGCTGCCAGTTTTTTTCTATATAAAAAACGGTTTCTTTCGAGAATGAATCGCTCAGCAGTTCTTCAAGGACAGAGATAGGGATTGTTACAAGATTGTGTTCATTATTATATCTGAATATGGCAATCTTGCTCGAGAATATATCCGCTAAATTTGCAATCAATACATCGGTTTCAATTTTAATCAGTTCCACTGAACCGTTGTAAAGGACTGTACTGTTATCTGCCATGTTTATATCCGGTCTTAATGATTTTCTGTAATTATTCTAAACTTGTGGTGAAATCCATTTAAACTTCCTTGCATTGCGTGGGAAATAAAAATAACCAGAGGTTTATTTCGAACTACAGTTTATTTACTTAATATAGTTATCGGTATTCTTAATCAGATATATAAAAGTGCAATAAAAAAATGTTATTGAAAATTATCTTTTATATAACTGTTCAAAAGCAAGTGTTATAGTGTTCCGTTGAGCCGATGCATCAGTTCTGGTGCTCTTATAATAGAGATAATGAAATAAATACCTCGTTGGTTATTCTCTTGACAAAAGAAAAATAATTCAGATAATAAAGAAATTTTAAAATTAGAACAGGTAATAAATGAAAAAATTCCCCGATAATTTTTATTTTGGAGCATCGACATCCTCCCACCAGGTTGAAGGTGGATGTATTAATGACTGGAGTGAATGGGAAAAAAGAAACGCAAAAAGGCTTGCTGATGAATCTGTGAAATTCAGCAATCTTGAATCATGGGATCTGATTAAATCAGAAGCCCTTACGCCGGCAAATTACATTTCAGATATTGCTGCTGACCACTACTCGCGTTATAAAGAAGATTTTGATGTTGCAAAAAAAATAGGAATAAATGCTTACCGCTTTTCCATTGAATGGTCAAGAATAGAACCAGAAAGAGGAGTATGGGATGCGGATCAGCTGAAGCATTACAACAAAATGATCTCCGCATTGCGTGAAAGAGATATAGAGCCGTTTGTAACCATATGGCACTGGACTCTTCCTTTATGGCTTTCAGAGATGGGAGGAGTTTCTCATCCTGAATTCCCTGAACTCTTTGCGAAATATACTGCAAAACTTGCCGATGAATTTTCCGGACATGTTAAGTTTTTTATCACAATTAACGAACCTGAGATCTATTCTCTAAACAGTTACCTTCGCGGGATCTGGCCTCCTGAAAAAAAAGGGCTGCTGTCATATAAGCGTGCAATGAAATCTCTTATCAAATCGCATATACTTGCCTATGATGAAATAAAGAAGCGCATACCCGATTCAATGATTGGTCCGGCCTGCAATATGACTTATTTTGAAGCTGGCCGGGGCTTTATTAATAAAGCAATAGCATCTTTATCCGAGCGTTTATGGAACAGGTTCTTTCTTAATCATGTTAAATCAAAGATCGATTACATCGGAGTAAATTACTATTTTCACAACCGGATTAATTACGGTTTTAATAAAAATAGAAAATCATCTGAATCAGATCTTGGATGGGAACTCTATCCTCAAGGGATAGAAAATGTTCTTAATCGTCTTAAAGATTACAATCTCCCTGTTTATATAACTGAAAACGGACTTGCAGATGCTGAAGATAAGAAACGTGCATGGTTCATAGAAGTTTCAATGAGAAGTATTATGAAAGCTATGGATAACGGAGTTGATGTGAGGGGTTATTTCCACTGGTCGCTTATGGATAACTTCGAGTGGGATAAGGGTTTCTGGCCAAGGTTCGGACTGATTTCAATTGACCGTAAAGATCTTACACGTAAAATCAGAATTGAATCATGCGACAGGTACAGAGAAATAATTGAGAAAGGAATATAAATATGACAGGTGTTTTAGCGGCATTTATCGCTCAGGTTTTTTTCGGTGTATCTTTAATTGTAGATAAAATATTTTTCGGTGAACATGGAGAGATCAAGGTTGTTCCATATGTTTTCTGGATAACGGTAATGGGAAGCTTTGGAATGGTATTTTTCCTTTTCGGGTTTAAGGCTCCGGATATCAGGACAATCGGTATTGTATTTCTTGCAGCACTCTCTTTTATTCTTATGCTTATATGCTACTATCAGGTTTTGTCAAGAGGTGAAGCCTCGGAGGCTGTTCCAGTAGTGGGAGGATTTGCTCCTCTTGCTACTTTTCTTCTCGGTGAGTTTTTTGTACTTAGTTCACTGAATTCCTCTGAAGCGATAGGTTTTTCACTTCTGCTTATGGGAGGATTTACCCTTTTCTTTTCCGAAAGAGCTCACCTGAAAGAACTTCTACCATGGACTATTCTTGCATCGCTTCTTACCGGTAGTACAAATATTCTTGAAAAAATTGTTTTTGAACATACCGCAAACTTTTCCACTGCTTATGCTCTTATGAAAACAGCAACACTGATACTTGGACTCTCGATGCTTGCAGTACCGGCTCTGCGCAAAGGGATCTTATCAACATCAAAGGGTACAACATCAGGGAATAGAATTCTCTATTTCACCAGTAGAATTCTCGCAGGATCAGGATCTATTCTTCTTTTCTATGCGATCAAACTTGAAAAGCATCCTGCAATAATAGAATCAATTAATGGATTCAGATATGTACTTGTTTTCTTTCTGGCATTTCTGGTTACAAAAATACGGCCGGATTTGTTAAAAGAATCTGTAAAGGGGTCAAAAATATTCGCAAAGGCAATAGCTACGATTTTTATAGTAGGCGGGCTTTCAATTCTGGGAATACAGAGTTATTACGAGAATATTCCTCTTCCACGGACTGTAGATGTTACCTGGGGAGTGACTTTCTCGGATATGATGGCAGAGGATCTCGGGTTAAATACGGGTGAAACTCTCAGGGCTATACTGAAAGATCTTAAACCTCAGGGAGTTCGACTTGTTGCATATTGGGACAGAATTGAAGAAAGAAAGGGGGAGTATGATTTCAGCAGCCTCGATCTTCAGATGCGTATAGCCGCCGAATATAAAACGCCTGTAATTTTAGCAGTAGGTCAGCGTGTTCCAAGATGGCCCGAATGTCATATTCCTAAATGGGCAAATCCGAAAAAAGATCTTTTGCCATATATAAAACGAGTGGTGAAACGTTACCGCGGTTATCGGAATATTCTTTACTGGCAGGTGGAGAATGAACCATTTTTAAGGTTTGGAGAATGCCCTAAGATAGATAAAAAACTTATCGCTTCAGAAATAGATACTGTGAGGAATCTTGATCCAGGCAGAAAGATACTTTTAACTGACGGAGGAGAATTCGGAGACTGGTACAGGGCCGCATCGAGGGGAAATATTTTCGGAACTACACTGTATCGCAAAGTGAATAGCCGGTTTTTCGGTGAATTTACTTATCCCATTACACCGGAGATATATCCTCTTAAGCGCGATATTGTAAAATTTTTTACCGGCAAACCTGATCAGAACTTTATTATTATTGAACTTGGAACAGAGCCATGGGGCGATAAGCAGATTTTCGAAATGACCCTGGAAGAACAGATGAAGAATTTCTCTATGAAACACTTTAGAGAAAATGTAAACTATGCATTGGAATGCCGCTATGATACATATTATCTATGGGGTGCAGAATGGTGGTATTATCTCAAGAAGAAAGAGGGTATAGACGGTTACTGGCGTATTGCAACTGAAGTTTTTAAAAGAGAGAAAATTCTGGAATAGTTCCCATGAGGTGATACCTGATGCGTAATACGGTACAAGCGATATAGGATTTCATGGTGGGATTACAATAGATTCTAACTTTGTAGATCTTGTTACAGATCCTAAAAAAACTGGAGGATGAGTTTAATCAAATAGTAGGTGGTCTTGGAGAAGCATTAGACACTCCCTCGGCAAGTCTGGAAAAACAGTTAGTGTCTAAAATTTCACTGAAAAGAAAGGAACTTCGGGTGGGAAATAACAAATTTAAACTAATTCTTGTTTCAATAGTCGGAGTTGTATTTTTGATTATAGTATTAAACAGACCAGTATTAAGACTTCCAAAAGAGTTTATTGAATATGTGCTTATATATGAAATGAAAATGGGTACAAATATAGATAGTGTCGTTAATTATATTCAAAAGAAAAACTATAAAATAGAATTTGATTTCCCTGGTTCATATGTACATGGTGATGAATCAGAGATATATAATAAAAAAGATAAACCAGTTGGTAGTAGATTTTTACGAGTTGATATGGGGGGTTACAGAGGATTCCCTTTTAGAGTTGATGTCGTAGCATATTTTGTTTTTAATGAAAAGAATGAGCTTATTAAAGTTGAGGTGTTTAAAGATGTCGATGCTTTATAGCGAAATGAAGGTCAGTTTACTATCCTAACTAGTCGGTTAGAAGTCCGTTGTTGAGTAAGTTTTGTGAAGATAAAATGTTTTATATGGAAGTTCGTATCACAATACAACAAATCATCTCCAAACACCGGACGGGTAAAATCAAAACTCCAAAGAACAGGTTCCCCATTTCGAATAATTGTAGAACAATAGATGGCAAATTTGCGGCTAACGTTCCGGAGATCTTCAGTAACACTTTATAGAAAATAATTGACATTTGACTATATTCTATATACTTTAATCCGTAGATAGGGGAATTATGATGCATACAAATACTGTTAAAAGAATGACTATCCAGAAGGAAATTAATCTTATTCCCGAAAGCAAACTGGACGAAGTTAAAATATATATAGAAACTATTTTAAACCAGGCTGATGTTAATAAACCGAAACCTATTAGCCTTAAAGGTATTTGGAAGGGTAAAGGATTTGCAAATTTAACAGACCTGGAAACTGAAATTCAGGACTTACGAAAAAACCTGTCAAGCACAGTGCTGAATAAAAAGATTTAGATGCAATACCTTCTAGATACAGTAACAATCATACGTCATTTCAGTGACAGTGGAACTATAGGTGCTAATGCACAGGAAATACTGAACGCTGAAACCAGCCACATCTTTCATATATCCGTTATCAGTCTTATGGAAATACTTTATCTGTCGGAAAAGAAAAGGATAAAGATAAACCTCTCAGATACTATGGAAAGAATTAATACATCATCCCTTTATTCACTAATTGACTTAACACCTGAAATTATTCATAAAGCAGAAAGTATAAAATTCTATGAACTGCACGACAGAATGATATTGGCTTCTGCACTATGGCTTGATGTTCCTATCATTTCAAGTGATGAACGTTTTCAGGAAGTTAAAGAAGTTACCGTGATATGGTGAAGTGACATACACAAATGTCAGTTATGTCCAAACCGAACTATTTTTAATATAAGAAGTTATGTCAAATTAATTGCTTTTTATCCCTCTCTGAAATTCTGTAAATAAAACTCCTCTGTGAATTGAAAAATCATTCCGGATATATTATAGTATAATAAAGAATAAAATTATATCCGGAGTCAGTATGAAAATTGTAATATGCGGTTTCGGTTCTGCAGGCTACGCAGCTGCAATGGCTATAAAGAGAAGCGATATCCCCTCTGAAATTACAGTTATTGATCCTAAAGATTTTGATCTATTCCATCCTTGCGGTCTTCCCTATGCTCTTGAGGGTATTGTAAAAAATGAAGATCTTCTTCAGAATCTTAATCTTCAGCGATCCGGTATAAAAAAAATCAGAGGCAGGGTTGAGAAAATCTCTCATAAAGAAAAAAAATTAACTGTCTCTACTCTTAATGGAGATCTGGAAGAAGTTTATGATAAACTGATTTTAACAACGGGTTGTATACCCTTTGTCCCTCCGATATTGAATCTTGAAAGATATTTAAATTTGTCAGCATTTACATTTGCCGGTATACATGATCTATCATTTATTCAGGAGAGAATGAAGTGTTCTGAGAAATGCGTTATTATCGGCGGAGGTGCTATTGGTATAGAAACCGCCTATGCATTGCGTATGCAGAATAAAGATGTGACTATAATTGAGATGGAGGATCAGCTTTTAAAAGGAATTTTAGATCCGGATATGGCGGCTCACATTGAGAGCTATCTTGTAAGCTCGGGAATAAAGATTCTGAAAGAAAAAACCGTTACAGGAATTGCCGGGAATGAATGTCTAAAAGAGGTTATCTGCCGGGATATTTCTATTCATGCCGATATGGCTATAATTGCTGCAGGTTTCCGGCCGGATATATTGCTTGCTGTTAACTCAGGTATAGATTCATCACCCTCGGGAATTAAAACAGATGATATGCTAATGACTTCAGTTAAAGATATTTATGCAGCAGGAGATTGTATTGTAAATTTTTCCTCCGTTGACGGCAAACCGGTTTTATCAAGACTTGCCACATCTGCATACAAGCAGGGAACTGCTGCTGCAATTAATGCACTGGGGGGAAATGAAATATACCGGGGGAGTGCCGGCACATTTGTTACCAGAATCGGTTCATTTGAAATTGCCGGTACAGGTTTTAATACTTCCATTGCCTCCCATCGTGGTTTTGAACCATCCTCGGGGAAGATAACATCAAAAATAAGGCCGGATTATTATCCGGACAACAGCGAAATTACAGTGAAGATAATATTCGATAAAAATACAGGGATAATACTTGGTGCTCAGTGTGCCGGAGAACAAGGTGCTGCTGAGAGAATTAACATTATAAGTATGGCGATTGAGTTTGGAATTACACTGGATGAGCTTAGCAGAACTGAGATGGCCTATGCACCTCCGGTTAGTGAAGTTTACGATCCTCTTCTACGTGCAGCAGATTTCGGTCTTCGCAGGATGAAAAGAAAATGAAAAAAACTCCGCTTCATAGTATCCACATTGAACACGGCGGCCGCATGGTTGAGTTTGCCGGATTTTCAATGCCGGTGCAGTACACGTCTATATTAGAAGAACATGAAGCTGTACGTAAATCTGTCGGGCTATTCGATGTTTCACATATGGGTGAATTTACCGTAACAGGTAAAAATTCAGCATTTTATCTTTCAAAACTTATTCCTACTTCGATATCAAAACTTGAACCGGGAAAAGGTATGTATACTTTATTCTGTCAGGAGAACGGCGGAGTAATTGACGATCTCTTTATATTCATGATTGATAGGGATAATTTTTATCTGGTAGTTAACGCTTCAACAATTGAAAAAGATTTTATCTGGATGGAAAAGAATATTATAGATGGAGTTGATCTGCATAACATTTCAGATTCAATTTCAAAGATTGATATCCAGGGCCCGAAATCATTATCTGTCATGCGAAAACTTTTCGGGAAGGATAAAATCGACAAACTGGAAAGGTTTCATTTTTATATCGATGATTTTACCGGCTCTGATATAATGATTTCTAACTCAGGATATACCGGAGAGCGGGGTTATGAACTCTTTATCGAAAATGCAAAAGCGGAGAGTTTGTGGGAGAGGTTAATGCTTGAGGGAGCTGAGTTTGATATCAAACCAGCGGGACTCGGGGCAAGAGATACTCTCCGTCTTGAATCGTGTTATTCTCTTTACGGTCATGAGATAAATGAAACAATAAATCCAATTGAAGCAGGACTTGGCTGGCTGGTGAACTCAAGCGATGAATATATTGGTAAAAGAGCTCTTTTGAATTCTAAAACAACAGGTCCGGAGTATGAACAATTCTGTCTGGAACTTTCAGGGAAAGGTGTTCTTCATGAAGGATATCCGGTAATATATAAGAATCAGGAAATAGGTATATTAACCAGCGGTGTTTACTCGCCGACATTCAGAAAAGGTCTCGCATTGATACGTGTTAAAAAGGGAGTCCTGTCAATCGGTGATAGCGTAGAGGTATTAATTAGAGGGAAAGGTGTAGAGGGGAAAATCGTAAAGAAACCGTTTTATAGTTATAACGGTTGAGAAGCATAAGTTCAGTGTGATATCAAATTATTTTTTAATAACATCATAAGTAATTAACCGGAGGTCTGACAATGAGCAAAGAAAAAGGGATGCATGTGCCTGAAGATTTATTATACACTGCAGATCATGAGTGGATTAGAATTATCGATGAAAAAAATGGTCTGTGCGGGATTACTGATCATGCTCAGCACTCACTTGGTGATATCGTCTTTGTTGAATTTGTAGCCAATATTATTCACACAGCCGTCGAACAGCGTGATCCGATTGTTATAATTGAATCTCCGAAGGCTGCCTCTGATGTTTACTCCCCGGTGAAAGGTACAGTTACAAATGTAAACCGTCATGTGGAGGACAATCCGGAAATAATAAACAAAGATCCCTATGGAGATGGCTGGCTTTTTAAACTTGAGATTGATGATGTAAAAGCATGCGATAAACTTTTAAAGCCTGCTGAATACTTGAATCTTATCAAGGAAGCGGATTGATATGAGCTTCACCGGGCTTTCGCACGATGACAGAAGAAAAATGATGGATGCTGTAGGTATATCATCTATCGACGAACTATTTATGGACATCCCATTAAATATTCAGATCAACAGCATCGAAGGTCTGCCGATTCCACTTTCAGAGATTGAGATAGAAAGAGCTGCTTCCTCCATTGAAAAACAAAACAATTTATTCAGGAAGACTTTTCTTGGAGCCGGCGCATATAATCACTATGTGCCTTCTGTTGTTGATGAAATATCATCAAGATCGGAGTTTTATACTTCATACACTCCTTATCAGCCGGAGGTGAGTCAGGGTACTCTCGGTGCTATTTTCGAATTTCAGACTATGATGAGCCGTCTTACCGGTATGGATATCACTAACGCAAGCATGTATGACGGAGCTACATCTATGGCTGAGGCAGCTATGATGGCGGTGCGTACCAATGGCAGGAGTAAAGTTCTTGTCAGCAGGGGTGTTCATCCGAATTACCGTAAAGTTCTTGAGACTTATGCATGGGCTGCAGGATTTGAAATTGCAGAAATCCCCCTTATTGAAGGCATCACTGATATTGCCAAGTGCAGAGAATCTGTCGATAACGAAACATCAGCGGTCATAGTTCAGAGTCCGAATTTTTTTGGACTGATTGAGGATGTTGAGAAATTTTCAAATATCACAAAAGAAAAGTCATCTATACTTATTACTGTTGTTGCAGAAGCGATGAGTCTCGGTATGCTTAAAGGACCGGGTGAATCAGGTGCGGATGTAGTATGCGGAGAGATTCAGAGTTTCGGAAATTATCTTAATTACGGCGGGCCCTATGCAGGATACATCTCTGCGAAGAAAGAGTTTATGCGGAGGATTCCGGGAAGACTCGTTGGTGAAACACTGGATTCCGGAGGGAGCAGGGTTTATACCCTTACACTTCAGACAAGGGAGCAGCATATACGACGTGAGAAGGCTACTTCAAACATATGCACCAACGAAGGGCTTATTGCTTTAAGAACTGCTGTTTATTTGAGTCTTATCGGTGTTAAGTTAAAAGAACTCTCACTTCTAAATCATAAAACAGCCTGCTATCTCCATGAAAGAATTAAAGAATCCGGAACAGAGACACTTCATCAAAATTTTCCATTTTTTAATGAATTCTTAATACGACCTGAAAACTATGAAACAGTTATTAAAGAATGCATAAATCGGGGAGTTAATCCCGGACTTGATATTTCAAAATTATATCCTGAGTATAAAGGATGTTTACTTGTCTGCGCAACCGAAATGATAACAAAAGAAGATGCAGATGAATATGCCGATATAATCGGAGGATGCAGATGAACACAGAACTTATTTTTGAAAAAAGCACTGCCGGTCAGAATCACTACCGGATACCTCAATGGTCTGGTGAAGAATATAATAATATCCCCGGAAAATATATACGTAGTGAAGTAAATCTTCCGGATTGCAGCGAGCCCGAGGTTGTTAGACATTACAATAATCTCTCGAAGATGAATTTTGGTGTTGATAACGGCATGTATCCGCTTGGAAGCTGCACTATGAAGTACAATCCTAAAATCAATGAAAGGATATCACGCGGCAGAGGATTTTCATCTCTCCATCCGCTTACCGGAGCTGACTGTGCACAAGGATCTTTACAAATAATATATGAACTATCAGAATTTCTCTGTAAAATCTCGGGACTTTCAGGATTTACTCTATCCCCTGCAGCCGGTTCACACGGTGAGCTTACGGGTGTAATGATCATTAAAAAATATTTTGAAAGTATTGGTGAGACTCGTGATACTATTCTTATTCCCGATTCTGCTCATGGGACAAATCCTGCATCGGTTGCGATGTGCGGCTTTAAAGTCCGGGAAGTGCCATCTACGCCGGAAGGTGATGTTGATATAGAAAAATTTACAGCGCTTCTTGATAAAAATGTAGCTGCAATGATGCTTACAAGTCCCAATACTCTGGGATTGTTCGATAGAAATCTGATTAAGATTGCAGATGCTCTTCACAAAAACGGATCACTGTTTTACGGAGATGGAGCAAACCTGAATGCCACAGTTGGAAGAGCACGGTTTAGTGATATGGGTTTTGATCTGATGCACATTAATCTTCACAAAACATTCTCAACTTCGCATGGAGGTGGTGGTCCGGGTTCAGGTCCTCTCGGTGTTAAGGAGCACCTTGTAAGGTTTCTTCCTGTCCCTCTCGTAAAAAAAACAGAGAAAGGGTATAATCCGGATTATGACCTTCCTGATTCAATCGGCAGGATACACTCTTTTCAGGGAAATTTCGCAATCTGTCTCAGGGCATGGGTTTATATAAAGATGCTGGGGTACAGCGGTCTTCGGGAAATATCTGATACTGCTGTATTAAACGCGAATTATCTGATGTCACAGCTGAAAGATTTATTTTACCTTCCAGTTGATAGAAGGTGTATGCACGAATTTGTCCTTAGCGATAAAGGTCTCCCTGGCGGAATAACAACAAATGATATAGGTAAGAGAGTATTGGATTACGGATTCCATTCTCCGACAGTTTATTTTCCGATGCTTATTCAGGGTGCGATGATGATTGAGCCGACAGAAACGGAAACACTATTATCTCTTAATCGTTTTATTGATACAATGAAAAAGATAAGAACAGAATGTACTGAAGAGCCGGGACTTGTCCTAGGAGCTCCTCACACTACGTCAGTAAAGAGGGTCGATACAGTGCTTGCTGCAAAAAAACCTATTCTAACATGGGGTGAACATCACGATTAGAAAACCTGAATGGATTAGATACAAAACACCCGGAGGACAGGGATATCTGAATGTAAAAAAATGTGTAGGTGAGCTGAACCTGAATACTATATGCATGGAGGCAAAATGTCCAAATGCTGGTCACTGCTTTTCAGACAATACCGCGACTTTTCTTATACTGGGTGATAAATGCCCGCGCGGTTGTTTATACTGCGCGGTTAAAACCGGTATTCCGGATGCTCCTGATCGCAGTGAACCTGAAAGAATTGCAGAGGCAATATTTCGACTTGGGTTGACATATGCGGTAATTACATCTGTTACCCGTGATGACCTGCCTGATGGAGGCGCTTCATATTTTGCAGAAACAGCAGTTAAAATTAAGGAGAGAGTATCAGGATGCAGAGTAGAACTGCTTGTTCCGGACTTTAAAAACAGCTGTAATACTTCATTGAATATAATCAGAGAAGCAAAACCTGATATCTTAAATCACAATATCGAGACTGTGAAAAGTTACTTTCCTAAACTAAGGCCATTGGGGAACTATCAGCATTCCCTTAATCTTATTAAAACTGCTTCAGATATGGGGTTCATTGTAAAGTCCGGACTTATGGTGGGATTCGGAGAAACAATGGACGATATAAGTGCTGCAATGCATGATCTTATTGAGTCCGGATGCAGTATACTAACCGTGGGTCAGTATCTTAGTCCCGGTAAAGATTTTTATGAAGTAAAAAAGTATTATCATCCAGACGAGTTTGAAGAGATTAGAATAACCGGCGAAATTTTAGGATTCAAAAAGATTCTGAGCGCTCCTGATGTACGAAGTTCATATCATGCATCTTCAATAAGTGTATGTTAAGATGGAGACCTATAATAAATGAACAGATTCAGGCTTATAGTTGATCCACCGCAAAGCAGTGCAGTTAATATGGCAAAAGATCATGCGATATTGCAAAGCCTGTCAATGTCGGATTCACTTCCTGCGTTGAGATTATATAGCTGGGATCATGCATCGGTTACAATTGGTTACTTCCAGGAAATAGAAAAATATGTAAACACAGACTACTGCAGAAAAAATGGTATCTCCATTACTAGGAGAGATACCGCGGGCGGAACAGTTCTTCATCATATGGAGCTAACTTATAGTTTTACTCTTTCTTTAAATAATGGTATTGTACCAGTATCTGTTGAGGATTCTTTCAGATCTATTATTTCGCCTCTAATCAATTCAATAAATTCATTTACAATTAATGCAGAGTATAGACCGGTAAACGATATTGTAGTTAATAACAGAAAGATTTCGGGGAGTGCGCAGGTTAGAAAGAGGGGGATACTTCAGCAGCACGGAACTCTGATTCTCGATATAGACCGTAGCATTATCTCATCCGCTATCAGGATGGATGAAGCTAAACTGAAAAAAAGGGGATTTTCCTCTGGAGCTGAATCTGTCACATCAATCAGAGACGAAACCGGTATAGAGATAAATGAAGATTTTATCGAAAAACTAAGGATGATTATAATAGAAAAATTCTCAAAATCATTTAATATAAATTTTTCTGACAGGGGTTTGTCGGATACAGAAATTGAAATTATGGAATTATCAAGAAAAAAGTATGCCTCTGATGATTGGAATTTAAAGAGGTAGTTGGCCTCTCCCATGCCAGCCACTAGTTGAAGTATTTGTGTGAAAGGGCAGCAATTTATTTTTAGGACGGAGATACTATTTTATTTTTTAATTTAACTCCAATGTTGTCATTCCGGTTTCGCACTTCAGTTTTTGCGAATACCGGAATAACTTATCGTGATTTTATATACAAAACAATCATTCATTGTAATAAAATACATTTTATGAGATACCGGCATTCCGTATTCGCTCCAGCCGGAATGACAGTCTGGGTTTATTCCTTCAAAAATAATTTGTTACAGTGTGAAAGTATTTTAAGAAATTTATTATAATCTTGACAAAGCATAAATAGAAGTTGTAAAATGCTTCAATGAAAAGTAAAATTTATGGCAAATATAAATAAAGATAACTACAACATAAAGATAAAGTTCTGGGGGACAAGGGGATCAATTCCTACTCCTGGAAAATACTTTCTGAAGTATGGCGGAAACACACCCTGTGTGGAGGTCAGGTGCGGCGACACAATAATTATACTGGACGCCGGAACAGGATTGCGTGAGCTTGGTGCTTCTCTATTACATGAATTTGCAGGTTCGCCGCGGGAGTATAATATTCTTGTGACACATACTCATTGGGATCACATCCAGGGATTTCCGTTTTTTCACATGGCATATCTGCCCGGTAACAAAATTTCTTTTTACGGCGGCAATAGCGTGTCAGCTCTAGAGAAGCTTATATACGGACAGATGGACAAAGAATATTTCCCGGTAACTGTTCTTGAACTTGCATCTGATGTAGTATTTAACACTCTCACTGATAGTCCTTTCTTTATAAATGATGTTAAGATATATTTTACTCATCTCATACATCCATCGTTATCCCTGGGATTCCGCATTGAGTACAAAGGGAAAGTTGTAGTATATGCCACAGATAGTGAAATTTCCGATGATCCCGAAATTGAAAGAATAAATGAAAGAAATATCGGGAATCTCATAAAGGATGCAGATATACTGATTGCAGATTGTCAATATACTGATGAAGAGTATAAAAATAAAATAGGGTGGGGGCATACTTCACTCAATAAGACAATTGAGATAAGTAATAAATTCAATGTAAAAAATCTTTTTGCATTCCATCACGATCCGCTCCGTACTGATGAGGAACTGGATATAATGCTTTATAATGCAGAGAAGCTCGTAAAACCGCCTATGAAACTCTACGGAGCAATTGAAAAAAAATCTATATATCTTTAAATCCTACGTTGTCATCCTGTCATATGTCAGATTAAAATTTATACAGGAAATGTCATTCCCGTGAAAACGGGAATCCACAGTTTAATTTACAATGGATCCCCGCATTCGCGAGGATGACAGATTTGAGATGATTAAATTAAAAATGCAAATCTATAAACTCAGAATACCTGAGTGTTAATCAATCCAGTTTCTCAACTTTCCCCGTTTCAATGGAATAATAAGCGCCTATAATCTGTACTTTTCCATGCTTCTTCTCTTCGGTAATTATTTCACTTTTAGATGTGATATTTTCAATTACGTTCTTTACATTCTGAGCAATTACTTTATTCTCAATATTATCTGTTGCTTTTGCAGTTGATTTTACAAGTTTAACAGCTGGAAGAATTTTTTTAATTATCTCTCCGATATTTCCTTCCGCATGTCCATCTGAACTGATTGCAGCTTTAACTGCACCGCAGCTTTGATGTCCAAGTACAACTATTAAAGGAGCTTTCAGGTGTTCCACTGCATATTCAATACTGCCTATTGTGATGGGATCAACAACGTTTCCGGCAGTCCTTACTACAAAAAGTTTTCCAAGAGACTCATTAAATATTATTTCTGGTGAGACTCTTGAATCTGAACATGTAACAATAATTGCATAAGGTTTTTGTCCCTTGGAGAGTTCAGCCCGTACATCCTCTTTTGAATTCTGTACATATGCGGCATTTCCTGAAAAAAGCATCTTCTCCTGCTCACTCTGTGTAACCTGAGTTTTAACATAGGCAGGCAGTGCTATAAGAATTGAAATGATAAACAATCCTGCGATTTTGAATGATTTCATATATATTCCTCCGTAAAACTATTTTATTTAAAAACTTTGGTATGCAAAGTAATCAAATGCAATTTTAAAATGCAAATCATAAATAAAATAAATATCAAAATAAATATTAAAAAAGTATTGATCGTCAGATTCATAAAAAATATAGTTCTCAGAATATTTCAGGCACACCAAATAATCTTATTTTTATTTTTAAGGAGAATAATAATCATGATAAAAAAAATAAAATATATCTTCATTGCGGTATCAGTGATCTTTTTTTTCGGATCTGTGATTTTTACTCCATCCTTGGTTTATGCGGCGAAAAGTACCATGGTTACTGCAGATCCATTTCCTGCTGAGAGAACCGGTCAGTATGTTTATTATCATGATATGAGAAAAGGAATTTACGGTAATAAAGAACCGGTAAACAGACTTATAGGATTGATTAAGGCTGATAATAAACAGTATGTTCTCCGTGTCTGCAATCTTAATGACGGTAAGTCATATCTTTATCTGGGTCATTTTATTTTAAAAAAAGGAAACATCGAATTTTACACTGAGGATTCTCAAGGGGATATTAAAGAAGGAGCATTCATTATTGCAGACCTGCTTAATCTTATGGATTATCTCGGAGGTGAAAATAAAAAAGTATCTCAAAAACTTAAAAATAAAAATGATATTACCACCAATTCAAACTGGACCAGTTATAATAGAAAACTTGTTAACAGTTACAAATGGTGGATTCCGTTTTATAAACTGGAGTCGAGTATTAACTCTGAATCTGATAATTATGGAGAGAAAGGGTATACCTCGCTAAAACTGGTTTGCTTTGGATCTATCGCTCCAAACGATCCGGATATGTTCACAAGAATCAGTAAGCTCCCGGTATTCCATAAAGATAAAACTTCCAGTAAAAAATATTTAATTCCGGATTCTGAGAAAATGGCTATTAAGCTTGATAATGTTTCATTAAATCTTGATAAGAACTGGCAATTTGAAAAGGGTGATCCGGCTATAAATACATATGACTCATATATTCTGAAAAAGTTTACAACGAGGGATGCTCAAATTGGGGTAGAATCAATTGAAATAAAAAATTTCAAGCTTGATAAGAATCTGATAGAATCATTTGTAAGCTCTCTTCAATATCAATCTTGTGTAATTACTGAAAGTGTAAATATTGATCCAAAAGGTAAAACTCTATCTTTATCTTTATGGGATGCAGACAGCGGAACTGCAACTTTTACAAAATATATTTCTCTTGAAGCAAAAAAAAATCTTTTAACTATGCTGAATTTTTCTGCACTTGATTTTGTATATTACGGCAACGTGGATTATTTTAATGCAATTCTAAATACGGATTTTAATAATTGACAGTCTAATGGTGAAGATAAAAACAGTAAGTAATTGATTTTCGTAATTTTTAAGTTAATTTAACGGGGGATAAAATGTCTTTTTTTTCCAGAAACTTTTTACGGAAATATCCGGTAATATATATTATTATTTTTTCAGTTATACTTTTAAGCTCAACAGCATGTTCGGGCAAGGTTGAGAGTTTCAAATACATCGGGTACTTCCCCGGTGAAGGAATAAAAGGTTACGATGGGAGTTCATGGCACGATATGTCCGAGGGTCTTCCCGGTAATCTTGAAGCTGAATATATAACCTCTGATACAGCCGGTACTCTGTACCTAACTTCTGAGTATTCCGGAATTTTCAGGCGATCTTCAGCTGATACTAAATGGGTCGATATCTCTTCATCAGTTTTAAAACGCCGAACACAGCTTAAAGATGTAGATGAATACAGATCAATCTCTGCATTTTGTATCGATCCTGCCGATAAGTCCAGATTGTATCTTGCGACAAAGCATGTTCTATATAAGTCTTCCGACAGCGGAAAAAGCTGGCAGAAAATCAATGTTGTTGAGAATAAAAACTCATACTATTTCACTTCACTTGCTGTTGTTGATAGTGTTATTTATGCAGGTACATCATTCAATGGAGTTGTGCGGATAACTCCATCCTCCACTACTGAAATTAACGACGGTGTGCCTAAGGAATATTATGTCGGGAAATTTAATTTCTGCGAGGGTGTATCGGCGATTGCAGCATGTAATGGTAAACTTTATTCGGGATATCTCTTCGGGCGGGGAGTTGTTGAAACCTCCGACTGGAAAAAATGGAATATTGTAAATATACCCATTTTAAATGAGAAGACAGAGGGTGTATATGGTATTGCTCCGTTTAAAGATAATATTTTCATGGCAACAACAGAGTCTATTTACCAGTTTAATCCTTCGAGTAAAAAAATTGAAATTCCACCTCTACAAAAAGAACTTGAAAAGAGTTATGCTGATGACGCTCCTGCGATGATCTTTGTGAAGGGAGGCGATAAGAATCCTCCTCTTTTTGTAAAAAGAAATATTACAGAATATAAAATGGAAGAGAAAAGTAAATCCGGAAACAGGCAGGCATTATATGTCAGCTGGAGTATGATAGATAAAAACTTCAACGGTTTTATGGAGATACTTCTCCGCAATAAATTTAATGCAGTCGTTATCGATGTGAAGGATGACTTCGGAATAATAAATGCTTCGATTGAATCTAAAATTGCAAGTGAACTTGGAGCTATCAAAAATACTAATATTAAGGATATAATTAAGCAGCTTCATTCTAAGGGAATATATGTAATCGCCCGCAACGTTACTTTTAAAGATAAGAAACTTTACGAAGCATATGGCGGCAAATATGCAATATGGGATAAGGTGACTAACAAGGCGTGGGTTGGACTCCCCAGAGAAAAGTGGTGTGATCCTTACTCAAAGTTTGTACGTGATTACAATATTGAGATTGCACGGGAAACGGCAAAACTAGGATTCGATGAGATTCAGTTCGATTATATTAGATTTCCCACCGATGGGCTTGTTGGCAGATGTTTATACAGATTCAGGGAAAAGGATGACACATTCAAATCTGAAATCATGGGGGACTTTCTCCAGCAGGCCCGGAAAGAGGCCGGTGTTCCGGTGTCCATAGATATTTACGGATTTAATGCATGGTACAGATTCGGTAATCTTATTGGACAGGATATTCAGTTCCTATCGCGTTTTGTTGATGCTGTGTATCCCATGGTTTATCCATCTCACTTCGGTGCTTCATTTTACAGAAGGTACTCCGATGCAGAGAGACCATACTGGATAGTTCGCGATAGCACAATCCGTTCAATATACCATTCCCGGGGAAGAACCGTTATCCGGTCATGGATACAGGACTGGAACTATAATTCTCCCACCTGGGGACCTGATTATATATTAAAACAAGTGAAGGGTGTAGCGGATGGTGGTGGAAAATCATACTCATTCTGGAATCCCGGTGGAGACCATTCCATGGCAGACAGGGCCTTCAGCGGAAAATGAACAGATCTAAAAGAAAAAAGACATTGTTTGAGAGAATTAAACCATTTGTTCCAATACCGGGATTTTTCTCATACTCTCTGATCTTTATTCAGCTGATTTATTTTATTCTATTAATAATTCACAATGTTTCCGGATATTCCATAAGCGGACAGGATATATTATCAATGATCTTAAGTTTATTTATGCTGATTTTACTTTCATCAGCTTTGGAGTTACTTCTCATTAATAATGTGATGATAAAGATATTTACACCTCTGGCAATATTATTTTTCTGGGCTCTTAACGCATACCAGCTTAATACCGGCACTTCTCTGGATTATTCTCTTGTTCGGGATAATATTGGTATAAGCTTTTCAAAAGAAGCATTTTCAATGATAAGCACACCTTTTAATGTTATGGATCTGGTTTTTCTTTTTATAATTCTGCTTGTAGTTTTTTTTATTGAGCAAAAATTTTCTCTTATGCGGCGGGCTGATGGAGTAACATTTAAATCCGGATTGACCGCACTATTTATATGGATTTTACTTTTATTACTGCCCGTTCAGGGAGGAGATGTATTTTCACTTTTTGCAAAGAGCGCTCTTGGAGAAAACAGCACACCGGTTTATGCGCAACCGGTATCATCTGATTTCCCATATGAGAAAAAAAGTATTCCTCTTACTTCCATAAGTACTGTTGTCCCATCAGCCAAAAAGAAGAGACCGAATGTTTTCCTTATATTGGTGGAGTCGTTTAATGCAAACTTTGTAGATGCAAAAGCTCCTGATGGAATTGAATACACTCCGAATTTCAATGCACTGATAAACCGTGGTTTATATATTGACCGGTTTTACGGTAACTCTATACAGACCTGTAAAGGACAGGCTGCGGTTTTCTTTTCTATCCTTCCAAGCTACAAGGGGAAGATATTTGTAGACTATCCGGATCTGAACATTGGAGGATTTCCCGGTATACTTACCGATGCGGGCTATCAGACAATCTTCTTTCAGGCATTTCACAATTTGAGTTTTGATAATACAAAAAACAGTCTTCTTAAGGCAGGATTTTCTGTTGTAAAATCATATGGAGAATATAGACGGAAAGAGGACAAGCCATCTATTTGGGGATGGGGTGTTGAGGATAAAGTTTTCTACGAAAGATTTTTCGAGATGCTGGATTCTCTTCATGGCAAGTCTCTTGAAAAACCGGTCTTTGCGGCACTTATGACAATCGGTACACATATTCCCTGCGACGGTCTGCCTGTAGAAAAACGGACTATTTACAAAGATCCGCAGAATATAAAGGAAAAATATTCAAACGCACTACGTCTTAGCGATAGTCAGCTTCCACGTTTCTTTGAGCTCCTCAGGGAGAGGAAATATCTTGAAAACTCAATTGTGATAATTACCAGTGATCATAGCTTCCCAATGAAGGAACATGGAGTATATAGCAATGAGGTCTGTTTTTATGATGAAACTTTTCGTATACCGTTTCTGGTAATATGGGATGGTGTTATAAAACCGGATAGAATTAAAGAAAGAGCATACTCCCAGATTGACATAGGCCCGACTATTACCGATATGCTGGGAATATCGGACGCAGCAAATAATATGACAGGGATATCTGTATTTGACCGTAAAACAATCCATCCGGTGTATCTGATACAACCTTATAATGGCCGTTTTTTAGAAGTGATAAATTTACCTTATAAATATATAACACATCTCAAAACAGGAAAGGAATATTTATTTAACCTTGAAAAAGACCCTGGAGAGAAGGTTAATCTGGTACTTCAGGAGCAGTATTTGAAAAAAGCAACTGAATTGAAACAATCACTAAGTGCAATTTACCTCAATCAGCAGCTTATCGATGAAAATAAAATAAAGAAAAAATAGCTCATTTTTAATAATGAAATTTCAGTGCCCTCTTAGATAATAAGATATTATATAAATTAATAAAACTGTTTTGTCTAAAAAAAATTTTTTTTACCCGCGGATTTGACTTCTTTTACTTTTCTTTGTATTATTCATTTAAAGAAAGGAGTCTTTTAATGAGATTATTCACTCTTTCAATTATAATCTTTTTATTTATCGCATCGCTGAATGCATCTGGAAAAGATAATAGCTTTCTGTTTCAGCCTGATGGAGCAAATTTTATTGTTTTTGGAAACGATCAAAACAACTTTATAATTAATCAGAGTAAACTTACTCAATTGCAGCTTGATACTCAAATGTCTCAGTTGTCTTCTGCTAAACGGATAAATTCTGCCTCTGATGATCCTGCAGGATTTGCCGTCTCCGAAAAAATGAATTCTCTACTTAAACAGCTTAAACAGGAATCTATGAATGCTGAGGACATGAGAAATTTCCACAATTATATTGAATCAGCAATTGCGGAGGATCAGGAACTGCTTAAAAGAGTACGTCTCCTTATTGTTCAGGCTTCAAACGGAATTTTCAGTTCAGAAGATAAAGGGTATATACAGTCAGAAATAAATCAGTTTTTGAGTCAGATAAATCTTAATGCAAAATTCCTCCAGTTTAACAGCATAAGTGTTATACCTGAACTTACTACTGAAAATCTGGGACTAAATAATGTTGATGTTGTCCGAGATAGTAATAAATCCATGGGACTTGTGGATGATGCTTTAGAAAAACTCACAACAAAACGTGTTATCCAGGGGGTTAAATCCAATTTACTTAGATTTCAAATCGAAGGTAAAAGTTATCAGTATCTGAATCTCCAGAAAACAGAAAGTAATATCAGCGATCTTGACATGTCGGAAGGGATAACTAATCTTATGCAGAATAGTGTTCTTCTAAAAGTACAGCATGGACTTATCATCAGATCGAAATAAAATAAATTGTATCTGCGAAAAATTATTTTATTAAAATACACTCATAATCTTTATATATCCGCTATCAACCTGTTATAAGACAATATTACCACGAGTCATATATAATGGGATAACTTTAATTAACTACATTTTTAATAGTTACTGAATTAGCATTATTGAATTAATAATAATTATTGACATCAATGTTTTATTGCTTTTGTTTGCTGTATCATCCGGCTAATGAAAAAAGCAGTCATGCCGTCTTCGTAGCGGGATAAATTTGTATGATGTTATAAGTTTTGTAATAAATAGAGATTTACATCTTCATTGGAATTTCAATTAAATATTAAATATCTAAAGAGAGAATATAGTGGCTGAATTTCTAACTGGCAATGCGATATTGTTTTACATCGAAAATATTATCAAAAATTCAAAGGATGAACTTCTTATCCTTTTTCCATACCTTCAGTACTCGGATGAATTTTATAAAGCGCTAAAAAATTCATTGGCGAGAGCTACAGCTATAAGTCTTGTTTATTCAAATGAAGATCTGGAAACTGAAGAAAAATTAAAGTTAGGTGAAATTGAAAATATGGAAATATTTCATACTCCTAATCTAAGTGCTAAATGCTGCTGCAATGAAGAAAATCTTCTTATTACATCAATGGATATACACAATTACTTACCATCAGAAAATATGGATATGGGTGTTTTATTTAATAAAACTAAAGATCCGGATCTTTATAAAAAAGCATACGGTGAAATTAAATCTATCATAAATTCATCTAAGAATATGAATCTTCATAAACGGCCTGCAGAAGAACTGATTAAATCTCAGATTAAAGTAAAAAAAATATACCATGGTTTCTGTATAAAATGCGCAATGCCGATATCATACAGTATTAGTAATCCATACTGCAGAATGTGCGCTCAGAAAAATTCCGGAGCAGCCGGATCAGTGAAGAAAGAAAATTATTGCCATATCTGCGGTAATTCATCACCAACAACCAGAAGTTCGCCTATATGTGAAGTTTGCATGGCAGAGAGTTGCCTGTAGTATTTCGGTTAGTGCAATTTCTATAAATTATTAAAGAACATTAAAACTCCAACTAGTCCTATAACATTATTAATTTGAATTAATTTGTCATCTCGAGCACGCGGGTATCTATTTTTTTTTAAAGAAGTGGATTCAGTCTTAATAGGAATTACATTGAGTATAATTAATCAGATCAAAACACTATATCTATTTATTTCTTTCAATTAGAAATTTTCTTCGTATTAATTCCTGGAGCGGCTTTTCTGCAAAGTGATATGAAATGGATGCAAGAGCTGTCGTTATGGCCATAAAGGTAAGCAGTCCGGTCCAGCTGTTGTAGTCAGGGAGAAATCCTATCATTGGAAGAAATGTGACCATCATAAGTTGTACAGGGAAATGTATGAGATAAATGGAGTAGGAAAGATCACCAAGATATGTGAATGGTTTAAGTGAGAAAAATTTATTCAGAATAAAAATATTCAATGCAGCGAGAATTAACAGTGGATACACAATAAGAGGCATAACTCTATCCCATTGACCGAATATCTGAATGTAGCCGGCCTTATATACCATTAATCCAATAAGCAGAGAGAAAATGAATATAATAGAAAAGATAATCTTTCTACTCTTTGCTTCAAGTTTCTGAATCTGAATATTTAAAATATAAGTGATTGTTCCAATGAAAAAACCTACCAGCATTTTTGCAATTGATGCGTTAAAAAATGGCATACTCAACTGTTTCTGAAGTATGCTCATGCCGATAAATACAAAAAGAACAAAAACCGGTATCGGATTTTTAATGCGCTTCAAAACATAGAAAAAAAGAATATATGCAATAATTTCACTTGAGAGAGACCATGAGGGACCATTAAACGAAAGCCCGTTTTCGAAGAACCCGGCCTGAATAAAAAGAAGATTTAAAATAAAATGATACAGATCGTTAATGTCGCACTGAAAGAAACCTCTCCCGGAAAAAAACCTGAAGTATTGTATAAAAGCAACGGTGAAAAGTGTAATCAAATGAAGAGGGTATAGGCGACTTATCCTTAATATAAAAAATGTTCTTTCATTTATAGTATTATCAATAATTTTCTTTGAATAAACATGCATAAAAATAAAACCGGAGAGAACAAAAAAGAAATCAACAAGATTCCAGCCGCATAAATAAAACCATTTAAATGCAGTATATAAGGGCAGTGCAGTAGGATTGGCTTCAAAATAAGAAAAATTAAACTGCCTGTAGTGCCAGAAAAAAGCGACACCAATGGCCGCGATTCCCCTTAGTGAGTCAAGAGGCCGAAGTCTGTTGTATGTGTTATTCTGGACAAGTGTTTTATTCAATGATAATTCCGTTAACGTAGTCTATTCTTTACCTGATGCTTTTTAATCCATTTTTTTTAAAAGTTTTAAGTTATCAAGTATTTTATTAAAGATGAGTTTATTCAGAAAGGAAATTCATATGTTCCAGCTTCATCAATGCTCTCTCAGATATATCTAACAATTCGTTATATGATAATTGTCTGAAAGCTTCAATTTTCGAAAGCCTTTCAGCAAGGTCTTCTGAGGTGTATTCAATAGCGCTGTCAAGTTCATTAAAAATTTCATCAATGAGAATATTGAGAATTTCGGGATCATTAAGTCTTGATACTGATGGCCAGAGTGCTTTTTTTAATTCAGCGTCGATATCGTCAAAAAAGTTTTCATATATATCGACATCTCCCTCTTCAATGAAAAAATTCAGTATTTCAATAATAATATCAGTAAGATCATTTTTTAATACAGCAATGTGATTCTCTTTTAAATGATCTTCAACAAATGGATAAATTGCCTCTACTGTTAAACTCAACCTTTCTTTGTTGTTAAGTATCTGATTTATACTCTTGAAAATTACTGAGATAATTTTTTTATTGTAACGTGAAGCAACTCCCTTTGAAGAGTTCTGGAATCGCGTAAAAGCTCTCTGTTTAATGCTCATTTCGTCTCTTGCCTTTTGTGTTGATAATGTTTATTGAAGTTCCGGTGCAGATTTAGTCAAATGAAAAAATATTAAAATGATTCATGTTCTCTTTATTGTAATGCAGATTTAATCGTATCAGTTTGCATAATAATTAATTCATATTAATGATCTTTAAAATTACTGAAGTTCTTATTTCGCCGCAGGTTTGCTTTTCAGTAGTAAACGATTATAGATTCAAATTAGAAAGTTTATTGACATAAATTATACATAAGTATATTTCTATTCATCTATTGAATCAAAATTTACTACACTGTAGAAATATAAAGAATATAGAATCCGTATGCCGCTTGATGTAATCTTAAATGTACTAATTATTTTTCCGGAGAAACTGAATGAGAAAGTATTTTAGCCTGGCAATTTTTACCGCGTTACTACTTATATTTAATTCAACATTATTACATGCATCAATAGTTAATGAACTTAATTTTGTTAATGAGAAAACTGATTTTTACAGTTATATAAATTTTTCACAGATAATGAATTTTATCAGCACCAGGGGTATTAACATTGATGAGCTGGATGCCATGACACTTGATGATTCTACTAATGAAACCGGCAGAGTCATTAAAGGATTCGGTATTAAGCTGAGTGATGTAAATGAGTTTCTCATGGTGATGAATACTCAGGATATAGAAAAAAAATCGGGGTACCTTGTTTTTATGAGCATTAAAAACGGGAAAGGTATAATCCCTGAAGAGTTCAAAAAAAACAGTGTAAAACTTAAAACAGCTACCGCTTATAAGGCTTCAGCCGATGAGGATATTCTTTTTACAAAGATTGATGATTTTTATATTATCGGGCCTCAAGTTTATCTTGAATCATTTCTTGAAAACAGATCTTCAAAAAAAATATCTTTATCTGCGAGAAGTTCAGCTTTTTTAAAGAGAGCCTCTGCAAAATCTATTTTCTTTCATCTAACTGTTTCTGATTATCTGAAGAATGCAATGAACACCGCTATGAAAAATGACAGCGGTGTAACCAGAGGATTACGGGAAAATGTATTTATCCAGACTCTTCTTTCGCTTGAGTCCATGGATTGGGGAATGGAAATGAATGATAAAATTGTTTTCCAGTCCGGTTTGCAGGGAACAAAGATCGAAGATAGCGAACGTCTTCAGATGCTTAGTCATACCTGGATTGTAGGATCAAGTTTTGTCATCTCATTTGCCGATCTAATGGCTGCTCGAAGCGGAGCTCAGTCTCTTAACGAATTGACCAGTGATCAGAAGCTCATGTCATGGATGCAGAAAGCTGTGGGGAGAATTCATGTAAAGCAGGAGGATAAAGGAGTTGTTATTTCTTTTGAGATGACATCTGAGGAATCCGATCTTATGATTTCATTTTTAAAAAAGGAAATGGAAAAAGAAAAAATTGCCAGAGCAGAGAGAATAGAGCGTGAAAAAATTTCAAAACTCACAGCTGCTATCGCAGAAAATAATACTGAAAAAGTACAGCTTTACATAAAAGAAAAATACAATCTGAACGGATTTGATACTGATGGAAACACTCCACTTGGTGCAGCTGCAATGAACGGTAATGTTAAGATTGCAAAAATGCTTATTGAAAAAGGTGCCGGGATAAACACTCCCAATAACGATAAATTATCTCCGCTTCATCTGGCGGTAAAGAGTGAAAAAACAGAGGTGATTGTTTTTCTTTTAGGTAAAGGATGTGATGTTAATGCAAAAGGAGATACCGACCTGACTGCGCTTCATTATAATTCAATGCAGGGGAACAGTGAAATTACAAGACTTCTCCTTGCAAAAGGTGCTCTTATTAATGCAGTAGATGCCGATGCTTCAACACCTCTTCATTATGCGGCATCATCCGGTTTTATAAAAATTGTAAAAGTACTTGTCGAGAAGAAGGCCGATGCTGCGCTTCTAAACAGCGCCAGTCAGCGGGCAATAGATATTGCAGCTCAGAACAATCAGACCGAAGTTGTTGATTTTTTAAAACTAAAATTTAAACAGGAACCAAAAAGTTATTCATATGAAGAGAATTATTCAAATGAAGATTTGAATACAAATGATGAAAATGAACCGTTAGATGAAAATGCGGTAATTGAAGAGGAAAATATAGATTAGTAATATGATCTTGTAATCATAAATCAATTTATCATCTGTGCACCTGTTTCAGTAAAACCCATCACAGGTGTGAAGCATTTGTTTCAATTAAGTTGATTTCTGCATTCGCTGGAATTGCCTTGATTATAATTCATCATCTCGGAGCATGAGCATTAATCGTCTGACTCTAACGGCAATTATTAACAGAAATTTTTATTTTAGATTGGAGTTTTAATTACCAGCTCATATCTGTTTTTGTCATTGTTATATTCTGCATTTTTGTCAGCATCTAGGCACCGTGAATATCTAAGTCCCATTTCAAATGAAAGAAACTTATTTGATAAAATGTTCTCTTCGGCGGTAAGTTCAAATCCCGCTGACCTGTAAAGTTTAAACTCTTCTCTTTTTTTTATTGCTTCCAGATTCGAATCATTACCAGCACCATAATCAAAAAAGAAATCTCCGTTTAATCTTTTAAAATAAACAAGTTTCGATATATTTGCTGAAAAACTTACGATTGGGAAAGCGTAGTCAATTGTCCCCTTGAAGAGATGCTCATGTCTTATACCATCATAACCTCTGGGGAATAGAAATTCCTGTGCAAAAGTGTAAGATTGTTTTTTTAAATGTTCATAGGATCCTTCAAGTTTAAAGCCCTGTGTATCTGTCAATCCTGGAAAGTAAAATATAAGATCAGCTGAAAATAAACTACCAAGATAATCTCCAGAGTAGGGTGTATGGCTGTATGAAACATTTAATATTTCACCCAATAGAGGATAGATAGAATCCATAGCCCCCTGAAGTAGGCTTCTGAGTGAAAAAAAGTAATTCATATAGCGCAGATCTCCATTATCCGCCATTTTATATTCTGTAGTGAAGGGAACATCATTTTTTTCCGAAATTTTTACGTATCCACCTTCTGCTCCAAAATTAAGTTGAGTAAAATATATACCCCTTGAAAAATCCAGAGGAAATGACATGCCGGCTGAACCTGTGGCTTCATTCCATTTTGAATAAACATATTTTTTGTCTTTTGAATCTTTATCTTTATCGTAATCCGGATTTTTCGTATATACGGCTCTTCCTCCATACCCACCACTCAGAGTAAACACCGGGAACAAACCTCTGTAAATTATTGATGCATCGCCGTGAGTTTTCTTTTCATTAAAGTTGTAAGTAAATGTCAGCACCATATCAGTTGTATGCAGTACATCTTTAGATATTAAAAATATGTTTAATTCAGTCAGAGTTGAGCTAATGAAAGGTGCCCAGACCCATAAGAATGGATTAAAAGAGTGAAGAATGGAATAATAATTTTTTACTTCGTATTCAGTTTCCGGAATATTATTTATATTACCATTATCGCCGGTTAGTTCCTGTTCTGCAATCGGTTCAATGTAGTTTATTGCACGTCTCTCAACTTTATCTATTGGGGTCCATTTTTTCTGATCAAGCTTAATAGAAGCTGTCAGATAACCCGTTGCGGAATAATCATTAAAATAGAGAGTATCTCCGCTTAAAGAAGGGAAGTATGCCCCAAGGGGTCTTGAGGTGATCTGAAATCTTTTTTTACTTTTTATATCAATGGCATATAAGTTATCAATTCCTGAATAATCCGAGCCGTATATCAGAATATCTCCATAAAAAGCAGGAGCTCTTAACTGTTCATTATGAGTATAATCAATTAAAGTGGTGATTTTTTTTGTTTCAATATTATACAGGAGAATTGCATATCCATTATCTGAAAGAGCTGATAGAGCAATCCGCTTTCCATCGGCAGAGATAGCAGGATCAAATAGATATCCCTTATCCTTTATTTCGTCTCTGAATATTTCTTTTTTAGTTTCTGTATCAATCATCGAAAGAAAATATTTAAGATCAGGGCCATATTCAATTCCTGCAGCAATTTTACCATCTCTTGAGATTGTTGATGCGATAAATTTTTTATTATCAGTAATAAATTTTGACTTACCCGTGTTCAAATCAAGGAGTTTGAGGTCGGAATAACTTTTGTATCCCCATCTGGGATGAGGTACAATCTCGCGCCACAGGGCAAATCCACCACCAGTTGTAAATATCCTTTCATTCATTAAAAATGTTGAAGCTACCTCAAAAGGTAGATGTTTAATATCCTCTGTTTCATTATTCTCTCCGAATTTAATAAGAGAGAGTTTTTTATCTTTTGAAAATCTCACAGCTGTAAGGGTACCATCATCAGAGACGGACGGGAAAAGAAAACTCTCCCACTGCGGCTTATTAGCTTTTGCTGAAAATGCAAGATTCGGAAGATATGGAACATCAAAATTCAGACGCAGGTTAAACGATGGCAGATTCTTCCAGACTTTTTTCTTCTCAGGAGTCAGGATTTCTACATCTGTTATTTTAAGTTCGTTTCTCTGATTTTCCCATAAAGTGCGGTATTCATTCAGAGCTGCGGTATATAGTTCCCTGATTGATTTTCCGGTTTCAATTTCAAGAGACCAGTTGAATGAGGGAGCTATAATAAAACGACCTGTATTTGTAAGAACTCTGTCCCAGACCTCCTTTCCGTAGTGTTTACGTATATACGAACATAGAATGTATCCAAGTCTGTAATGATCCGGGTAAGGAGATAGCGAATCATATGAACCTATATATGATTCATAGTATGATTCTCTTTCACCGGAGAGTTCCGCTCCTCTCTGGAATAAATCAAAAGAAGGTAAACGGCCTCGTCCGCCCTTTGTAAGAGCTGTTTCCATTACAACAGAATCACCTTCAGGAAACCATACAGGAATAAAAAAAAGTGAAAAGAGGGCTGTGCCGTAATCTCCTGCAATTGCCCTATAGAATTTTTTACCAATTCCATCCTTAAGCTTATTCTGCTGAACCATATGACGACCTTCATGAATCGCAAGTCCCTTAAACCATTCAATTGAGTCAAAGGCAGCCGGTGTTGTAAACCAGTGTGAATAGAATGGAGCGTAGGATACAAATCCATTCGGCTCGGCAAAATTGTTAATAAGAACTATCGGGATCCGTCGTGGTTTTGTTTTTATACTGGAGTAATTATATTTTTCGTAATGTTTCATTAGATTGGCAACTCTCTGACCAAGCGGTTCAAGTTCATCGGGGAATATAATTTCGTAGGTGCCTGTATCGATACTTTTCCAGTTTATACCTGTCGGGTTTTGCTGCGCCTGAAGTTCGGAAGTAATCATTAGAAGTGTAATAAATAAAAGTGTAAGATAGGATAGTCCTTTCATAAAACCTCATGACCCGAGTGGGAATTTAAACAGAAATGGATAGCTTAAAAGCTATCCATTTTGAAAATAAAACCGTCGATAAAGTGAGTTTAAACTTTGAAAAAGTCAACTCTATTTTTAAGCGTATCTGCCATCCCGGAAATCTCCTCGGACATGGATGCCATCTCCTCTGCACCTGCAGCGATTGACTGTGTCATTTCATTAATTGCTGAAGTTGCTTTTACAATCTCTTCCGTTGATATAAGATGTTCCGATGTGGCATTTTTTATTTCATCAGTTTTAGATTTTACAACTTCTGCGACAGCGTTCATTCTATCTCTGGCCTCAAGCTGATTCTCCATAAAACCTGTAAGAGAATTCATCATCAAAGTAACAGATTCAACACCGCTGATTATACTTCCGATTATGCGACTTGTTTCATCGGAAATCTCAAGACCCTTTGTTATTTCCGAATTGTTCAGTTTAATAAGTTTATCTATCTCTTTAATACTTCCTGCAGTTTCATCAGCGAGCTTTGATATTTCATCTGCAACAACGGCAAAACCTCTTCCTGCTTCTCCGGCCCTTGCAGATTCAATTGCCGCATTCAGCGACAGAAGATTGATTTTGTCAGAAATATCATTGATGATCTGAATAATACTGCTTACCTTCGACGAACTCTCGTTGATCATATTCATACTGGTGTTCATTGTGCTGATGGATTTCTCACCCTTTCGTGCATTATCAGACATCGAGTCTGCAAGTTTGTGCGATTCAGTTACCTTTGCTCCCATGTTGTTTATGAGAGTAGAAAGATCGTTCATTTTTTCAACCATAGTTGATAGATTATCATGCTGAATCTTGGTTTTATCCGAAATAAATTCCATACCTGCGGATAATTCCTCGGTTGTAGCATTTACCTCTTCAACTGAAGATGCCTGGTTCTGCGCAGTTTCAGAAAAACCTATAGTTGTCGATGACAGCTGTGTGGACATTCCGGATAGTTCTGCGGAAATTTTCTTTATATCTGTTATTACATCACGTATTTTTTTTACAAAAATATTAAAATTGTTTGAGAGTTCCCCAAGTTCATCGTTGTATACTACATCTAGTGAAACTGTAAGATCTCCTTCACCCTCTGCAATATCCTTTAATCTTGCCGTTACATTTTTAAGTCTTGTTATCAGAATTTTTTTAATAATAGAGTAAAATAAAATTATAAAAAATACACCCATCACGATTAGTATTGTATTCTGATAGATAAAGAGTTTAAAAATAAGATTATTTATTACTCCGGCGTCTTTACCAATAAACAGCATGCCGGAAATATTATTGTTTACATCTTTTAATGGAAGATATGCCGTGTGGTACATTCGTTTAAGAATCGTGGCATTCCCGTAATAATTTTTACCCTGTTTTAAAACTGTATCCAGAATTACAGGGTGTTCCATTTTTGTCCCGGTTAGTCTTTTTCCATCCTGAATCAGTGAAGTTGCAATTCTTTCATCTTTAAAGAAAACAGTTACATCACACCCCAGCAATCTTTTCTGTTCATCAGGGAATCCGTTACTGCTTAAAACATATCCCAATGAAACGGTACCTATAATTTTATTCCCGTCTTTCACCGGAGCACATGCTCTGATTGAAAATTTTACTACTGCACCTTCTTCTATACCAACACTTCTTTCACCTTTGATAGCTTTTTGAATACCAACCTGATTTAATATACTGTCACCAAATTTTTCCGGAGAATGAGCTCTAATAAAAACTTTTCCTTCATTATCCGAAATGACAAGATAATCAAATCCCATTGAACTCATGGCGAGCTTACCTAATTCTATAGCAGCATTTCTATTACCGGTTTTTAAAGCAGTTATCATTCTGGCGGATGAACCAAACCATTCAGTTGCAGATAATGATCGCTGCTTCAGCAAATCAACATTCTGTGAAAGAACCTCAGACTTTGCTTTTATTTCGTCATTTATATAATCACCCAGCACGCCTTTTATAATTACCATCATACTGATCGAAGCAACAATCAGGAATGTAAGAATTATCCCGATCGCTAAAGCTGCCAGTTTATTTGAAATTTTTGAATTGTTAATGTAATCTCTTACGCTCATTTAAGTATCCTCTTATATATCATCTGAATGATTTTTTTTTTAACTTACTGTCAACATCATTTTGGCACATTTACCGATATCACCTGTTTTTACATTAATTTTTAAGAATTGTAATATAATATACAAGGCTGACTGTGGAGTTGACGAACATCAGGAAAATCAATGTTTGCGAAAATGGATTATTCATTCTATTCTCAGAATGTTTACGGAATAAAATATGCATAAACTGGTGTATAATCAGTAGAATTGAAACAGCCAGAAATGTAGCGATTAAACATGAATCAACAAAATAAAATATCATTATAAATAGAACGAAATGGAGTGCAGTAAAAATTATATGTCCTGTATTATCGTTTAGTCTATTAATTAAAAACAGCATTTTCCATTCGCGTGTTTTAACCGCATCCATTTCGTGTAGAATAAAGAGTGAAATATTGATCCACAATAATATTTTTACAACCATGACATACTCCGGTCAATGTATATTATTTTATTAGTAATTCGATACGTAGATTCATAAATATAACAAATTATTACTGATTTATTATATTTTTTTATATTAATTGTAAGTTTTTTATAATTTCAATAATTAAAAATATAATTTTTATTGGATTTAACTAAGTAATCCGTGATTTTGTGTGGTAATTTAAATAGATCTATAGTTGATTTTAAGAAACCCGGATAGAGTAGTAGAATTTTAAAATTCACCTTAAATGAAATATGGAAGTAAAAGAGGATTTATTATGATAAAAAAAATACTTATAATTATATTCATGTGTTCATCGATGTTTAATACCGGCTGTATTTCAAACAGGAAAAATAATAATGATTATTGCTCTACAAAATATCCTGTAATTCTTGTCCATGGTGTTGCTTTTCGTGATGAAACATTTTTTATAAAGTATTGGGGAGATATCCCTTCAATACTGGAGCAAAGTGGAGCAAAAGTTTTTACCGGTAAACAGCAGGCTTATGGAACGATAAAGAACAATGCTCAGCAGCTTAAAGAGAGAGTTGATGAAGTTTTAAAAATTACCGGTAGTGGTAAAGTAAACATAATTGCACATTCACGGGGAGGTCTCGAGTCGCGATATATGATAACAATGCTGGGGATGGAAAATAAGGTTGCATCTCTTACAACTCTTGCAACTCCGCATAGAGGTAGTACTATAGCTGATTTTATAATCAAACTTACGGCAGATAAAAAGCAATTAGCAGTTGTATTTGATTTTTATGCAAGAGTAATCGGAGATGATGATCCTGAAAGTTTTAATGCAGCTTCTGAACTCACTACAGTTAAAATGGAAAGTTTTAATAACCAGGTTAAAGACTCAAAATCAGTTTATTATCAGAGTTACGCAGCTGCAATTGATGAAAACTTTTTTAACCCGTTATGGAAAGCAATGAATGATAGAATTGCAGAAATTGAGGGAGCAAATGACGGTCTTGTTTCAGTTAAATCTGCAAAATGGGGTAAGTTTCGCGGTGTTGTAAACTGTGATGGCAAACCTCTTGTAACTCATGCTGATATATTCGGAATGCATTTTCTTTCTGGAGAAAACTGTTTTGATGCAGGTGAATTTGTCAGGAATATAGTTCATGAGTTGAAAGAATCCGGATACTAGTGCCGAGACCACATGATTGTAGGCTGATAATTTTAAGAAACTAGCCGCAAATAAACAAAGACACAGATGTTTATTATATTATTTTAAGAAGCTCTTCTTTGTGACTCTGTGTCTTCGTGGTAAATTTGATTCATATTGATGAGGCCGAAGCACCATGCATTACATTTTTTCAAAAACAATATCTTTTTTGTTCCATAGATCGTTCAGCCATTTCTGAAATCTCGTCTGGTATTCCGGATCTGAAACATAATCACCAATAAGATCATCTGTAACTGGAATTTTTTCTATAAGGATATCAACTTCGTTTATCCTGCCACATATAAAATTCCAGAAATTGAGATCGCCCTGAGGATACTTTATTGTGACATTTAAAATGCTGTGGAGCTGATGTCCCATTGCCGTAAAGACAAAACCAGTTCCACCGGCTTTCGGTTTAAGAAGATTTTTGAAGGGTGATTTTTGTCTATTGTGCTTTGCTGTTGTGAATCGTGTACCTTCAACAAAATTCATTACTGAAACCGGGGTTGTACTGAATTTTTCACAGGCTTTCTTAGTAATTTCAATATCCTTTCCTTTTAGATGAGGATACTTTGCAATAAAATCTGCTGTATATCTTTTCATAAAAGGGAAGTCAAGAGCCCACCATGCAATTCCAAGTAGGGGAATCCATATCAGTTCCTTCTTTAAAAAGAATTTAAGAAGAGGAATTTTTCCGTTAAAGATCATCTGTAAAACTACAATATCGCTCCATGATTGATGATTCGAAAGTACAAGATACCATTCTTTCATAGAGAGTTCAGTATCTCCTTTTACTCTGACTTTTATTCCTAGAATATTTCTACAGAGAAAAGTGTTGTTGTGAATCCAGCGGGTTGCTATCATTATTAATATTATAGTACATATTTTCTGAGTCGGTTTAAATGGAATCAATTTTATCATCGATGCGGTAAGTAGAAAAGGATAACCGATAAGAGTATTGGTGAGGACGAATAATACTCCAAAAATACCTGTTAGATTATAGTACAAAGATTTTAGCGGGGATAATTTTAATACTGCATTAGTTTTATTCATGGGTTAGTTTACCTCTATGCAGTATTAAAGACAATATTTGTGATAGCTGCATATAATCATTTTTTAAATAGCTATTCAATTTGCGGATTAAGAATTGCATATGTCAACAAATTTGCAATTTCAATCATATATTTAATATATAAATAATCAAGAACACTATTTGTTTTAGGGAATTTTATAATAAATAAAAAGGATAAAATAGAATCGGCAGATAAATTAACAATCAAACCTGTTTATCTCCTGCCGATTCCATAAAGTATTTTTAGAAATTATTTTACCATTTTAATAATCACTGTAAAGTTTTGTCCTATAAAGATACTCATCACCCTTATCTGTAAGAATAAGTTTGTCTCCGGATTTACGTATAAATCCTTTCTCAGCAAGAGAGTGTAGAATTACATCAAAATTATCCTCCAATGCTTTTAAGGAATCATCCAGAACCTTTTTAGTGTCCATGCTGTCGTCAGTATTTTTTTTATTATTTCTGAATATTCTGAGAATCTGGGATTCTATGAGATTAAGTTCATCCTTCATAAATCGCCTCCATTATAATTTCATATAAATAATATAATAATCAGGAGGTTTTAGTCAAATTTTTGCTCTAAATAATAAGATAAAAATTTATAGTAAAAGCAAAATTTTGTAGGATGGAAACCGGTTCTTTGTATTAACTAGTTAAATTGCACTAGAGTTAAAAACGATCATGATTCAGTTATATTTATTCTTTCACTGATGGTAATTCTCGAAATTTTTGAATTCAGATATTTGTGGAGATCAGTCGGGAGTGGTAATTTTATTATTTAAGACTGTTTAACGATATTTATAGGATGTTTCTGCAATTTGAATGCCGCTGATTTTGATTTCAGTTACATGCAGTTTAAGGTCAAAAAAGATTTTTAAACATACCCATAAAATGACAAACCCAACGTTGTTTAAACCTGGATCAAGGACAAAAGGCATTCCGAAACATATCGTAATATGAATAACTGTTAGCCTCTTGTAGGGCTTCTTCAGGTAAGTATCTGCCGTTGTGTGGTTATATTCTCTAGTAAAAATAAAATCTATAAGAAAGAAGATCAGGTGACTTGCAAGAAGTATAATTATTGCTAAATACTCAGACTCTAGAAAATCAATAAATGTCATATTGTGAGATGTGAATAAACTTAAAGCAGAAAAAGGATTACCGGCGCCGGAGATCATCACTAACGCGAAAATAAATATCCCATAGACAACCATTAATAGCAAGTATGTAAATATAAAATGAATTGTTGACCATAACGCATCTTCAAATCCGGAAGAAGAAAGCTTCCCGTCTTGAATCAAACCGCTTATCAGCATTTTCAGGATATTAAAAAATCCTACAATAAGACTTTCGCACCAATAAATAAAAAAAATCATGTAGGGATTCCATTTGAAAAACAGGACACCGAAAATCGGGATCAAATTTGAGAATATGATAATTAAACCAGATGTGAAACCTTTAGTGTTTGAGGGTTTAAAGTAGGGGAATAATTCGCTGGTGAAAGATAACAATATTGAAAATAATTTTCTCATTTAAAATTTATACTTCATTAGTTTTTTGTGTCAATAAAATAATGTGGTTTCAAATAGAAACAATAATGATTGCTTTTGCATGTACGCGTTAGCAATTATCGCTTAGTAAATATCTCTTTAAACAAAAAAAGTCATTCCGTAAAGAATGACTTTTTTAATTTGAGTTTCTGGGTCCGTGACGGGTACGCATTCGAACTTACAAAAACTGATTTTTGAACAGATTAGTCCGGAATGGCAATTGTATTATTTGAAAACCGTATAAATTTCTCTGTTAAAACGATTGACTAATGTTCACATGCATGCTAACTTGATAATTATGAAACGAAGTATAATATTCTACAAGACTAAAGATGGCGACTGTCCAGTTGAAGATTTTCTTGATTCTCTTCCTGGAAAAGTTGCTCAAAAAATTGCATGGGTACTTGAATTATTAGAAACTCAAGGAATGCTTCCATCGACGTATTTTAAGAAACTTATAAATACTGAAATCTGGGAATGCCGTATACAGCATGGTTCAAATATCTATAGAATATTTTGTTTCTTTGATAAAAGATCTGTTATAATTTTAACACACGGATTTATAAAAAAAACTCAAAAGACGCCGAATGATGAAATCAAAAGAGCGGAAGAATATAAAAATGATTATTTAAAGAGAAGGAAAGTATGAGTGATTTAAAAAAATACATTAGTAAACGAAAAGCAAGTGATTCTGATTTTGCACAAGGGTACGATGAAGGCTTTGAAGAATTCAAAATAGGATTAATACTAAGGCAGGAGCGTGAAAAAAGCGGTTTGACTCAGGAAGAATTAGCCAGGAAAATTAGAACAACTAAAAGTGCAATTTCCAGAATTGAAAATCATTCGGAAGATATCAAACTTTCAACTTTGTTAAAAGTTGCAAAAGCATTGGGGAAGAATTTATCAATAAAACTTTTGTAAAAAAATTAGGAATAGTGTCATTAAAAACAAAAAAAGTCATTCCGAAAAGAATGACTTTTTTGTTTTGTATCTGGGTGACCGACGGGGCTCGAACCCGCAACGACTGGTACCACAAACCAGGGCTCTACCATTGAACTACGGTCACCATATTGAGATGAGTTACAATTTAAAAATAGGCGGTAAATGTCAAGTTTTTTTGAGTTGTTGAATCTATATTTTTAAGAAATTATAAATTAGCTGTTACAGAATCTGATATATAATAAAAAACCGTATTCTTTGGAATACGGTTTCAGTTTTTAATGTACGCCCGAAAGGAGTCGAACCTTTGACCCACGCCTTAGAAGGGCGTTGCTCTATCCAGCTGAGCTACGGGCGCATCTGGTGATTATGATTTTTTTTGTTCAAAGTGTTATTCGGGGCGAGAGGATTCGAACCTCCGATCTCATGGTCCCAAACCACGCGCTCTACCGGACTGAGCCACGCCCCGCACTGGAACGATGTCAAACTACTCGATGCTCAATTTGTGTCAATATTATTTCTAATTGAATTTACATTTTTTACAGTAATGTAAGTTTTTTTAGAAATAACTTCAGGGCAGCTCCAAAAATTACGTTTTGAGGACCAAGGGATGCCATATGGAGTTATAATAAGTAAATATTTATAGATTGGAATATCATTAGATTCATTTTTTTTCTTTCTGGTATTAAAACCACTTAATAAAATCAAATAAATTGAAATATTGAATAACATAGTTTATTTCTTTTGAATTAAGAATAGTTTTATAAGAATTCAAACATATAAAAATTAATTGATTAATCTATTGATTAATAACACTGTATTCAAGCATATTGCAGAATATCGTTATCAACAAAGAAAAGATAAATTAAAAAGTTAAAGGTTGCCTCTATGAATTTAGTTCCGGTTATTAATGAAGTAAAATGCAATGGATGCGGTAAATGTGTTGATATTTGTCCCAAACAGGTTCTTTATCTTGAAAATAAAAGTGCAAAGTTAAATGATAATGAATGTATGCTTTGTTCTCACTGCTATGCAGTATGCAAGGCCGATGCTATTACCTTTGATCATCAGCTTGAAGCTATTGAATTTAAAACAATTAAGTATAAAGAAAAAATTTTAGGTCCAGCTGATATCTCTCCCGAAATTCTTATTAATGCCTTCAGATCCAGAAGAAGTATTAGAAAATTCAAAGATGAAGCAATTGATGATGATATTATAAGAGATCTTATCGAATTTGCAGTAACAGCCCCTTCGGGGAGTAATTGTCAGGAGTGGGAGTTTACTATAATAAATGGAAGAGAGAAGGTTTGGGAATTTGCAGGAAGAATTAAAGGATTTTTCATTAGAATAAACAAATTAGCCTCTAATAGATTGATAAGAATACTCTCTGTACCATTTATGGGTAAAGCTCTAATCAACTACTACATTAATCATTATGATACCGTAGAGAAAGCTATAAAGGAATCTGATATTGGTATCGATAAGTTGTTTCATGGAGCCCCCTGTGTTATAATTGTTCATGGGCCGATGGATGGAAGCACCCCGATAGAAGATGCTACCTATGCGTCTTATAATATTTGTATGCTTGCTCATTATATGAATCTTGGTACATGTCTTATTGGATTTGCTGTTGAGGCTTTAAACCGCAGTCCTGAAATAAAGGCTGAGCTTGATATTTATGAAAAAAATAAAATCCATGCAGTAATTTCACTTGGCAGACCGGCGATAAAATTTGACAGACAATCTCTCAGAAAAAATTATTCTGTTGAGTTTATTTAAACGAATTATTGTAAATTGAATGAACTGGAAGTTTACAAATTGTTTTGCCGGCTATTAAGAGTTGTATTTATCTCATCGATGTAAAAAATATCTGAATCCCGCACCTTTCATTTTTTACATCTAATTCAGGTATTAGCTCAAATAGAAAATGCAAAGCAGTACTGATTATATCTTTTATCAAATTACAAAGATAATTGATTCTGAAAGACAAATATTTGTATAATGATTCCCGGAGTTGATATGGCATTAAAAGATTTTAATCTTGATCTTAAACAGATCCGGTCATTTCTGGAAGTGGTCAATGAGAAGAGTTTCACAAATGCATCCAGAAATTTAAAAATAAGTCAGGCATCAATCAGTCATCAGATTGGACAGGTGGAGAAAATGCTTGGAGTTAAGCTCATTTATAGGAATAGTCAGGATTTTTCATTAACCGGGGAAGGCCGTATCTTTGTTAAATTCTGTAATAAAATAATGAAGGATATTGATGGACTTAAATCAGATATTCAGGCTGGAACTTTTGGCGGAGTTATTAATATAATGTCAAGTTCCATTCCTGGAGCATATATCCTTCCTGAAATATTATCCGCTTTTAAAAAGACTGAAAATGATGGAGTATATTTTAAACTTGAAATAGGAAACAGCCGGGAAGCTGTTGAAAAGATAAAGCAGGGTGAGGCAGATCTGGCTATAGTTGGCCGCGAGATCCGTCATCCGGCGCTAATTTATACTAAGATTTTTGAAGATCAGGTTGTTCTTGTTTCCGGGAAATCTTTTACAAATTCTGTAAAAGCTGCTGATTTAAAAACGATACCTCTTATATTGAGAGAGAGCGGATCGGGCACTAAAAATGCCGTAGAATCTTATCTTCATGAAATGGGAATTATTCCATCTGAATTGAATGTTGTTATGGAGTGTTCTTCTCCTGAAGGGATTAAAGAGGGAGTAATCAGGGGTATGGGGCTGGCATTTATATCAAAGCTCGCCATTGAAAATGATGTAAAATCGGGTAAACTGAAAATTATTGAAATAAAGGGTCTTGATATACGGCGTGATTTTTTCCTCGTAACTTCAAATGTCCGCACTCTGCATGAACCTGCAGGGAAACTTGTGTCGTATATTTGTGATAATTATAAAAAGGGGTAATTATGAGTGAAACATGTAAGCCGCTCAATGTCATGAGGCTGACTGAATCTGTAACCGGAGCAGGTTGAGCAGCAAAAATAGGTCCGGAGGATCTATATAATGTCATGAGCGGATTAACTATTCCTTTTGACAGTAATGTAATAGTTGGAAGTAGAGAGAAGGATGATGCCGGAGTTTACAGGATCAGCGATGATCTTGCACTTGTGCAGACTCTCGATTTCATTACTCCAGTGTGTGACGATCCATTTGAGTTCGGCAGGATAGCTGCGTGCAATTCCCTTTCAGATGTTTATGCCATGGGAGGGAAACCTCTCACAGCAATGAATATTGTTGCGTTTCCAACTAAAAAGTTTTCTCTTGATATGTTAAGTAAGATTCTCAAAGGGGGCCTGGCTGTAATGGAGGAGGCCGGGGTGCAGCTCCTTGGAGGACACAGTATTGATGATCCTGAACTGAAATACGGGCTTTCCGTAACCGGGGTTATACATCCTGGGAAAGTTCTTAGAAATAACGGATTGAAAAATGGAGATTCGCTGGTTCTAACAAAACCTCTCGGAACAGGGGTAATTGCTACTGCAATTAAAGCAGGTCTTGATGATGTAGAAGTTATTGATTGTTTTATTAAATCCATGGGAATGCTGAATAAGTACGCAGCGGATATAATGTTGAAATATAATATTAGTGCATGTACAGATGTTACAGGTTTCGGGCTGGTTGGTCATCTTCTTGAAATGATTGAAGGGAACGGGTATTCAGTTATAATAAATTCAGCAAATCTTCCTCTGCTTAATGGAGCAGTTGAAAATGCATCTATGGGATTTATACCAGGCGGTTTATATAGAAATAAAAGTTATGCAGGTGAAAAATGTGTTATAACAAATGAAATAAAACGCGAAATCGCTGATCTTGTTTTTGATCCTCAGACATCGGGAGGTCTTCTGATTTCGCTTCCACGCGTAGAGGCCGAAGACATGGTTAAAGAAATGAAACAAGCTGGAATTACTCATGCATCAATCATTGGCGAAGTCAGATTGTTGGATAGAAAGAGTATTACAATTGCATAAAACTCTTGCAAAAAAATATTACTGAATTAGCAGCTTAACTCGGCCGACTTCACCGCTTTGAAGACGTACCTTTATTCCGTGAGGATGAGAAGGGGAGTTGGTTAAGATATCTTTAACAATTCCTTCTGTGAGTTTCCCGCTTCGCTGATCATTCTTTAAAACTATGGCGACCTTTACTCCAGCTTGGATTGATGAACGTTTTGTACCATCCATGTTAAACTTCCTCTTTTGAACTTCTTTGATGTTTTGTAAGAAACCGGTCAAGCTGATTTGCAAATGCCTGACGGTCGCGGCTGGAGAACATTCCCTGATTTCCCGTGGTTATGCCGCTGTTTCTCAGTTCGTCCATTAGATCGCGCATGGCAAGGCGTTCTTTGATGTTAGCTTCAGTATAAAACTCACCCCTGGGATTAAGAGCATAACCTCCATTTGTTACAACGCGATCTGCAAGCGGAATATCCGCTGTAATTACAAGATCTCCCGGCTGAACAATCTCAGCAATGCGGTCATCAGCTTCGTCGGGACCTGCAGCCACAATAATTGATGAAATAAATTGAGATTTCGGAAATTTCATCTGCTGATTTGCAACAAGTATCAGCGGTATTCTGCTGCGTTCGGCAGCTCTGAAAAGTATATCTTTTATTACAACCGGTGTGGCATCGGCATCAATCAATATCTGCATAAAAACCTTTTTTAATATTTTTAAAAATTATAGCTCTTTACTAAATGTTTAGCCATTTGTCATTCCAGCAGAAGCGACAGCTGAGTGCCGGAATCTCATAAAACTGGTTCTGTGGGATTCCCGCCTTCGCGGGAATGACAATATGAGTGCTAATTAAACGATAAAGCAATAGTCATCACAGTTTTAAATCACTTATCCATTGCGGATCTTTAGTCCCGCATATTATTTCAAGTTCTATTCCGGATTTACTAATCTGCAGTGAGATTTTATAAAAACCTTTATCTTCAGTAATTAAAAATATTTTTTTTGGTTTATTATTGTTATCTTCAAGAAGAGTATTTATCATCTCTTTAATCCTGTAGTCGGCAGAATTTTTCGATATCTCGGCAGTCTGGATAAGTACCCAGCCGTTATCAAGTAGCTCTTCTTTTCGTTCTTCTTTTATTTTTGAATAGACAACATATGATTTTATTTCACCATCAGTTTCATGGACACGTTTCATGATTCTTCCAAGATTATGAAACGAAACATTTTCTATATCCCAGAAAAAATATGACACCATAAAATTTTAATTCTCCGAAATAGTAGGATGTAGGTACAATCCTAGGATTGTACCTACTAAGGGATTACAGCAATTTTTGTCAAGGAAGTAAAAAATCGGGTTTGAAGAGAGATATAATTTAAAAATAATGAGCTGTTAACTAAGTATAAAGGAGATATATATGTTTCATTTATTTACTCTGCAGGGGAAAAGGATTGATGGACCGCTTGAGCATCTCTCAAAAAATATCCGGGTTCACCATTCTAAAAGTAATGACCGAATAAAAAAATTTGAAGAGAGCGATTCTCAAAAACAGAATTCAGGAAGTGCAGCTGGAATGAATTATGGTGCAGATGTATATAAAGAGGCAGTGCAGACGGAGTATGAAAAGGAGCCTGTTTTTCATGCATCGGAAATAATGAGTTCGCCGGTTTTTACAACCGGACCGGATGTTTCAATTAACGATGCATGGATACAGTTCAATGAGAAAAAAATTCATCATATGCCGGTACTATCCGATGAAGGAAAAATAATAGGAATAGTTTCGGACAGAGATCTATTAAAAAAACTGAATATTCGTGATGTAACAATTGAAACCTCACGAGATGCTGTTGTGGGGGATATAATGTCTACAGATGTAATCGCTACAACGCCGCTTACAGATATACGGCGCATAGCCAAGGCGATGCTTGATCATCATGTTGGTGCAATGCCTATTGTAAATGAAAATGGTAGTATTGCAGGTATAATAACGAGAAGCGATATTCTCTATGCGATAATACATCAACCGGAACTCAAGCTCTGGGCATAGAAATACAAAATATTTTAGTATCCGAATTGAATGGTATTGTTGGATAATCTCTACGGTTTTTTTTGACGGCAATATATAAAAAATCTGGTAATTATCTTAATTATTGAAAAATGAGTCTATATAACTCATTAAAAGATTATGTAATAAAATTATTTTTTTTGCTTATAATTAATCGGTAAAATCTGAAAAAAAATTGAAAACCTCTTTAATCCTATTTTAATTTATCACATTGATACTGCTCTTATGAGGAGGGATTTGTGGATTTAAAACTAATAGATATTAAGAATTATACATCTGAACAGCTTGAATCAATCTCTGCAGTATTTGATAACTTCGGCGATTACATGATAGTCTATGGCATCAACGGTGAAATTTTGTATGTCAATTCTAATCTTTTAATTACACTTGATTATTCTAAAGATGAGTTATCATTGAAAAACATTAACGATCTCCTTGTCAGCTGGAATGAGGAAAACACAAAAAATTGTTTTGAATATCTGAATTATACAGATATTCATGTATTCAGAGGATCATTTCTCCGAAAGAACAGCGAAAAAATACCGGTAAAAGCAAAAAATACCAGGATCGTATATCAGGGGTGTGAGGCAATTCTTTCTATTTCTCATGATATTTCTGTTGATCTGGATATAGAACGGACTGAGAAAGAGAAATTCCGCATTCTAAGGGAAAATCTTGGTGGAGTTATTCTCTCCATCGCAAATGCGGTTGAAGTGAGAGATTCATATACTGCAGGTCACCAGCAGAGAGTAAGTAATCTTGCGAGAAAGATTGCAAATCAGATGGAACTATCCCCTCAACAGATTGAAGGAATCCGTGTTGCTGCCTCGATACATGATATTGGAAAGATTGCAATCCCTTCTGATATTCTGAATAAATGCAATTCACTTATGGAAGCTGAATTTGAACTTATTAAGAATCATACAAATATCGGTTTTCAGATTCTCTCCTCAATTGAATTTCCCTGGCCTGTGGCTGCAATTATTCTTCAGCATCATGAGTGTATAAATGGTTCCGGATATCCTCTGGGGCTTGAGGGGCCGATGATGCTTCTTGAGTCAAAAGTTGTAAGTGTTGCAGATGTTGTTGAGGCGATGTCAACACATCGTCCGTACAGGCCGGCTCTTGGGGTTGAGGTTGCTATTGAAGAGATAAATAAATTCAAGGGAATACGTTTTGATCCTGCAGTTGTAGATGCGTGTACAGAGTTATATAAAAATGGCGATATAGATTTTAATCATTATAAAATTTCCAAACAGAACAAGGGTGGAAGATTTTTCTGAATGAATAATAATTTATTAGAGTTAGAAATCTAATTTCATCCGAACCTGCAGCATGAGTAAGGTATAATTACCCCTTGTTTATTAAAAAATAAAAAAAATTAAGTTGACAATATAGCAAACAGGCGTATAGTGTATTGAAAATGAGGTATAAGCATGGATAATAAAAAAATTAAATCAAACGCCAAAAATATAGCTTTCTGCGGACTATACTGTGAAGCCTGCGGTAAATATGCCAGAGGAAAATGTCCCGGTTGTGCAGGAAACGAAAAAGCCTCATGGTGTGGAGTTAGAAAATGCTGTATTGAAAATGATTATAAAAGCTGCGCTGATTGTACCACACACTCCGATCCGAAAAACTGTAAAGATTTTCATAATCCCATATCACGTGTTTTCGGATTGGTATTCAGATCTGATAGAAGGGGATGTATCGAATATATAAGGAAAAACGGTTATGAGGCTTATGCTGAATATATGACTGCAAATGGCCGCATGGCGATGAAGAGATAAATGTTTCTTAATTTAAATACTTATCCGTAAATTCAGCCTTAGTCATAATTGTGAACATTCTGTCGAATGTGGCAACTTTGAAAATCTGATGAATATTTCCATTCATATTAATCAGAACAAAATGTATATCTTTATCAGTAAATATTTTAGATTGTTTGATAATTCTGCTGATACCGAATGAATCTATAAACTGGACATCTTTTAAATCCAGAGCTAATACTTCAATATCTGAGTCGATATAGTTCTTACAGACATTGTCAATTTCACCAACTGTAATCATTGTTATTTCACCGGAGATGCTTATGATAATAGCATTCTTTATCTTTTCTGTGGTGACTAATTGCATCCTGATAATACCTCCAGCTGTAATTATTTATAATCAATTATTTTTGATTTGTCAAGAGCAAATTTGAATATAAAGATATATAGAATTTTTTACTTTAAGTATAGTCTTGAATATATTTAAAATTCTGTTATCAAAGTTTATTATAGGTGAGAAACTATGACCAACCGTATTTTGTATATAACTATCTTTAGTATCATAATACTTTTAATTCTATCCTGTTCCAGCTCTCCAAGGTATGGAATGCCGATTGCAGTTGTTAGTGAAAATCTCAAGTCCCATGTTTCAAATCTTACTTCAATAGAACCTACTCGAAATCATATAAATAATTTTTCAAGAATAAAAGCCTCTCAGTATATAAAAAAAGAGTTTAAAAAAAACGGTTGTACCGGAATTGAGCAGCAGCAGTACATCATCGACAAAGAAATTCATGAAAACATTATCTGCTCATTCGGTAAAAAAGAACTTCCGGCAGTAGTAGTCGGTGCACATTACGACACACATGGAGATACACCTGGTGCAGATGATAATGCCAGTGGTGTTGCGGGATTAATTGAACTGGCACGTCTTATTGCAGATTTAAATCCATCTCTGAAAAATAGAATTGATTTAGTTGCATACGATACAGAGGAACCCCCTTATTATAAAACGGATTCAATGGGGAGTTATATACATGCCGCGTTTATGAATAAAAACAATTTTAAAGTTAAAGTAATGTTGTCTCTTGAAATGATTGGTTACTATTCTGAGTTGAAAGACTCACAGCACTATCCTTTTTGGGCAATGGGTCTTGTTTTTCCGTCGAAGGGAAATTTTATTCTGGTCACAGGTAAAAACCGGGCGCTTGTAAAGCATGTAGCCGGTTGCATCAAAAGCACCAAAGCTGTTGAAGTAGAAACGCTGGTTTACGGGATTGAACTCTCTGATCATATAAATTATTTAAAATTCGGATATCCGGCAGTTATGGTTACTGATACTGCATATTATAGAAATAATAATTACCATAAACGAACAGATTTACCGGCATCCCTTGATTATAATAAAATGGCTGAAGTAGTAAAAGGTGTTTACATGGCGATTGTAAATTTAGAATAGTAAATTGATGTGTTTATTTTTATTAAGTTGTCATCTCATTATAAGCGTGGATCCATTTTTAAAGATTGGATTTCATATCTGCAAGGGAATGACTTTGAGTAAAGTAAATGTTTAAATGTAAAACTCCGGAGAATATATGAAAATACTGCACTGTTCCGATCTTCATCTGGGAAGACGCCCTGTTGGTGGAGTCGGAGAATATTCCGAGTCTCGATTCAGAGATTATTTTGAATCATTTAATAATATTGCTGATTATGCTGTGGAGCATAATATAGAAACTGTAATCATATCGGGTGATATCTTTGACCGTCGTGAAATTACACCAGATATACTGGAGCGTGCTGAACAGATTTTCATTAAGCTGATAAATGCAGGTATAGACACAGTAATTGCAGAGGGGAATCATGACCGCGGCGGAAACAATGATTCGACCTGGCTTAATTATCTTGTACATAGGGGCCTTGCACATATGCCATCAGTTGTGATTGATGAAGAAAATAACTACATCTTTAATCCTGTTATTATTAAGGAGATATTATTTTACTCCATGGGGTATCCTGGAATTTATATCGAAGATATGTCACTTTCGCTTGTTGAAATTCTTAATGAAAATAAAATAAATATAGTTCTGGCGCATACGGCAATCAGCGCAAACGACCATTTCCCCGGTACTGTTACTCCTGGGATTATTGATCTTTTTAAAGAAAAAGCATTCTACATTGCCGGAGGACATTTTCATTCATATCATCAGTACCCTCAGGATAAGCCGTATTTCTTTGTACCGGGATCTCCGGAATACTGGGATATAGCAGAGAGAGACGAAAAGTACTTTATCGTTTTTGATACTGAGACAGGAAAACGTGATAATATAAATACAAGCAGACGTAGGCGGATTGAACTCCAGCATTCATTTATCTCAAAAAACGATTCAGATTTTGAAAATGAGTTTGATGCCTGGCTGGTTTCGCAGGAGATAGAGAAAAACTCGGTTGTTATATCAGTTTTAAAAATTGATGGATCTCTTTATCCGGATGGAGCTAGTTGCGAAAAGAAGATCGAATCTGCAGGTGCACTAAAGGCAAAAGTTACATTCCTTTACGACCGCTCAGACTACTTTTCGGAAACTGATAATGAACATATTGTAACAACGGAATCTATAGAGATGGAAAATCTTACTAACTCCGGTTATTCAACTGAAACAGCTTCACTTATAGCTAATTCTTATCTCCCTGAACTGAAAAAACTTCAAATTGAAGAACAGTCCGGTGAGGGAGCATTTGAGCTCGTTGATCAAATGATTGAAGAACTGATCAGGGGTAACTGAAATGTTAATCAATAAAATTGAACTGAAAAATTTCAGGAATCACCGTGAATCTGCCTTTGAGTTTGAGAAAGGGATCAATCTTATATTGGGTGAAAACGGTTCCGGAAAGACAAGTATTCTTGATGCGATTGGTTATGCTCTTTTTAATATGAAACTCCGCTCTGATGTAAATGAAACACTGACAATAAATGAATCGTCAGGTTCAGTAAAGATTACATTTACCGGTAATGATGACATAAGATATGCTGTTACGAGGAAATTTCCCTCTGGATCCGTTTCATTATCAGTTGAAGGAGCAAAAACAAACATAACTGGCGTAAGTGAGGTTTATACTAAAATAAATTCTCTGATCGGCAACAATACTGAAAATCCGGCGCTGTTTGAAAATGTAATTGTGGCATCTCAGAATAAATTTACCTCTATATTTGATGCTAAACCGTCTGAAAGAGAAACTGTTTTTAACTCGGTATTTGGAACTGAAATTTACAGGCAGATGTACAGAGGCCTTTTAAAAGAGAGCTGCGATATTTATGATAAAAGACTTATTTTTGCAGAGGGGGATCTCGGATCGAAACTCTCTCAGCTGAAAAATAGTACTGAACTTCAAAACATGCGTATTGCAGCGGAAAAGGATTATTCAGCATCACAAAAGATTTTCATTAAAAGTGAAAAAAAAATAGAAGAGAATGATAAAGCTCTTCGTCATTTTGAATCATTAAAAACAAGGAAAGAGAAATTATTAATTGAGATAAATGGTATAGGTTTACAGCTTGAAGATAAAAAAGTTTCCATTGAAGCGATTGAGTCCGATCTTAAAAAAGCCGCAGAAGCTGCGTTGATTGAATCAGAACTTAAACCAAAGCATGACGAGTTCGGGAAGATTAAAATTGAACAGCTTTCAGTTAATAAAGAATTGGTACTACTTGAAAAGATTGAAAAAGAATTAATTTCAAATATTGGTGAAATTGCAAAAATTGAGAAGGACAAAGCTATAGCTGAAGGTGATATCAAAGCTCTGAAGCAGCAGATTTTAAGTGACAAAACATCTGCGGTGGAGTTTCAAACATTAATGCAAAGTCTGTCTGTTTCTATAGATTCTCTTGAAAAAGAGAAAGTTTTATTTGGAGAAGAGTTGGCAACTCTCATAAAAAGGAAAACCGCGTTTGATGATCTTTATAAAAATTATAAAGATTCAATAACACATGGATCTAATGCAGCTTTACTTGCTGCTAAAGCTGAAGAATCGGGTCAACAAGAAGAGTCAATTATCGCAGAGATTTCGGAATTTAAAAGTAAGTCTAAAGAACTTGAAGTTTTAAAAACTAATAGGGATAGTTTAAATGCAGAAATAACAGTGAACCAGACACTTCTCTCTGGTCTAAAGGAAGCTCAGCATGAATTATCAAATCAGTTATGTCCATTTTTAAAAGAACAATGCAGGAATATTGAATCAGCAGGGAGTATGTCCGGATTCTTCGATCCGAAGATAAATGAAATTGAGCTGAAATTATCACAGTTAAAAAAAGATAATGCGAAGTATAACGATCTCGATGATCTTATAAAAAAATACAGCGATAGTATCAGCAAAAAAAATGAACAGCTTGCAGCTATCGGAAAAAGCCGTAATGATGCGTTGAAATACAGAAAAGATGAGTCGGAGTATAAACAGAAAGCAGCAGAATATGCTCTGGCAATCTCGAAACTTTTTGCCGGAAAGAATGGAAAAGATGCGCTTCTAATCTCGGAAGAAAATTATGATGCTGCATCTTCGGAGATGCAGAGTGGTGAATCATTTCTTAAGACAAAACTTTCAGGAATAACAGAATCTTTAAAAGAGAAACTTGTAGAATTCAAAAAGAAAGAAAATGATTTAAAAAATATTTCCGGAATAATTGAAAATACAGAGAAAAAAAAGATAGAGATCGAAAAGAGGATAATAGATTTAGATGATGATCGTAAAAAACGGAATGAAACTGTTAAGATATGTGAAGAAAAGATTTCACCTCTTGCAGGTTTAAAAAAGCTGAATACGGAATTCTCATTGAAATTGAATGAGCTTGAACCATTTGATCAGCAGTATCGTAGTGCAGCACAGAGTGCTGCGCGAACAGTTGAGTTTCAGGATCGTCTTAAAGCAGAAAAGTCGGGATTCGAGATTTTGACAAAAAAACAGCAGGTTTTACGGGCTGATCATGATTCAATAGTTTACAATGCACAGGATCATAATAATCTCACAGCTCTCTGTATTGAATTGAAATCAGAACTGAAAGAGCAGAACATATTAATGATTAATTCTAAATCAGCTTTTGATGCTGCATTGAAACTGGAAGAAAGTAATAATCTTCTTGCCCGTGAACTTGAAGATAAAAAAGAACAGATAGGTAATCTTAAACGGAAAAAAGAGATAGCTGAAACATTTCGGGAAAATATAAAATTGCTGGGACCGTATATCTCTGAACGAAGAACTAAAATGATCGCCAATGCTGCAACTGAAAACTTTCAGCGGATGACCGGCAGGAGTGAACGAATTTTATGGGAGAACAATGTTGAACAATATCTTGTTTCAATAGCTTCCGGATCGGGGAAACGAAGATTTAACATGCTTTCCGGCGGTGAACAGGTGGCAGTTGCGCTTTCAATAAGATCCGCTCTTGCTTCAGAAATGACTGATTGCCGTTTTGCAATTTTTGATGAACCTACAATAAATCTTGATGCAGAGAAAAGAGAGGCTCTGAGTGTTTCACTTTACGATATGCTGAAAAATCTGGAACAGGCTCTGGTCGTAACTCACGACTCTACATTCCGGGAGATGGCAACAAAGGTGATTGAACTGTAATTCTTTTAATCTGTATCACGGTTAGTAAAATACTCACACCATACCGGATAATGATCAGAGATTGCATTCTCTGTTCCAGCTGTTGTTTTTCCACCTTCACATCCGGTGATGTCATAAACCTCTCCGAAAAGAAAAACACCGGAATTTCCAGTGTAATCAGTATCAAGATTTTTTGTCATCTGTATGCGGTCGTAGGTATTGTTCGATGCGGCAACTGTTGTATCGAAGGAGTTTGGTATGCCGGTTATGTATAGATCTTTATCAAAACCGGCAAGTGATTCTTCATCAGCTTCTCCTTCATTATAATATGAACCATCGGCATTGTAATCTCCAAGACATATTACATCAGGTTCAGAATATAACTCCTTTGTTTCTTCCATGACAGTTTTTAAGGCAGTTATTTCATTTTCAGCCAATTTGGGTGACGTGTGTATTGTAATTATTGAAAAGTCGAAGTTACTCTCTCCGGTGATTGTTTCAAAGTTTGCAATCAAAGGAGTATATGAAAAAGTTTCTTCACCGGAATAAAGAGAGTATTCATTCACTGTAAATTTATCGTTTCTGTAAATAATTGCATACTGATTTCCACGGATATATGAATAAATATTTTTACCACTTAGCCCGTTAATTTCGGCTATATAGGTATCCATTATCGCATTGCAGTTTTCATCAGAGGTGGAGGATTTATTTGAACCAACCTCCTGCAAAGCTATGATGTCAAAATTTGCGGCAATCTTTGCAAGTATGAGTAGTGTCTTGGGTCTACCGAGCTTTGTCTTACCGAAAATCTGCATATTGAATGAAGCAATCCGGATAATTGGATCAGCATTCCGGCGTTCAGCGGCACTAAGCGTTTTTATATCGGGAACAGTAAAAATTGATAAGAGAAGTATTATCATAAGAACTGTTAGTTTTTTAATTGAACATCTTTTCACACAATCTCCATATCAATTCGGATAATGACTAATATGATGATTTTAAATAAAAACTAAGTGCAACTCTTTTTCAATAATTCAATATAATTGATTATTTTGCTATTCATGAAATTGAATTTTTTTGAAAACGCATTAAAATGGATGAGCATTTTTTTATAAAATCATACATTGATTTTTTAGACTAATATTATTGACATATATATTTGTATTGAAAGAATGCTCTTCAATGCAGTTTAAAGAAATTTAAAGAGGTTTTTAATGAATGCTGTAGTTCTAATAATAAAAGGATTGTTCTCAAAAATTAATCTTAATTACAGCTTATACAAACCTGCAATTCACATATCTGTATTTCCAATGAATTGCAAATGGATATCTATCTCAATCATATTATCACTGCTGATTTTTAACTACGCCGGCTGCAAAAAAGATAATTCTGCAGAGAGTACACAGATGTTAAAATTTGGTGCTGCGGTAGGTCCGGCTTATCTTAATGAAACAGATTATTCCAGTACATTAAAGAGTTATTTCAACTGTGTTGTTTCGGAAAATCATATGAAATGGGATTTAATTCAGCCTTCGGAAGGTACATTCACTTATACTGATTCTGATCAAATAGTTAATTTTGCATCTGCTCACGGTATGGCAGTTCGCGGCCATGTACTGTTATGGCATATGCAGATACCCGCCTGGGTGACAGCAAAGAGTTATTCTGCTTTAGAATTGGTATTGAAGACACATATAGATTCTCTTGTTGGACGTTATAAAGGAAAGATTTTTGCCTGGGATGTTGCTAATGAAATAATTACTGCTCAGGAAGGTGACACCGGTTCCGGCACTCCAGGACTGCGTCATAATGATAAACCACTTTTAGGCGGAGATTATTCAATCTGGTGCGATAACAGCTCAGATGATACTTTAATTAAAAAAGCATTTGAGTTTGCACATGCCGCAGATCCCGATGCTCAGCTTTTTCTTAATGACAATAATAATTACGGCAGCAATCCTGCCGGATCGGGACTGACTGATGTACAGATGAAGTACTGGAATCAGCTTCAGGCGGACCTTCTCTATACATACATACAAAACTGGAAAAATAGCGGAGTTCCTATTCATGGTGTAGGTATGCAGCTTCATCTTGATACAGAGTACCCTCCTGATTTTACAATGATAGAGAACGATATTATTAGATATGGGGCATTGGGGCTTGAAGTCCATTTTACAGAGGTTGATATACGTATTAAAACACCTGTTAATGCTGTAAAACTTACAAATCAGGCAGTACTATATAATAAGCTGGCACTTCTTGCGGTAAAATATCCGAATATAGTAACAGCTTTTTTAACATGGGGAGTAAGTGATAAGTATTCATGGATCCCGGGATATTTCACCGGATATGATGCAGGATTGCTTTTTGATAGCAGCTATCAGCCAAAAGAATCTTATAATGTTATAAGTAGTACTCTTGGATTATAATTTAGAAATTTTTATTATATCTGTGAATTTGATTAAGACTTTCTGATGTAAATAATAGTATTTTATTCGAATAAAAAATTCCTGAAACGCGTTAGTTCACCTTAGACGAATACACTAAATACTTCCCGTCTGGTGAAATGTCGTAACTGAATTCCCAGAATGACAATCCCTTCTTTAAAATTTTTACACCTGTATCTTTCCTGGAAACAATATAAAAGAAAAAAGATATATCACCGCTGGCGTCACGGGCACAGACCAAAAATTTATCCGGGTCTTCCGGATCGGAAAGAATGCTTTTGAAATTGTTCATACCGGTAAGATCAATTTTCTCATAGGTTCTCCCATTTACCGGAGTGATTATAAGTGACAGAAAACTAATATACGCAATATGTCCGGAATCTCTTGTCCATGTATAGTATTGTACATCTCCCAGCATACTATTGTTTGCACTTATTCTCTTTCTTTCTCCTCCTTTCGACGGGACTATCCACACATTTTTTTTTTGAGTCTGAATCTTCAGAAATATATGAAACCCATTTGTAATCCGGTGAAAAAATTGCATCTGATTTTTTTACGCCATCAGACGTAAGCAGATACACTGATTTATCAGAAGTAGAAAAAAGAAATATATCTGTCTTGCCGTTTTTTTCCAGATAGCATACAATCTTTCCTTCGGGTGAAACCGATGAAGTGAGTCTCATTCCTGTTTTTTCTTCTGCCAGGACTGAAGATTTTCCATCCTTAAGCGATAATATGTTGAGCCTCATTTTTCTGTTTTCACTATCCTTTGAGGTGTTGCTCAGGTAATAAATAGAATTCCCGTCAGCAGAAAATTTTGGAAATGTGTTCATGCCTTCCTGTGTTAATTGTTTTTTTAATCCGTTGTCGAGATCTTCAAGAACGATCTCCATATTTTCTACAGAATTCTTTATATAATAGATACATGAATATGAGCAGAAACCGATAAGCAATATCACTGATGTTATTATAGAAAGAACTATGATTGTTTTCTTTTTCATATGCGGATCCGGTATTTAAAATTATTTTTTCTCAACGGCTGCTGATTCGACACATTAACAGAAACAGAGGGAAAGATCAAGTATATCTTAATGATCGATTAATAATTTTTATCATAACTTCAACAAGCATCGCGCTCCGCGTATTATATGATTCACAATAGTTCCATGGAGATAAATTGCCTTATGCGGACAATACTCGCTGCAGCAGTAACAACGGATGCATTCACTCTGATTAAACTCAGGGTATCCATTACCACCTGTTTTAATGGCAGAGACTGCGCACTCATTTATGCATATTCCGCATTTTGTACATTCATCATCATCAATTTTCGGTTCTACTATAAGTGAATCAAAAAGGTATGAATCAATTTTTTTTGAAACACCTGTTGCCGGTTTTTCGTCCGGAAGTTTAACGTATGGTATATCCGGAATTTCTCCTAAAGTACGAATCTTATCTTCTGAAACTAAACCCCGTTTTAGTGCTTCACGCACTGCAGGAATCCACTGTGGTTCAAAATTCATTATTCTGCAGGAAGTAACATCAAGTGCTGCAGCATTTTTGGATACAAGAATAAGACCCGTGAATTTAGGTTCTCCATTTGCAGCGGGGCCATCTTCATCAAGTCCGTAAACTGCATCAAGAATATTCAAACCAGGCTTTACGGCTTCATAAACGTCTACAAGCGGTATCCCCCAGAACTCCTTATAATCCGGCCGGTTCTGGAAAAGCTTATGATACATTTGTTTGGTGCCGCCAGGTATGCATCCGTATATATTTTTTATTGCACCGGTATATCGTGCAAGGCGGTGAACTTTCATCTTAGGAACATTTACTACAAGGTCATGTGTGAAAACAGCTTCTGTAATATAGAAAGGATTAAGAGCTTTTCCGCTTGAAATTTTTCGAAGCCTTGTCGCTTCAAATGGAAGAAGTCCGGCTTCCCATTTCTCCGCGACGGCTGCTATTCCGCTTGTAACAAAACCTTGACGTGTACCTCCGCCCTGATAGAATGCAGATGATTCGCCAATTGTAATTCTGCATTTGTGTTCTGTAAAGATACGGCATACCGCATCAATAACAGCCGGGTGGGTAGTGGCGCATTGATCGGGTGTATTCTGAGCAAGGATGTTTGGTTTAATCAGTATTGAGCTTTCATCCTTGATGGTGAAACCTATATCATCAAGACCTGCTTTTACAGAGTTGTAAATTTCTTCTGATTCATAGGAACTGCATTTTCTTATCGATACAATATCAGTATTTGATTTCATGGAGGATTTCCTCCTTGCAGATTTTATGGATTCTAAGGCTGAAGTATAATTTCTCTTTAATCGGAATAGAAGATAAAGAATCATCAATATAGAAACAGATGCAGACAAAAGAATTTTTACGAAATTTAATCTCGATATCTTCATAACTGATCCCTCTTTATAAAATACAAATTATAAAGAGGGATGGGGAAAGTAAAAAAATAATGCTCTATTTTAATCGATTCTGTGAATAATTTTTTTCAACTTTTTGAATAAGTACTCTTTATAAACCAGTCAACAGGTCTTCTAAGAGAAACGGGATCGGGATATGACTTAAGATATCCAACTCTAATAATAAATTGCGGAATAATTCCGGGCCTATGCATGGCTGTCATCTGATCTTTCCATTTTTTTTCTTCGAGAATCTGAGTCATAGGATGAAGCGCTATTCTCATATCTCTTACTGAAAGAGCCAGCCGCTGAAAAATTCTCCCTGTTTCGATTAAGTCAGCAACACTTTCCCCTTTACTGGTTATAATGATCCAACCGGCTCCTTCACCTGCATATTTAGAATATATATCAATTCCCTGTTCCCTGAAACTCTTCGTCATGGCATCTTCGCTGTTCATAAAATTTCTTACATACCATCCGGCAATTCCCTGAATCTCCATTCCTTCCGGAGTTAGGCCATATCTGAACTTTTCTGCGTCATCTTTTTTAAATCGGATACAATCTGCAAGTTCCTGCTGAGCATCATCTCTAATAGACTGATAAGAATAAGATTCAATTGTCCAGTCTGCCAGACATTTTGTATGTTCAGAACTCCGGGGAAAATAAAATATCTGACCAGGGCTTATTCCTGATATTTTTTTAACATCATCAATCTTAAGTTCATCAGGAAAATAACCTTTCTTGACTGTTCGTCGTCCTGATATTTTTTTTAAATCAAAACCTTCTGTTTTTGTTTTTTTTAATTTAATATTAACCAGGTCAGAACCAAAAGAACTTTTAGCTGTGATCCGAACAAGTGATTCATATCCGAATGAAGCTGCTGCGGAAGAAAAATTTTCAACAAATGCTCCGATTGAAAGCATGGCCTCCCTGTTTTCAGAATCCACGGCAGGGAGCCACCGATCTTTATCTGTGCCGATGATAAACTCATCGGGAGATTTTATCTTAACAGACCATGGCTGCATATTGTGGCCGCTGGGTGCAAGAGATGCATATTTTAGTATCTCAAAAATATCATCGGATATTCCATATTTATTTTGATCATTCTTATTTCCGGAGTTCAGATCTTTCCGAACTATTCCGCTGCATGCAGTAAGCAGGTTAATGGCACTTCCGGCAGCGATACCGGTACCTCCAATTTCAATAAGGCGTCTTCTTGTTATTCTGGATTCGAATTTCAAAATGAATCTCCTTGTCTAAAGTTTTTTTTTAGATTTGTAATGTTACCAGTGATAGTTAAACACCCTAATATGCAAAATATGTTACCTTGCATAATTTCTAACATAATCTTTAAATAATTTTTTAGCAAATAAATTTTAACTTCTTTTAAATCAATTTCTAACAAGTGTTCATTATCAATCCGGATGATATATACAAATGAAATTTTAATTGTAAAACGATTATTCAAACATGCCCATGTAATAATTCCATTAAACTCATCCTTACAATCTTTATTCCTTAATTACAAACTCATAACATTGTAATTTGTAAATAAAATATGCTCCAATATAGTGAAATATTATTGACATTATCTTATAACTGTTGATAGATATTTTTATAATTCAATTCTATCTTCTGTCATAAATAATAATATTGGGAGAGTGATAAAACATGGAAACAAAAAGTAATTATAATGAGAAACCATGGTTAAAGGCATACGCACCGGGAGTGCCGGCCGAAATGAAATTCGAGGAGATTCCTCTTGGAGAAATCCTTCGCCGATCAGCAAATGATTTTCCCGATGACATGGCTCTGAATTTTCTCGGTTATATTTTGACTTTCAAAAAACTTGACGAAATGGTTGACCGTTGTGCAGCAGCGTTGAATAAATTTGATATTAAAAAAGGGGACAGCGTTGCTCTGGTTTTACCAAATACAATACAATGCGTAGTTGCATATTATGCAGTATTACGTATTGGAGCGATTGCTGTTATGAACAATCCTTTATATACAGATAAAGAACTACTACATCAATTTAAAGACTCGGAATCAAAACTTCTTATTACTATCGACCTTCTTGCAAATAGAATGATTAATATCAGACCGCAGACATCTATAAAACAGATCATAGTTGCTTCAATCGGTGAGTACCTCCCTTTTCCTAAAAGTCTCCTTTTCCCTCTAGTAGCAAAGAAAAAAGGACTCGCCGCAGATGTAATGGCTGCAGAGGAAATCTACCGGTTTAAGGATGTAATAAAAAATTCAGATTCAACTCCTCCGGATGTTAAGGTTTTATTCAACGACATCGCGCAGTATCAGTATACTGGAGGGACAACAGGTGTTTCGAAAGGAGTTATTCTTACTCACAGCAATCTTTGTGTAAATCTCCAGCAGGTCGCAGCATGGTTTCCGCATCTGAAAAAAGGTGAAGAGACAATGTTGGGTGCATTGCCTTTTTTTCATGTTTTCGGTCTGACTATATCGATGAACTACGGGGTCTACATGGGATGGGGAAATATTCTCATACCAAAGCCTCAGCCGGAACAGCTCTTTGAAGCATTTATGAAATTTAAACCTACATTTTTACCAATGGTACCAACTATGTATATTGGACTTTTAAATCATCCGCATATCAACAAACTTGAGCTGAAAGATATTGCAGGATGTTTTTCCGGAAGTGCATCGCTTCCTGTTGAAGTTATAAGGAAATTTGAAGAAAAAGCAGGTGTGGCTATCTGTGAGGGATTCGGGATGACTGAGTCTTCACCTGTTTCCCATATCAATCCTCTTGTGAAAGGCAAAACAAAACCAGGTAGTGTCGGCCTTCCGCTGCCAAACACTGAATGTCGTATTGTAGATATTACTGATGGTGTTACAGATGTTCCGCAGGGAACAAGTGGTGAACTGATAGTTCGAGGTCCTCAGGTCATGCGGGGATATAAGGGTATGGATGGAGAGACAGCAATTGCACTTCGCGATGGATGGCTTCATACCGGTGATATAGCCGTAATGGATGAGGATGGTTACTTTTCGATAATTGACCGGCTGAAAGATATGGTTATTTCCGGCGGATATAATATTTATCCCAGAGAAGTCGATGAGGTTCTGTATCTGCATCCGAAGGTAAGTGAGGCCTGTTCAATCGGTGTGCCTCATGAAACCTGGGGTGAAGCGATAAAAGTTTTCATTGTACTTCGTGAAGGAGTAACATGCACACCCGATGAGATTATTGATTTCTGCAAAGATCACATGGCTAAATTTAAATTGCCGAAAGAAGTGGAATTTCGTAAGACTCTGCCGAAAAGTGCCGTTGGAAAAATTCTCCGCAAAGAACTTAAGGCTGAAGAGCTTGCAAAAAAATAATTTATAAATAATACTGATTCCAGAAATACACCTCCAATCCCGGGAGAGAGATTCTAATTCTAACTCTCTCTTGGGTAAAAACCATATCTTGTTGAAATCCCTTTTTTACCATTTTAAATATTAAAAATTTTTTTATTTGTGCAATAAAATAGATAGATTATCGTCTTAATAAGTATGAATGAGAAAAAATCAAACCCGGCGCTTGCCGAATTTTTTAAAACAGAGCGCATAAGCCTTGTCCGGTACGCACGTCGATTGATCGACGACGCAGCAGACCGGGACGGAGAGGATATTGTACAGGATGTAATGCTGAACATATTCAATCTTTCAGATGTTACTATACCGGTCGAGAATCTTGCGGCATATGTGTACCGCTCTCTACGGAACAAGGTGACAGATATTCTGAAAAAGCGGAGTACTGGAACAGTATCCATGGACGAGTTTAATGAAGGAGGCAACTCTCTTAGCGACATACTCCATGACAAACGCTATGACATTGCATCTGCCGCCGAAAAGAAGGAAATCGTAGAAGAGCTATATGGTGCTGTCGATTCACTCGACGAAGAAGAGAAGTCTATAATATTTCTTACAGAGTTCGAGTCACGGTCTTTCCGGGAAATTTCAGAAGAATCAGGGATTCCCGTTGGTACACTTCTGTCGAGAAAATCACGTGCAATGAAGAAAATCAGGAACAAACTCATTCATATATCTTATAAGGAGAATTTAAATGAAAACATGTAAAGATGGATCACGACGCGGATGCAAGGTTGTGAGAATTATAGGGATGGTAATTGCCGGACTGATTTTTGCGGTACTTTTTGCACTCGCCTTCGGTTTTATCGTTCAGTATTTATGGAACTGGCTTATGCCTGGACTTTTCGGATTAAAGACGATAACATTTCTACAGGCCTTTGTGCTGATTATATTATCTAAAATACTTTTCAGCGGCATAGGTCATTCCAGAGGCAGACATGGAGAGAATGGAAGACATGGACATTGCAGTGGAAGATTTCATCATCACTTGAGTTCAGATTTCTCACATGATGATTGGAAACACTTCCATCAGTTTTGGAAAGAAGAGGGGAAGAGTGTATTCAGTAATTACATAAAACGGATGGAAAAGGATTGCGGTACTTCATCATCAGATAAAGATAATTCTCTTAAATAACATCTAAATGATCCGCAGTCATCGATGTCTGATAACTGGAAAATTTCAGGAGCATCCTGTTTAAGCGTATAGCTGTGACAGGATGCTTTTTTATTTAAAACAATTTTAAATATTTCATTGTTTAGGCACAATAATTTATAAAAGTAAAAACACCGGAATAGTGTCTTAAGCACATTATTTCGCCCGACATAAATCGATGTAAAAAACCTAGCTTGTAAAATTTTTGATGGACAATTCATAATTTATAGTGTTAAATGAATGAATTGTTGTATAAAAAGTATTATTTGCGTATGAAAAAATATGAATATCTGCCCCATGGTCTCCTCAAAATCACTGGTTACAATACTAGCATCATTTTCACTTATGCTGGTTATTTCATGTTCTAATAATACTACCGGGAAAGCTAAACCAATATCAGAAAACGGTATTATAGATCTTCAAAATTGGGATTTTAACTCTGATGGTGAAGCTTATCTGATCGGTGACTGGAAATTCAAATGGCTTGAGGATAATCCGGCATTTTCAGATCCGCATTATGATGATTCATCATGGAAGAATATACCAATAAGATCATTCTGGTCAAAGTTTGCCGGATCCGGCACCGGCTATGGCTGGTATCGTCTGAAAATCAAACTCGATAAATCAAAACTGAATAAAGACAACAGCAAAATGTCTCTATATATTGAATTCTTTCTAACTTCATACGAGCTTTATGTAAACGGAAAACTGTTAACCTCTTCGGGGAAATTCGGAAAATCCGAAATAGAGTCAGTACCTCAACTGATACCAAGGCTTGAGATAATCGATATTCCTTCAGGTTCAGATGATCTAGTTATAGCTGTGCGGTGCAGTAACTTTCATCACAGAACCGGCGGATCATCCTATATCCCGAGAATTGGTCTTTATAATGATCTTAAGCAGATGATATGGGTAAGAGATTTTAAAAATATTCTGATTTTAGGTGTCATCTTAATGATGGGGATATATCATCTTTTTTTATGGATTGGACGAAAAGAGGATATGGCCAGTTTTTATTTCACAACCGGTTGTTTTATAATATTTCTCAGGCTGGCTGCAGTAAACGGTTTTTTTGTTATTATGTTCCCGGAGTTAAATCTTTTTGAATTCGGATATAAAATTATATATTTGAGTATGCCTATAGCATCAATGAGCTTTCTATTATTCTTCAATGAATTCTTTCCAGATGATTTCAATGCCAGACTTTTATCATTGTTTAAAATGGTTTTTGGTGTGCTGGTTATTGCTGTAATTGTTTTTCAATGCAAAATATATTCTCAAATTGCATCCGTGTATGAAGGTGTTTCCTTTTTGTCAGGCATGTGGATGCTAATTGTTATAATAATTGCCGCACTGAAAAAGCGGGAATGGGCATGGTATATGCTGCCGGGATGTTTTCTTCTTGTATTGACTGGTCTTAATGACATTCTTATGTTTAAACTTTTTATCAATACCCCGGAAGTTGCATATATCGGACTGACCGGTCTTATATTTTTTCAGGCTGCAGTTCTTTCAAAACGCTTTGCTTCAGCTTTCAGAACTGCAGAACATCTCTCGTTGTTTCTTCAGGATGAGGTTGATATCAAAACAAGTGTTCTTTCCGAACGTACATTAGAAGCTGAGAATTCCAGGAGAGAGATAGAGATAGCCAACACCAGACTCAAGGAAATGGATAATTATAAAAGTATCTTTTTTCAGAATATAACGCATGAATTCCGCACCCCCTTGACTCTTATAATCGGGTATGTTGAACGGGCTCTTGATACAACTGCAGATGATAACCCTGAAACTCTCAGAGACCGTTACCAGATAATTCTTTCTAATGCCCGCAGACTGCTCAGGCTTATCAATCAGCTTCTGGATATATCAAAGATAGACTCTCACATGATGCTTCTCAAAGAGGAGCCGGTTGATCTTGTTGCACTGATAAAAAATATTACAGTATATTTTGAGTCTCCTGCTATTGATAAAAAAATTCATTTTTCAGTGAATTTCCAACATGAAAACATAGTCGGTCTTCTTGATCGGGAAAAGATTGAAAATATATTATATAATATTCTCTCAAATGCTTTTAAATTTACAGGCAATAATGGAAGCATTGATGTTTCAGTAAGTAGAAATAATGGCCAGGCTATTATTTCTGTTTCTGATAGCGGAACAGGAATCGACGAATCAAGGATTCATAGAATTTTTGAACGGTTTTATCAGGCTGATAATTCTTTAATAAGAGGCTACGAGGGAACAGGCATAGGACTTTCACTTGTAAAAGAATATGTTGATCTACATATGGGTCATATTGATGTGCAGAGTTCTCCAGGTAAAGGGAGTGTGTTTACAGTAACTCTTCCTCTGAAGAATGCAGATATTTCTGATAACAACGATTATTATACATTATCTGATTCTTCAAAATCAGCGATGGTATATATGAGCGATATCATTTCTTCATCAGAAACCATAAGAGAACAAGATGAGTCAGATGTTCCTGACGGATGGAAACCGACAATTCTTCTAGTGGAAGATAACTCTGAAATGCGGAAGTTTATGAGAGAAATACTGAATGAAAGATATATTGTTAAAGAAGCTGCTAATGGTAAAGAGGCACTGCTAAGATTGTTCAGTAATCAGCCCGATCTGATAATATCAGATGTTATGATGCCTGAAATGGATGGTTATCAGTTGCTAAGTGAACTTAAAAAAAATCATGCAACATCAAGGATACCGGTGATTCTTCTTACGGCAAAAGTCGGTGAGGATGAAAAAATTCAGGGACTCGAATCAGGCGCTGATGATTATATATTAAAACCGTTCAGCTCACGCGAGCTTATGACCCGCACAGAATCATTGATAAGACTTTACAGATATCAAAAGGTCCTCGCCGAGAGAAATAGTGAAATCGAAGCAGACCTTGAGATAGCACGAGCAATTCAGGCAAGACTCATCATGGTAGATTCAGCAGAAAATAGAGATAATTTTTTTGTAATGTATAGACCTCTAGATAAAGTCGCCGGGGATTTCTACAGTTATTTTGAAGATGACGGGATGGTTCATATTTTTATTGCCGATGTTTCCGGTCATGGTGTGGCATCGGCATTTCTTTCTCTTGTTGCTAAAAATGAACTGGATGTTTTTATCAAAAAAAAATCCGGCACCTCCCTTGTGCTGAAGCAGCTTAATAATGTTATTTCAAAATATACTGTTAAAGAAAACTTCATAACCGCTTTTTATTGTATATATGACAGGAAAACAATGAAACTGAGTTTCAGCAGAGCCGGGCATAATCCGCCGCTGCTTGTAAGCAGGCAGAAAGGTACCGTGATTGAACTAAAATCCGCCGGTCCGCTTCTTGGACTATTTGATGATATTACATTTGAAGAAAAAGAGATATATCTTCAGAAAGGTGACAGGCTTATACTTTACACAGATGGATTAATAGAAGCCTGTAATGATTCCGGTGAAATGTATGGACTGGAACGTTTAATGGCCTGCGTAAAAGATAATGATCTGCTTAAACCTATTGAGCTATCGGATAAACTTATGGATGAAATAACCGGCTGTACAGGACCTGATAAATTTGATGATGATGTAACTCTGCTTATTTTTGATATTCCATAAATAGTAGTACTTTTTTAAGAAAATACTGATGCTTGCTCATCAGAAGTACACATATGTGAGAAGCCTTAACTTTCTAAATAGCCTCTTATCGCAGTAAACCATACCGGAATATAAAAAAAAGATGACATTTCCATATAATGATATTAATATTATTCAGGTTCTTATGAAATCACAGTTTATTATTTCGGGCTTAAGAAGAGTTTGTAATATTGAAGATTCATGTTTAAAGGGAGGAGAACATGAAAATTGAAAATACAAGTTCAGTACAGATGCTTCACAAAGGTGTTGTTGAAACTGCACAAAAAAATATGAAGTCTCAGGAAACAGAGAGATTAAAAGCAGCTTCTGAAAGCAGTAAAAATACAACATATACGATCGAAAACAAGGGAGTTCATTTTGATGCTAAAGTATGATTGTTGAAGTTTTCAATTAATTCAAAAATCATACTTTTAATTTTTTGTGGATCTGATTTTAAGAACTTCTGAAATGTTAATGGAATTTCAGCGTAAAAATTCATCCTCTCGTTTGATGTTGTGTGTGAAAAAGAGAGAAATACCGAATGAAGACAAATTGAGTTTTCCATATTATTCCTTGATCCATATTTTTTATCCCCGGCAATCGGAGCTTCAATAGCTGAAAATTGAGCTCTTATCTGATGCTTCCTGCCTGTACCAAGTTTTATTAAAACAAGTGTGTATCCATTAGATGATAGAATTGTATGGTAGTCAAGTTCTGCCTTCTGTGAGTCTTTCGTTTCTTTTACAGCTGTTTTTGTGATATCTCTATCTCTTATAAGAAAATTTTCAAGCCTGTGCCATTTGCTATCATTAATAAGTTCTTTTTCTACAATTGCCGCGTAATATTTTTCCATTTTCCCGGATATAATTTCAGAGTGCAGTCTCCGCGCAGCCTTTGAAGTGCGGGCAAAAACCATTACACCCGATACCGGCCTATCGAGTCTATGAACAAGTCCAATGAATGCATCTCCATCTTTCTTAAACTTTTTTTTAATATAAAGTTTAAGAATATCCAGAAGTGAATCCTCTCCAGAAGAGTCCCCTTGCGAGAGCATGCCTGATGGTTTAATTGCAACTATTATATGATTATCTTCGTATATAATTTCAGGTGTCATTTGTTTCATCAGATAAAAATGAACGCTGATATCTGGATGTCAATGTATTATTTTATACAATTCATGGGACGGTTCCGTTGGGACAATCAGTTGAAACAATCCTAGGGTCGGTTGGGACAATCCTGGGATTGTCATTACTAAAATTTTTTTTAGAAAACAAAAAAATTTTAGTTGCATTATATCCCCCTTAAATAAATATAACACTCGACTTTAGCGGGCGTGGTGGAACTGGCAGACACGCCAGACTTAGGATCTGGTACCGAAAGGTGTGGGGGTTCGACTCCCTTCGCCCGCAAAGTAGATTTAAATACGCGGGAATAACTCAGTGGTAGAGTGCAACCTTGCCAAGGTTGACGTCGCGGGTCCGACTCCCGTTTCCCGCTCATACAAAAAAGGCGCGAATATTTATTCGCGCCTTTTTTAATTCTTTTTTTCTTCGAAATTTCTTCATATCTAATTCACTGTACAGATAAATAAAAAATGTTTGACTCATTCCGCTGTTCTGAATTTATAGTTTTAAATTGATGTAATGTGCAGAAATTGATGAAATTGTTCGTTATTATAAGCGATTTATTTTATTGAGGGCATACTTATTACAAATAAAGAGGTACAAAATTGAATATCTTAAGTGAAAAGAAACTCGAAAATGCAGTAGTTGAATTGGAAATAGAAATTCCTATTGAAAGAGTTGAGATCGAGTATAAAGCGGTTTTTAACAAGCTTCAGAAAAATGCAAAAATAGACGGTTTCAGACTGGGGAAAGTTCCACTAACGCTGGTTGAAACGAAATATAAGGATTATGCAGGTGAAGAGGTTGCAGAAAATCTGGTAAAAAGTACATTTTATGATGCAGTAGAAAAGAAAGAACTTTCACCAATTGTTGAACCAAGAATTGCATACGACAGTATCGCCAGAGAAGCGACTTTTAAGTACAAAGCAACATTTGAAGTAATGCCGAGTATTGAACTTGGTCAGTATATCTCAGTTGATGCGGAAGAGAAAGTATGCAAAATTACTAAAGAAGATGTTTTATCCGAAATCGATACCGTACGGGAAAGATTTGCCAAGATGGATGTGATTGAGGATGCAAATGCTGTTGCATCAAAGGGAAATCTTGTAAAATTTAATCTGAAAAGAACTGACAACGTAAGCAAAGAGGAAGCAGATCATCTTGATTTTAAAGAGTATTCAATAATAGTTGGTAAAAGCAAAGATGAATATACTTTGGATAAGCATCTTCTTAAAATGAAAAAAGGCGAAGAGAAGAGCATCTCGATAAAATATCCAAAAGATTATTCAATAAAGGAATTAGCGGGAGAGAGTGTAACATATCTTGTTAATATAATTGAGATCAGTTCAGTTGAACTCCCCGAGTTTAATGATGAATTCGCTTTAAAATCCGGTTATGAAACTGCAGAGGATATGAAAATCAAAACTCAGGAGTATCTTGAGAAATTTGTAAAAGATCGTATCTCGACAGAAGTAAAAAATGATCTGATAAACAAAATTGTTGAAAAAAGCACTTTTGATATTCCGGAATCTATGGTTATGAACGAAATGTATTCTATATTCAAGAAAACTCAGGCTCGTGTTGGTTATAACGCGGAGAGTATTGAGCAGTTTGCAATGGTTCTTGGTATTGATCCTGAAGAATATAGAATTAAACTTCGTGAAGATTCACTCAAATCTATAAAAAATACACTTGTTCTCTCTGAAATTGCAAAGAAAGAAGAGATTACTGCATCAGAAGAGAAGTATCAGGAGATTCTTTTTAATATAGCTAAACAGATGGGTAAAACTGTTGAGGAAATTGAAGCGATGATTGAGCAGAATAATAGCAGATCGTCGGTTGAGAATGATATTATTCTTGATGGTGCGATGGACATTGTTTATGAAAAAGCAAAAATTAAGAAATTATCCTCAGTTACTCTTGAAGAATTTGTAAAAAGTAAAATGGGGCAGCAATAAGGAATAATGAGTGAAATTAGTCGGATTTTCTATTTTGATAACGATTTTAAATTATCAAAATAGGATTTTCAGGACAATTTATCTCAAAATTACAGCGGGATGACTTGTTATTAATAAAAGTAAATAAGATCCGATTCATCTATTTTATTATAAAAAAATTAACCTGAAGTCCGATAAATGTACTATAAATGTATGATTATTACTCAAACTCACCGATCAGATGAATATAATCAAATTAAAAACAGGGGTGTATTCTAAATGAGTCTTGTACCAATAGTAGTAGAGCAGACAAGCAGAGGGGAGCGATCTTACGATATATATTCCAGACTGCTTAAAGATAGAATTATTTTTCTTGGAGAACAGGTTGATGATCACATTGCAAGTCTTGTAATTGCACAGCTGCTTTTTCTTGAAGCGGAAGATCCTGATAAAGATATCTTCCTTTATATCAACTCACCCGGTGGAGTTGTTACTTCCGGTCTTGCAATTTACGATACAATGCAGTACATAAAATGCGACGTTGCTACAATTTGTCTTGGTCAGGCATCGTCAATGGGTTCACTTCTTCTTGCGGCAGGTGCGGCAGGTAAGAGATCAGCTCTGCCTAATGCAAGAATTATGATTCACCAGCCATCTGCCGGTTTCCAGGGACAGGTGTCTGATATTGAAATTCATGCAAAAGAATCTCTCAGAGTTAAAAAAACATTGAATGAAATATACGCCAAACATTCAGGAAGAGATATTTCTCTGATTGAAAAAGATATGGATAGGGACAACTTTATGTCATCTCAAGAGGCTGTTGAATACGGCATTATAGACAAGGTAATTGAAAGAACTGAAAAATAGGTAAATCCATGACTACAAAAAAGAAAGATCCCACAGCTTCATCATTGACTTGTTCATTCTGCGGTAAAAGCCAGGAAACTGTTAAGAAATTAGTAGCAGGACCTGATGTATATATTTGTGACGAATGTATAGAATTATGCAATGAAATACTAATAGAAGAGACTGATGTAAATTTCGATCATAATTTTACATCACTACTCAAACCAAAAGAGATAAAAGAGGTTCTTGATCAATATGTAATAGATCAGGACGAAGCTAAAAAGATACTTTCGGTTGCTGTATATAATCACTATAAGAGAATATCTTCAAATAAAAATCTCACCAAAAATGATGTTGAACTTGAGAAAAGCAATATACTTCTTGCAGGGCCAAGCGGCTCCGGGAAAACACTTCTCGCGCAGACTCTTGCTAAGCTTTTAAAAGTTCCTTTTGCAATAGTTGACGCTACTTCACTAACTGAAGCAGGTTACGTCGGAGAGGATGTTGAAAACATTCTTCTAAGGCTTATTCAGAATGCCGATGGCGACATAAAAAAGGCCGAGATAGGCATCATATATATCGATGAGATAGATAAAATTTCAAGAAAATCTGATAATCCATCAATTACCCGTGACGTTTCGGGAGAAGGTGTTCAGCAGGCGCTACTTAAGATTATTGAGGGAACGCTTGCAAATGTTCCTCCTCAAGGTGGAAGAAAGCATCCTCATCAGGAATTTATTACAATAAATACGACTAATATCCTTTTTATACTTGGCGGGGCCTTTATCGGTCTGGACAAGATTGTGCAGGGGAGATTGGGTAATAAAACCCTTGGTTTCGGCGCAAAAATACAATCAACAAGCGATATAAAAAATATCGATATAGCGAAAAATCTTACTCCGGAAGATTTTATTAAATATGGTCTTATACCGGAGTTTGTTGGTCGAGTACCGGTTATGGCTCACCTTCACGAGCTGGATCATAAAGCTCTAGTTCGAATTCTTACAGAACCTAAAAATTCAATCATCAGACAGTATCAGAAGATATTCTCTTTTGAAGAGATTGAACTTGAATTTGAAAAAGAGGCAATCGAAGAGATCGCAACCATTGCTCTTGATCGTAAGACAGGGGCGCGGGGACTTAGATCTGTTCTAGAACAACTGATGCTTGATCTAATGTATGAAATACCATCTGATAACAATATAGATAAAATTATTATTACTAAAGACATGGTTATTAAACAGAGCAAACCTGTAATCAAATACAGCAAAAAAGAAAAGACTGCTTAATAATCGCAGAGGAATTGATGGCAAATAGAATTGTAGATTTTGATAAAAAATATCCGCTGCTCCCTTTGAGGGATGTGGTAGTGTATCCTTATATGGTGATACCACTTTTTGTAGGCAGAGAAAAATCTGTAAATGCATTAGATAGAGCTATGAAAGAGGACAGATTTATTATTCTTTTAACTCAGAAAGATGCACAGAATCCATCGCCGGAAAAAAATGATCTTTACGAAGTCGGGACAGTTGCTGAGATCCTTCAGCTTCTAAAACTTCCCGATGGAACTATAAAGGTACTGGTTGAAGGGATAACAAGATGTTTCGTCTCCGATTGGGCGCAGGGGGATGATCATATCGGCGTTAACATCAAGAGAATTGAAAGACAGATTGATAGCGAACTTGATAAAAATTCAATCAAATCATCTCTTCTGGAAACATTTGAAAAATATATAAAGCTGAACAAAAAAGTACCAAAAGAGGCGTTAACCTCGTGCGAAAGTGTGGAGGATATTTCACAGCTTTGCGATGTTGTTTCATCTCACATTGAAATGAGAATTGAGTATAAGCAGACACTTCTTGAAATAGGTAATCCCGCGGAACGTGTAAGCAAACTTATAGAGTATATCAACGGCGAAATCGAAGTGATGTATATTGAGAAGAAGATTCAGGGTCAGGTTCGCAAGCAGATGGAGAAGACCCAGAAGGAGTATTATCTCAATGAACAGATGAAAGTCATCAAAAAGGAATTAGGTCAGGGTGAGGGGGAGGTCGATGAAATTGGCGAACTCCGCACATCTATTGAGAATGCAAAAATGAGTGAAGAGGCAAAAACAAAAGCTCTTCAGGAATTGAAAAGACTTGAGAAGATGCCTCCGATGTCTGCTGAATCAGCTGTTGTAAGAAATTATATAGAATGGCTCCGCGATATTCCATGGCACAAGAAGACGAAGGATATTAAAAAAATCCAGGATGCGGTTGATATCCTTAACACCGACCATTATGGACTCGATGAAGTAAAAGAGAGAATAATTGAATATATTGCTGTAAATAAACTTTCAAAAAAACTCAAAGGGCCAATCCTCTGCTTCGTTGGACCTCCCGGTGTAGGTAAAACTTCTCTGGGTAAATCAGTAGCAAGAGCTCTTAACAGAAAATTCGTCAGAATGTCTCTTGGAGGAGTAAGAGACGAAGCTGAAATCCGTGGTCATCGTAGAACTTATGTCGGCGCACTTCCCGGAAGAATTATTCAGATGATGAAGAAGGCGGGAACAGTTAATCCTGTTATTCTCCTTGATGAGATTGATAAAATGTCCATGGACTTTCGTGGTGATCCATCCTCGGCTCTACTTGAAGTTCTTGATCCGGAACAGAATAATGCATTCCAGGATCATTACATGGAGGTTACTTATAATCTCTCCGATGTAATGTTTATTACCACCGCGAACGCACAGCATAATATTCCTCTGCCGCTTCAGGACAGGATGGAGATAATTGAGCTTTCAAGTTATACCGAGCCGGAAAAACTCAGAATTGCAATTGATTTTCTATTGAGCAAACAGATAGATGAGAATGGATTAAAATCGCACAATATCGATTTTCCTGAAGACGTAATGCTTTATACAATCCGTCATTACACAAGAGAAGCTGGTGTGCGAAGTCTTGAACGTGTTATTGCAAAAGTCTGCAGAAAAACTGCTCGTGAAGTTGTTGAACACGATAACACCTACAAAAAAATAATAACTCAGGATGTTATAGAAAAATTTCTCGGGCCTATCAGATTTAAACACGGTGTCCGTGAAGAGAATAGTGAAATCGGTCTTGCAAACGGTCTTGCATGGACTGAAGTCGGTGGAGAGATACTTAATATTGAGGCATCCCTTGTTAAAGGCAAAGGTGATCTCAGACTTACCGGTAAACTCGGAGAGGTTATGCAGGAATCGGCTCAGGCTGCTTTCACATATGTCAGGGCAAATCAGCAGTTTTTCAATGTTGATGATGCTGTTTTCAGAGAGTATGATCTTCATTTGCATGTACCCGAAGGAGCAATACCAAAAGATGGTCCATCTGCCGGTATAACAATGGCAGTTGTAATGTCATCTCTTTATAGTAAAATTGCAGTAAGAAAAGATGTTGCAATGACCGGAGAGATTACACTTCGCGGAAAGGTTCTTCCAATTGGTGGACTGAAGGAAAAAGTTCTGGCTGCACATAGAGCAAATATAAAGCATGTAATACTTCCTAAAGATAATGCAAAAGATCTCGATAAAATTCCGGAGTATGTTAGAAACGAAATGGTGTTTCATCCTGTTTCAACAATGGAGGAAGTTTTCTTCCTTGCACTTGAAAGTCCGGAAAAGTTTTTCAGAGATATGAAAATGGCAAGAGATCTTTATGACAGATGGAAAGAAACTATAAATGAGTGGGGAATTAAACTCCCTGAAGATATATCAAGAGAAGATAAGCCTGCTACCATGTAGCAGGCTTTTTTTTGTTTTTGAATTTTAATTGTGGTTAAATGGGCGATAGCCATTTAGAAAAATCTACTCGCAGGGGCTATTATGCTTCTTTCTGGAAAATTATAAGCATCTTATTGGAATTTTCATTAAATTTTTCTTTCAGTGAATTGGCAAAAACACTTTTAATCTCAAAACCATTTGACTTGATGAATGCAGATATCTCCTCCAACGTGAATGATCGCATTATATGTGTATCACTATAAGTGTTGGAATAACCCGGAGACAGTACTTTGTATATATAATCAACTTTTACTATTGTTCGTTTAGATTCCTCAATTAAATTGAATCCCCTTTCTCTTTCAATTATTACATCACCATAATTTGTCCTTGAAACATGAGTAATCGGTCTGCTTTTAATTTTTTTTACCGGTGTTGAATGCCATAATTCAAATATACCGATTCCTCCGGGTTTTAAAGCTCTCCATGTATTCCAGAAAAAATTATCAACATCTTTATCATTTAACAGGTAAACCATAGAACCGAATAGACATAAAATGGCATCAAATTCATTGTAGTAATCAAAACTGCTGAAACTTTTATTTATAAACTCTATGCCTGAGGGATATCTTTTCTGGGCTACCTCAAGCATTTCGGGGCTACTGTCGATACCAACACCTCTTACTCCGAATTTCTTCAGAGCATTAAGATGTTCACCGGTTCCGCAACCGAGATCAAGAACAGAAGGGAGTTCGAGACCATTGAGATAAGATCTTATCAGAATAATATCATTTTGTATTTCTCTGTGGTTTGATTCTATAGAGAAATAATACTCTGCAAGCTCACTGTATAATTTCATTAAAAAAGTATATCCGGGAATTTGTGTATCATATTTTCATTTATTGCTCTCTCGATATCTTCAGTTCTTTTCATTTGCAGAAGCGATCTTGAAAGCGATTCACACTCTTCAATAGTAACAGATCGAATAATTCGTTTAACCTGATACATATACTTTGAACTCATTGACAATTGTCTGAATCCAAGTCCAAGGAGCATCATTGTATATTTCGGTTCACCGGCAATTTCACCACAAATTGATATTGGTCTCGAATGAGTAGATGCGATATCTGAAATAGTTCTTAAAAATCTAAGTACTGAAATATCAAGTGGATTGTAGAGGTCGGCAACTTTTTCATTTACCCTGTCAACTGCAAGTATGTATTGAACCAGATCATTTGTGCCAACCGAAAAGAAATCTACATAATCTGCTAAAATATCTCCGGCAATTACCGCTGATGGAACTTCAACCATTATTCCTATTTCAATTTTTTTATCATATGGTGTACCTGAAAGATCTAATTCTCTCATCATATCAAAGGTAATTTCTCTAGCTTTTAGGAGTTCATCGAGAGTTGAAATCATAGGAAACATAATTTTAACATTTCCGTAAGCACTTGCACGCAATATTGCCCTTAACTGAGTTTTGAATATTTCAGGGTATTTTAAACTGAATCTTATTGAACGGCATCCGAGAAACGGATTCATCTCGCGGTGGCTTTTCATGAAGTCGTGAATTTTATCTCCGCCAAAATCAAGGGTTCTTATTGTAACAGGGTAAGGTTTAAAAAAATCTATTACTTTTTTATACTGGCAAAGCTGACTCTCTTCTCCCGGCAGATCCTTATCGAGGAAAAGAAATTCAGATCTGTACAATCCGATTCCATGTGCTCCATGGGATCTTATAATCTCCATCTCATCGGGAATATCAATATTTCCGAAAATAAAAATCTCAGTATTATCTATTGTCTGTGATGGGAGATTTGTAATTTTTGCCAGTTCATTTTCAGCTTCATTGATGTCTCTCTGATATTTGAGATATTCATCAATTTCTTCCTTTGAAGGGTTAATCAATATCTCGCCATGTACTGCATCAACGATAACAAGATCGCCAGTCTTTACATAAGAAGTTATATCATCCATACCTACAATTGCAGGTATATCCATGGAACGTGCCATAATCGCAGTATGAGATGTTTTACCGCCGCGGTCAGTAACGAATGCCAGTACAAATTGTCTATTTAAAAGAGCGGTTTCTGAAGGTGTAAGATCTGCTGCAAAAATGATTGAGTTTTCACTTACCTCTGAAAGATTCATTTTCTTTTTTTTCTGAAGATTACCAATCAATCTTTTATTTATGTCCGAAATATCTATAATTCTTTCTTTCAGATATTCGTCTTCGATTTTACTTAAAGTATTTATCAGATCTATTGATATATCATTAATTACCCATTCAGCATTTCTTTTTTCACTTCTTATTTTTTTTCTTGCCCGTTCAATAAATATAGGGTCCTCAAGGGCCATAAGATGGGTTGAAAATATTTCTGCAAGGTCACTGTAACTGTCACTTACAATTTTTTCCTGAATTTCAAGAATTTCATTTTTTGTTTTTGATACTGCTTCTTCGAATCGATCCAGCTCTTCTGTTAGCCGTTCTTCGTCTATATGGTATTTGGGAATTTTAACTTCATCCCCATGGAAAACAAGTGCTCTGCCGATTCTAATACCAGGTGAAGCAATTATTCCTTTTTTTATTCTTTTTGACATATATTTCCTGACTCAGATTTTTATATATTATGTTTTTTCATTCCACAGCAGAAAGTATCCATTTATTCAAGATTAAAATTGGATACATGTATTATCAGTAATGAAAAACATTTCTATTAGACTTATAGAGAAACTCATATACTATGAGTAAATATAGCTCTTCAATATATTGTCAACATAATTTATGGATAAATCGGGTTGAGATTTAGTCCTGTACTTTGATCCAGCCCAAGTCTTATATTGGCATTCTGGACAGCATTTCCAGATTGACCTTTAATAAGGTTATCAAGCACAGTAATTATCAATAGTTTTCCTGTTCTTTTATCCGCTAAAATTTTTATATTACAACGGTTTGTTCCACGAACTTCAGATGTATTCGGTGAATTATCGGAAATATGTACAAATGGTGAATTACTATAGTATTCTTTGTAGATATCATTTATAGTTTTAGTGTCAATTTCTGAATCTATATCAGCATACACAGTCATTAAAATTCCCCGATTCATAGGAATAAGCTGAGGAACAAAGAAAATGTTATGTTTTTCATTATTATTTTTCTTTGAATGATTTATTACATTTTCTACTTCAACAAGGTGCTGATGTTTTCCTTCCCGGTAGGTGTTTGCATTTTCATATCTAAGCGGGTAGGAGTTTGCAAAACCGGGATTTATTCCGGCTCCGGATGCTCCTGTTTTTCCATCGCAGATAATAGTACCACCTTTAATCAGGCCATTTTCTGCTGCCGGGAGAAGTGCAAGTATCATCGCCATTGCGAAACACCCGGGATTACCTATAATTGGAGCGCTTTTTATTTTATCGAAGTTTTTTTCAGGAATACCGTAGACAGTTTCTTTCAGAAGTTCCGGAGAGGTATGAATATCCGGCATACCTTTATTCGTTGCATATATCTTATAGTCATCCGGTGAATGGAATCTGAAATCTCCGCTGAAATCAATAACAGGAATTTTTTTATCATAGAATTTTTTTGATAAATTCATACCCACCTGATCAGGTGTTGCTAAAAAAACTATATCTACCCCGTCAGTCTCTATCATATCGGGAGCTTTAACTTCAAGATCGCAAATGCTTCTAAGATGCGGATACATCTGAGATATCTTTCTTCCGTGATCTATTGCTGCAATGCTGGTTACTTTTATTTCAGGATGTTTTGAAAGAATGTCGATCAGTCCCAGACCGCCGAATCCAGTCGCTCCGATTATAACTGCATTTTTCATATTACTCCTCGTGAAAATATCTGCCACAGAGACACAGAGAAAAGCAATTAAAAAAATTTCGGTGCCTCTGTGGCTAAATATTTGCTGTTTATTTTTATTTACCAGACAGATAAAAAAGGAGCTATCAGGCTTCTTGAAATTAAAATAAAAATTTACTTTCTTATAGTCTTGGTGTTTTTTCCTGTCACAACTAGATCGAAATCTATTCTCAGCATTTCGATATCGGCAGTTACAAGACGTGCTCTGACTTTGTCTCCAAGCCTGTATCTTCTGTTATACTTTCTTCCGATTATTGTAAAATCATCCTCTTTAAGAATATAATAATCATCAGTAAGATTTTTCAGAGGGACCATTCCTTCTATTGGCATCTCGATAAGTGATACAAACATTCCGAATTTTGTTACACCGCTTATAATTACATCGAACTCTTCGCCGACACGATCTTTCATTATACGGCATGATTTCATTTTTATAAGATCTCTTTCTGCCTTCTGCGCCACCCGTTCCATCGTTGAAGTTTTATCTCCGATTACAATTAATTCTTCGAGTTTGTATGGCCCCGGTTTCTTATCAATCAGACTTTTTAAACAACGATGAACTATAAGATCCGGATATCTTCTTATTGGAGATGTAAAGTGTGTATAGTCAAGAAATCCGAGACCGAAGTGCCCTAGTGGTACAGGGCCGTAGAATGCAGACATCATTGATTTTAATACTACAAGATTCACAACCTGTTCGTATGGTTTGCCGGATACTTTTTTTAAAATTTCCTGAATAGCTTTTCCGGGAGTTAATGCAGGATTGATCTTTATACTCAAAACCTGTAAAAATTTATTCAGTGCAGCAAGATTTTCAAGACTGATTGTTTCATGAACCCTGTATAAGGATGGTATATTATTGTCTTTTATAGCTCTGGATACGGCTTCGTTTGCGCTGAGCATAAACTCTTCGATCAGCATCTGGCTCTTTAGCCTTTTTGCAAATTTTATCTCTTTTACTTTGTTTCCATCATATACTATCTCTTCATCGGAAAGATTAAGGTCAAGTCTGCCATCCTGCACTCGTTTTGCATTTAAAATATTTGCAAACTTCATCATTTTATGAAGAATAAGCGAAGTCTGGCTCCATGCTCTTTTGTTAAGCATTTGTTCCGCAATATTATATGTAAGCCTCTTATTAACTTTTATTACTCCTCTGAAAGCTTCGAATTTTGTCATATTCCCTTTGTCGTCGAAGTTCATTTCAGCGGTGAGAGTATATCTTTTCACACCCTCTTTAAGCGAGCAGAGATCGTTTGACAAAGTTTCGGGAAGCATCGGTATAACTCTATCACCAAGATAATAACTTGTTCCACGAAGGAAAGCCTCCTGGTCGAGTCTTGTTCCCGTATTTACATATGCTGAAACATCAGCAATATGGACATAGAGTTTTGTGGTTTTATTATTTTCTTTAATTGAGATTGCATCATCAAAATCTTTTGCTGTATCACCATCTATTGTAACAGTGAAAAGTTTTGTGTAATCCTTTCTGTTAAGCAGTTCGTCGTCAGGGATCTTGATTGTATCTGCAGATTCTGTAAAATACTCATGATTGTCCGGAAGTGAATGCCTGTTCTTGATTCTGACGAAATCATAGCTCTCATCATCCTCTCCGAAATATTCCAGAACTTTACATTCAGACATTCCTGAAATTTTGTTATCAGCAATAGCGACAGTGGCGAAATCTCCGATAACAGGATCTTTCCCTTTCTTAAGTGCGCAGACACTGACGTCACCCTGAACATCAAGAAGTCTGAACAGTATCAGATTGCCGGTTTTCCCGGTCACGCGTGCGATATTGGATTCTTTATTTCTTGTGCTGACTTTAATAACTCTTCCGGAAAAGAAACCATGTCTATAATCGATTATTTTTACAGTGACGGTATCGTCATTCTGAGCGTTGTTTGTATCTTCTTTGCGTATTATGATATCAAGATTATTGTACTTAGCTAATGAATCTCCGCTTCGGTTTATTTTGATTTTACCGTCAAATGTGAATTTTAATTTTTTTACATAACCCTGTTTGTTTTTCTCTATAAATCCGGAAGAGATAAGTGCTTTAAGTGTCTCTTCAATTTTTGAAATATCTCTCCCTGCGGTTTCTGCAGTCTTTGTTTTTTTACTTCTTTTATTTTTTTTAACCTGGGCCGGCACAACAGATTCGCGGTTAAGTTTTTTGTTAAGTTCGCTTTTTGTAAATCCTGAAGGGAGGTCATCCATTACATTGATAATTTTCTTTGATGATATTGGCATCTTTATACTTACTTCTTCTCTTCTTTATTTTTTTCTTCATTTTCTGTTTTATCTTCAGATTTAATTTCCCATAGGGATGTTTTTACGCTTTCAAGTTTAATCTTCAGCTCATCAATTCCCTGTTTGAATACATTCATACTGTCTATTTTGAATTTAATCACTTCATCGCTTATTGCTTCTTTTTTTTCAAACTGGTTAATTACATAATCGCCAATTTCAATTTTTATCTGTTCTATACCCATTTCTCTTTTCTTAACTTCAATCTTAAGTTTCGCCAGCTGTGCCAGTATCTCTGCTTTGTTGATAGCTATTTCACCGTATTTCACAAGATACTTGCTCAATTCTTTAAAAAAACCCATATGTAAAACTCCTATATCTTTTATAAAGATAATTATTTCTGGCGGATAATCATAAAACCATGTATGCCCTCAATAATTAATATTTTAAGGAAAACATTGATATTCGCCATTGACAGATAAAACAAAATTATACTGCTTTTGTCAATCAATAGTTTTGTATAAAAAACTCCATAATTATAACTTTAATTTAAAATAATTAATTCGATGTAATCACATCAATCCTTATGTTGAACCTTCAAGGAAATATTTTAATGATAAAAATGAACATTAAACCCATATCATCGGCGAAAATTAGTTACAAAGTTGACTTTATAACTAATAATTCTAGGAATTTAATAAACCGGATCAAATTGAACTAAAGAGAATAAAAAGATATGTTTATTGCTTGCAATTCATTTCTGTTTAATAAATCTGTTTAATAAATCTGTTTATTAGTAGTTGGTCAAAATGAGTGGTATTCTTTCTCAGCAGCGTCTTCCGCGCGGTTGAGTGCTATTTTACCGCCTGTATTATGAGTGCTTACATTTATTATTACTATTTGAGGTTGTTTCATGAGTATCTTTGAGATTATTATGCTTGTATGTTTCGGTGCCGCCTGGCCGGTTTCAATTATTAAAAGCTTGAATTCGCGAACAAATAACGGTAAAAGTCCTCTATTTCTTATTATAGTTTTATTAGGATATGTTGCTGGGATTCTTCATAAAATTTTTTATCTGCGCGATATGGTAATTCTGCTTTATTTTGTAAACTTTACAATGATAACTATCGATCTGATGGTTTATTACCGGAACAGTAAATTAGATTCGGAGAGAGAAAATGTGTGAAAAAAGTTTTATAGAAATTCCGAATATGGATCATAATATGTGTTTCGGTTGCGGGCCTGCAAATGAGCATGGACTTAAGATGAAGTTTTTCGGCAGTGATAATATGATCTATGCAGATATTGCGGTTCCAGGATATCTGCTCGGGTGGAACGGGGTTGTACATGGCGGGATATTGTCCACAATACTCGACGAGGTTATGAGTTGGGGAGCGATTTTCCTTACTAAAAAATTTATTCTTACCAAAAGTATGACCGTAAACTATCATAAACCGGTTCGCGTGGGTGATATGCTCCGCGTAGAAAGCGAAATTAAAGAACGGTTGAGTGAAAGAGAAGCTGCCATGACAGGAAGAATTTTTAACAGCAAAGGGGAGCTCAGTGTTTCTTCTACTGGAGTTATGGCATTGATGGATATGGATTACGTTAAGAAACTCGGAATCATGAAGGATAAAGATGTTGAGGATTTCCAGAAAATTATAGATGCCAGCATTTAATTAAAATATAGACAAATTTAAGTAAAAAAATATTCTATTTTAAGCACAGGAGTCCCGATGAAAATAATTTCAATATCAAATAATAAAGGTGGAGTCGGAAAGACAACAACCACAGTTAATGTAGCTGCTGCTATGCAGATACTTGGTAAAAAGGTTATGGTCATTGATATGGATCATCAGGCTCAGACAACATATCATTTTGGTATCAACCCTAATCAGGTTACTGAATCTATATATGATGTGCTAAAAGGGGATAAAGAGTATACCGACATTATTGTAAATAGAAGCGGAATTGATATACTCCCGGCAAATCCCGAGATGCGGAATATAGAATTTATTCCGCTTCCTGCTAAAGAGTTTCTTCTCAAAGAGGCAATGGAAAGGGAAGCTCTGTCCGGATATGACTACGTACTGATTGACTGTCCTCCATCGCTTGGAGTTCTTACTCTTAATGCAATGGCTATTAGTGAGTTTATCCTCGTACCTCTTCAAGCGCAGTTTTTACCTTTCCACGGTATGTATAATCTTTTTGAAGCAGTTCAGATGGTTAAGAAGAGAATAAACAGAAATATAGATGTAACCGGCATTATAGGGACAATGTATAATCCTAAAAAAAGTATTAATAGAGAAGTGATGGAAGAAACCGAGAGAAGACTCCCGGGCAAGCTCTTTAATACTTTTATAAGAGAGAATGTTGCACTTCAGGAGGCTCCAAGCTGGGGCAAAACTATTTTCGAATATAAACCTGAAAGTAATGGAGCCGATGACTATATGGCTCTTACGAAAGAGATTGTAGCCAGATACGAATAGGATCGCTATGATTGTCATGCTGAGCCCGTCGAAGCATAGATGTTTACCGAGATTACCCTTCGACAGGCTCAGGGTGACAAATATATATTCTAAAAAATATAATCTATAAAAAAATTTTCACTTTTATTTTACTTTTTCTTTTTCTTATAATATAATAATCAAACAAATCATTTTAGTATGGTGAATATGAAAAACATCAAAAAGTATCTGATAGCTGCTGCGGGGGCGTCTTTTATAATGCTCTTTGTATTATGGGGTCCTCCCGATATGTTTCATAAAACATCCACACCGGAATACTGCAATACCTGCCATGTTATGAACGGTGAATATGAGTCGTGGTTTATGACCGGTCTTCATAGAAATATTAAATGTGTAGATTGTCATCTCCCTAACACCAGCGGAGTCAGATATTTCGTCTGGAAGGGTATTGACGGAATGAAAGATCTGGCAATGTTCCACTCCGGAGTTTATTCAGAAAAGATAGGGATTTCCAGTCACGGGAAAAAAATAATAAAAGAGAACTGTCTCAGGTGTCACGAGGGGATGGTTTCTGTTATGAACACTGAGGATAGAGACTGCTGGTCATGTCATAGAAGGGTTAATCATACTTTTCCATCAGTGAGTATTTTGAAATAGATATGTATCAAAGATTTTACGTGTAAGAGGCAACAGCCTCCATAAAATCCTGAAAAGGACCCGTGGAAATAAAAACGAAGTTTAGTTTCCGCACAAGTTTATTAAACGAGGTAGATTTATGAAGAGATATTTAGAAATTTTAACACCTGCTTTGATCATTCCGGTTCTTATAATATCATGCTTTATTTTTTCAGGTTTAACTATTTCATGCGGAGGTGATAAACCCGAAATGTTTAAGGCGGGATCAATCGCCGAGAATGAATTTGATCCTGCGGTATGGGGTAAATTATTTCCTCTTCAGTACGAGTCATGGAGTAAAACAAAAGATCCAAAGCCAACCGGCAAAAGTATGTATAAAAGGGGATTTGATACAGATAAGATAATTTATGATAAATTGAGTGAGTTTCCTTTCCTTGGACAGCTTTTCAATGGATGGGGATTCGGTGTAGAATATAATGAACCAAGAGGTCATCATTACGCAATCATTGATCAGCTCGAGATAGATCCTTCAAGAACCAAGGCGGGAGGAGTTTGTTTAGCTTGCAAATCGCCTCTTCACAAATCTATGACTGAAAAGAATGGTATGAAATACCTTACAGCAAAATTTACCGATGCACTCAGTATGTATCCTGAAAATATGAAACTTATAGGTCCTTCATGCGCTGATTGCCATAAGCCTTCAGACATGTCGCTCAGAACCAATAAGCTTCATCTTGAAAACGGTTTAAAACTTATTGGTAAAACTGAATTTACAAGACAGGAGCAGCGTACATTAGCGTGCGCGCAGTGTCATATTACTTACTATGTTCCGCGTGATGCTGAAAAGAAAGTAGTTGGAGATGTTGCATTGCCATGGACCGGCGGTAAGTGGGGCAATATCTCAATTGAAAATATAATCAAAGATCTTATGACAGATACAAAAAGAATTGAGTGGAAACAGAAGGTAACGGGATTTGACATGCCCTTTATCAGACACCCTGAGTTTGAAATGTTTACCAAAAGCAGCGTTCACTTTAATGCGGGACTTGCCTGTGCAGATTGCCATATGCCGTATAAGCGTGTCGGTTCATATAAAATATCAGTACATGACGTCACAAGTCCGATAAAGCAGGATTTCGTCGCCTGCGGTCAGTGCCATACTGAATCTGCAGATTGGCTGAGAAAGCAGGTGATTACAATTCAGGAAAGTACAATGTCACTCCTGACACGGGCAGGTTATGCAAATGCCACTGCAGCAAGACTCTTTGAAATAATCCACGAGAGCAAGGCAAAGGGAGTTCAGGTGGATCAGAATCTTTATGCTAAAGCTAAAGAGAGTTACATGCAGGGTTTCATCAGACTTAATTTTGTAAGTGCAGAGAATTCGGTAGGTTTTCATAATCCTTCCGAATCTTCAAGGATTCTTGGTGACTCAATAGCATTCGCGGGAAAATCTGAAACTCTACTGCGACAGTTAATTACAAAGGCTGGAATATCTTTACCGGAAAAAATCAATCTTGACCTGAATAAGTATCTCACCGGCAGAGGGAAGCATAAACTTAATTTCAAACCGGATGAGGAGTTTAAAGATCCATATGGAACACAGGATTATTTTACACCGAGAGAAGTGAAAGGATTATAAGATAATTTTTAATACATAAGAAAGCCTTCATGTGAAAGTGAGGGCTTTTTATTATTAATCAGGTTCGAGTAATTCAGAAGAAGATTAGTAAATTATTATTCTATTGATATGTTTGTCATGCTGAGCCTGTCGAAGCATAGATGCTTACTGAGATTACCCTTCGACGGGCTCAGGGTGACAAGATATGTACTGCTGATAGAATTAGGAAATTCAGTTTTTAACTTTTATTTATTCTACTTGTTATGTAAATATAAATTAATTCTTGAAAATCTATTCACAACAAAATCTTCAAAAGAACTATACTTGTAATATCAATACAATTTCTAAAAAGAGTATTGAGAACAGTTATCCTCATTCCAAGTCCTGATCCGAATATACCTATGTAGTATGGAGTAGAATGTCTCACCGCAAAAAAAATACTGGCAAGAACCTTTGCTGTAAGTATTGTAATAATTATTTCTTTTTGATTTAAGACCCCATGTGAAAGAAGGTTTCCGGCGACTGTGTATGCCGCCATGTAATTCCCGAAATATGCGGCCACAATACTCAATCCTTCAACGGGTATCTTAAACCAGAGAGCCATGAATTGTATCTTTAAGGCAATATAGTTAAACACTCCAGCTTCAATAAGAGCATATATTATAATGGTAACAGGTATTGTTACTTTTATTATCCTCTTCATCAAGCTAAATGTTTCAGACAAACTTTTTTTAATAAGTAAAATTCCGCCCAATCTTTCTTTCATCAGCAAAGATTTGTCAATAATGCTTTCCGATGGAGAAAATATTATTCTTCCTATTGCCAGAGCAATTAACGTTTGTACAAATCTTGCAGTAATGATAATTACGAATATCAACATACCGGTTTTACCTAGAAATGAAAGCATAACCGGAAGCATGGTTCTTGATTCCATTATCATAACTGGAAATGCATTTGATAAAACTGCAATGATAACTTCTTTTCTGGAAATCAAACCGTTTTCATGTAGAGATCTGAGCATAGCACTTGCGGCAGAAGGGGAGCCGAATGCAGTTATAAACGCAACTCCCAGAGATTCGTGCAGATGTCCGAATCTCATCAGAGGACGTGCGATCCATGAAATTTTATAAATATAACCGCTGAAGGTGAGCATGCTCATTATAAAAATACTCAGAATGAAGACCGGTATTGTAGTGAATATATAATTTACTGTATGTAGAAGTATCTGTTCAATTATCTGCATTTAGTTTATTGCCAATTTTGTTTCTTTTTTAATTCTTTTAAAAATCTTAATGTATTTAAATCCAGCTGAATTTCTATATTATGCCTTTGACGACAGTAAACATTATTTTCGATCGTGTGGCAGTCATTTAGTAATACCGGCAAAGACACGGCTAATGAAATTTTAAATTATTACGATGTCAATTATTATAAGAAATGAACATTAATTTTCCTTGAAAATGTTATACTCATATTTATATGTTGTCATTTAAGAAGGAGCACAAAATGAGTATAAATAATGAATCTTTTTTCAAAGGGCGTTTTGATTCTGTGGTACAAAAGCTCTCCGATCAGAAAATTTATAGTGATGTTTTTCATATATCCAGACACGATGTACCAATGCCATCAATTGATGACTTGAGGGAGACCATTGAACTTATAAGATCTATCCTCTTTCCCGGATATTTCCGCAATTCGGAGATAAATAGAGAAACAGTAAGCTACTATACCGGCGCAAAACTTGATAGAATTTACAGATGGCTAAGTGAACAGATTAAAAGAGGATTCTGCTTTACATGCGACACCAATGAAGAAAGCTGCATGCAATGTGAAGATAAAGCAAAAGCTCTCACTGAAAAATTTATCGAAAGACTCCCCGAACTGCGGCGTCTTCTTGCCTTTGACGCAAAGGCTGCCTATATCGGAGATCCTGCTGCGAAGAGTATTGCTGAAACTATATTCTGCTATCCAAGTATAATGGCAATGACATACCATAGAATTGCTCATGAACTTTATATTTTGGATGTACCTCTAATCCCGCGGATAATATCCGAAATGGCTCACTCACGGACCGGAATTGATATTCATCCCGGAGCCAGGATCGGCGAGTATTTTTTCATTGACCATGGAACGGGAACTGTAATTGGAGAAACATGTATTATAGGAAATAATGTAAGAATATACCAGGGAGTAACATTAGGTGCAAAAAGCTTTCCTCTTGATGAGAATGGTAATCCGATAAAAAATATTCCAAGACACCCTGTAGTAGAAGACGATGTAATAATTTACTCCGGAGCTACAGTACTTGGGAGAATCACAATAGGAAAAGGATCGGAAGTTGGAGGAAATGTCTGGGTCACGGAACCGGTACCGGCAGGTACAAAGTTAATGAAGAGCGCAGCACCGGTTGACTTTTCGAAGATCAGTTGATTGTGATCATAGTATTTTACGAAATGATTGGAACAATGTCATTGCGAACTAAGTGAAGCAATCTGTTTTATGGAACTTTAATTCAATTATAAAAATTACAATTATATAAAACAGACTGCCGCGGCATTACATGCCTCGCAGTGACAATTTCACAAATTCAATAGTTAACTGCTATAATTAAAATATAAATGTGAAAATTGTAATGCTATTTCTCCGGTATACGTTTTATAAAATTTTGAGCTGCAGCTATTACCGGATCCCAAACCGGTGAGAATGGGGGAGAGTAGCCTGTGTCAAGATAGGCTAAATCTTCAACTGTCATTCCAGCGGTAATTGCCGCTGCAACTGTGTTTATTCGAATAGCCGCGCCGTCAACGCCGGCAATCTCCCCTCCGATTATTTTCCTGTTATCATCTCTTATTGTCATCTTGACAAAAATCGGGCTTGATCCGGGATAATATCCGGCCCTTGATTTCCACTCAATAAATTCTTCTATAGCGCTTATTCCATGCTTTGCAGCTTCAGTTTTATTGAATCCTGTTTTTGACACCTCAAGGTCAAAGACCTTCATCATTTGAGAGCCGATTGATCCTTTAAAAATCTCTGTTTTAACATCTGCAGCCTGTAATCCTGCTACTCTTCCCTGTTTATTTGCAGTGGTTGCCATGGGGATGTAGTCATCTTTAAGCGTAATAAGATTTTTAACAGTACAGCAGTCTCCTGCGGCAAAAACATTGTCAATATTCGTTCTACTTTTTTCGTCAATTATAATCGCACCATTTTTTAACATCTTTAATTCCGAATTTGCGAACAGAGCAGTATTCGGTCGTGCACCGGTGGAGACAATTACAAAATCTGCAGGATATTTTTCACCTTTAGTATTAACGGTTATAACGCTGCCGTTGTTTATGATACTATCAATATCTACACCGGTTTTAACTACAACACCATTTTTAGTAAGCACATCCATTATGAGTTTTTGAATTTCGGGTGACATAAGTGATGCTACAGATTCCATTTTTTCAAGAAGTGTTACTTTGATATTCATCTTAGTTAAAGATTCAGCCATTTCCAGACTGATGAAACCTCCGCCAATCAGGATAACAGCACCAGGTTTTTTTTCTGTTACATATTTTTTTATATTTATACCGTGCCTCAATGATCTGAGAACAAAAATATTTTCATTATCAATTCCCGGTATAGGGGGAAGTGCTGCAGATGCCCCGGTAGCTAATATTACACGGTCATATGAGTATGATGTCTCTAAATCATTATGTTTAACAATTATTTTTTTTTCTGCGAAATCGATTTTTATAACTTCGGAAAAAGTATGGATCATTATATTTTTTTTGTTTATAAACTCATTCACGTCTATTGCAATGAGCGATTCATAATCTTTAATATCATCCGATATGTAATAGGGCATACCGCATGCCGCATAGGAAACATGTTCTCCCCGTTCAAAGACGGCAATCGATAAATCTTTATTCATTCTTCTTGCCTGAGATGCTGCCCCCATTCCTGCTCCATCACCGCCGATTACTACCAGATTGAAATGTGTCATGAATCCCTCCATCTTCGAATCTCTACATTTTAATATACTAAAATTTATCTCCAATGTAAACAATTAAACACAAGTATATTGGCCGATCTTTCTCTTTTTAAAAACTGTCTATTGCAAATCAGTAGTAACTTTGACGATTGAGATTATTCGATAACATATAATCATGAGTTGAAGGGCGATAGTCTTTTGATAAACCCCAAAGTGATATTTTAGGATAGAAAGCGGACTCTTTTAAATTTTTAATTTTTTTAAAAAAACAAATAAAAACTAATATTTCTTGTTGACGTTAGTTAAGAATTTTATTAAATTGTAAATAGATAAATAAACAAAAGGGGAAATATAATGGCAATTAAAGTAACAGATAATGCTAAAAATGAAGTTCTTGAATTGATGAAAGATTCAGGATATAAAAATCCTGTCTTAAGGGTAAGTTTTAACGGCTTTGGTTGAGGTGGTCCCCGTATGGGATTAGTTCTGGATGAACTAACAGCGCACGATCAGAATGTGGTTAAGGACAATGAAGTTAATGTTGTCTATGACCCTAAATTAAAGAATTATGTTGATATGAGAAGTTCGCTTACAATAGATTTTAGAAGAGACAGGTATGGTTCAGGATTTGTAATACAAGGTGGAAGTACCTGCTGATTTTTTCTTTAAAAAAAATTTGAAATAAAAAAGAGAAGGTATTAGCCTTCTCTTTTTTATTCAGTTATGAATTTTTATAATAAATTAAAAATCAGTAGATTTTATACTGCTTCCCAGAAACATCTCTTAGGTGATGTTACTTTACCTTCGCTGCTGAGCTTTTTAATAGCTTTTGCTACTTCATCTTTATCGGCTCCAGCCAGTTCAGCTATTTCACCCGGTCTTAAAGGTTTAGCTTCTTTCTTCATTGCTTTAAGCACTTTATCTTCTAATGTAGCAGCCATAATGTTTTCTCCTTTATTGCCCGTTTAGTGGGGCGTTTTAAGAGGCTATGCCCCTTGTACATAGTAATGTTTCAAAATAAACTGTTTGAATCTATAAAAGTCCCATGATGGGTTTAGACAAAAATTTTCTATTATTAAGATTTCCAGAGACCGTGAATGTTACAGTATTCTCTTGCTGTAACAGCGGCAGCATCTGTTTTGAAAACAGCTTCAGGTTTGTCGCCTGGTTTCAGAAATTTTTTGTACGAGATTCCCTCAGCAAGGAGTTCTATCCATTCAATAAAATGTTTCTCCTCCATAGGGTGCAGAGTGCTTCCAACTGTAATTTTGTAGCCTTCTGCTGTTTTCTCAATAAGAGGAACATGTTTCTCTGTTGTCTTGTCGGCAGTTTTTTCTTCAAGACGTTCCATTGGCTGATTACAGCACACCAGATCAACGGCTCCATTGTGAAGAATTTCAACTATGTTCCCGCATGTATTGCATTTATATATCTGTGATATCTCTGTCATAAATCCTCTCTTTTAAAATAATTCATAAGCAAATTGTGGTAATTCAGTACTTTCGTTTGAGTCGTTTCCCCGCCGCCAAATACGGCAGGGCTGGTGACCACTCAGAAACCAGAGCAATTCTTTCTCCGCCGCGTGGAAGGTGAGCTTGAGAATAATTTTGTTACCAGTTAGAGTTTACTTATCATGTTAGTTATAGTTATAGTTATAGTTTTATTTTTCCTCTGAATACTCTGTAAACATAAATCGAATATGCAATTACCAGAGGCATTCCGATCATAACAATGCCAAGCATTACCGATAGTGTAAGCTTACCTGATGATGCATTATAAATCGTAATATCAAGAGAATTGTTCTCGATTGAGTTAACCAGTACAGGGAACTGCAGTGCTCCTGCAATTCCCCATAACGAGGCAAATGCAAGTGATGAAGATAAAAAAGCCTTCATCTCGCTTTTTGAGTTTATGAAATATTTTAATGCACCCATTGAAAGGGCAAAAACGGCTGCAGATATCCATGCTGGTACAATCCTCATTCTTTCAGGTATAAATACATAAGAAAGAACAAGGGATATTATAAAAAGAACAGCATATCCGTAATAAACTTTATTTGAAAGTTCTTCTGCAGTTTTATTGATTTCACCATCGGTTTTAAGCATTGTGAAAGTTATCCCCTGCATAAGAATTGCAAACAAACCTAAAACTCCCAGCGCCAGAGGGAATGGTCTCAGAAGAGTAAAAAATGACCCGGTAAATTCCATCTTCGAATCAAGAGGGATTCCAAGTATTACATTACCAAGAGCGACCCCGAAGAGTATTGACGGCAGCAGGCTCCCGATAAAAAATGTTTTAGTCCATATACTTTTATTTTTTTCTTCAAGAGTAAAAAACTCAGCAGAAACTGCTCTGAGAATTAAACCCACAAGAACAAGCATCAGTGCAAGATAGAATCCGCTGAATACCGTGGCGTACGCGTGAGGGAATGCTGCAAACAAAGCACCTCCTGCAGTAATCAGCCAGACTTCATTGCCATCCCAGACGGGTCCGATAGTTTTAAATAGAACTGCAGCTTTTTTTTCATCGGAGCCTGCGAGAAAAGGGAAGAGTGATCCTATACCGAGATCAAAACCGTCAAGTATCGCATATCCGGTAAAAAGAACTCCTAATAAAACAAACCATATAATCTGAAGAAATGTCAGTGTATCCATTGAATCCTCCTAGTATCCATCAGTTGCGATAATCTTTTCAGGCCCTTTTTTAATCAATGCCATAAGGAACTTTATGAAGAATGTAAAGAGTATAGCATAAAGCACTGTGAACATTATTATCGTGGCGAGAATCTGCCATGCCGGAACAACAACTGAAGCCGCATCGGCTGTCTTTAATACATTGTATATAGCCCAGGGCTGTCTTCCAATTTCAGCAGCCATCCATCCCATTTCATTAGAAATAATAGGAAGAGGTATTGCAAAGAGGAGTATTTTCAGATACCAATCAGATTCATAAAGTTTTTTTCTAACAAGAAGAAGTAAACCAATGGACGATATCAAAGCGAATAAACCTCCCAGAGCAATCATCGCATGATATGTCTGAAATGTTATAAAAAGAGGAGGCCGTTGTTCTTTCGGAAACTCATTCAATCCATGAACCTTTGCATCGGGGTCTCCGTAGATCATTAAACTCAATAGCTTCGGTATCCTTATATCTCCATGAGTTGTTTTCTCATCTTCATCGGGAATTCCAAAAACAGACAATCCGGCTCCCTCAACGGATTCCCATAAACCTTCGAAGGAAGCCATTTTTGCAGGCTGTGTTTTTGCAACCTGTACAGCATGGTAATGACCGGTACCAAACTGAAGAAATGATGTTATAATGAAAACTATCAGTGACAGTTTAAGCATCGGCTTTGCGTAATCAAGATCTCTTTTCTTCAGTATATACCACGAACTTATCCCTGCAAGGAAAAGTGAACCCGACATCCAGCCGCCTATAACAGTATGTAGATATCTCTGAGCTGTTGAATAGTTGACAGCTGCTGCAAAAAAATCCTTAAGTACTGCTCGTCCGCCCTCCATGGCAAAACCGGCGGGAGTCTGCATCCATGAATTGGCAATTATAATCCACAGACCTGAGAGATGAGAACCGAAGAAAACCAGAAATGCCGAAAGCCAGTAAACTCTTTTAGAGACCTTGTCCCTGCCAAAGAGGAGAACTCCGATAAATACAGATTCAAGAAAAAAAGCCAGCACACCTTCAGCCGCCAGCGGGGCTCCGAAAATATCACCTACAATTCTGGAAAAAGAAGACCAGTTTGTACCGAAGGAGAATTCCAGAACAATTCCTGTGGCAACACCAACTGAAAAAACCAACGCAAAAATCTTTATAATAAATTTAGATATATTCTTATATAAATCTTTATTTGTCTTTAAGTAGAGTGTTTCATTGATGAAAATTATCAGACCAAGACCAAATGTTAACGGCGGAAAAATAAAATGAAATCCCGCAGTGAAGGCAAACTGAATTCTTGAAAGGAATACTGCATCCATTTACAACCCCCTTTTAAATAGTTCTGATTTTAAGCTTCCGGTTCAAAATCCTCTTTTCCGACTCCGCATACAGGACAGACAAAATCTGCCGGCAGATCTTCAAATGCAGTGCCTGGAGCGATTCCCTCTTCAGGAATACCTTTTTCGGGATCATAAACGTAACCGCAAACTGAACAAACATACTTTTTCATAATAATATCCTCCGGATTATTTTTTTGCAGCAAACACTACAGAAAATTTAGTGTATCCACTGCGGGTTTTTATACACCTGGTGTATTTTATTTGTGACTCAAGCTGGAACTGAGAACGCACAATAGTAAATTATTAAATTTAAGAAAATATCCACAGAGACACAGAGGCACGGAGATTTAATATGGTTTATATCTTAAAATTTAAAAAATTATTATCTGTGACTCAGAACCTCTGTGGTCAGCTTTATTCATTTTAATACAGTTTGAGCATTAGTAATAATTGAAACTGCTCAAACTCATCCCCAGCTTCACCCGTTAAAATCTATTTCCTTAAAAGATTATGGACAGGGGATGAGTTCAGAATTTCAATCTACACAAAAGTATTACAATATATTTTAAAATAGTTAAACGGTACAAAAAAAGAAAGTAAAAAATGCTTCTTTAAAAAAAAATTACATAATGCTCTTATCAAGCTGCTCATATATCGTTTTCAACATCTCCTCATCAGGTCTGTATTTAACACTTACCAAATCAAGCATTTCATAATTACATCCGTGAAGAGCTTCGTGAACCTGCTTAACTCCCTGACCGCCCCAGCCGAATGAACCAAAGGCCAGTCCTTTTCTATGCTTTGGTGCTAAACCTTTCATATAAGTCAAAAATCCTGCAACTGACGGAAGCATGTTATTGTTAAGAGTTGAAGATCCTACGCAGATATATTCAGAATCAATAACCTCTGTCATAATATCAGACATGTGGTTGGCCTGAAGATGATACATTTTAATATCATAACCTTTTTCACTGAAGACCGATCCAATGGAATCTGCTAATAATGCAGTTGAATTCCACATTGTATCATAAATTATAAGAGCTTTTTTCTTAGTTACACCTGCCGCCCATTTTACATATTCACTGACAATAAGGCCGACATTTTCTCTCCAGATAATACCGTGACTCGGAGCAATCATATCAATCTTAAGTCCGCCAAGATCGGAGAGAGCCTTCTGTACCTGTACTGAATATGGAAGAACTATATTTGCATAATACTTTCTAGCCTCTGCAATAATCGTATCGAGGTTATATTGATCATCAAATCTTTCAGATGTTGCAAGATGCTGGCCGAATGCGTCATTGGAAAAAAGTATATTTTCGTTTTCCATATAGGTGAGCATATTATCGGGCCAGTGTACCATAGGAGCCGGGAAGAACGCAAAACTGTATTTCCCTGTTGAGAGTTTGTCTCCGGCTTTTACCGTTCTACATTTCCAGCTTTCTTTAAAGTGATCGAAAAGCGCCTTTTCTCCATTTGGAGTTGCAATCACCTCGGCGTTTGGAATTAGTTTCATAAGCGACGGCATTGAACCAGAGTGGTCCATTTCCGCGTGATTAGAAATTACATAATCGATTTTTTTCGGATCAATCACCGATGATATTCTTGCCATCATTTCATCGTAATGATAATGTTTTACCGTATCTATAAGTGTTATTTTTTCATCAATTATCAGATAGGCATTGTATGTAGATCCTCTCTGTGTAAGGTAACCATGAAAATTTCTAAGGTTCCAGTCTATACCGCCCACCCAGTATATGTTGTCCCGTATTTTTACTGCTTTCAAAATCTCCTCCGGAAATAAATGTAATTTTATTTGAAAAGTTCAAAACAATGGATAAATTTTATCTTAGATGCTCTTTTAGTGTAACGAAATAAGATAATTTCAAAGGTTCAAACTTTTACATATGTTTGTGGTTTTATACGCAAAATTATTTTATAGTATCAGGAAAATCAATAAAAGTTTCATAAAAATTCGTTTAGAATGAAAAAATTGGACCGTAGATTACAGCAGATAGGGATGATTGCACAGGTTCAAGAGATTGCATAGATAAAGATGATTACGCAGATGGGGTGAGGATTAGGATGATTGCACAGATGGTACTGATAGTGATAGAAAATACTTATCCGAGTAATCTGTAGTAATCAGCGTAATCTGCGATCCAAGTACACTGGAGGAATACGTAATGGACGATAAAAACATAAAAACAATTCTCCTTGTTGAAGATGAAGTTATCATTGCAATGTCTGAGAAGATGATTCTTGAGAACTATGGATATAAAGTCATAACCGCAATCAGCGGAGAAAAGGCTATTATTGCTGTTAAATCGAATCCTGAGATACAACTTATTCTTATGGATATTGATCTTGGTGAAGGGATCGATGGAACAGAGGCTGCCGGGATAATTCTGCAGGAGTATGAACTCCCAGTTGTATTTTTATCCAGTCATACAGAACCTGCGGTGGTTGAAAAGACAGAAAATATAACCTCTTATGGATACGTAGTAAAAAGTTCAAGCATCACAGTTCTGGATGCTTCGATAAAAATGGCATTTAAACTTTTTGAAGCTAAACTTAATGAAAGAAAAAAAGAAGAATTCCTGCGTGAAGCATATCTCTATAACAATCAGATTATCCAAAGCGCCCAGGAGGGTATAATTGTTTACGACACAGATTTACGTTACCAGGTATGGAATCCTTTCATGGAGAAACTCAGCGGTTTTACAGCCGGTCAGGTGCTTGGTAAACACCCGCTGGATGTTTTTCCATTTCTGAAAGATACCGGTGTTATTGAACGGCTGGAGAGAGCGCTCCGGGGGGAAGAGGTTGACAGTGTTGATTTTCACTTTGATGTACCCGAAACAATGAAAGATGGCTGGAACATTGATACAAGCGCATCGTTGCGTAATTTGAAGGGTGATATTATCGGTGTAATCGGAATGGTAAATGACATCACTGAACGCAAGAAGATAGAGGATAAGGTTAGGGAAAAGGATATCGAGTTTAGAAAACTCTCTGCAAATGTCCCTGAGTTGATTTTTCAATTCACTAGAAGAGCAGACGGGAGCTATTGTGTTCCTATCGCTTCTGAGGGTATAAAAAATATATTTGGATGTACTCCTGAAGATGTTGTTGATGATTTTACAGCAATAGCAAATGTCATTTATCCTGAAGATGCTGCCAGAGTTATTGCTGACATTGAATATTCCGCGAAGCACCTGACTTATTTTACCTGTGAATTTAGGGTACAGATACCAGGAAGGGATGTTCAATGGATTTATTCCAGATCTGCACCGGAAAAATTAGCTGATGGAAGTATAACCTGGTATGGTTTTAATGCGGATATTACCGAACGCAAACTTGCTGAGGAAGCGTCGCGGGGTAGCGAAGAGCTGTTCCGGACACTTGCTACACTCGCTCCGGTTGGAATTTATCTGACCGATCCTGCAGGGAATTGTCAGTATGCAAACCCCGCTTGGTGCAAAATGGCTGGCATGAGTTTAGATGAGGCACTTGGGAATGGCTGGAGAAATGGTCTGCATCCTGATGATCGTGATATGGTTTTTGCCAATTGGAATAATATGGTGGAATCACAAGGTCAATGGGGGCATGAATACCGTTTTATTTCTAAAGATGGTAAAATTACATGGGTTTACGGTTTAGCTGCTTCTCAAAAAGATTCTTCTGGAAAAATAACAAAATATGTTGGAGTTAATCAGGATATAACCGAACGTAAACTTGCCGAAAGAGAATTAATTGAGAGTGAAGTGAAATATCGTTCACTCATTGAGTGTTCAAGTGATGCAATTTTTTGTGTAAATAAAGATGGAGAATACAAATTCACCAATCATCTGTTCGCTTCAACTTTCGGGCAAACTCCTGATTATTTTACAGGAAAAACTTTCTGGGATATCTATCCTAAAGATCACGCGGATTACCGTTATGAAACAACAAAACGTGTTATTTCTACGGGCGAAAGCGAATCTATTGAGGTTGAGGTTCCTTTACCTGATAAAACTTTATATTTTTATGCCACAGCCAATCCTATAATGGATGAGTCAGGCAAAGTGATATTAGTTCTGACTCATGCAGTAAATATAACCCAGCGTAAACTTGCCGAGATGGAAGTAAAAAGACAATTAACCGAAAAATCAATTCTTCTTAAAGAGGTTCACCACCGGATAAAAAATAATATCGCATCTATAGAAAACCTGTTGTCATTCCAGTTGGAATCCAGCGTCAGTTCTGAAACTATTAATGCATTGCAGGATGCCATCGGCCGGGTTAGCAGTATGCGTATTTTGTATGATAAACTGCTGATCAGTGAAGATTATGAGGATATTTCTGTTAAGAATTATATAGAAAGTCTTGTTGAGGCAGTTATAGATTTATTCCCGGACAGTATTAAAATTGAAATCAGAAATAATCTTGATGACTTTACACTCGATTCAAAAAAACTTTTTCCTCTTGGAATTATAATCAATGAGCTTCTAACAAATGCAATGAAATATGCATTCAATAATAAAAAAACAGGTTTGATAAATATTTCTCTATCGTATGTTGAAAATACAGTAACACTTATTGTCAACGACAACGGCAGTGGAGTTCCCGAGGATTTTACTATTGCTGATTCAAAGGGATTCGGGCTTATGCTTGTAAAAATGCTCAGTGAACAGCTCGGGGGAGATTTTACTATTGAAAATTATAATGGAACAAGAAACATTCTGAAATTCAATGTTTGATTCTAAACCGCAGATTGGTCAAAGATATAGATGGATTGCAAATCTTTATTTTGACATCCTTCTTCTCAGCGGTAATCTGAGATACTGTTTTTTAGAGGCTGATTATGAATAAATATGAAAGAAAATTTAATTTATTCTCATTATGCGGTCTCATTTGCGGCCTATGTCCGCGTTACCACACAGATGGCACATCAAAATGCCCCGGATGCGGCGGAACTGATTTTTATTTGAAACATCCAGCCTGTGCAGTTATTACCTGTAATAAAAAACATGATAATGTTGAATACTGCTTTCAATGTTCACAATACCCATGCAAGAAATATAGTGAACAGATTCAAAAAGATTCTTTTATAACATATAAAAAAGTTATAACAGATTTTAAAAAAGCAAACAAATCCGGAATTAAGAGTTTTGAGGAGGAAGTAAACAGGAAAGTACAAATTCTGGAGAATCTCATTAAAAACTATAATGACGATAAAAGAAAAAATTTTTACTGCATCTCTGTAAATCTTATAAGTTTAGACAATTTAGAAAATATTATGAAAATTATTGATAGTGAAATAAATATTTTGAATGTTGATAAATCTGATAAAATTAAATTAGTAGTTGAATTATTTGAATCAGTTGCTAAGAAAAAGAATATTGAATTAAAACTTAGAAAATAAATAATCATCATCTACTTTAAAAATTAAAATAGGTACTGCTTAAAAATCGCCGGTAATTTTGATTTCCAACTCGCTTTCGTCGTAAGGAAAACTATTTTACCTCTGGTTTATGAACAGATCACAAAAAGGGTAACTGCCATGAAGAAGTCTATATTTTTTATCATATCTGTATTATTGACATTTATTGTATACGCCTGGTCTTCTGAAAAAATCGGACATTATCAGCTATCCCAGTTTGTTTCTCCGGAAACCTGCGGGGGATGTCATGATGAGATATATTCACAATGGAAGGGTTCTCTACATAATCTTTCTATGAGTGATGTAATTTATAACGAGGTTGCCGATGCCGGTCTTAAAGGTCTTACAGATAAAGATGAAATTGAAGAGTCGGAACATTGCCAGACATGCCATACTCCCGTGGGTTACATAACCGGATACCCTCTCAAAACATCGGACAATAAAACAAAAATTGCAGAGATAGCAAAAAAAGGAATTCAGTGTGATTACTGTCACTCAATTACAGGAGCGTATGCAGTTTATAATGCTCAGTATAAGTACAGTCCGGGAAACGGTGAGGAGGACCCGGGTACAAAAAGAGGTCCTTTCAAGGATTCTGTTTCGGATTACCATAAATCGGAATTTTCAGAATTTCATACCAAATCTGAAATGTGCGGAACATGCCATGATGTCAGACATGTGAAATTCGGAACTTTACTAGAGACAACATATCAGGAGTGGCAGAGAAGTCCCTACAGCAAACAGGGTGTGCAGTGTCAGGATTGTCACATGTATCAGAGACCGGGATTCCCTGCAACAATGTCAACAGGAAGAGTAAAAAATCCAGGCAGTGCTGTAGCTGATGGCGTCAAAAGAGAACATATTTTCACTCACTACTTTGTCGGAGGCAACACTGCGATTCCAGCAAGCGAAAAGAATACAACTCTTGTCACGATGGCGGAGGAGCGTCTTAAAAATGCAGTTATTATTAAAATTGATCCAAGAACAGAAGAGAATAAAATTATTATAAGAATCATGAATAATGGAGCAGGGCATTATGTTCCAACAGGACTTACCAATTTACGTCAGGTGTGGCTAAAAGTAATTGTAAAGGACAGTAAAGGAAAAATTATATTTACGACGGGAGTTCCAGATAAAAAAGGTTACCTGCCTGTAAACTCAATTGTATACAATACTATCTTCGGTGATGGTAAAGGTAAACCGGTTGATAATATTGCAAAGGCTCGCGAGATAATAAGCGACAACAGGCTCAAGCCAATGCAGGAGTATGTTGAAAAAATTGATGCAGGAAATTTCACCGGCAAAATTACCGTTGAGGCATCACTTCTATATTCAGGAATACCGCAAAATATAGCCGATAGTTTAAAAGGACTTAAGGGTATGAAAATTCCAGTAGTTACAATGAAGGAAGTTAAATATAATGTTGAAAAATAGATTCTTATTTACACGGAGAATTACATTCCGTGTTCTTTTTATAATACTTGCAATACTACTGGCAGGTATTGGGATCGTTATGGGATATTATCTCAAGGCTCAGAATGATACCATAAGAGAATCAAAAGAGATTGAGATACGCCAGGAAGCTGAGATTCTTTATACATCAATAAAAAATAATATGCTTGCCGGTGAAGCGCCAATTGCTGTTGAGCTTTTCAGAGATTTTGAAAGAGCTAATTTCCAGTCAAAGATAGAACTCTTCAGGGCAGATGGAAAATCAGCATTTTCTGACAACAAAACTATACAGACAGTTAATAAAAATCTCAAACAGGAAAAGTTTAAACCTAAATCAACGATGAGTACTCTTTCTATAAATTCTGAATCCTCATTTAAAGAATCAGTAACCCAGGTGTCTGACATTTTCATACGTCAGATTGATAGTAATGATAAAAAAATAATTATATTCAAACCACTTATCAATCAGCCGAAATGTTCGGTCTGTCACGGAGTTAACCATGTTGTAAGGGGAGTTATTTCAATTTCATCTCCGGTTAATGAAGTTTATAAAATGGCAAGGGATAATATTATACTCTCATTAATTTTATATTTAGCAATAGTAATAGTTCTTACAATTTTTATAATACAGTTCCTGCGGAAAGTAGTCATCGGACGAATACTGAATGTAAGGTCAGTGGTCAAAAAAGTGGGCCGCGGTGATTTCGGGACAAAAATCTTAATAGATTCATCAGATGAGATTGGCGAACTGGGAATAGAAATAAACAGTATGATCGACGGATTGAAAGAGAGATTTAAACTTACAAAGTTTGTCTCGAAATCCACACTTGATCATGTAAGAGACGACAATGATACAGCACTTGGCGGAGAAAAGAAAACTCTCACCATACTGTTTTCAGATATTAGAAATTTTACAAATTATTCAGAAAATAGGGATCCCGAAGCAGTTCTCGAAATGCTCAATCGCGTAATGAATCTTCAATCCGGAATAATCCAGCAATATGGCGGAGATATAGATAAATATGTCGGCGACGAAATAATGGCTGTTTTTGAAGGTGAGAATATGGCCTTCAGAGCAGTTAAAGCTGCTGAAACAATAAAACTCAAACTGAAGGAATTAAATCAGACTCTTGATGCTCCTGTCTATGTAGGGATTGGTATAAACACAGGTGAGATGATATCCGGGAATATGGGTTCCGAAGAGAGAATCGACAGAACAGTAATCGGTGATGCTGTTAATCTTGGCTCGAGGTTATGTTCAATTGCTGGAAAAAACACAATTGTTCTCTCCGAATTTACTTATGAATTGGTTAAGGATAGAGTTGAAGTGAAAGAGCATGATCCTATCAAAGTAAAAGGGAAGGATAAAGGGGTAAAAATTTATACATTGGCAGGTACCAGATGAAAAGATTGCTAATCCTGATTATTCCAATTCTTTTAATGCAAATCTCATGTAAAAAAAATGCAGAACATTTTGATGTTCCGGATTATAAGAACTGGAAACGTGCCCATGATAAAGTGCTTGATACTCCGATCCCCGGACATGGAGCCTCGTATAGAATAACTTATGGAAACGATATTGCATATAAGTCAAAAATTATTAAACTGGCCTCCGGATCGAGAGTTGTAATGAACGATGGTTCAATTATTGTAAAAGAAGTTTACGATAAAAGAGAGGATATCGGGGTAAAGACTCCCGGTTTGTTTATAATGATTAAGAATACTAAAGATCCCGATGCTGTAAATGGCTGGGCATACTATTCGAAAAAGCCCGATGAAGAGGCGGTTGAAGTCACATGGAGAATGTGTGTAGGCTGTCACGAAGCGGCAAATGAAAAACATCCATACTTCGACGGGAACAAAAAAGAGATGTTCAGAGATTATTTATTTACATTATTTGCAAAATAATCAAACGCCGAGGATTATCATTCGTGATGTCCCTGTCGCTATCAGATCATGATCCGGATTATATGCCTTACCTTCGAATATTATAAATCTCTTAGTGATTTTAATAATTTGAGCCTCAACTATAAGTTCCTTCTCGGCGGGAGTTATTGCTCTAATGAAAGTAATGTTCAGATCAAGACTTGCAGTGGGCTTTTTCGCCGTCATGTATGATAACGGGCCGAATGTATTATCGAAAAATGCAGATATCATTCCTCCAAGAAGATTTCCGGCGGGGTTACAGTACTTATCCTGAACCGGAAAAGAAATCTTTAAAGACTCATTTTCGATATATTCAAGAAACTTCCCCTCCATCTCAATGAAACACTTTGGAGGGAGGGTAATTCCCTCCGGTGCGCCCATATTTTCTTTCATAGATGCAAAGGCATCGTTATTTTTTGCGTTCATATTATTCACCGGAAGTTTGAGATTTATTTATATAAAAAAGTTTTTTGTGTGAGAGCAGTTAAGTCAAGTGTTTTTAGTGAAAAATCATTTTCAGCCCCCTCTGTCACTTCGTGATCTCTCCCCAACGGGCGGATAGGGGCGTGAGTTTCAAAATACTTGATGGTACAAATTAATATAAACGACTTAACACATCCTACATGCTCTGCAGTTCCTTCAGTTTATTCAAAACATCCTGAACATGCCCGGCAACCTTAACATTGTTCCATATATGTTTAATTTTGCCATCGGGTCCAATGAGTAGAGTTGTCCTTACAACTCCGAAGTAATCTTTACCATACATCTTCTTTAATTGCCACACACCGTACTTCTCCATAACTGTTTTCTCTTCGTCACTGAGCAATGTGACCGCAAGATCATGTTTTTCAATAAATTTCTGGTGACTTTTACATGAATCGGGACTTACTCCGATAACTGATGCACCAAGTTTTTTAAACTCAGGTAGAGTTCCGGTAAAATCAATAGCTTCGGTTGTACAACCGCTGGTGTTATCTTTCGGATAAAAATAGAGCACCAGCCATTTTTCTTTATAATCTTTCAGCGATACAATATCTCCTGTTGCATCCGGGAGTTTAAAATCCGGTGCTTTATTTCCAATTTTTAATTGTTTATTTTCAGCCATAATATATCTCCTGTAACTCAATTATCATTTAGTTCTCATATCAAATATATATTAAAAAAATAGAGTTGCAAGATGTTTTTTTAAAATTGCATTATATTGCAACACTCCGGAAATCCCACTCCTTGGTGCGGAGGCTTTTAGTAAATATTCATTGGCGCAAGATGTAAAATTTAAGGAGCGGAACATGCAAAAAACATTAACAGATACTTACGAAAAAGAAATTCTTGATTTATATAAACGCATCAAACCTGAAATAGTTCAGAGAATTTCCGACTTCCGGAATATCTGGAGAGATGCCGATAATAATGCTCTTTTCACCGAGCTCTCTTTCTGTCTTTTTACACCGCAGTCAAGTGCCAGGCAGTGCTGGAAAGCTGTAAATATTCTTCTTGAAAAAGATCTTCTGTTCAGTGGAGAGTGGGAGGAGATCAGCCATGAAATAAATATTGTAAGATTCAGAAATAATAAGGCAAAATATCTAATAGAGGCCAGAGGAAAATTCTGCTGCGGTGATATGGGCTTAAGGGAGTGTCTCGACCTCAACGCTGATCAGTTTGACAAACGGGCATGGCTTGTAAAAAATGTAAAGGGTATGGGATTCAAAGAGGCAAGTCACTTTATGAGGAATATCGGAATTGGAGATAAACTCGCGATTCTCGATCGACACATTCTAAAGAACATGAAACTTCTGGGTGTCATAGAAGAGATTCCTGAAAGCATTACTGAAAAAGTATACCTTGAGCTGGAGAAAAAACTTGCTGCTTTTTCAAAGAGTTCACGTATCCCCATGGAACATCTGGATTTTGTTCTCTGGTACAAAGAGGCCGGAGAAGTTTTTAAGTAGAAAAATTCGGGGTTAAATTCCAATCTCTGCTGTGCAAGCCCCCGCACCCCCGGAGGGGGCAAAGCATAATCCTTGCCCCCTCCGGGGGTGCGGGGGCTTAGGAGGAATTAATATAAGTATTATCACCGGTTATTGAGCAGTTACAGCTCTTTTCAGCTCATCTGCTGATTTAATATAAACTGCTTAAAGCGTACTGCCTGCTTAAAATCAGGTTTAATACTTATCGCTTTGTCGCAATCTTCCAGAGCATGATGAATATCGCCAAGATCATAATAAGTGAGTGATCTGCCGTAAAAAGTATCCGGCCATAGAGGATTAAGTTCCAGAGATTTGTTGAAATCTTTCAGTGACTCGTCGTACTTCTTCATCATCCTGTAAGTAAGCCCCCGGTTCGTATACACTCTTGTATCTTTCGGAGCCATCTGTATAGCCGTGGTAAAATCATTTATAGCTTTACTATATTCCGAAAGTGTAAAATACACCAGTCCTCTGTGATTATAAATATAATGATTCGGAGAAACCAGTATCAATTGTGTGTAAAGTTCAATTGCATCGGCAAGACGGTTTTCCAGGTGAGCGTTCATCGCTTCAACAAGAAGATCGTTCAGTCCATGTTTATCCGTTTGCGGATTCATACTTAGAGGCTGCAGCTTCTTAGGAGCCTCGCGAATCTCTTCGTTCGATTTTTCATCAGCAATGATTTCTGTTGCTATCTTCAGTTTCTCCATTTTTTCAGGAATTGTGGAGACCTTGTCCATGAGCTTTTTGTGTCTCTCCTGAATATCGGAATATCTTTTTCTCTGGTATTCCCGGATCTCCTGAAAAATAGTATCTCCAAGGGATAGAGTTGCGTTTACTGCGATCATTTTTCGGCGGATGGTGTCTTCGACTTTATCTATACTGGTTTTGTATATAAGTTCGTGCTCGACCTCTGCCCAGGCGTCCTGGAGGATTGTCCGGAGCTGTATCTCAATCTTCATATCTCTTGAATTTTTAACTTTATCTGATATTTCAGCGGGAAGATTTATCTGAATATGTATTGAATCATAGCCGAATTCTCTTATTGTGAGTTCTCTAGATTTGTATTCTGTATCAACTATCTGAAAATGTTTCTTTATCAGTCTCTCGACACTTTCAAGATCTTCGAGGAAAGGAACAACAATTCTCATTCCGATAATATCTGAAATGGCATCAAATGGTTTATCAATTATTCCATACTGGCAGCGGGTGAGTAGTTTTCTATAAAGAGCATCAAATGATTTAATTCTACCCTTAACTTGCGCATTACAACCGCTTCCGGTAAGAATAGTTTCAAATTTCTTAGTGAGTATAGAGAGCAATTTCTCATTTTTTTTTAGTTGTTTATTATACTGAGAGAGCAGTTTAGATTTGTTATCTATCCAGTAGTTTAGACCATATTCCATTTCGTAATAACCTTTGCCCGTAATTAGTCAAAAAACTTTCTGTTAAATGAACTGATTTTGTTATACCTGAAACAGAGTGGTCTTGGACGCATAGTATTGATTTAAATCCCTTCTAGATTGAAACCATTACTATGCGTATAAAACCAATATTTATAAATTAAAACCTATAAATCAATTAAAGTCAATGAGTTTCTGAGATATTTTTAGATTTTATAGCGAAATTATAATGAATTCGTAACGGATTAGAGGAGTATGTTTCATTTATTTTGTAAAATATTGGGGATTACCCGAAGATAATCCCCAATATTGATTATGTCAGCGGTGTAAACATGAAAATCGGTGCTTTACCTTCTTTAACAGCTTCAGGTTTATAGTCAAAATACTCCGGATCTTCATTTTTCATTTTATCTACAATATGCTTATAGGTTCTCTTTTTCATTTCAGTAAGAGTTGTTCTTGATTTATTGAAAGTTCTTGCGTAAGCAATAGCCTCTTCAAGTGTTTTCTCTGCATTTTCGCATGCTTTGATGATAACACCATGTTTTTCAAGTTCTGCAGCTCCTACTTTTTCACCGGACCATTTCATTCTTGTGAAGAGATGATAAGGCATAACACGTTTCATCCACTCGATCATGGATGGCGCAAACTGAATGCCAAGATCTATTTCAGGGAAACAGAAAAATCCTCTGTCAGCTCTCATAAATCTGAAATCGCAAGCTCCGGAAAGCATCGCTCCGTTACCGAATGCGTGTCCTGTAATAGCAGCAATTGTAGGAACCGGAGACATCAGCATTGCTGCAAAAACATCTCCCATGTCGTAAAGCCATTTGCTTATTCCAGGAAAATCTTTTTCACTCTGCGCTTTCATCATCCATCCGATATCTACGCCAAGACAGAAGTTTTTAGGGTCACTTGATGTGAGAACAATTGCTTTAATTTCAGCATCTGCCAGAATTTCCGCATAGGTAGAGAGAAAAGTTTCTGCAAACACAGGATTATGCCTGTTCTCTCCATTATTCATTGTCATTATAGCAACAGTGCCGTCTTTTTTCCATTCTACTACAGCCATAACTCCTCCTTATTATTTTATTTATATGAGTTTCAGGAAAATTTAATACAACCACACAATGTGTGCCCGCAGGAGCTCTTCAGGGTGAATACTTAGGGATTCCCGTCCCTTAACCCATAAGAGTTATAATCATTACAACTCCTTATTAAATTTCCGGAATGTGCTGCACATCAGCATCTTAATTAAAATGCTCAATTTATTTTAATTTTGAAGCCAGTACTGTCTGAGATTTGGATGCTTCCTTAACAGTGTTTTCAATTATCTGCTTAACTGTAAGTGTTTCGGTAATGATACCGGCAATCTGGCCGATGGGAAGAACACCTTTTTTATTATCCCCCTCCATTGTTCCTGCAAGAAATGCATCAAAACCTATTGCCATCCGTGCCATTGCCATAGATTTTTTATAACCCATAAACATAATTCCTACAGCCAGTTTCAGCCATGGGAAACCGAGCATCTTTGCAATCTTTCTTGAACGGACAAGTGCGCTGAAAGGATTTAAACGCTTACTGATAAGTCTTTTTGCTCCGGGAGTTTTCATTACCCGCGCCTTCATTCCGTCAACTTTATCTGTATAAAGGGTACTGTAAACATCTGTCATATTAGTCGCATTTTTCTGATTTGGATGAACCGGGCTCTCTACTGAATTCATAAATCTTGTTCCCATTGAGATTCCATCAGCACCAAGAATCAGTGCCGAGGCGAGTCCTCTTCCATCTGCAAATCCACCTGCTGCAATAATTGGTATTTTGATATTATCAGCAATACCGGGAATAAGAACCATTGAAGTGACATCTCCGCCATGTCCCGCAGCTTCATGTCCCGTAACAATTATAGCATCAGCTCCGTCTTTCTGAGCAGCCACTGCATGTTTGAGTGTGGTTACCGTTGCGATTACCTTTCCGCCGTATGAATGAACTGCTTTACAGATCCAGTCACCTTTTCCAAGGGCATAATTTACAACGGGTACTTTTTCTTCAAAGATCACCTTTGCGTTTTCCTGTGCTCCAGGGAAATACAGAGTTATATTTACCGCGAAGGGTTTTTTTGTAAGTTCACGTGTTTTCCTGATCGCATCACGAGTCTCTTCAGCATTCATAACACCTGTAGCTAAAATACCAAGTCCGCCTGCGTTTGAAACAGCAGCTACAAGTTCAGGAGTACTTATCCAGCTCATACCTGACAGAATAATAGGATATTTAATCTTAAAAATTTCAGTAATCTTTGTTTTCATTGATAACCCCGTATTAAAGTTTATGATTCATATTCAACAGTTTGCATATGAAATACAAAAAGATTGAACATAATTGTCAAGGAAAAAAAGACTTTTTAATGTGGTCAAAAAGTAAGTGCTCAAAAACAGTAGTATTCTGTCAAAACCGTGCCGGAGGCTCAGTTGAGTATAGTTTCATCACCAGTATAAAGGTAATTACTTGAACTTAGTGATTACTTTATCTTTATGGGGTTTCATGGGCGGCAGCCCATGAAAAAAGCCCCGCAGGACGTCATTCTTTATTTCTTCGATATTCACCGGTGAATTTCGAAATGCTATAAAACAATCGTATATAAAAAGAATCATCGGAGTCAATTCTTTTTATAGTTTCATCTATCATCTCTTCTCTATACTTCAGTACAGGTGAATCGCTATGAGCAAAAAGCAGCGTTTCAGGCTTAAGTGCTTTAATCTTTAATAAAGTCTTCTTCATTGCCTCAGGAAAAAGAACAGGAACTGGCGGTAGATATTTACCTCTACTGTCTATCATGTTGTCTGCAATATAAAGAAGTCTGTTTGTTTCGTTATAAAACATAATATTATGTGAAGTATGACCCGGTGCATGGAGAGCTTTCCAGTCAGAAAAAAACGGTAGTGGAGTTTGGTCATACAATTTATAATCCGGTTTAAGTAATCTTTTATAACGGAGCGATTCAGGTTTCTGGTTCTGTTTCATCTGCTTTGCCATAAATTGAGATTGAAGCGTATCGGATATGTGCTGTAGACTTCCTCCGATGCCGGAATACCAAAAATCAATATCATATGGTGCTGCTACAGGGACATTAAATTTTTCCCGTATAATATCAGCAGCGCCGGCATGGTCGGGGTGGCAGTGAGTTACCGCGATGAGTTTGAGATCACGAATATCCCGCTTAAGATTGCTCTTTATAAATTCAGCTATAGGAGAGGCATCAGGGCTGGTTGCACCATCAAGAAGAAGAATTTTATCTTTATACTCTACAAGAAAATTATTCTGTACATATCCTTTATATATATGAAGAGTAAAATCTTTAAATTTCATTTATTATCCCGTTAATATTGATATTTTTAATATATACCGCTATTTTGTAAATTAAGGATTTAGTAAGTATTAATATAGTGAGAATTATTTTGTCACTTCGCGCATGCGGGTATCCATTGTTTTTTAAGAAGTGGATTCCCGTCTTCACGGAAATGACATTGAGTGTACTTTTTCAATCGTTTAACATTATACTGTATATTATTGTATACAATACACTTAAAATCTCAATAACAAGTGTATTGCCTATACGGAATATCTTTAAAATATGTATTATGAGTAGTAAATATGTCAATAATATTTATTAGAGGTAAAGACAAATGTGTGGTAGATTTGCTCAGTCGGTTCCTCTCGGAAAACTTAATAAAATTGATCTCTATGATGAGATGACCGGAAACTATACGGAAAATTATAATGCTGCTCCCACGCAGAACGCATTTACTGTGATCCGTTCAGATGAAAAGAGAATACTTAAGCCGATGAAGTGGGGTTTGATACCTTCATGGACAAAACCAGGAAAAGAAGGGATTGGTCTGATTAACGCGAGATTCGAAACATTGAATGAAAAACCTTCATTCAGGAACTCATACAAAAACAGAAGATGCATTATACCTGTTGCCGGTTTTTTTGAATGGAAGAAAAACGGGAAGCAGAAAACTCCATATTTCATCTCTACCGGGAAAGACAGCGATGGTGACTACAACCCGATGCTTCTTTGCGGATTATATGACAGCTGGTTTAATGCCGATGGAGTCGCTGTTGAATCTTTCACTATCATAACAACTGAAGCTTCTGAAGAGATGAAGGAGATTCATGAACGGATGCCGCTGATTCTTGACAAGGCAAATATTCCGTTATGGCTTGGATCTGATTATACCCACGATGAGCATAGAGTTATTATTTCATCATTTAATACGGAGAGTCTGGAGATATTCCGTGTTTCAGACTTTGTAAATTCTTATGTAAATAATACACTTGAATGTATCGAACCGATTTCTCTGTAAGCCCCCGCACCCCCGGAGGGGGCAAGGTAGTGTGATAAAAACCAATAATTTCAATTATTAACAATTATTAAAATGAAGAATCCTATTCTAAGTCCCCCTCCGGGGGATTTAGGGGGCTGTTCAGAAACGCCATTAATTATATAACATTTATTATCGGTTGAATCTTACAATTCCCATTTTAAAATAGTATTTAACTCATCTGCGGTTAGACTGCCGAATTTAGGCATTCTCTTGGCGGTTACAGCATCAATAATCATTGCCTTTCTTACGCAGATAAGTTCTTTAGTAGCGAAGTCACCTTTGTGGCAAAGTGAACATCTGTCTTTAATGACGCTTACAGTTTTTTCACCTGGAAGTTTAACGCATGCTTCTGCCGGATACTTTTGAAGTTTAGTTCCGCTGCATGCAGAAATAATTAAAGCTGTTATGATAAGTACAAATAATAGTTTATGTTTCATAGTGTCTCCCTGAGATTGATTGTTGCAATATTAGTTTACGGTATAAAAAATCAATGATTTAATTAATTAAATTCAGAATGTGTGCTTTATAATTTTTGGATCAAGATATAAAGGAGAATGAAAGAGATATATTTCATTCCAAGCTTGTTGCAGGATAAATCGCAGTGTTGCATAAATTGCTTCGACAGGCTCAGCATGACAGTGAAATATATCCGCTTTTACAGAGGAAAATATCGGTATTACTGTGAAATATGCCGGGATAATTTTAAATTTGTCACCCTGAGCCTGTCGAAGGGTAATATGAAGGATTTGTGTAAACCTGCTTCGACGGGTTCAGCATGACGGTGATACAGTGGTTATTATTTATAATTATTGAAACTTACAAATTCCTCAAGATCTCTTCTCCACGCTCTGGGTAGAAGAGTAACTCCCGGTTTAAGATATCCCACAGTAATAAGCAGAGGTATTATTCTGTCTTCCGGAATGTTGAATTCAGATTTTACTTTATCGGCAGAGAAGCCATCCATGGGATGAGTTTCAAGACCAAGTCCCTTTGCTGCGATCATTAGATTCATTGCGAAGAATGCAGTGTTTTTTATCGCAAAAAATTTCCTTTGCAGGCTATCTTTTTCTCCATGAGCGTTAAAAGGCATTTTTCTTGCACCGTCCGCAGCTTCAGGTTTCGTATATCCAAGTTTAACCCAACTGTCTACAGCATTATCAACATTTTCTTCAATGGCACCGGGATTTGCTATAATAATCAGAGTTGCAGAAGCTTCCGTAACCTTCGGCTGATCATAGGCGCATTTTCTAAGTATTGCTTTTCGTTTAGGATCATTAACAACAATGACCTCCCACGGCTGGAGATTTAAACTTGATGGCGCCAAATTGGCTAAAGAAATAAGTTCATTAATCTGTTCGTCCGTTACAGTTTGATCGGGGTCAAAAAAGTTAATTGATCTTCTGCTTTTAATTGCATCAAGTACATTCATAATGATTCTCCTTTTACTAATATTGAATTTATATAATATTCAGGTATAATATAAATTAGTATATATGACTCTTCCCGGAATGTTGGGATAATAATTAATTTAATTAAACCTTCCTGCCCCCTATCCCCCGGAGGTGGCACCGGGTATATAAGTTATATCGTTGTTAGTTTTATTCTTATTATTTCTTTTACAATTCCAATATTATTTTATTGTTATGATTTATAAATTCAGTAATGATTTCCCTCTTACGTGCCCCCTCTGGGGGACAGGGGGATATAGGAAAGTCAATTATCACAACATTCCTGAATTATATATATAATTCTAAAAAAATCAAGTTATGGTCTCCCTTAGTTATTTTATTCCCCTTTAAAAACAGGTTCTCTCTTCTGGGCAAATGCAGTTATACCTTCAACCATATCTTTGCTTCCGAAGAGTTTTGCCAGTTCCTCTCTTTCTGTCTTAAGATGAGTTTCACGGTCGGAACAATGAGCATTTGCAAAAATTTTAAGTATTGCTTTTACAGCAAGAGGCGGACGTTTTGATAATTCATCGGCAAGTGTCAGAGCATCATGAAGAGTATCATTCTCTCTGCTGAGCCTGTTTACAAGCCGAAGTTCCAGAGCTTTTTCTGCATCGATCTGTTTTCCCAGAAGAATATATTCTAATGCGTTTGTTTCTCCGATCAATAACGGAAGCCGGAATGTACCGCCGTAACCGGGTATAATCCCCAGATTAGTTTCTGTAAGACCAATACGTGCATCTCCCTTTAAAATACGGAGATGACAGGCAAGAGCCAGCTCAAAACCTCCGCCTAGAGCATGCCCGTTAATTGCTGCTATAACCGGTTTCTGAAATCCTGAAATTCTGTTAAACAAATCCTGTCCTCTTTTAAGAAAATTAACTGGCGTAAAATCTCCGAAACCTCCTGAAAGATCGGCACCTCCGCAGAATATCTTATCTCCGGCTCCTGTAATAACCACCGTTCTGATACCGCTGTCTGATTCACACTTGTCAAGATGAACAGCAAACATTTCGAATACATCATGGCTCAACTGGTTAGCCTTGGGGCGATTGATTGTGAGTATTGCTGTCATTTCCTTCTTTCCGAATAAAACTGCATCTGTCATATGAAATCTCCTGGAAAAATTATTTGAACTCATATACATAGATCATGTTGTACATTTGTATTATTTTATAAATGAACTTTACATTCTTTAATATAATTAATACATATAATAAAAGAAATTAACAATATAAAATATTTAAATAGCTGGAAATTCCGTTACTACTCAAAAATAGCAGGTAATATTAAACCTTAGATCTTTTAAGCCAGAGAAAATGAAGAAAAATAAACCCGAATATCATATCCACGGTAACCATTGAAAGTAAAAATAAAGTAGCATTGCCTCGTAGATACTCATAAGTATAATAACTGAAAAAGAAAAATTTTCCGATTGCTCCAAGGAGAACAATACCGTGGTTTTTGGTTATATCCAGGTAGACTATATAATAACCAAGTGCAAAAAGAAGTACAGAGAACATTGTGAAATGAAAACCAATATATGCATAGGTATTATTAAGAATCAGATCTGAAGCGGAGGGTCCGAAAACAATTGGTATCATTATACGCGGAAATGCAAAACCCGGTATTGAAGCGCTGAAATTCCATATCGCCGAGATAAAAAAGATACGGATAAAAGCTTTGTCGGAAAAAAGTTTCATAAAAACTCCTTTAATAGTTTCATTTAATAATATTATTATAAGGAATCATATAATTATTTCATATAAACTTTTGCAAACAAATTAACTGTAATAGCATGTCATATTGAGTCATTTCGATTTATATGGCCGGCTGAAGGCCGGATAAGGCCGGCAGAGGCCGGCAGAGGCCGGCAATGGCCGGAAATAAATGATAAAATTGATCAGATATCTGTAATAACTTACTGATTGACATTCTTTGGATCTGTATTATTGTTAAACTATAAAATAACTCACTCTAGGTATTATGAATAAACATCTGATTTTTGCCGGCGGTGGTCACTCGCACATCCATTCACTTACTAATCTGAATAAGTTTATTGAGACAGGGTACCGCATCACTGTTGTTAGCAGATCTGAATATCACTATTACTCAGGAATGGGGCCGGGACTTTTGTCGGGGTTTTATACAGTTGATGAAACACGATTTAATATTAAACAGATTGTTGAGTCCTTCAACTGCAGATTTATAGAAGCTGAAGTTGTAAAAATTTTCCCGGAACAGAAAAAGATTATTTTATCAGATAACAATGAATTGTATTACGATCTGATTTCATTTAATACCGGCAGTGAAGTAATACAGCTTCCATTATCCGGTGATGTTAAAAATCTTTATCCTGTTAAGCCGGTTGAGAATATATCTTTGATAAGGGAACGGATTTTATCTGCTGATAAAAAACTGAAGATTGCAGTTATTGGCGGAGGAGCCGCAGGTGTTGAGATTGCTGCTAATCTCTGCGAACTGGTAAATAAATGTAAATATAGTTCTGAAATAAGTATTATCAGCAGAGATCATTTTCTTCCGGGCTACACAGAACCATTTTACAATAAAGCATTAAAGTCTCTAGAGAAAAAAGATATAAAAATCTATGAATATAAAGATGTCGAGATAGTTGATTCTGAAAAAATTATTTTCAGTTCAGGAGAGATGATTGAGTATGATATAGCAGTAAACGCTTCAGGAATCAATCCTTCTAATATTTTTACAGATTCAAAGATGAAAACAGGTGCAGATGGAGGATTACTGGTAAACAGAAATCTGCAGGCAATAGATTATCCGGAGATTTTTGCAGGAGGTGACTGCATTACCTATCAACCGGTTTATCTCAATAAGGTGGGAGTTTATGCAGTGCGTCAGGGAATGCATCTTTACAATAATCTTCTGTCATATATTAAAGGCATTGAACTTGCAGAGTTCAAACCGCAGAAGAGCTATCTTGCAATTCTGAATATGGGTTTTAACAAAGGGATTATGCTCTGGAAGGGAATTGTTTTTTCGGGGACTTTCTCTTTCTATTTTAAATATTATCTCGACAGCAGATTTATGAAGAAGTACAAAAAAATCTACGGAGGAAGAGGATGAGGTTTCTTACTGGATATAGTTTTAAAAAAAAAGGAAATCTGCTAATATTTATTGTACTGATATTTATTTCTTCAGCCGGAATTGCTGATAATAAAATTTATCTTAGATTTAATAATCTCTCCGACTGGGAGCCTCTGAACTTTCCGAAAATTAAAACCCACAGCAGTTATAAAATCGTTACTGAACAAGGAAAAAACATCCTGCAATGTGATTCAAATGCATCGGCATCGGGACTTATTTTAAAAAAAACATTTAACATATACAATTATAATAAATTGAAGTGGAAATGGAGAATATCCAATGTATACAATAATGCAGATCCGCTGAAAAAATCCGGTGATGATTTCCCAATACGGATTTATATTATTTTTAAATACAATCCAGATAACGCGACCTTGTTTGAAAAAACAAAGTACAATGCAGCAAAACTTATTTATGGAGAATACCCGCCGCACAGCAGTGTTAATTATGTATGGTCAAGTAAGGTAATCTCTGACAGAATAATTACAAGTCCATATACTGAAAGAGTAAAACTTATTCTACTGGAAATGGGGGGAGAGAAGATCAATACCTGGATCACAGAGGAAGTTAATATTCTTGAGGATTATAAAAAAATCTTTGGAGAGAATCCCCCGGAAACGGCGAGCCTTGCCATTATGAATGATTCAGATAATACCAGGGAATCGGCGAGGTCGTTTATAGAATTTATTGAAATTAAATAAGTACTGTTTTAACTAAACGGATTTATTTATGAAACAAATATACATAACATGTTGTCACAGTTCTTAAAATTTATACTATCAAATATTGAAGTAATTTAAATAACAGGAGTAAAAGATGAAAATAGAATTATTATCACTGATCTCAATGGCGGCTATATTTGCAACATGCTGTGCCAAAGCACCGGACTCTATAGGTGTAAAAGATGGAAAACTTTCAGAGTGTCCCGACAAACCAAATTGTGTCTCCTCCATGACGAAAGATGAATCACATTTTATCGAACCGTTTAAGTACTCTTCAGATACAGCAAAGGCTAAAAGTGCAGTTATTGAATCTATCAAATCTCAGGAAAGAGCGGTGATTATCTCTGAATCTGAAAATTATATTCACGCAGAGTTTAAGTCGAAACTTTTCCGTTTTGTTGATGATGTGGAATTTTTATTTGATGATAAAACAAAAACAGTTCATATCCGCTCAGCCTCCCGTACTGGTTACTCGGATATGGGAGTAAACAGAAAACGTATGGAGATTCTAAGAAAAGTTTTTCTGGAAAAAATAAAATAAAATAGCTGCCCCGAATAACTGACTTACTCATAAATTTAAGAATGCCCCTAAGTCCGCAATGTTTTAGGGGCTCCGTGTTTATTAATTCTACCGTTCCATGACTTTATGATTTAATACAAATTTGTAATCCTCGTACATACGGGAATTCATTCTTTATATAGAAGTGGATTACCATCTTAACGATAATGACATTAAGTAAAATTTATCAGATCTAAGCACTGGTTATCCTCTTTATTAGAATTTTTTTAAAAAAAAGACAAAAAAAAAGACCTGTATTGGATTTATATATATATTAAAAAAATAAATACAATTACCGGGGTAAAAACTATGTCTGACAATGAAATCAAATCTGCTAAACTGACTACTTCAAGTAATAAACTTTTAGGGAAGGATCCGGAGTCAATTAAAAATGATTTTGTTAATCATATGGAATTTTCCCTGGGAAAAGATGAATATGCCGCGACAGTTCAGGACTGTTACAGCAGTATTGCCATGACTACTAGGGATCACCTTATAGAAAAATGGCTTAAAACTCAGCAGACATACTATAATGAAAATGCAAAAAGAGTATATTATCTCTCTTTAGAATTCCTCATCGGGCGGACTCTTGGTAACAGTCTAATAAATCTTGGATTATATAATGATGCAGACAAAGCCATGCACGAACTGGGCTATGAGCTTGAGGAACTCCGTGAAAAAGAGTGGGATGCCGGTCTTGGTAACGGCGGACTCGGCAGATTAGCTGCATGTTTTCTTGATTCGCTGGCCACACTTGAATTACCTGCTGTGGGATATGGAATCCGTTATGAATATGGCATATTTTTTCAGAGCATCAGGGACGGCTATCAGATAGAGACTCCTGACAACTGGCTGAGGCTTGGAAATATATGGGAGTTCCCAAGAGCGGAATTTATATATGTAGTAAATTTTTACGGACGTGTTGAACAGTATACTGATTCAAACGGTAAGCATAAAAGCAGATGGGTTGATGCTGAAGAGATAATCGCAATGGGTTATGATACTCCGATTCCCGGTTACAAGAATAATACTGTGAATAATATGAGATTATGGTCCGCCAAGGCATCACGGGAGTTTGATCTAAACTATTTCAATGACGGAGATTATATTAAGGCAGTATCTGCAAAATCAGTATCTGAAAATATTACAAAAGTTTTATATCCTAATGATAATATTTTTGAAGGAAAGGAACTCCGTCTAAGACAGGAATTTTTCTTCGTCTCTGCAACAGTTCAGGATATAGTAAGAAGGTTTAAGAAAACTCACAGTGATTTCAAAGAGTTCCCCGATCAGGTGGCAATTCAGCTTAACGATACTCATCCGGCAATATCAATCCCCGAGCTTATGAGAATACTCCTCGATAATGAAGATATTGACTGGGATACAGCATGGGATATCACTGTAAAAACATTCGGATATACAAATCATACAATACTACCAGAAGCTCTTGAAAAATGGCCCGTAAGCCTGGTGAGCAGAGTTCTTCCAAGACATATGGAAATTATTTATGAGATTAATAGAAGATTCCTGGAAATGCTTTCCACGTTACATCCGGGTGACGTTGGCATGATGACAGAGCTTTCAATTATTGAAGAGGGTGTGGAGAAAAAAGTAAAGATGGCCAATCTTGCAATTATCGGAAGTCATTCGATTAATGGAGTTGCCGCACTTCACAGTGAAATATTAAAAGAGAGCGTATTTAAAGACTTCTACAGAATCTGGCCGGGGAAATTTAATAATAAAACTAATGGTATTACTCAGCGAAGATGGCTTAAGCTCTGTAATCCGAAACTCTCATCACTGATCAATGAAAAGATCGGAGAGAACTGGACAACTGATCTTTTTGAGTTAAAGAAGCTGATTCCATTTGCCGGAGATGACGAATTCCAGAAAAGATGGTTTGATATAAAGCGTGCCAATAAAGAATTTCTTGCAAAATATATCAAGAATCACAATAATATTGATATCAACATTGATTCAATGTTCGATATACATGTTAAACGTCTCCACGAGTATAAGAGACAGTTATTAAATGCGCTTCATGTTATTACTTTGTATAATAGAATTAAAGATAATCCAGGGGGAGATTTTGTTCCAAGAACTATAATCTTCGCAGGGAAGGCGGCACCGGGATATTACATGGCCAAGCTTATTATCAAGCTGATCAGTTCTATTTCTGAAGTTGTAAATAACGATCCGCAGATTGGGAACAGACTGAAGGTGCTGTTCCTACGCAACTATGCGGTTTCAAATGCTGAGAAAATTATACCCGCTGCGGATCTCTCCGAACAGATTTCAACTGCAGGAACAGAAGCATCCGGTACAGGTAACATGAAATTTGCTCTTAACGGTGCTCTTACAATTGGAACACTTGATGGCGCAAACATCGAGATCAAGGAGGAGGTTGGTGACGATAACATATTCATTTTCGGACTCGATGCTCCCGGTGTTACAAATCTTAAACGTTCAGGCTATAATCCGTTCTATTATTACAATAACAATCCGGAACTCAACAGAGTTATCACCCAGATACAGAATGGCTTCTTCTCGAAGGGTCAGCCTGATCTGTTCAGACCGATTATAGACTCACTCCTTTATCAGGGAGACACATACATGCTCTTTGCAGATTATGAATCGTATATAAACTGCCAGCAGCGTGTAAGCGATACCTATAAAGATGTAAGCAGATGGGGGAAGATGTCCATAATGAATACAGCAAATATGGGTAAATTCTCTACGGATAGAACTATCAGTGAATATGCAAAAGATATCTGGGGAGTAAAGCCGGTATCTATAAAAATCTGATGTAAATAGTATAAACAATTTATTTTATTGAAAAAAAAACAAAGCCATTACCTTTTATTCTTTGAGTAATGGCTTTGTTATTGTATACAATCAATAAATAAAGATATCATAAACTACCAGGGTGTGTTTAAAATATCATATTTTATAACTCAATCTTAAAGAAATTCAATTCCCAAAATACAGACATCATCGTCAAATTTTTCTGAACCTCTAAACTTTATTAGACTTGAATATAAAGCGTTGATGTATTCGTTTATTTTCATGCTGGAATTGTCTTTAAGAACATTTTTAAAAAAAGATTCTTCAAACGATATTCCTTCAATATTTTCAGCTTCAGACAGTCCATCTGTGTAGATAATTATTTTATCTCCTGAGAGAATGTCATATGTATGGTTATCAATAATAATTTCTTCCATTACACCGAGCATTGGGCCGCTTGATTCAAGCTCCAGAACGTCTTCGTTACCGCTAATCACAAATGGGAGATTGTGCCCGCCTCTTGCATAATTGAACTTTTTATTTTTAATATCACAGATTCCATAAAAAGCGGTGAAATAAATATCAAGTCCAAGATTTACAATATTGCTGTTAATATGATAAAGCAGACCTGAAGGATCGTTTCGAAGTTCACCGGCGGACTTTATAAGAACAGCAAGAATTCCGGTAACAAGAGCAGCGTTTACTCCATGTCCATTAACATCCGCGATAAAAACACCGAACTTTTCTTCATTTCTGAATTCAACATAGGAAAAGAAATCCCCGCCAATAAGTATCATTGGTTTGAAGATTGAGTGCATGTTCACTCCGGGGATATTTATTTTATCTGATATTAAAGTTTTTTGTATAACAGCCGCAAGTTTGAGATCGCGTGTCATCTCATTGTCTCTCTTCAGAAGTTTAATATTCTGAGTTTCAATAGTTTCGAATGCCTGTTTCAACTGCAGTGTCATGCTGTTGAAGGCATCGGAGAATTCGCCCATAAAGTCGATTTTCTGATTAAAATCACCACCTGCAATCCGCTTCGTCTTCCATGTAAGGTGATGAAGTCCCGCCTGAAGATTCTTTAATCCATCATGAATCTTCATTCTACCTTTTGGAATTTCTTGTGCGAGGTCACCGTTAGAGATAGAAAATAATGAATCGGTATACTCGTTTATTCTGATTATTATTTCATTTACACTTTCAGCAAGTAAATGAATTTCATTATCGGGGTAATTTTCCGGTATATTTACAGGTAGGCAATCTTCACCTTTGATCAATGAAGTAAGGGTGTCAGTAAGTTCTGTAATTAATCGGAGATCCTGATTCATGTTAAGATTATCCTTCATCTTTATCCTGTGTTGCCTTGAACCTGCATACCCGGTCTCCGGAACACCAGCAGTCGATCTCTTTTACTTCAAAGTTTTTTCCTGTATGCTCCCATAACAAACCTCGTATAAAACCTTCATCATAAGTGCATATAGCCTCATCGGAAACAGGCAATCCAGAACAGTCTAGATCTTCCGCCACAGTGAGTATAAGCTCCATTTTATCCAGATCAGCAGATTCCATGCGGAGTATTCCGATCTTAAGATCTTTTAGAAGTGTCTGAAGCTCGTCAATAAAATCATTAAGATTGTCTTTTTTAGTGATCATGTTTTTATAAAATTCTCTTCCGGATAAATCTCCGGCATCATAAAAAATCTTATCTGCTTTTTCGACGCCTATTTCTTTTATCAGCACATCGCGGACTGTGTACTGCATAAGACGGTATATGCTTAATTCAACGGTAGATCCGAGATTTGGTCTGCCAAGCTGTATATCTCCAAGCATTGCCCATTTGAAATTCTGAGAGTTTCTCTCTTCCTTGAACATGATATCCTCACAACTAAATTATAAACTTCGCAACCATTGACAGCAGTTCCTGTGACCTTGTGTGTATTTCATGACTTGCACTTGCAGTTTCTTCGACCAGAGATGCATTTGCCTGTGTATTGGCATCAAGTTCTGTAACAGCTTTATTGATCTGACTCATGCCTGTTTTCTGTTCTTCATTCATTGCGGCAATTTCGTTTATCATATCTGCAACTGCATGTACCGAACTGTTTATTACAACAAGTGAATCACCGCTAGTCTTAACAAGAAGCGATCCCTCTCTGATTTTTTCCACCGAATCCTTTATTAGTACATCGATCTCCTTCGCAGCTCCTCCCGCCCGCTGTGCAAGATTTCGCACCTCACCAGCAACAACGGCAAAACCACGCCCTTTTTCTCCGGCCCTTGCGGCTTCGACTGAGGCATTAAGCGCCAGAAGATTAGTCTGAAATGCGATTTCATTTATAACAGATGTAATCTGAGAAATCTTGTCGCTCGTTTCATTGATTTTATTTATTGCTGTTATTGCACGTTCAATAATCTCGGTTCCATCTTTTGCAGATGCAGAGGCTTCAGAGGCAAGATCTCTTGCATTGTATGAACTTTCTGCTCCGCTTGTAATACTGCTGGCGGCCTCTTCGACGGTTGATGCTATCTCTTCGAGTGCAGCAGCCTGTTCACTGGTTCGCTGCGCAAGGCTTTCATTTCCCGAAGCAATTTCAGAAGTGGAGCCGACTAAATCCTGCATAGATGTCGTAATCTTTTCAACCACTGAATGCATTTTTGAAATAAAATCGTTAAACACCTTTGAGAGCTCGCCGATTTCATCATCACGGTCAGTATCAAAATGTGCTGTAAGGTCTAGCTCACCGGCAGCTTTTTTCATCTTGTCAATAAATAGAAAAAGAGGTGAGAACACCATTCCATTCATCATATACATCACAAAACCGGTTATAGCAATTATGGCAACCACTATCAATGCAAGAGCAATCCATGCCTGCCGTTTATCCTTAATTACATCGGCAACATCATAATCTGCACCGATAACAGCAAGAATTGAACCATTACTATCTTTAACAGGATAAAAAGCGCTGAGATAGGTTCCCCATTTATCGGTGTATACTTCGCGGGTAAGCTGCAGCGATCCTGTTTTGAATGCAAGATCCATAGCTGGAGGAAACTCTTTATACTCGGTAAGGAATGTTTCTGCATCAGGGCTGTAATCTTTTTCAGTTTTTAAATTTGCAGTATCCATTACAAAGATATATTTACCGTCTTTAACTATGTTTACATAGAGATATTTAAGACCGAAGATTTTTCTCATTGAACTGAGGTATTCATGCGATTTAATGAAATACTCCGAATTTGCAGCATCTGGAAGAAATAATTCTGAAATTCTCTGAAAATCAATACCTCTTTCAACACTTTTCGCTCCAAATTCAAGTCTGTTATCTATGTGATGCTGAATCTCAGTGGTATATCTGAAATAAAAGAATAATGATGCGGATAGTGAAATTGAAAAAATAGCAAGACCGATATAAATAGAGAACTTCTGTTTAAGTTTTAATTTCATACGGGTACCTCAAATTTTATATAGTGAATATACTCTATTTAAAAGTTAATATCAATTTTTATGTAAAATTAATAAGATTGATATTTCTAATTTTCTGTACATCCGTCATCGGAGGTTTAGTTTACTCTTGTCTGACCTTGATTTATCGGATTAAGGGATTTACAAGATTCTGTAAGAGGTAACTTTCAGTAAATCATGAAAATCCTTTAATAATGCGAATCGTGGTTCAGACACACATTCCTTTCTATTTTTCTTGACAGTTAAAAAGAAAAGCTGAATTGTGATTCATTAAAATAACTAAAGTGAAAACAGATGATATTTAATATTAAACAAATATTTATAATAATACTTTCTCTAACCGCACTGAATATTTCATGCAGTCAGACTGATATGTTCGGAAAGATAAACGAAGTGTATGTGACTTATGACGCAAACGGCGGCACTGGATCAGTTCCAGCTGACAGCAGAGCATATGCCGAGGGAGATACTGTAACCGTACAGGCTAAACCGTCCGGGCTTGTTAATTCATCATCTTTTATATGCTGGAATACCCGGGCAGATGGACTTGGAATTAACTATATAGCAGGTAATACCTTTACTCTAAGTTCAAAAGATGCTGTACTTTACGCAAAATGGAATAATGGAGCTTATGATTTATTTAACCCTGACGATGCCGGCAATCCTAATCATACCGGCCCTGGAGGGGGATGGATTTTCTATGTTAATCCAAATGCTGCTGTTGATGGGTGGACGTATCTGGAAGCTGCACCTGTAGATCAGAGTTCTACGGAACCATGGAGCAATATAATATTTTTATTTGTAAATGGAGTCTCTTCACTACCATCTGGCATTGGTACTGGTCAGGCAAATACCACTGCCATAATCAATCAGGCAGGGCATACAAATAGTGCGGCGCTGTTATGTGATAATTATAGTAACAATGGCTGCACTGACTGGTTTTTACCGTCTGCGGATGAGCTTTATTTAATGAGGATAAACCTGAGTGACTTAGGTGTAGGAGGTTTCGCTGCGAATTACTATTGGAGTTCTTCCGAATATACTTCTGTAACAAGTGCTCAGAGACTTTTTTTTAATCCTATCGGCAATATGACATACACAAATAAAGGTGATACAGTAACCAGAACACGTGCTGTCAGGGCATTTTAAAACAAAATTTTAAAATTATATAATAATAGAAATCATAATTCATGCAATATTCAAAACGAACACCGAAATCAATAACCAGAAGGCTTAATCCATATGGGAAGAAGAAAAAAAGTTTTACCTGTACAGCCGGCGGAGAAGAAGAGACTCTTTATTCCCATCGGTTTTAAAATGATTACCATAACATCACTCATTGTGATTGCATCCCTTTCAGGCGTTGCACTGGCTGCTTCGTTCTTTTTCCGTGGAGATAATGAGGTCCGGGCAATGGAGGATACTTTAAGATATTCTACACTTATCTCAAAAAAAATAAAATCCGATCTTATTGCAATATCTGAAAAAACAAGAATGACTCTTGTAAATATAAACGATAACAAAAATATAGTTCTGTCCTCAGTAAAGAGTTCTAAGAAAAATCAAAAGAAAAATCCAAAAATTGAAACAGAACCGGAAAATACAGGTTCCGCCGACAATCTCTTTCAGCGCGACCCGGATCTGCTGTATATAGCTGTATTAAAAAAAGGTGAAGCTGTTCCACAGATAGTATTAAAGAACGGAGCATCCACGATAGAAAATAAAAATTTCAGTGATCTTCTTCTCGCCGAAAAAGAAAACCTTGATCGTGTCTTCAAAGGTGATGAAGTGCTGATCAATCCATCTGTTTACCTTAAAGATCCCGTTGTTGGTATGGCAGTCCCATTTGAAATAACCGATGGGCGTGAGAGTATAATGATAGTTCTCTTCTCCATGGAAAAGTTAATGGAGGCCATACGATCTCAAAGCGTTGTTAAAAGCTATATTGTAAGCGGAACTGGGGATGTAATTGCTCATTACGATTCTTCGATTGCCCGGGCCAAGGTAAATCTCTCCTCTCTTTCAATTATTAAAATGATGATGACCAATCCCAATCCGAACGGACAGATATTTTTTACAGATGAGAAGGGCGAGCGTCATTTGGGAGCATTCCAGCGTATAGGATTTGCAAATGCAGCGGTAGTATCAACAGTTCCCGAGAAAACTGCATTTGCTATGGTTTACAAAATACAAAAACTGATACTGTTTATAACTTTAATTTCACTCAGTTTAGCTATTATATTTATTTACCTGTTTTCAAAAACTCTTACACTTCCCATCAGAAGACTAATGCTTGCTGCAAATACAATTCAGAAGGGTGATTTTTCTGCAATTGAAACTGAAAACAGAAGAGACGAAATCGGAAACCTCAGCGCTTCATTTACAGAGATGGCACATGGACTTGCCGAAAGAGAAAAGATAAAAGATGCCTTTGGAAAGTTTGTAAATAAAGAGGTCATGGAGCTTGTAATAAAAGGCGAATTAAAGCTTGGTGGTGAGCGTAAAGAGGTGGCGGTGTTTTTTTCTGACATAAGATCTTTTACTGAAATTTCCGAGAAACTGCAGCCGGAAGAGGTTGTTGAATTTCTTAATGAGTACATGACCATCATGGTTGACTGCGTTAACAGGTCACATGGTGTTGTAGATAAATTTATAGGTGACTCAATTATGGCTGTATGGGGAGCACCTCTTTCATACGGCAATGATACCGAGAACGCAATCGACGGAGCTCTTATGATGCGCAGAGCCCTGATAGAGTTTAACAAAGGCCGCGGCGATGAGAAGAAGCCTGTAATAAAAATAGGCAGCGGAATTAATACCGGACCTGTTCTTGCCGGACAGATTGGATCTCCAGAAAAGATGGAGTACACCGTTATAGGAGACACCGTTAACCTTGCCTCACGCGTAGAGTCTTTGAATAAACCCTTCGGTACCGATATACTTATATCAACCGATGCATACAAGCTTGTAAAAGATATCTTTTTAGTCGAACCGATGAAGAAAATTAAAGTAAAAGGAAAATCTAAACCTCAACAGATATATGCAGTTATAAAAAGACATGACGATGCGGATGGTCCAAAAAATCTGAAGGAGCTCCGGAAACTTCTGGGTATAAATTTTCATCCGGACAAGTCATTAACCAAAGAAGGATTTGATAATGAATTTGACGATGAGAAAGAAGTGAAATATGAAATTCTGGACTAAGGGAACAATACTTATACTCATTTGTCTTGCGGTAACTGCCGGTTCAGTCTTCGCTCTTTATAAAGAACTGACAGATCGAATCAGCAAAAACAGTGCTGATTCCATAGGGACAATTACATTTAAGAAGAAGAATGCCGAACGTAAATACTCGGAATATGTAATATGGGAGGATATCACAAGCAATTCTCCTGTATATAATTATGATTCACTTAGAACATTCAAAGGTTCCGCCGCGTATATAAAACTTAAAAACGGTGCGGAGATTTCACTCGATGAAGATACGATGATTGTACTGATCGTAGATGAGAAGGGATTAAAAATCAATTTTGACAGCGGATCTATCTCTGCAAAAAGCGGAGGCAGCTCAGAGAATATAAGTCTAAACACAAAAGATGTTTCGATCTCGATGAAAAAAGGTGAACTTGCTGTTAAAAAAGGCAAGGATAGTGTTGATGTTAATGTATCATCCGGTACTGCTGCGATAGATGCCGGCGGCGGTGATATTAAAAAAATCGACAGCAATACTTCCGCTCAGATTACTAATGGTAAAACAGAAGTTAAAAAAGTTTCGGTATTACAGGAATTCCCATCTGACCATACATTCTTTGTTACTTATAAAAATACCGGCAGCATAGACCTGAAGTGGAAGAGTGATTCATCATCTGAAGAAACAGTACAGATTTCAAAGGATTCCGGATTCTCGGATATTGTTTATACAAAAAAAACTTCCGGAAGAAATTTGAAGACGGATATTCAGGCGGGAGATTACTATTGGCGTATAGTTTCAGGAAGCGGATCATCCTCTATACGAAAATTTACAATGCTTAAAGATTCGACCCCGGAACTGATTTATCCCGGAATCAATGAAAAAGTTTCAGTTGCAGGAGATGAAGAATCTGTAAACTTTAAGTGGAGCCGCTCAGAATATGTATCAGCATATGAATTTGAACTCGCAAATGAACAGAACCCTGATAAGCCGATAAAGAAACTTAAAACTATTCAGAATACATTCTCCGTTGAATCTATTCCTGCTGGATCATTATCGTGGAAAGTAAACCGGATATATCCGGATGGTTTTGTGGTTCTTGATAATAAGGTATATTCAAATAGATTTAATCTTGAACGCACAATTTTTACGCGGGTAAGGCCGAAACCGCTTCATGATGGAGAGATGCAGGCGTCAACACTTTCAGAAAATATAATTTTCAACTGGGAGAGTGGAAAAGGAATAAAGAATTATACAGTTGATTTATCATTCGATAGTGATTTTAAAAATAAAATTAAATCCTCTACTGTAACTATGTCATTTTACAATTCGGGGAAATTGCCGGAAGGAAGATATTATTGGAGGGTGACTGCAAATTACGAAAAGGGTGAGCCGCTTGTTTCTGAAACTGTTCCTCTGGTGGTTACTCCGCCTAAACCCGTTATAAATCTAACTCCGGACAATGGAAGCACGTTTCCCGCTTCGGCTGAAACACTTAAATTCTCGTGGAAAGATCCTTCAGATGTTAGAAATTATTCTTTTGAAGTTTCAGCTGATTCTGATTTCAGGAAAATAATTACTTCATCGAAAACTGATATTACAAATCACATTCTTAAAAATCCAGGCCAGGGAAAATTTTACTGGCGTGTTTCCATCATCGATAAAACCGGTACTTACATCGCAAAAGGTGAGCCGCGTAATTTTATTATTGCCGGATCTTTGCAGAAACCGTCAAATCTTTCTCCCAGCAATATGAGTTCTATCAATCTTGATAATACAGATGTAATAAAATTTCACTGGGATAAAGTTGCCGGAGCTGATTCATATGAACTTGAAATATTTCAGAATGTTTCAGGAATCGAAAGATCGCTTATTGTACTTAAAACAAATTCACCGAAGAGTGAACTCCGCAATTTTGCTATTCTCAATCCGGGAAAAACCGGATGGGTTGTAAGGGCAAAAAAGACTGTCGATGGTAAAATCTCCGCAACAAGTGAATCGGATCATAATTATTTTATTCTGAAAGTAAATGATAATATTCCGGCAGCGAAATTAAAGGTTGTAGATAAGATATATGTTAAATAAACAATTTTTTTATAAAATCATTACTATCGTAGTGATTATTTTTTCATTAGTAATAGGTTCCTCCGCTCAGGAAAATAATGTTTTAAGCTGGAAACCGGTATATGGCGCCGGAGGATATGTTCTGGAAATCAGAAATTCACAGAAAAAAATAATAGTGGAAAAGGAAATCACGGGTACAGAGTATAATTTCTCAAAACTCTCACCCGGGAGTTATCAGTACAGACTCACTACTTTAAATAAGATTAAAAAAAAGGGGAGCAATACCGGCTGGGTAACACTCTCCATAGAAAAAGCAGTTTTACCGGTTTTAAAAAATATCTCTCAGAAGTATATAAAACATTCATCCGGAAATCCTCCACTTGTCGTAAAAGGTGAAAATTTTCTTTCTGATACAAAACTCTATCTGAAAAATAATTCAGAAACAATAGAACTGAAAAGCAGTTTCATTTCCGGGAATGAAATGAAAGTAGAATTCAGATCTGAAAATAAAACTACCGGAGTGTATGATCTTGTTGCAGTTAATAGAGGCGGCTTCACTGCAGTAATACCATCAGCTATTGAGATTGTTAGTCCGGAAATCTCAGTCAAAGATTCAACTCCGAAAAATATAACTGATCAGAACGATATTGATAAACAGAAAGAAATTACCGATCAGAAAGCTGCAGCCGAAGTAAAAAGTACCGCTGATAAGAAGGATACCGCAGATATAAAAAGTACCGCTGATAAAAAGGATGACGCAGATAAAAGGGCTGCTGATGAGCAGAAATATAATGAACAGAAAAAAATTGATTCGGCAATCAGTTTGTCGTGGAAAAATAAATTTGCACTTGGTGCAGGGTGGAATTATACTATTCCAACAGGTGAATGGTCATCAAAACTTGAATCTTCTTTTTTAGGTTTTCACCTTTATGCATCTTATCCGTTTTCAAATGTTACGTTTTTAAAAGAAATTCCAGTTGTAAAAGATTTTGCAATAGAATCTGTTATAAACTATACCGAATATCCCATGTCAGATGCTGCAGACAAAGAGAGCTTCAATAAAAGTTCAATTTATGCAGGTTTGAACTATCCTATCGGTCTCGGTTTTATAAGTAACAGTTTGTATTTAATTTTTCATTTCGATGCCGGTGCTGCATATACTTCAATGAGTATCATGAACGGAAAAACTCTAACTGATTATGCCAGCGTTGATTTCACAATGAATGGCGGAGGTTCACTCAGATATAGATGGTATAAAAATTATTTTACCGATCTTTCGGCAGAATATTCCAGAGTATTTTATATTTCACATCCGCTTGATGAAATTAAAATTTCTATTCGCGCAGGAGTATTATTCTAGTGGTATGACATTATGTATACGAATCAAAATTACCCGGAGTTACAGACAATAATATTTGAAATTTTAAAATAATATCTTAATCAAATCTCTGTGCCTCTGTGGCTAATTACTTAAATTTAGTAATAGATACAATTATGCAATTACATCTCAAGCAGATGAGTGTATAATAAATTAAAACTAACTGTTTTCATGAAAATAAACCAATCCTTGAAACTAAGCTCAAAAAAATGCTTGCGACTGCTTTATAAATGGCAATATTCTTTCCAGTCGCGCGTTGGTGCGGCGTAGAGCAATTTTTCTAATAGTTAATGGCGCAAACTAATATTCATATATTCTTAACAAAATATTTATTAAAAACTGATATGAATCAAGGAGTGTTGACACATGGAAAATTTAACAAAAAAATTATCGTTTCTCGATAGATATCTGACTCTTTGGATATTCGCCGCAATGGCTATCGGAGTAGTTACCGGCCTTGTTTTTCAGGGACCAGTGGAAAGCTTCAATAAAACATTTACAGTGGGCAGACACACAAATCTTCTTATAGCCTTCGGACTTATTCTTATGATGTACCCTCCGCTTGCAAAAGTAAAATATGAACTGATGCCGAAAGTTTTTGCTGATACTAAAATTCTGAGTCTATCGCTGGTACAGAACTGGATAGTGGGCCCGATTCTGATGTTTTCTCTTTCAGTTCTGTTTTTCGGATTTGTTGCTCCTGCAATTTTTGGTGCCGATTCACGCTGGGGATATTATATGACTGGTTTAATCCTTGTGGGGATAGCGCGCTGTATTGCCATGGTTCTTGTATGGAATCAGCTTGCAGACGGGAACAGTGAGTATGGTGCAGGGCTTGTTGCGCTTAACAGTATTTTTCAGATATTGACCTTCGGAGTGTACGCATGGATATTCATAACCCTGCTGCCTCCGATTTTCGGACTTCAGGGAATGGTTGTAGATGTTTCTGTAAAAGATATTTTTTACAGTGTAATAATCTATCTGGGTATACCATTTGCAGCAGGAATTCTCAGCCGTATAATACTCCTTCCTATAAAAGGACATGAATGGTACGAAAAAGTATTTGTACCTAAAATTTCTCCTATAACGCTGATAGCCCTTCTTTTTACGATTGTTGTGATGTTTAGTATGCAGGGAAATCAGATTATCTATAGACCTTTTGATGTTCTCTGGATTGCCATTCCGCTAAGCTGTTATTTTATTATTATGTTTATGCTCAGTTTTTTTATGGCCCGTAAACTCGGAGCCGATTACAGCAGAAGCGCTACACTTGCCTTTACCGCATCAGGAAATAATTTTGAGCTTGCCATTGCGGTTGCTATAGCTGTTTTCGGAATATCATCCCCAATAGCCTTCACAACTGTTGTCGGTCCGCTAGTTGAAGTGCCGGTATTGATTGGACTAGTAAATGTATCATTATATTTTAAGAAGAGGTTTTTTTAAAAAGGAAACACATATGAGAATAGTAATAATAGGATCTGTCGCCGGAGGTACATCAGCCGCTGCAAAAGCACGGAGAAACAGTGAAGTACATGAAATAGTAATATATGACAAGGATCGTGATATTTCCTATTCCGGATGCGGAGTCCCGTATTACATCGGCGAGGAGTATATTTCCCGTGAAGATCTCACACCGCGTGACTCCTCTTGGTTTAAAAACCGTTTTAATATAGATATTTTTACTGAACATTTTGTGACTGAAATTGATCCACAAAAGAAAACTCTAACTGTTAGAAATATCCGGAAAGATAAAACTTTTACCGACAGATACGACAAACTTATTATTGCAACCGGAGCTGAATCGTTAATTCCATCTATTCCCGGTATTGAAAGCAGTAATGTTTTTCCTGTGAGAAATATTCATAGTGCCGACAGGATAAAAAAATTTATAACAGATACAAAACCTGGAAGGGCACTGATTATCGGAGGCGGATTCATTGGACTTGAGATGGCCGATAATCTGTCGAATCTTGGAATATCTGTTACATTGATAGAAATTGCTAAACACGTAATGCCTTCAATGGACAGCGACATGGCAGTATATATCGAAGATCACCTTAAACTTAAAGGTGTTTATGTCATTACCAATGATTCTATTGTGGATATTACCGGAAACGGAATGAATGCTGTTACTAAAAATGGGAAAGTCATCGAAACTGATATGATAATACTCGCTGCCGGAGTCAGGCCTAATACCGCTCTTTTAAAAGATAAAGGTATTAAACTTGGAGATCACGGCGGCATCATTGTAAATGAAAAACTTGAGACAAATATACCTGATGTTTATGCTGTTGGTGACTGCAGCGAAGTAATCTCCACTGTAACGGGAGAATATTTTTACCGGCCTCTGGGATCCACCGCCAATAAAATGGGGCGCATTGCCGGAGATGTAATTACCGGAGGCGACCTTCGATTCAGAGGTGTTCCGGGAACCGGAATATTTAAAACATTTGATTTAAGCGTTGCACAAACCGGCTTAACTGAAAAAGAAGCCCGGCTGAAAGGACTGAATTTTCTGGTGAGTCACAATATCAAAGAGAATCAGAGTAAATATATTCGTGAGAGTCGTGAACTTGTAATTAAATGCATCAGTGAGCGCAACAGTGAAAGAATACTTGGAGTGCAGATTGTAGGAGAGCGCGGTGTTGACAAACGCATTGATGTTTTTGTAACTGCAATGGCATTCGGCGCAAAAGTATCGGATCTGTTTCACCTGGATCTTGCATACTCACCGTCATTCTCAACGACAAAAGATCCGGTAATGTACACCGGAATGATACTTGATAATGCAGGAAATCGCGGAAGAAAACTAATCACTCCTGCGGAACTTATTGCAGATAGAGATTTATATACAGTAATAGATGTAAGAAGTACCGATGATTACAACAAGGGGCATATTGAAGGTGCAGTAAATATACCTCATGAGGAATTAAAAAGAAGATCCATTGAACTCAACATGAAAGATAAAATTGTTGTTCACTGCAATAAGGGAACAACAGGTAATGCCGCACAGAATCTTCTGATGAATATGGGGTTTAAAGAAGTTTATAATATCTCAGGAGGATACAGCCAATATAAGATCACTCTTCGACAAATTAAGAATGAATTATGATAATAGTTTTATGAACTTATAATTTTTAATCAATTTGTCATTGCGCATGCGGGAATCTATTTTTTATCTGCTATAAAATAAATTATCCTTTAAATTAAATTTCAAAACTTTCAAACCGATTGTTATCAATTAAAAAAATTTCGGCTCGATTCTCCTTCAGCCAGCCCCCTGTATTGTAAAATTTAAGTTCCGGAAATTTCTCTATTATCTGGGGATTTTTTACTCCGAATGGAACGTGAGTATGTCCGGCAATAATTTTTTTAACATCAGGGAGTTTCAGCCTCTTAAGCTCCTTTGTTGAAGCATCAATGAATACTTCAATGTGTTTAATTCTTTTTTTATCACTGTAGTAATTTATGTCTTCGCGAGGGTCCGATGCCTTCACAGCAATAGATAAAATTATTTTTTTTAACAACCAGTCCGGTATCAATATTTTTTTGTACCACGGAAGTTCCAGCTCGTCTTTAAACCGCGGCAGAACTGAATCCAGAGTTTTTGATAGAATACCGGTTTTGTTTTCATAAGCTTCTCTCTGAATTTTATAAAAAAGTTCAGATACCTTTCCTCCGCTTCCGACACTGGTTGCGATCATTGTTGTAACCGGGATATTCCACTCTTCAAGTTCTCTAAGCCCGATGCTGTCGGGAAGCTCTGAGACACCCTTGAGCAGAGTTGACAATATAGTCCAGACAGATTCGAACATATGTCCATGGGTGATGAGTATTGTCTCACTTTTCATTTTTATATAGAGGTTCGGATAAGCCAGTATAATTTCAGGATTTTTAACAGATGTGTCAAAGAGACCCTTAAGAAAGATATCTCCATATTTACCTTTTGATTTTGGAGAAACACCTTCCAGTTCAATATTGTTGAATCCGCTGATAACAGCAGGCTGTATTCGGGCAAAGGGTCTTGTGTTACGATTGTTTGAAAGATTGCCTATAATACTGGTATCCCACTGAACTCCATCCCACACCTGCTTGTCATGGTTTCCCGGAATATAGACAATTTTTTTTGCCAGTTTATCCGCACTTATCTGCTTAAAAAATTCACGGGATGAATTTATAGAATTATCAATTGAGTTAATTGTGAAATCCATAATATCGCCGGATAGAACAAGGAACTCCAGAGGTTTCTTCTTAGTAAAATTAAAAATTTTCTCTTTCAATTCAATGTACAGATGATTTGATGATGTAAACGATCCGTTCTTATCCAGAAGTCTTGATGATCTGTCGCCTATATGAATATCCGAAATGATAGCAATTGTCATAAATGCTCCGTTGATAGAATTGTAGTGATAGATATGGTGACCATTGAGATTTAATCAAGATTGTTTTGAATTATATAAAGATCACATCAGGAAATGATATGAAAACTTTGAATATATCAATAACTTTTTAAATAATTCCAATTGTGAAGTTACTGTTAATTGATAAAAAAAAATTGCCGGTAATAAAGCCCGACTGTGTTGCTCTATAACTCAATCCCATATTTTAATTTAACACACATTAAGAGTGCAATTAAAATTAGTTAATTATTATAAAGTGTCAAGAATCAATAAAATAATTGACAGCGATTTTTAGAAAAAATAAAAATTGTATTATATAAAAAAAAATATGGCTTAACGCTTCAATAACTATTGTCACTCTGTACTAGATTTTCTGCACAAAGAAAAATAATTATTAAAATAAAAGTCTAACATATGAGAAGGATAATAAAATGAATATAAAAAAAATTACACCAAAGATACCGAAAAGTAACGATCATGATAATGATTATTCAAAGGAATTCATTTCAAAACGTAGTAATTTCATTAAAGAATTTAATAATGCGAATGTTTCGAATATTAACAATTTTTCAATAGATCCACTCGAGATGAAAGGAAATATTGAAAATGTTATTGGATGTATTCAGTTGCCGGTAGGTATCGCAGGACCTTTAAAAATCAATGGTGAACATGCTCAAGGTGAGTTTCTATTACCATTTGCTACCACGGAAGGTGTTTTATTAACGGGTCTACACAATGGTTCTAAATTGATCTCAAGTGTTGGCGGAGCAAAAACAAAAGTTTTGAAAGACCATATTCATGTTTCACCAATATTTCTCGTTAATGGTCTGGATAAAATGAATGAATTTATTAAATGGATAGAAGATAATAAGCAGCTTGTACAAACCGAGGTTGAAACATCTACAAAACATGGTAAACTGATTTCTATAGAAACAAAAATAACCGGTGTAGGTGTTCAGTTAACACTTTTTTTTACTACCGGCGATGCCGCTGGTTTAAACATGATAGTTCTTGCTACATTTAAAATATGTAAATTAATAACTGATAAACTGAATGTGCGTTTTTATTTTAGATCAAATTATAGCTCAGATAAAAAAAACTCTTCTTTCAACTTTATCAGAGGTTATGGTAAAGAAGTTTATGCAGAAGCTGTGGTACCGAAAAGTTTTTTCATTGATAAAAATCTGGGCGTTTCTGTTGAGCAGTTTATTGAATATATCAATATTGCATATACATGCTCGACTCTTGCAGGTATGAATGGCCAGAATTTTCACGTTCAGAATATTGTAAGCGGCATATTGCTAGCCACTGGTCAGGATATTGGTCATGCAATACATTGCTCAAGTGCTATAACTACTATGCAAATGATTGACGATGGTGACCTTCATATCAGTGTTACAATCCCAAATCTTGTAATAGGGACAGTAGGCGGTGGAACCGGCTTACCTACACAAAAAGAAAGTCTGCAAATTCTTGAATGCGATGGTAAAGACAAATCACTTAAATTCGCCGAAATAATCGCCGCTGCTGCTCTTGCCGGTGAACTTTCTATAGCAATTTCACTCGCTAATTTTTCTCATGTTTCAGGACATGAAAAATTTGGAAGGAATAAACCAAAAGAATAAATTCTGTAATCCTGTATATACTATTGTATCTGATTTTTTTCATGTATTATGCTTCTAATCTTACAATTTGGAGAAAATATTAAAATGAATTTTAAAATCATCAGACTTTTACTTGCTGTAATGTTTATTTTGTTATATAAATCAGTGGTTTTTAGTGAAACAGGAATAATTTCCGATAGCATATCATCTATTAAACTCTCAAATGGTATTCCAATGTACTCTATCGGGGAGGATATCTATATCCTTGAAGATAAAGAAAAGAAATATACTATTAAAGATATTATATCCGAAGAATTATCAGATAAATTTATTAAAAGTACAGACAAAACCCCGGGTTTTGGATTTACAAAATCAGTTTATTGGGTGAGATTAAAATTAGATGCAAAAAAAACAAATGTAAAAAACTGGTACCTCGAACTTGATTACCCACTAATGGATTCGATTTCTCTTTTTACTCGTGATGGTAAAAATAATTATACAAGTACTGAAACCGGATATAATCATCCATTTATTAATCGCGAACTAAAACACAGAAATTTTGTCTTTAAACTTAATATAAATCCCGGGGAAGAAAAAACATACTATCTACGATTCGAGAATCAGGATCGAATGGAGATTCCATTAAATGTATGGTCTGCTGATTCTTTTATATCCAGGGATCATAGTGACCAGTTTATTCTTGGTGTCTATTACGGAATTTTCTTAATAATGATTATTTACCATTTGATTCTGTTCTTTTTTTTAAAAGAAACTTCATATCTATATTACTCATTGTTTATCACTACTTACGCATTTTTTCAATTAACACAAAACGGTTTAGCTTATGAGTATTTCTGGCCTGCTTTTTTAAATCAACACTATATTCCTTTACTTGATTCGATAATGCTGATTACAATAATTCAATTTACTCAATCATTTTTAAACTCAAAAATAAATTCAACAATCCCGCATAAAATATTTAATTTTTTAAAAGTGGCCTTTCTCTTGCATATAATTATTTCTTTTTTTATTCCATATTCTTTAAGCAACCAAATTGTAATATTTCTGATTGTAATAACTATTTTAACAATTATAGCCTCCGGAATTCAAAGTTTACTAAAGAAGTATCGACCCGCAAAATTTTATATGCTTGCGTGGACATTTTTTCTCGCAAGTTCAATAGTTTATATTTTAAAAATATTAGCTGTAATACCAAGTAATAATTTTACAACATTTTCTATTCAGATAGGATCTGTTGTATTGATCATCTTGTTTTCTTACGGTCTTGGTGATAGATTAAATATAATGCGTAAAGAAAAGCATTTAGCTGAAAAAGGAATTTCTGAAGCGAATAAAACTATTCTTCTTTCAACCCAAAAATACAAATTGATTGTCGAAACATCAAATGATATAATATTCTCCCTTGATGAAAGATTCAATTTTATTTCCGTAAACAAAGCGATAAAAAATACTCTGCGTATTACTCCCGATGCTGTTTTAAAATTAAATTTTCTTGATCTGGTTTACGACGGAATTGAGGGGATTGAGGTAGGTGCTTCTGAATTCCTTGCAAAGCAGATTGTTAAGGAGAAACTTGAGCAGCTTTTAAAAACAAGAGAACGTGTTTCATTTACTATGGATATGATATCATCACATATAATCGAACCAAAAGAGATGGTAGTCACACTTGAATACATTGACATAGAAGGGAAGGCCGAGATCCTGGGACGCGCTTCAAGCGTTATTGAAGATACGCTTCTTAAATTCTTCACTTCTGAAAAACAGATGTTTTCCCTTGGAAACTATCTTGTCTCGGCGGATGAAATATCACACAGAGCAACGAAAAATCTTAGAAAATATATAGATCAAAAAGAGATCAGCATGATACGTGTGGCACTGCGTGAAATCATCATCAACTCAATAGAACATGGAAATCTTGACATTACATTTGAAGAAAAAACCGAGTCACTGAAGGCCGGAACTTATCTTGAACTGGTTTCCCGAAGACAGCGCGATCCCAGGAACACCGACAAGCGTGTTGAAATAGAATATCTGATAAACAATGAAAAGGCAGTTTATAAAATCTCCGATGAAGGTAAAGGTTTCAATTATGAAGGTATTTTAAATGCCGACATGAATTCTTTAAATGAAAAACAGATCCTCCATGGCAGGGGGATACTCATGGCAAAGAATATCTTTGATGAAATTACCTACAACAAAAAAGGTAACCAGGTAATGCTTGTAAAGAAATTCATTTAGATATTTTCACGAGATTTAAACCTGTTATCTCAGAGACGGATTGGAATTTTTTTCAAACCGTTATCTGTCTTTGGGATAAAAATTTTACTGAAATTCTCCTCAATTCTCCTCAATTCTTCTATTTTTTCATGCAAAAACTGCAAAAAATATTGATTTACCCCCTCGAAACAAGTTAAATATCTTATATAAGAGTAATATATCTAATTACACACTTTTTTGCATCTGTTATTTCTTCATAAAAGATAATTAGAAGTGAACAAAAGTGAATCAGCCCTCTAAATTTATGGAGGTTATTGGTTATGAAAAGATTAATCTTCTTACAAATTGTTCTGATACTTACAGTACCACGGATCGATTCCTTTGCGCAGCAAACCAACTTTCAGATAACTTCACCTCCGATTCCATGGTATGAATTCAGTAAAGGACAGAAAGATTTAAAAGTGAACGGTACTTTTCTCTATCTGACTGGAGAGATTGAAGATCCCAATGCCGGCGGTGATGTTGAGGTTTACGGAGGGGGGCTCAGCGGATTCTACAGGTACGCTTTCAAAGATCAGTTTGCCTTTGATATCGGCGGTCTTGTACTTGGTGCCGGAGGAGATGTTGGCAGCAGAGCTTCAATGAGCATGGCTATATTCTCCGTTCCATTTGATATTGAATTTCAGCCTGTAAAGACCGATCGTTTTGCTGTAATTCTCTTCGGTGGATTTAACTTCACCTGGCTTTACCTTGGAGTTGTTATTGATGACGGAACAACAGTGGATCTGTGGAGCTCCATGAGGGGACCTCAGGGTGGACTTCAGGTTGCGGTAAAAACCTCTGACTTTGTATTTACTCCATTTTTTATGGTAACAAGCTTATCGGGTGATGCTGAAATAGATATCACCAACAGCAGCGGTAAAACTATGTCTGTAACATCCGGGATTCCCGCATCAACATCACTTTTTTATGGTATTGATTTAGTATATGTTCCCTGGGACATTACTCTAAGTTCAATAATCCAGCAGGCTATGTCAAGCGGAGATAATCAGGGCTACAAGACATATGTTGTTATGTTAAGTTATCACTTTCAGATTGAGGAAGGTGAGAACTCTATCGTAATACCGCCCGATGAAAACAAAGCAAAAGTAAAACCTAAAAAGAAACAGGAAAGCATCAACAAGCAGAAACAATAATAAATTGGAGGTAGAGCAATGAGCTTATCAGATTTTTTCAGAAATTTAAAAAAATCAATGTTAGCACTTCTTCTTATATTGATACTTATTCCTTCGGGAGTTTTTGCTGCCAAGAATTCAAACAAAGCTGCCGCGAAGGGAGATACACCGGTTAATGCCAGCGGATTTGAAGCAAAGGATTACGATCTTGGCCTGTCAATCGGTATATGGCTTCCAGGATCAGTATATATTGAACCTGTAGATGTAGATAAAAGTGCCGGTCCGATTTTCCGTGCCTTTGCAGATGCATATCTGATGCCGAAATTTGCAGTAGGTGCATATTTTAATTATTCATCAGTCACACTTTCTTATAGATCATTAGAGGTTGATGCGAATTTCTACGAATTTGGGATTTCAATGAAACCAAGATTTATTGTAACATCAGTCGTAGCAGTAAAACCGGGTTTGAATATGGGATACAGAAAAGGAACAAGGGAGAGGCTTGCCGGCGAGTCTTCTACAGCTCAGACAAGTTCAAACGGTCTTGGATTGAATCTCAGTATTGAGGTGCAATATCTGGTGAGCAGTGATTATATCGTATTCTTTGAAGGTGGATTTCTTTCTCAACCAACAGGTGGAAATAGCGATGCCACTGTTACCTGGGCGCCGATTGTATATCTTTCAGCAGGAATATGCTTTTAATCGCTCTTGGTAGAACTTAATATTTTTCTGAAAGATTTTCAACAAAGGACGTGACGGTTTTAATTTTACGGTAAGTAAATTAAAAATAAGTGATGAATGGGTGATTGTATAAGTGTTGCCGCTGCAATCACCTGTCTTGCTCAAGATTTTAAGCGTATTCTCTAACCGAAAAAATGAACCATTATTCTCTTTTATTCATTTAAACTAATTTTTATTGACTTTATTGAGGTTAATGATTTAATAATTACATGTTATATAAATTAGCGGAATAAATATTGTTTCATCAATACCTTTGATTTATAATAATTAAAAGAGCAAAATCCAGGGAAATTATATGAAAATAACCAGAAATCTCCTGCTGAGTCAGTGCCTGGAAGCCCTTGGTCTGGTTCTTGAGTATGACCTTAATGATAACTCTTCACATCAACATGCCATAAGGGTAGGCGAGATGTGTTCTATAATTGCTGAAAAAATCGGACTCCCCCCTCATAAAATACAGCAGCTTTATTATGCCGGATTGATTCATGATATTGGTAAAATTGCAGTTGGTACTAATATTCTTACACAAAAAAGAAAGCTCACCGATGAAGAATTTAGAATTGTACAGATGCATTCTATAATAGGTGGAAAAATTGCAGCATCCCTTCCTGAACTAAGTGATATTTCATTCTGGATAAGATGGCATCATGAGAAGTGGGATGGTACCGGATACCCGGATCGATTAATTGGCGGAGAAATTCCCATAGAGGTTCAGATTTTAAGCGCAATAGACTGTTTTGATTCTCTGCAGACTCCAAGGCTCGACAGAGACCGGCTATCTCAGGATGAATCTGAAAAAGTTATGATGGAACAGCGGGGAACTTCATTCAACCCTGTAATTGTTGATATGATATCTGATATGATAAGGAAGAATGAATTTGTTCCGGGAACATCATCTGACAAATTTCTCGAGATCCGGAAGAAGTATATTGATAGAGATTATCCCAATGGTGCAGACGATTACTGGGCCGGAATAGGGATGGCCGGCATGTATCCTATACTCAGACTTTTTGCCCGGGTAATAGACGCAAAGCATGGATACACTCAGGGTCATTCAACAAGAGTTTCAATTCTTTCAAAATATATTGCTAAAAAGGCCGGCTTCTCCACTGACGATATTGTAAAGGTTGAAGTCGCCGGCTTGCTGCATGATGCCGGAAAAATCAGCATACCTAAAGAGATACTTGATAAAACAAATACACCGGATTTTAATGAATGGGAGATGATAAGAAATCATCCGCAACATTCATATAATATACTAAAAAATATACACTTAATGCATGAAATTGCAGATATCACCCGACAGCACCATGAACGCCTGGACGGTTCCGGTTATCCAAATGGTTACGGTGAAGGCAAAATAGGACTACTCGCACAGATTATTGCAGTTTCAGATTCCTTTGATGCAATGACAAGTGATCGGGCTTACAGAGAGATGTGTCACGTTGAAGAGGCCTACCGGGAGATTGCAAATGGAGCTGGCAGAATCTATAACAAAGAATTCTCAAATATTCTAACAGGAACACCTCCATATTACATTAATGCACTTTTTAATATGAATATAGACTGATATTTTTTTCCAGAGTTTACTGACCGTAGAGTCAATCATTAGCCCTTTATAGTTTCACTTCAGGCATCTGCATCATAGTTTCAGACACTACGACATATTAAATCTTATAAAGCAGACATCTTATAAAAACTTTTAATAAGATAAAGCGCTCTTATAAAGCAAAGCTTAAATTATGTTTTGTAAGAATTTATTTTTTAAGAACAACTTTTACCTCATCAATATTGACAAAATGTCAAAATTAGCTATCTTGAATATTAAGATGGAAATTAAGGATATTTATTCTAGTCCGGCTTAAACGTTAAAGCTCATTTTATAAATAAGTATAATGGCCTTATCATTTTGAATCAATTTGTAATCCTCGCTAATGCGGGGATCCATTTTTTTAAGGGAATGGTTCCCTGATTCACGGTAACGACATTGAGTATAACTCATAGGTATAAACTCTAGTAATGCTTATTTTATAATTGCACGGTATTAAAACACAAATTCATAGGAGTTTTGGAATGGAAAGCGATCATGTAAAAATCAGTATCGTTATAAAACCAACATGGCAACTGGTCAAAGATGTTCAGTTGAAAACCGAGAAGTTTATGCAGGAAAAAAAGATGAGTTCTGATATTATAGAGGTTTCTGTAATGTGTTCAACAGAACTGATTGAAAATGCGGTTAAGTATGGAGCGGAAAAACCTGACGGAAGCAGCATCGATTTCGATCTTCAGGCAACTGACGATACAGTGGAAATTATCGTATCAAACGGATATCATGACGATCAGGATCTTAAAAATGTAATTAAACATATTGATAAAATTAAAGCAAGTGAAGATCCGGCTGCACTGTACATTGAGCGTCTTCAGGAACTTCTTGATAATCCAAAACCTGGAGTAAGCCAGCTGGGACTATACAGGATCGCATATGAAGGTGGCTTTACTCTCGATTACCGGCATTCCGACATGGCTTTAACAATAATTGCAAAACGAAAAATATAAGATTACTAAAAAAATAAATTTGAAGAGGATAATAATTATGGAAAATATGAATGACGGAACATTAACAATAGAAATAAAAGATGATGCAATAATAACCATGTCCTGGCTTGGAAGAAGCGAGAATAGAGAACCTGCAACAGTATTAAACCCGTATCTTGCAAAAATAATAGATGGTTTAAGCGGCAAAGAACTTGCTGTGGATTTTACAAAACTGGAATACATGAACTCCTCTACTGTACCTCCGATTATACAGCTACTTAAAAATCTCGAAGCAAAAAAAGTAGTAACCAAAATATTTTATGATAAAGAATCCAAATGGCAGGCTGCATCATTTAAGGCTCTAGAGACTATATCTAAAGCAATGACAAGCATTGAGGTTATGGGAAAATAAATTTGTATAGAGGAATTACATGAGCTTTACTCAATATATCTATTTTGATTTTTTCTCAATCGGTGCTTTAATACCATCAATATTTATGGGAGTTCTTGCTTATTTTTTCATAATGATGAAAAGCAAATCAGCGACATCATTTCACTTCGGGATAGCTTATTTTATCAGCGTTTTCTTTGGTTTAGCTTATTCAGTGTCTGCCAGCATTTATCATCCTCTGGCTGCTTATCATAGATGGATTACAGTTTCAACAATTTTAGTTCTGTTGCTTCATCACTCTCTAGCAGTTTTTTCATTTCCTGTTTCAAAATTTTCGGTTTTTAAAAAGATATACATCACATCAGCATATCTTGTAATTTTTTTTATAACTGTATTTTTTTTCAAAGAATCGTATCACTCTGATAAAGTTTTTCAATTTGCCGGTCACTATTGGGACTTTGAAGCAGAAAAAGGAAACAAACTTGTTGCGCTTGGTATTATTGTTGCAGTATCCAGTATTTTGCTGATGAGTATATGGAAATCTTTTTTAAATAAGGGTATAGACATATTAGTAGTCCTTTTGATGGGATTTTTTCTTTTTTCGACTTTTATAATTCCAGGTATCACAAACATGCTCAGCAGAGATGGTCTTCTTGACCGCGGAACATATCAGCTTACACAAAATCTTGCAAGCATGACAGGTGCTTTTATTGTTTCAATCATTTATCTTAATGTTACGAAAGACCGATCAAGCTTTATGTCAAAGATTCTCATTGTTACTGTTACAACACTACTTGTGATGGTTCAGGGATTCACATATTATTCTTTACAGGACCTGGAAAAATCTTTTGATTTACTTTTGCGGTCTGAGACTAAACTTTCTATAAAAACTGGTACATTTCCTGACGATATGGAATATATGGTTTCATATTCTTTTAAAGATGGAACTGTTACTTCTAAATATTTAAAAAACTATAATTCTTTAACACTGAATTTCCAGGAAAACAATCAGGAATTCTACAACACTCTGATATATGAAAAAATTAAAAATCTGGATAAAACTAAATTTAGTTCCGAACTGGAAACGCTTCTTTCCGGCACTAATAAATTGTTTACCGGATACAAAACAGGAATTCTTGAATTTGCAAAAACCCACAATCCCGATGAGAAAGATCCAGCAGGAAAAATACTGGGCTATATAGATTCAATTGAACGTCATGTTCTATTTACCAGAAACAAAATCAGTCAGCTGCCGGATGAAAAATTCATCGACCATCTGAATGCATTTTTACCTACTGCTAAATCAAAAATATTCAATAAGATTATTTATCTCCATCTTGAAACTGCAACTCCCGACCAGAAAATTCTGAAAAAAGAAATACTGAGCTATCTCACACCAATGCGAAAGTCCGGATCCCGAATTTACAGAAAAGACCCGGCTGAGAAGAATCACTATGTTGCAGTTATGGAAGCTGATCCGGTTAACAATACAGTTATTGAAGCGGGATATCCATATCTCAATTACAGAATTTATGTTCATGAAACATCTAAAAAGTATATAATAATGCTGCTTATTATGGTTGGTGTAATTGTTATCGGCTTTCCGTTCTTTTTCTGGGGATCGCTTATTAAACCTATCAGAAATTTACTTAACGGATTACAGGAGATGCAGAGAGGTAATCTTAAAATTCAAATACCCGTAAAAGTTGAAGATGAGTTTGGATTCATGTCTCGCAATTTTAACACCATGGCTGATAAAATCAGTGAAGCAACTGAAAACCTTGAGGGTAAAGTACGAGTGAGAACCGAAGAACTTCAGGCAGCCATGCAGGAGATGGAGGCGATAAACGATCAGCTCATCGAAGCGCGTGACGCTCTATGGGGCGAGATGGAGCTTGCTAAAAAAATCCAGACCAAACTTCTTCCGGAAAATCCTGCAATTACCGATTACGACATATCGGCATATATGCAGCCCGCTGACGAGGTTGGAGGTGACTATTATGATATTATTAATGCAGCAGGTATTGACTGGATTGTAATTGGGGACGTCTCCGGTCACGGCGTTCCTGCCGGTCTTGTTATGATGATGACACAGACTGCAATACACGTTGTGCTTGCGCAGAACCCCGATATCGCTCCTGACCGTCTGCTTGATATTGTCAACAGCACAATATCCGGAAATATTAAACGTCTTGGTGAAGACAAATATATGACAATATCTGTACTTGCCGCTACAATTGGAGGAAAGTTTGTTTTTTCCGGACTTCATCAGGATATCATGATATTCAGAGCTGCAACCGGCAAGGTTGACTTAATTGAAACCAGAGGTATGTGGATCGGTATCGTTGATGATATTAAGGGTATGCTGGAAATTGATTCTCTAAGCATGGCGCCCGGTGACGTTATGCTTCTATACTCTGATGGTATTACCGAGGCATCGAATAAAGATAAAGTTAAGAGTTCAGAACCTGAATTATTCGGAGATCTGCGTCTTGGAGAACTGTTTAAAAATAACGCGACGCTCCCTGTCGACCGCATCAAAGATGCAATTATAAAAGATCTCGAAGGTTATTTCTGCGGTGATGACGTAACCATGGTTATTTTGAAAAGAAAAGCTTAGTATGGATACACACAAAGGGGATTCCAATTGTCGATGACAGAAGAAAGTATAATTATCTGAAAATATTTTTTTCCTGGAACATTGACAATCTTATAAAAAATAGGTAAATTGAAATATTATAACAAATTTAAAACAGAATAATTCTTAATTTAAAGTATATATAAATTTTAATATGTTTAAATAACGAGATATTTCTAAAACATTGTAATAGGAGTCTAATAGATGGAAAGCGATCATGTAAAAATCAGTATTGTAATAAAACCAACCTGGCATCTGGTAAAAGAGGTTCAGGAAAAGACCGAGAAGTTTATGCAGGAAAAAAAAATGAGTTCTGATATTATAGAGGTTTCAGTAATGTGTTCAACTGAACTAATTGAAAATGCGGTTAAGTATGGAGCGGAAAAACCTGACGGAAGCAGCATCGATTTCGATCTTCAGGCAACTGACGATACAGTGGAAATTATCGTATCAAACGGATATCATGACGATCAGGATCTTAAAAATGTAATTAAACATATTGATAAAATTAAAGCAAGTGAAGATCCGGCTGCACTGTACATTGAGCGTCTTCAGGAACTTCTTGATAATCCAAAACCTGGAGTAAGCCAGCTGGGACTATACAGGATCGCATATGAAGGTGGCTTTACTCTCGATTACCGGCATTCCGACATGGCTTTAACAATAATTGCAAAACGAAAAATATAAGATTACTAAAAAAATAAATTTGAAGAGGATAATAATTATGGAAAATATGAATGACGGAACATTAACAATAGAAATAAAAGATGATGCAATAATAACCATGTCCTGGCTTGGAAGAAGCGAGAATAGAGAACCTGCAACAGTATTAAACCCGTATCTTGCAAAAATAATAGATGGTTTAAGCGGCAAAGAACTTGCTGTGGATTTTACAAAACTGGAATACATGAACTCCTCTACTGTACCTCCGATTATACAGCTACTTAAAAATCTCGAAGCAAAAAAAGTAGTAACCAAAATATTTTATGATAAAGAATCCAAATGGCAGGCTGCATCATTTAAGGCTCTAGAGACTATCTCTAAAGCAATGACAAGTATTGAGGTTGTGGGAAAATAATTTTTACAGAGGAATTGTATGAACTTTACTCAATATATCTATTTTGATTTTTTCTCAATCGGGGCTTTAATACCATCACTGCTTACCGGTCTTCTGGGATATTTTTTTATTACAATGAAAAATAAATCAAAGGCATCTTTGCATCTTGGCGTAGCAATGAGTATCAGCAGTTTTTTTTATTTTGCATACTTTGTATCAGCTTCTGTTTATCATCCTCTGACAGCGTTCCACAGATGGTTTACTGTTGTAACGGTAGTACTTCAAATATTTAATTTTGCCCTTGCTTTCTTTTCTTTTCCTGATGTCCGTTTTTTAAAATTCAGGAAATTCTTTATTCCAATGATTTATATTTTATCTGCTTTAGTCATTGCCTTTTTCTTTAAAGAATCTTATCACGCTGAAAAAGTTTTTGTTTTCGCCGGACACTATTGGGATTTTGACGCTGAAAAATCAAGTAAAGTTGTCAGCCTTGTGGTTATATTATTAATATTTTTTATTCTCTTTGCAGGCATAACAAGAGGAATCGTAAACCGCGGTATTGAAAGATGGGCCGCTCTGAGTATGGGTATCGTTTTTTTTATTTCACTTTTGATTCCAGGCATAACCAATGTTCTAAGCAGAGATGGTCTTCTTGATAGGGGAACTTATCAGCTGACACAGAACCTCTCCAGTGTTGCAGGTGTTTTTATAATTGTAATGATTTTTCTTAATGTTACAAAAGACCGATCAAGCTTTATGTCAAAAATACTTATAGTTACAGTTACAACACTACTTGTGATGGTTCAGGGGTTCACATATTATTCTTTACAGGACCTGGAAAAATCTTTTGATTCACTGATGCGTTCTGAAACTAAATTATCAATAAAATCAGATATATATCCTGACGATATGGAATATATGGTTTCATATTCATTTAAAGATGGAACTGTTACTTCGAAATATTTAAAAAGCTATAATTCTTTAACACTGAATTTTCAGGAAAACAATCAGGAATTCTACAACACTCTGATATATGAAAAAATTAAAAATCTGGATAAAACTAAATTTAGTTCCGAACTGGAAACGCTTCTTTCCGGCACTAATAAATTGTTTACCGGATACAAAACAGGAATTCTTGAATTTGCAAAAACCCACAATCCCGATGAGAAAGATCCAGCAGGAAAAATACTGGGCTATATAGATTCAATTGAACGTCATGTTCTATTTACCAGAAACAAAATCAGTCAGCTGCCGGATGAAAAATTCATCGACCATCTGAATGCATTTTTACCTACTGCTAAATCAAAAATATTCAATAAGATTATTTATCTCCATCTTGAAACTGCAACTCCCGACCAGAAAATTCTGAAAAAAGAAATACTGAGCTATCTCACACCAATGCGAAAGTCCGGATCCCGAATTTACAGAAAAGACCCGGCTGAGAAGAATCACTATGTTGCAGTTATGGAAGCTGATCCGGTTAACAATACCGTCATTGAAGCGGGATATCCATATCTCAATTACAGAATTTATGTTCATGGAACATCGAAAAAGTATATAATAATGCTGCTTATTATGGTTGGCGTAATTGTCATCGGCTTTCCGTTCTTTTTCTGGGGATCGCTAATTAAACCTATTAAAAATTTACTCAACGGATTACAGGAGATGCAGAAGGGGAATCTTAAAGTTCAGATTCCCGTAAAGGTTGAGGATGAGTTCGGATTCATGTCGCGAAATTTCAATACCATGGCTGATAAAATCAGTGAAGCAACTGAAAACCTTGAAGATAAAGTACGAGTGAGAACCGAAGAGCTGCAGGCAGCCATGCAGGAGATGGAGGCGATAAACGACCAGTTAATCGAGGCCCGTGACGCGCTATGGGGCGAGATGGAGCTTGCTAAAAAAATCCAGACTAAACTTCTTCCTGAAAATCCTGCAATTACCGATTACGACATATCGGCATATATGCAGCCCGCTGACGAGGTTGGAGGTGACTATTATGATATTATTAATGCAGCAGGTATTGACTGGATTGTAATTGGGGACGTCTCCGGTCACGGCGTTCCTGCCGGTCTTGTTATGATGATGACACAGACTGCAATACACGTTGTGCTTGCGCAGAACCCCGATATCGCTCCTGACCGTCTGCTTGATATTGTCAACAGCACAATATCCGGAAATATTAAACGTCTTGGTGAAGACAAATATATGACAATATCTGTACTTGCCGCTACAATTGGAGGAAAGTTTGTTTTTTCCGGACTTCATCAGGATATCATGATATTCAGAGCTGCAACCGGCAAGGTTGACTTAATTGAAACCAGAGGTATGTGGATCGGTATCGTTGATGATATTAAGGGTATGCTGGAAATTGATTCTCTAAGCATGGCGCCCGGTGACGTTATGCTTCTATACTCTGATGGTATTACCGAGGCATCGAATAAAGATAAAGTTAAGAGTTCAGAACCTGAATTATTCGGAGATCTGCGTCTTGGAGAACTGTTTAAAAATAACGCGACGCTCCCTGTCGACCGCATCAAAGATGCAATTATAAAAGATCTCGAAGGTTATTTCTGCGGTGATGACGTAACTATGGTTATTTTGAAAAGAAAAGCTTAGTCTGTAAATAAATTAACTAATCTGATTATAAATAATTGTCAGACTATTATCAAAAGATAAATTATTCTCCCCTGATTTAAAAATAGGGGAGAATACAATCACACAACTTCTCAAATAATTACAATAGTAAATCTTCGGGAATTACAGGTGAATGAATATGATGATTTTTAGTAATATATATTTTGACTTTTTTTCTGTGGGCTCTCTTATACTTTGTTTTTTTGGTCTTGCAGGTGCTCTGTTTGCATTAACTATAAGTAATAAATCAAAATCTTCATTACACTTTGGAATTGCATTTTTATTTCTCGCTTTATTTCAATTTGCATATTTTATCGGTTACAGCTTATATAGTCCTCTGGCAGCATATCACAGATGGCTTACACCAATTATTATTCTCGGGCTTATACATCTAACTATTTTTTTAATAAACTTCCCGGATAACAGGCATAAGCGTACAGCTAAGATTTTCCTTATAGTTCAATACTCAATTTATATATTAGTTTCCGTTTTGTTTTTTCTCAAAACATATAAAGGTGAAACGGTATACCGGTTTGATGGCCACTTCTGGAACTCTACAGAAATTGAAATAACGAAACTTCTCGGATTAATAATACTTGTTTTTCTTCTTATATATTTACTGGTAATGATCTGGCGTATGATAGAGGATAAAGAAAACCGTTTAGCATTTTTCATCTTCGGGATTTTATTTGCTTTAACCGGCGGAATACCAGCGGTTACAAATACTATGAGTAATGATGGTCTGATTGGAAGAAATATTCATCAGTTAAATGTTGAAGTTACATATGTTATCGGATTTTTCCTTTTATACATTATGTTTATAAATTTCACAAAAGATAGAACTACGTTTATGGCTAAAATTATCGGCATAAGTCTGTTGAGTCTTCAATGTGTACTCATGGGTGTAAGTTATTATGTTACACAGGACCAGGAAGCCTTTTACGATGAAACACATAGAGGAAAAACCGATCTTGCAATAGTTGATACAAAGCATCGTGATTCAGATCTTGAATATCTGCTGGAATACTCATCTGCCGAAGATAAAGTTTCATTAACATATAATAAGAATAATTCCGAACTGGATTTCACAGCAATACAAAACGAATTTATAAATACGCATTTTTATGAGATATTAAAAAACAGTTCTGATGCTGATTTTAGTAAAAGCATTATCGCGGTACAGGAAGACAAACATCAATTCTTCGAGGGATATAAAAATATTATTACTAAAAAGTCAGAAACATTTTTACCTGACGAGACGGATAAAGGTTTAAAAACTACTCTATATATTGATAGTGTTAAAAGAATTATACTATCGCAATATCTCAAGATTAAAGAGATGAAGGATGACAAATTCCGTAATTCTCTTCAGGCTTTTTTAAAGAAATCAAATATAAAGCTTACATCTTTTAATAAAGCAGTAATTGATTATCTTGATAAAAGCACGTTAGAAGGTAAGGATTTAAAAAATAATATATTACAGTTCCATTCTCCAATGCTCCCGGCTGGAGTTAGAAATTACAGGCAGCATTTAAATTCAAAGACTCACTATACTTCATTTACAATGATTGATCCTGTCTCAAAAAAAATTTATGAAGCAGGATTTTCTTATCTTGCTTATCGCCAATTTATGCATCCAATTTCAAAAAAACTGATTTTAATGCTGATCATAGTTTATGTTTTTATATTGGCAGGGTATCCTCTTTTCTTTTACAGTACACTTATTAAGCCACTTACTTTACTGAGGAATGGACACGCAAGAGTTATGCAGGGAGATCTGGATTTTGCTGTAACAATAAAAGTTCAGGATGAGATTGGATACATAACCCATTCATTTAATAAAATGACCAGTTCTTTGAAAGAGGCAAAAATCCAAATTGATGATTATACAAACAATCTAGAAGAGAAGGTGCGTACAAGAACAGAAGAACTCCATGCTGCCATGGAGGAGATGGAAGCTGTGAATGAACAGCTTGTTGAGGCCCGTGATGCATTATGGGGCGAGATGGAACTTGCAAAAAAGATTCAAACCAGACTGCTTCCAGTAGATCCTGCTATTGCTGATTATGAGATTTCGGCTTATATGCAGCCAGCTGATGAAGTTGGAGGTGACTATTACGATATAATAAATGCCGCAGGTATTGATTGGATAGTAATAGGAGATGTTTCCGGTCACGGTGTTCCGGCGGGTCTTGTGATGATGATGACTCAGACTGCGATACATGTTGTACTTGCCCAGAATCCGGATATAGCTCCGGATAAACTGCTCGATATTGTCAACAGTACAATATCGGATAATATAAAACGTCTTGGTGAAGACAAATACATGACTATAACAGTTCTAGCTGCAACTATAGGAGGTAAATTTATTTTTTCCGGACTTCATCAGGATATTATCATCTTTCGTGCATCATCCGGAAAAGTTGATTTTATTGAAACCAGAGGTATGTGGATCGGCGTTGTTGATGATATTAAAGGTATGCTGGAGATAGATTCTCTAAGTATGGCGCCGGGTGATGTAATGTTGCTTTACTCCGATGGAATCACTGAAGCAATCGGAAAGGAAACCATTACTGATGTTAGAGGTGAGTTATTCGGAGACAAACAGCTTGGAGAGTTATTTAAAAGTAACGCCACTTTACCTGTTGATGAAATTAAGAATAAAATTATAAATGAACTCAAGAATTATATTTGCGGTGACGATGTAACTATGGTGATTTTAAAAAGAAACGCTTAAATATAAAGGAGATTACAATGGCCGATGACGGAAGAAAGTATAAAAGAATAAAAAGTGATTTCAATGTCAGGATTATTCTGCCTGATGCAGGACTGGGTCTTAGCGGAATAGTTACCGGTAAAACAGTGAATGTAAGTGCCACAGGTGTTCTTTTTTTTAATGATAAACTACTTGAAATAGGAACCGTTATAAATGTAAAATTTTTAAAACCTAATAGTTTTGATTTTTTTCAGGGAGACGCAAAAGTTGTAAGAGTTGAAATCCCACAGGAAGGAAGCGGTTATGAAATAGGTGTGCAATTCATCGATCTTACACCGGAAGATGAAAAAAAGCTTAATTATTACCTTTCACCGGATTTAAAATAAGTTTAGTTTTTCATCTAAAAGTAGTTCTAATTATATTTTCAATAGTATTCGCTATTTATTTGTCATTCCCGTCAGAGGGGTATCCACTTTTAAACACAATGGATCTCAGCATTCGCGAGGATGACAGATTTATTAAAATTTACGTTTATAATGTGAATTTAAATTTCATCTATATCGAACTCTTTATCTTTTTCCTCTTCATCAGTAATGCTTTTCTCGGCCTGCTCGGTTAGTATCTTTGCGCTTTCGCACATAAATTGTGAAGTTATTGCAATCTTTGAAATACTCTCCGCCATTTCAAGCAGCTCCAGATTCAGTTTTTCAATCGCTTGAGATGAATTGTTCAGAGCATCCTTCTGCTCCTTTGTACCGGAGCTTGTGGCATTGGATAATTCTACATTTTTTTTCATCTGAGTGTCTATACCCGCTAAAAACTTTTCTTCAAGGAAAATGTTATCTCTCAAATCATCTATTTTTTGCGAACTCTGAAGCATCTGCTCAATCATTATCTTTACATTATCAGATACGGATTTGATAATTTTTGCTCCGCTTTCTGTCTGTTGTGTACTTTTGGAAAGCACTTGCTCGATTACTTTAATGCTTTCACCTGTTAATGATGCCAGCTTTCCAACTTCATCCGCGACAACGGCAAATCCTCTGCCATGTTCTCCGGCACGTGCCGCCTCAATGCTTGCATTCAGAGATAGAAGATTTATCTTATCAGCTATCTCAACAATAACCATTATTGCGTCGCCAATTTTTGCGCTTTGAGCTTTAAGTTCATATATGGTTTGCTCAACATTTATAAGTATATCATTACTGATAGTAGTCTGCTTTACTACAATATCCAGATTTTCAAGTGAGGAATTCAATTTATTTTTAGTCTGATCTTTTATCTCAAAAAACTGCTGCATCGTAAATTCCATTTTACTGTTTGCGGCAACCTGGTCCTGGGCAAGATCAGTAATCTGCTCTGAAGTAGAAAGAAGCTCTTCAATAGTCGCAGATATTTCCTCAAAGGTTGCAGCCTGGCTTTGAAGTTTTTCGTTAAAGTTTGATAGTTCCGCGTTCTGTTCATCCACCTGCTCAAAGAGCGTTCTTGCATTGTCTTTTACAGCTCCGGCAATCTCTTTCTGTTTTTCCGATTGTTCACGGATTTTCTTTTTTTGCCGCATGGTCATAGCGTCGAAGTTCTCTATAACAGGAATATTACGATAGCAGATAAATCCTGTTACTACAAGAAGTAAGTAAAAATAAATTTCACGGGAAAGCACTATACCATGAAAAACTTTACCTTGTGTGATAGAAGCGAATGGCATCTCAACACCGTTTGTTTTAGCAAGATATAGAAATAAAAACCAGTTTACTATATGAAAAACATAAAATACGAGATATAACTTTTTGTTGTAAAAAAATTGTAAAAGTATCAGCATTATAAGTGACAAACCTGCTATATGAATACTTTCTGCTGCATATTGCCATCCAAACACGCGAACATAATTGTAGCGTGAAAATATCATAAGTGCATTTGAGAGAAAAGCAACAATCCATACTAAAACAGCGGCAGATAATCTCTTTTTTTTACGCTTCAATATTATAAAGGCCAGAACAATACAAAATGCAGATGACAAAAAAGTCTTTAGCATTTCAGTAATAGCAATTCCTGCAAGTATCTGAAATGTAGAAGCTATGACTGCAAGAGCAGACATCAAAAATATATAAAACTTCACACCGTTTATTTCTACTATTTCTATAGCAGAGTAGTTATATGTTTTCATTAAATGATAATATACCTCATAGAATTATTATAATACAAATATTGAGTTGAGAACAATTTTTTTTTGAATATTCATGATTTTTCAGTAAACAGAAGTGTAATAATTTAATGATAATATAGTGTTAAAAAAAATGTACCACAGTAATATCTAAATAAAAAAATAAAGCAACATTCAGATTCTGAATTACTGAACTATGAAATAATAAACATTATAATTTTTTTAGAACAATTATGCTAAGATCATCTTTTAAATATTTTTCTGATGTAAAATTCTGAAAATCCTCAAGAAGATTTTTTAATATTGATCCAGCATCACTCCCATCACTTCTTGAGAGTACTTTTATTACACCATTTTCTCCAAACTCTTCGCCGGAGGGGTTCTGGCTTTCAGTAAGACAGTCTGTATATATAACCAGAGAATCACCCTGTTCAATGTTGAAGTTATATGATGTAAAAGGCTGTGCCACTGCTTCGATTCCAAGCAGACTACCCTGTATTGAACCATTTTCCGGTATTACACGGGCCACACTATTGTCAGATGCTTTTCGCATAATGATATCGGGATGCGCACTATTGGTATACTCGGCTTTATTGCCGTTAAACCGGAGTAAGACTGCAGTTAGGTATTTCTCCGAAGAGCTCATTTGTTTTATCAGACGTCCGTTGATTTTATCAAGAACAATATTGATCGGTGTATCATCTTTACCGTTGAACTCTCTAAAAAAAATCGGTTTTGCAAGAATTGTAAGAAGACTTGAAGCAATTCCGTGTCCAGACACATCGGCCAGTACAAGTCCTTTCAGATTATTTGTTTCTTTATCGAGATAAAAATCATAAAAATCACCCGATACCGACGAACAGGGCTGGTAGTGAAAAGCAATATCAAAATTTTTAACTGCCGGTGGGGCTTCGAAAAGAAGATTGTGCTGAACATTCTCGGCCATCTTCATGTCTTTTGCATGCATTTCAAAAAGTATATTAAGCTTGTCGTTAAACTCTTTCAACAGAATTTTCTGACTCTCATTCTCCATTATAAGTGCCAGTGAATCGGAGTGTTCCTCTTCAAACATTATCAACTCATCCTGTCTTTTGCTGAGTTCCCACTCTTCCTGGAAGACTCTGTTCAAATGCCGTCCGTATTCCTCGTCGAAAAATTCGAGCATATCATTAAATTTGATATTGACCATACCATCGCTGTCTGGTTTAATCCCGGGGAAAATCTTATTAAAAAACATCTGAGTCGGACTGGTTTTAGTTTTATTGTTATTATCCATATTAATGATTGAAACCGTTTATATTTCTTTAGTCAAGTAAAATCGTATTAAAAACATTATATTTCAAGTGATTGACTTAGGTCATTTCTATTTATTACTTCAAATGATATATTAAATATATCAAATTGATTATTTTATATAAAGAAACCGAATCGTGATAATCAAATATGAAAAATTATATCCGAAATGGAGAGTATTAAAATGCAGGAATTGATAAAGAACGTTGAGAAAGCAAAAAGTATAGATTTTGACAGTTTAGTAAGCTGTAAAGATGGACAGATAGAAACAGTTACTATGGCGCAGAAAAAAGGTGTAGGTCTAACTGCACTTGCATTTGGAAAAGGGGAGGGTGTAGGTCCGCATTCTGCAAAGGGTGATGCTTTGATATATATACATTATGGAACAGCAACCGTAAAAATCGGTGATGAAGTAATTGAAGCAACTAAAGGCCAACTTGTTATTATGCCTGCCAATATTCCACATCAGGTTACGGCAAAAGAAGATATGAAAATGCTTCTTGTTGTTGTTAAAGAGGAACAATGAAATACTTAAAAAATATAAAACCATTTGAACCTGTTGCTATGACCGATATGATAACACATACCGGCAATAAAATAGCAAGCAGAGCATTGATTGATAATGAAAATACTGAAATTCGTTTTTTCTCCTACGCAAAAGGTGAAAGTATTGATAAAGAGTATTACAGCATGGAAACATTGTTTATTATAATCGAAGGCAGGGCTAAAGTTTTATACAAAGATAGTGACGAGCTTATATTAAATGCGGGCGATATAGTTGCAATGGAATCTGAGATAAATTATGGGATTGAAGCGTTAACTGATGTAAAACTTTTTAATATACTGGTTAAAACGTAATTTTAAATAACGGCCGGTATTTGCCAGAGAGAGATTTGATGTAATTTAAAATTTTCTGAATATAAAAAAAGCCCTGATATTATCAGAGCTTTCTATTCGGGGCGAGAGGATTTGAACCTCCGACCACTTGAACCCCATTCAAGTACGCTACCGGACTGCGCTACGCCCCGTGGTTTCGCTTTAATACATTTCTTTTTTATGAGAGATAAAGTCAATTATTTTTTTATAGCTATGCTATATTGTTTAGTATTTGATAAAATCCGGAATAAGTAACCTCAGAATGATATACCAAGTACCTTGTGTGTAACCTCGCCATCTATCTCGACTCTCTTGTATACAAACTTCAGAAGAGAGAACTTTGAAAAGCCTGTATCCTTTTCTGTTTCATATTCCCAGAGAAGTCCCCATACACTGCCGCGGGTTTCATATCCTCTCTCCGCCTTCTGATATTTATAGTATGGTATACCAAGAAGTGCTGCCTGAAAGTCTGATTTTTCAGCCGGATTATAATTTCTAAACCAGAGTGCGCCCAATCCCCACAACTGGAATCTGCTTTCATCGCTATCTTTGCTGTCATACGTCAGTGCTGGCGGAATTAGAAGCGTATGCGAGTTTTCAGTGCTCTCATAATACCAGACAGGAAGCACTCTGCTGTGAAAATAATCTCCATCCCGCTCAACAGCAGCAAGATAGAGAAAACCTTTAATGTCATATCCTTTTCTGTTCCATTCTGCATCGGCAAGGAGTCCCCACATGGCCCTCATTTCTTTAATCTCAGGATCGACATTGTATTCTATCGTTGTAAAAAGGAATGAATACTCATCACGATTTTCTTTACTCTCAGATATATGATCATAGAGATAAAGAAAATTCTGTCTTGAGAAACCGGGCATATTATGCAGATAAAGGCCGCATATAATAAATGTATTGTCATCACTGTTTTTGTCCCAGTCATAAAAGAATAACGGTGCTATGTGAAAGTATCCGTCATTGCCGGTTTTTGAAAATATAACAGGGAGCAGCCAGAAACGTGTATAATCGGATTTTTTACCTTTTTCAATGTCTGCCAGCCATAATATATTTGTATGACTGCTTTCGTTATCGGTACTGTAATAGAAAAGTGGTACCAGCGGTGCCCAGAATGTATAGGAATCTTCCGATGGTTTCTTAATACTTTCTTTATAATGTAATAATGATATTGAAAGATTTTCACTTTCAGATTTTTCAGGATGTCCGGGAATTGAAGATTCTCTGTTTGAATAATAATAAAGCGGAACGATCGGAACCCAGAAAGTATTGGAATCCTCAACGGAATTTTTAACAGAATCTTTGTAGTGCAGCAGAGATATTGACTGCTTTTCACTGTATGATTTCCCCGGGATATCAGATTCTCTGCTTGAATAATAGTAAAGCGGAACTATCGGTGCCCAGAATGTATATGAATCCTCAATGGTATTTTTAACAGACTCTTTGTAGTGCAATAGAGATACTGAATGTTTTTCACTGTATGATTTTCCCGGAACATCAGACGCTCTACTTGAATAATAGTAGAGAGGTATAATCGGTGCCCAGAAGGTATATGAATTTCCTGAAGCTTCTTCAACATTCTCTCTGTAATGTAGAAGTGAGAATGAATTGTTTTTGCTGTATTTTATTTTTGAATCGGTTGATTCTACGTTACTGTAATAAAAGAATGGAACACCCCATGTTTCTCTCTCTCCAACAGTGATTGGAGTCTTATCCGGCTCAATAGTGTAATGAAGAAGTGAAGTGCTGAAAAGATAATACAGCAATGAAGTACCGGTGTTTCCTGTAACTGAATCATCGGAAACACGAAATAATCCCATAAGAGCAGATTTCTCACGCCTGCCGTGATCGTTTCCATAATAATAAAACGGCCGGAAATAATTCTGATAGTTTCCATCAAGATTTGAAATACTAAATAAACCATATAACAGACTGTATGAGTAATCCTCTTTTGAGGAGAACTTCTCGCTGGCGTATAATCCGAAAAGTATATTTGAAGAATTCATCTCCGAAGAAAACTCATTGTAGTAACCCATAACAAAGAGTGAACCTTTTTTCTTCGTTTTCCCATCACCTTCTGCTTTTCTATTAATATCGGTTATACTGTGATAGTAAAGAAATGGGAGACCAACCAATGTGTAGTCGGAAGTTGATGTCTCCCTTGTTTTATCATCTATGCCGGTTTCGCTGACAAAGTAAAACGGGAACAGCCAGTGAGTTGTTTTTGAAGTTGTATATTCCCCGGTTTTTGGCTCTCCTGAAATTTTTTTATTTTTGTTTAATAAAGTTTCATACTGTTCAATTATATTATACCTGCTTAATGTTTCATTGTATTTATAAAAAACAACCGGTATAGTGCTGAACCATAGTTTAGACTTTTCATTTTTCTCTTCATTCACTTCTTCGTTATATTTATAGAAGTGAATAGGGCTGAGATTAAGTCTGTATGTTGTTGAACCATCGGCAATATTCCTGCTATTAATATCCATCCAGATGGGAGTAAAAGTTGAACTGTGCGATTGATTTTCTTCGATCCTGTTTTTGTGCCAGACAAGAGGCAGCACTCTCCATCCGCTTTTTTTTGGTGAATTGTAAATGTTTACAATAGGCCATAGAACAGTATAATCATGCATGTTTTCTTCATGACCATATTCATGCCAGAAGGCGTTCAGGAGGTAACCCCTGCTGTATGATTCACCCTCTCTCTGATAGCCGTAAAAAGGGAAGAACACAAGGTATTCTGTTTCCTTCTCCTTGTAAGAGATATAATTAAAAATAACTTTGATCCTCTCATCGGATGCTTCATCCCAGGTAATCCACGATAGAGGCAGAAGTCTGAAGTGTCTTTTTGTATCAGCTTTTTCAAATGCTACAAGACCAAAGAAAAGATGCCATCCCCAGAAATTAATTGAGCTGTCACGGTTAACACCGCTTTTCTTTGAGAGAGTTACATCACCTTTAGTAATATCAACCGGCGCCTCCTCATCAGGTATATTCTCACCGTTTTTCATAGGGATCGTGATTCTGGTGGAAAGACTGAACATATCAATGAGCCATGAAGCATCCATATCCACATATATTCCCTTTTTATTAAAACCAAGACCTGCATCAACAACAGGATTAACACCCGAAAGAATTGACTGTGAATAACCAAGAATATTTATATACAAGCTTCCTTTCCCGTTCTTCTTTATTGTTTCAAAGTAGAGAGGAAGAAAAAGTGTTGTATCCCGTTTGCCGGTATCAAAATTCCAGTAAAGTGGCGCCACTATACGAGCAGAGTAATCTCCGGATGGTGATCCGTCATGATGGAAATAAAAAGGCATCAGCCATGTTGTTTCACCGACCAGTGGTTCATTATGATGATAATATAACGGCATCCATGTATTAATGTATTCACCTGTTTTAAAATTGCTGTTTTTATAATGTATCAGCCAGGACCATTTAATATCCTCATCAGCCGACCATCTGTGATAGTAAAACGGTGAGAATGAAACGCCTTCTTTTTCACTCCAGCCTCCCGGTCTGAAGTAGAAGGGGAAATAATATCTGTATCCCCCTTCACCCGATTTGTGAAAAATGAAAGGCATTATAAACAATCTTTCAAGTTTGCCCGATGTATCTCTTCCCCAGTCAAAAGCCCATAACAGGTTTGTATGAGAACCCTCATTCCATTCTGAATGAGAATAAAAAGGTATTATGGGGAACCAGTATGTTTTTGATTCTATATCTGTAATTCCCTCACTGCTCTTTACAGATGAGTATCCGGAGAGTGGAGTGAGAAATAATCTTTCTTCTGCCGGTATAAGCTTTCCGGTTTTCGGATGATATTCCTTTGATTTTGATCTGCTGCTCATGTAAAGAGGAAAGAGATGAGAATAGTTATCTTTCTCGGATTTATAAAAGCTCATATATAATGGCGGAAGAATATGTCTGTATGAATTATTATTCGAGAAGTAGAACGGCATAAACCAGAACCTGTCAGTGTTCCCATCTGCGTCATTATGCCAGTCTATGAGTCCGATAATATTTCTGTGAGATTCAACTCCAGGTTCATTGGATGAGTACACTAATGGTATGAGAGGGAACCAGAATTGTGTGCTCTTCTCCTCTCCGCCCCATTTATCTTTATAAATATTATTATAATTATATAAAATGGAAGTGAATGAATCTTCATACTGGTACTGTGTTTTTCTGCCCGATGAATAGCTGGACACTTTATTTTTTGTATGGAGAAATAAAGGGAGGAGGCTCATCCAGTATTCACCGTTTGTGTAGCGATTATAAATAAATACCGGCGGAAGAGCGTAAGTGTATCCGTCATCTCCGGGCTTATGAAACAGAAAAGGTATAAACCAGAACCTGTCGGTATTCCCTTTTGCATCATTATGCCAGTCTATGAGTCCAATTACATTTCTATGAGATTCAACCCCCGGTTCATTGTATGAGTAAACTAATGGTACGAGAGGGAACCAGAATTGTGTACTCTTTTCATCTCCGCCCCATTTATCTTTGTAAATATTATTATAATTATATAAGATTGAAGTGAATGAATCTTCATACTGATACTGGTCTTTTTTCTCCGATGAATAAAGATAAACTTTATCTTTTGAATGAATAAACAAAGGGATCAAACTCATCCAGTATTCACCATTGCTGTGACGGTTATAGAGGAATACAGGCGGAAGAGCATGAGTATATCCGTCATCTCCTGGTTTGTGAAACAGAAAAGGGATAAACCAGAACCTGTCGGTATTGCCTTTTGCATCATTATGCCAGTCTATGAGTCCGATTACATTTCTATGAGATTCAACTCCGGGTTCATTGTATGAGTACACTAATGGTATGAGTGGGAACCAGAATTGTGTACTCTTCTCCTCTCCGCCCCATTTGTCATTGTAAATATTATTATAGCTGAATAGCAGGGAAGTAAATGAATCTTCATACTGGTACTGGTCTTTTTGAGTGGTTGTGTAATTGTAAACTTTAGATTTGGAATGAATAAACAAAGGCAATAAACTCATCCAGTATTCACCATTGATGTGACGATTATACAGAAAGACCGGAGGAAGCATATGAGTATAACCATCACTGCCTGGTTTGTGAAAGAACATAGGTACTAACCAGAACCTGTTGATATTCTCATCTCCATTTTCTTTTCTATCCCATGTATAGTCCATAATCCAGCCAATGTTCATATGACCACCCTGACTATTTGTATTACGATAAATCAGAGGAATAATTGGAGCCCACCATGTTCTTTCAGGTACAACATCTGCTGCTCTCTTAGTGTAAGTGTATCCATGAATCAGAGAATAGCTGTAGCTCTCCCGGTTTCCATTGTCCGATTCGGAACTGCCAGCTACAAAAAGCGGATTGATTTTAAATTTTTCTTTTTCATCGGTCTCCCAATAGGTAAGAGTCAATGGTATAAACGACTGACTTCTACTGTCTATTTTACTATCAAGGCTGTAGAAGAAAGGAAGAGCTCTAACAGAGCTGTATTTGGGATAATCTGTATATTTAAATAACCAGAAGAACATAAATGAATAATGGTCTCCCCATGATTCTCTCTGCAGAAAGAACATGTCAGGATTGTACTTCAGTTCTTTTTCGCTACCGAAAAGATTCTCATCCTCTTCGTGAAGATCCGACCAATTCCGTGCAAATGAAGATTCAGGTAAAGTTACCAGAGTAGTGATAAAAGTTAGAAGGACGATTATTAGAATTTTTTTATTCATTAAAAACCTTTTATTATTATTGTTCCAGCAGTCGATGTACAATGCTGTCAGATTTTATTTTTGTTTTTCGAATGGTGTACTCATTTGATATAGATATACAGTTTATGTACCGTCATTCCAATTTCACATCTTCATTTCCTGTTAATACCGGCGACCGTAGGAAGATCTTCGATAATCTCATAGATTAATTACTTGTTCGCAATTCTTTCTATCATGGTGATAGATGCGCTATGAGATTCCGGCATTCTGCATTCGCTACAGCCGGAATGACAAGTAATATATTACAAACTGTTTAACTAGAAAATACTTGATATTCGTTTAAAATAATTTCAAAATTTAATCTTTATTTTTGAAGAAATCGAAAATCTTTTGCGCAGTTTTCCCGCCAACACCTTCAGCAGCAATAAGGTCATCAAGTGTTGCTTCACTTATCTGTTCAATTGAACCAAAATGTTTAAGTAGAATTTTTTTAGTTTTATCGCCAATATCCGGAATAGTGTCCAGAATAGATGATGTCAGTTTTTTGTCTCTCAGAGTTCTGTGATAGGTAACTGCAAATCTGTGTGATTCATCTCGTATTCTCTGAATAAGTTTGAGAGCGGGGGAATTTTCCGGTAGTCTTATCGGTTCACTATCAGGAGCAGTATATATCTCTTCAAATTTTTTTGCAACGGAAATAATTTTAAGATTTAAATTAAAATTATCCGCAGCCTCGATCGCCCGTGTCAGCTGTGTGGGGCCTCCATCTATGACAATAAGATCCGGAAGTTCAATTTCTTCATTTACAAGATGCTGCAATCTTCGTGAAACAGCTTCATGAATCATCCCGGGATCATTTGCCGAGTCATATCCTCTGATTTTAAATCTCCTGTAATTGCTTTTGTCAGCTCTTCCAAGCCGGAACTGAACCATTGATGCTACCGAATTTGTACCCTGAAAATTTGAAATATCAAAACACTCAATAATATCCGGTTCTGTTCCAAGTGAAAGAACATTCTTTAGATCAAGTATGGCTGCAGCCGGATTGTTTTCCTCAGTGGCTTTTCTATCTGCCGCAATGATATCGATATTCTTGCGGATCATGCTTATTATGCCTTTATCATCCGATGACCCTGCCTGGACCAGCGATATTTTTTTCCCGCTTTTAGATGAGAGATGTTCTGCAATGAGCTTGTAATCCGGAATCCCATATTCCGTAATGATCTTTGAAGGAATTTCTTTATCCCTGTAGTAATCCAGAATAAATACACGGAGGATATCCTCCGGTGTTGAATATTCCGCGTTATCAAAAATATTTATTTTCCGTCCAGTGAGAATTCCATGCCTGAATTCAAATAGTACAACAATGGCCTCTCCGCCGAAAATCACAATTCCAATACAGTCCTGATCTGTTACCGCAGCAATATCAACACTTTGCGATTGTGAAATCTTCTGAATGTCATAAATGATATCTCTCACGGAAGCCGCTTTCTCAAAATTCATGTTCTCAGAGTATTCTTTCATTCTTGCATTAAGACTATTCATTACCGGATCGATGTTACCCTCAAGAAAATTGACCGCATCATTAATGAGAGATCTGTACTCTTCTTTTGTGATAATATTTCTGCATGCGCCTGAACATTTCTTTATCTGGTAATTTATACATGGTCTTTCATTCTCGTTGAGGGGTAGAGGCCTTCTGCATGTTTTAAGTTTAAAAATATTGTTTATCATCTGGGCGCTGTTTTTTGCAGCTCTTGCATCGGTATATGGTCCAAAATACTTATCGGTATTCCGGTTTATATATCGTGTATATATAACTCTGGGGTAATCCTCATTCATGGTAACGGCGATGTATGGATATCTCTTGTCATCTTTAAGGCGTACATTGAATTTTGGTTTGTGCTTTTTAATTAAATTACTTTCAAGGAGCAGCGCTTCAATCTCACTCTCTGTGACAATATATTCTATATCAGCTATATTCTTTACAAGGATACTTGTTTTAGGATCGTGATCTTTTTTCTGAAAGTACGAAGTAACTCTTTTCTTTAATGAGTTTGCTTTGCCGATATATATTATTGATCCGTCGTTTCCGAGCATAAGATAGACTCCCGGCTCCTGAGGAAGACGCGATAAAATATCTTTAATTTTTTCCGGATTCTTATTCATTTATAATCAACTAATATTTTAATAATAATAACATCAGATTCATTTACACACTTCTGGTTTTGTAAAATATAAAATGCGGGATTATTCCATCTCTATCAAGTTGATCTCAGAACACCGCACAGTTGAACTGTCAAAAAAACGCCACCTTTTGCTGTGATGAAAAAATTCACAAGTAAATATTGAATTCAATTATATTACGCTATTTATGAGTTAATATCATTTGTTATCATTACAGGTAAGTTGTTAATTAAAAAACAGCTTTCAAACTTTTTAATGAATAAATATGATTCTTTTTAAAATCAACATAATTAGCCCGTTTGGGCTTTTTGTTGTTGATTTTTTAATAATATAATTATCAATATAATATACTTTAATTTTCATACACGAGAATTTTTATTTACATTTAACGCAAGCACTTTAATAGGTATTTAATGAATATAATATTGGAAAACTGGTTAAGTCTGAAGAGACCATGGAATAAGGCATATTTAATGTCGAGGATATCTCCTGAAAGATATGCCTCAATTCTACGGGGCAACCTCCTTATTTCAGCAGGTTCTTTAATAGCTGTTATGGAAACGTTAATTTCTATATATCTAGGATTACACCATGTTCCATACAAGCAGACCTTAATAATCAGCATAATCGTTTTTGTAACCAATGCCGGTTTTATTGCGACCCCATATATTATTAAAAATTATCTTGTTTTGCATGAGTTGATACTTTTTGGAATTTATCTGCTGTTTTTTCTTTTTGCCTTCAGCGCCTGGACATACAGGTTAAGCGGTTTGAGACTTCTGGCATTGATTAATGCACTTACTACAATCACAATACTTTTATCCTACACAAGTTTTATTCAATCTTTTATGATATCAACTGGTATATTGATCTGTTATTACTCGGTAACGTGGTATTCAATTAAAATTGCTGGTCAGCCGGGATCACTTCTAAAGGAAACTTTTTTCTCATTTTGTCTTATCCCTGCATTTATTCTTATCTCATCAGCTGCTTCATACATTAATAAAAAACGAAAAGATCTCGAAAAAGTAAAAAATGAACTTCAATTGCTGAATAATAATTTAATTGAAGTAAATGACAAATTATTAAAAGAACAGATGCTTTCAGAAATAGAAATGTCTCTTGCGAGTGAAATACAGAATGCTATATTTCCGGGTAAGGCTCCCGCTATATCTGATTGGGATATCGCATTTCGCACTAAGCCCTACGGAGCAGTTTCGGGAGATTTTTACGATTTTTACTCAGAAGATAATTTCCTGAAAGGGATCTCTCTTTTTGATGTTTCAGGGCATGGGGTAGCTCCGGCGCTAATTACAATTCTTGCTAAACCGGTATTTTATAATCAGTTTAACAGATGTAAATTAACAAAACTCGGAGATGCGCTTGAATCTGCAAATTCCGTTCTTCAGGAAGAACTGGAAGCAGTTAATCTGTATATTACCGGCATTATGCTGCGAATGAATCAATCTGAAGTTGAATATGTTAATGCCGGTCATCCTGATCTTCTTCATTTCAAATCAAAGGCAAAGAAAGTCCATGTTATTACAGATTCATTAAATTCATTCAAAGGACATCCGGTAGGAATAAATCTTTCCAGAGAAAAATATAAATCTCTTGGATTTACTGTACCCTCCGGTGATTTCCTTATACTCTATAGTGATGGATTAACAGAAAGTAAAAATAATGATGGGGAACAGTTCGGACTGTCACGTTTATCAGATGCAATTGAATCATCTGATGGGATCACAGCCGATAGTTTACTTGAACATATAATGAACACCATAAATGACTTTACAGGAGATATTAAAGCTGGCGATGATATTACAATAATTGTTGCAGGAAAAATCTGATGCATTGCAAAGAAAAAACATGAAGAGAATGAAAATATCGTATCTCACATCTAAAATTACGGAGGAAAGATATTCTATTCTTCTCCGCGGAAGTCTGCTGATGACAGCAGGTTCATCGATAGCTATTATCGAAACATTCATTTCTATTTATCTGGGCTTGCATCATATTCCTTTTAAGCAGGCTATATTTGTTGCAATTTCCGTTTTATTTATGAATTCTGTACTTGTCTCAATTCCCTATTTCATAAAAAATCTGCTTGTCTGGCATGAATGGCTGGTTTTCGGTACATATCTGATTTTATTTCAGATTGGTTTCTGTTTTTGGATTTTCAGACTTGGCGATATGAGGCTTTTAGCCCTTATTAATGCACTCACTTCAATGACAATACTTTTATCATACACAAATATAATTCAGTCTTTCTTAATATCGATGTTAACATTGATAAGTTATTTTTCTGTAACCTGGTTTTCAATAAAGATTGCTGGTCAGCCGGGATCTCTCCTCAGAGAGGCTTTTTTCTCATTTTGTCTTATCCCTGCATTTATTCTTATCTCATCAGCTGCTTCATACATTAATAAAAAAAGAAAAGATCTCGAAGACGTAAAAAATGAACTTCAATTACTTAATTATAATTTAGCTGAAGTTAATGATAAACTGGTAAAAGAGCAGAAACTGACAGAAATTGAAATGTCTCTTGCGAGTGAAATACAAAATGCAATATTTCCGGGGAAGGCACCCTCTGTATCAGATTGGGATATCGCTTTTCTCACTAAGCCTTACGGAGCAGTTTCAGGAGATTTTTACGATTTCTATTCCGGCGATAATTTACTTAAAGGGATCTCACTTTTTGATGTTTCAGGTCATGGAGTAGCTCCGGCGCTAATTACAATTCTTGCTAAACCGGTATTTTATAATCAGTTCAATCTGTGTAAATCATCAAAACTGGGAGAAGTGCTCGAATCTGCAAATTCAGTTCTACTTGAAGAACTTGAAGCTGTTAATCTGTATATTACCGGAATTATGCTGCGAATGAACGGCAAATCTGTTGAATATGTCAATGCAGGTCATCCCGATCTTCTTCATTTTCAATCACAGGAAAAGAAAGTCCGGGTAATTTCAGATCCATCAAACTTATTCAAAGGTCATCCTGTTGGAATAAATCTCTCAAGACAGAAATATAAATCACTTGAATTTGATGTACCATCAGGTGATTTTCTTATACTATACAGTGACGGATTAACTGAATGTAAAAATTATGAAGGTGAGCAATTCGGCCTGCCGCGTCTATCCGACGCTATTGAGTCTTCTACTGTGTACACACCAGGGGGTGTGCTTGAACATATAATGAAAACAATAAATGATTTTACAGGGGAGATTAAAGCCGGTGATGATATAACAATAATTGTCGCAGGAAAAATCTAATGTATTGCAGATTAAAAAAGGTTATGTGTGAATAAAGTATATCTTACAACTAAAATATCGGAGGAAAGATACTCATTATTCATGCTGGGGAATCTACTTGTTTTCTCCGGTTATACAATAGTAACAATAGAAACCATTATTGCAATATATTTAAAGTTATCAGTTATATCATATCGCGAAACCTTCTTTATTAGTTTGCCTATTTTAACTCTTTCATTAATACTTTCTGCATTTACATATTTAAAGAAAAATTTTCTTGTCTGGCATGAATTTGCAATTTTTGGCATATATTGTCTGACATTTCTTTTTGCTTTCTGTCTATGGGTTTACAAGCTTGGCGATCTCAGGTTACTTGGAATTATAAATGTACTCACCGCCATTACAATAGTTCTTACTTATACAAATATTATTCAATCTCTCATGATGTCCGTTTCAACATTTCTAGGTTACTATTTAATGATGTTTTATTCTATAAAAATAGCCGGTCAATCCGGATCGTTGGTGAAAGAAACTTTTCTTACATTTTGTCTTTTACCCGCATTTATTCTTATTGCATCAACATCATATTATATCAGTAAAAAGCGAAATGCGCTTCAGAAAGTAAAACTTGAACTTGAAATATTGAATTTTAATTTATCTGAATCAAATGACAAACTCCTAAAAGAGCAGATGATATCAGAGATTGAAATGGATCTTGCAGGTGAAATACAGCGTGCAATCCTCCCCGGTAAAGTTCCCGATACAACTGATTGGGATATTGCATTTATGACTAAACCATCAGGTATTGTATCTGGCGACTTTTACGATTTTTACTGGAACCGCAGTTCTCTTAAAGGAATATCACTTTTTGATGTCTCTGGTCATGGAATTGCTCCGGCACTTATTACTATTCTGGCAAAGCCGGTATTGTATTCTCATTTTATGAGCGCTGAGTTTTCAAATCTTGGAGAAGTGCTTGAATCTACAAACTCGGATCTTCTTAATGAACTCGAAGAGGTAAACGTTTATATCACAGGAATTATTCTCCGCATGAAAAACAACGAAGTGGAATATGTCAATGCCGGTCATCCGGACCTGATACACTTCAAATCATCAGAAAAAAAAGTATTATTTGTCTCAGATTCATCTAACTTATTTAAAGGGCATCCGCTTGGAATATCTCTCTCCCGACAGAGATATCAATCTCATAAATTAAATGTATCGTCGGGAGATTTTCTTATACTATACAGTGACGGATTAACTGAATGCAAAAATTTCGAAGGTGAACAATTCAGTAGTGAAATTCTTACTGATGCTATCGAATCTTATCGTGGAACTGATGCTGCAGGTTTGCTTAACAGCATACTTGATTCCTTAAATAGATTCACCGGTAATTTAAAAGCAGGAGATGATATTACAATAATTGTTGCACGTAAAGTTTGAGAAAGGTTCAAATATGTTGTGTCTCCCTTCGACAGGCTCAGGGTGACACTAGCTTACATCATACATATCGGTCATGCTGAGCCTGTCGAAGCATCAGCAGAAACTCAACATATTTTGCCTAAAACATCTGAATCAGAAAATAAATTATATTAAACATTATAATAATAAATTCAATTCCAAATAGTATCTAATTCCTAAGCGTTATAAAAAAAGGTTCGATTCAGATTTCAGAATTATCTGTGATAATCTTCAATAGATCTGCTTCCACATTTTTTATCTCACCGGCAAATTCATCTACAGTTTTAAACGGCCGCTTAAGTATCAGATCTGATGATTTATCTTTGCTTACACCTGGAATCATTTCAAAAGCCTTTGCAGATGTGGTGTTGATTGTAAACGGTAAAGGGAGTGCCGCCAGCGATCTCTCCCGATGACCTGTAATAAGTACATCCTTAAAACTTTTATTATCAAACATTCCGGGGACTTTAACTGTTATAGAATAACTTGAGATCTGTTTTCCCATTGAATATCCATCCCGTGAATCAAGCATTAAGGTATCTTTAATTATTGTCCCCGCTGGATAAATCTTTTTCAGCATTAAATTATCTATTTCATCCCTTATCCTGTCCCGGAAATACTCAAATCTTTTGGTAAGACTCGGGCTGATTTTATATCGTTCATTAAAAAGAGGAGTGCCGGGATAAGGTTGGAGTTTTCTGATATTTATTCTCTTAACAAGAAGATTATCGGCAGCCAGTTTTTCCAAATATTGAAGATTGATTTTAAAAGTATCTGCAGTTTCACCTCGTAATCCATGTATAAGATTTATACCGGGGAGGAGTTTAGGTATTCCTTCTTCTCTTCTTCCGCAGATTTCATTAACCAGTTTTACTGCGAAAATCGCCTGATCAGGAGTTACTTTCAGATTATTCAACCGGACAACATTTTCATCAAAAGATTCAATTCCGAAGGGGAGGGTGTCTCCGGGAGTAACTGCATCTGCAATAGATTTAAGTATCAATGAAGAGTGATCAGGCCAGTTTACTATCGAACCGGGATTTGCATTATCTACATTTAGAACCGTTATTAGTCCGGATTCTTTTCTCTTTTTAAGCTCAGAGAAGAGTTCACTCACCGCCGATGGCTCAGGTTGAGGAAACCCGTTTATATACGTACTGAGTCTGCTGCCGTACTGTATAATGTCTGCCTGTCTCCCTATTCTGAATCGCGATACACCACAGGCAATAAGAGCATCAACTTCGTCGAGAATATCTCCGGGATCTCTGAACTCCACTCTTTTATTCAATCCCTCTGAGCAGAAAGAACAGTGAACCTCTCGAGGACAGCCTCTGCCGCTCTCCATCTCACAAATCACATCGGGATACCATGGGTGACTTTTTACAAGTTCCGCTCCTTTAACTCCCCACTCAGCAATCTCCGGAACTGTTCTTTCGCTATCCTCCGGATTATTTCGCGCAAGTGTGAAGGCGAATTTTTCGATATCATTTTTTATCACAGTTGTATTTGCCGGAGGTGATGTTATGGCACGATGAATCAACCCGCCCACAGATATTTTAGTTTTACTGTTCAGAGTGAGAATTTTATTTATCTCGGCAAGAGAACCGATCCTTGCACCAAGATATTTGCCTGGTACTACTGCTCCACCTATGAGAAAAACATGACCGTAATTTTCTGAAAAATTATATTCACTCTCTCTTAAATGATCTATTGTGAGATATCGGATATCTCCCGGAGAAACTCCCGCAGAGAGAAGTGCGCCATAAATATAACGTGGATACGGCGAAATAAAGGGTGGTACACCGAGGCATGCAGGTTCATCTACGTAACAATCAAGTATAAGATATTTTTTCATAAATCTTTCAATGCTTCTTCAATATCTAGACTCAAATGTTTCTGAATTTTAGCTTCAAGTTTCATAATAAATTTTTTATTATGTAAAATCATCTCTTTTATTTTATCAGTCCTTCCATATCTTTCAACGAGATCATCAACTCTTGTGTCGATTGTAACAACCTTATCGTGCATAACCCGTTTATCCGCATAATAAATTATCTCTTTCTCAGTTAAAGGGGCATCGGGTTCAAATCCGGAAAACACAACATGGTTCTCGACAATAACTGCAATTTCTACATATCCGAGTTCTCTCAGCAGCTCTCCGCCTGTCAGATCATGACGCATTTCATTCTGAAGTATTGATCTGGTTTTAGTGATATCATGAAGTAGTGCGGATGCAATTAGAAGTTCAATGCTAATACCTTTTTTATCAATAATATTTCTATATATCGCTTCAGCAACATTTTTAACCTGAATAGAGTGGTCTATTATATTAGGGAGCATCTGATATCTCTTTATGAGTTTAAGACACTCGGCTTCATCGGGGTATTGTTTTATTGAATCAACGGTCATAATTTTATTAGTTGTTAATTTATATAAATGTCCAGAAATTTTTTTAATAATGGTAAAAAATGAAAGCGAATTTTTTTTAAACAAACTGCCTATTGTGTCAAAAAAATATTCAGTCAACAACCTGACCGGACCGAATTATATTTTAAATAAAATATAATTATTGACAATAATTGATATGGCGATAATTTCGTATTAATAATAAGAGACATAATTGACAACCTTAGTAATGATTTTTATTTGAATTCAGGGAGAATACGGATGAAGTTAGAAGAATGTAAAAAGTGCAAACACCATATAGAATTAAGGAATTACCAGGTTCTGTGCAATTATGGCGGATCATTAAGCTCAATGGCAACAACCTACGACGAGAGAAATACTGACTACAGAGTACTGGCATGCCCGATCTCTCTAAAAGGAAATAACAAATAATCGCAGCAATATAAACTCCGTAAAACCGATTCTGAAAAATGAAAAACAGAGTAATTATTCAATATTGGAAAATATCCACACTTGTTGAAAAGTTAATTATATCTGTATAAATAATATCTTTCATAGCTGCTACATATAACCATATAGCAGCTATAATCAACTATGGGGTTTTACCGGGAAACAGTATCCCCATGTGGATAAAAGTTTACTGGGCATCCTTAACTGTATTTGACCCTCTGGCGGTATTATTACTTCTTTTTTATAAAAACAGAGGTTTGCTGATGTATATGGCAGTTATCATTTCAGACGTTATAATAAACACATACACTGCATTATCGATTACTAAAACAGGTAATATTTTATCTTTTGCCTGGGTATGTCAGGTTTTATTTATGCTATTTCTGCTAATCACCGTTAAACGAATAATTATGATTGGTGAAACAACATCAGATCTTAACAAATAAATCAGCAGCATGTCTGAACGGCAAACACACAACACTTATAAAAAAAACTTCAATAATACCAATTATTTTATACAGGACGTGTAATCATAGATCCTGTTTTCAATTTAACACCGTAGTAGGAATTTATATATTCTATAAGAACTGTTAACACGGATAAAACTTCCTTTTCAGAAAAGTTTTGACAGTCAATTTTATCAAGTTTCTGTTTTACGCATTGATTTATAAACTCAGTTCCATTACTTCTTATAACTGCAGATTTAAAATCTGTACAATCGATACAGGCAACACGTAATCCGCTGTTTTCTACAACTAGTTTTTCTGAATTGGAGTTTCCGCACCATGAACAGCTGGCAGTATCCGGAAACACTCCCTGAAGTAAAAGATATTTTATAGTAAAAAAAATTGTAAAATGTTTAGGGAAGAGAGTGTTTGAAAGGGTCTCAATCCCTGCAGAAAGAAGATTAAATATTTTGATATTCGCATCGGAGAAACCCGTCGTTAAATCGACCAGTTCAAGTATAAAATAAAGTGCAAAAATTTTTTCACTGCTCTTGCGTATTGAACCGTAGTTTGTAATAATATCAAATTCAGAAACAGTATTTAATCCTCCGGTTTTTCCTGTATAGTAAATAAAATCAAGAATAGAACCGGGCTCCGATGCAGTTCTCGGGCGTTTTGTGGATTTCCTCAATCCTTTAAAAATAAACTTTTCTTTTCCGGAATTCTTAGTGTATATACTGCAGATGTTGTCGGCTTCACCGGAACTTTTTTTTGAAAGGACTATTCCGGTTTCCCGTTCCTGTGACATGGTTACTTCTGTTTTAAAATCGTAGCGGTGATACGGATTATTTTTATTCCGGAAATCTCTTTTATTTTAAAAGATACATTCTTGTATTTAACCGCTTCATCTTTTTCAGGTACTCGTCCAAAGAGATCAAAGACAAATCCGCCGACTGTATCAAAATCATCTGTAGGTATATCCAGATTGAGTTCATCATTAAAATCGGTAATAAGCATTCTAGAGTCAACATCATAAGAGTTCGGCCCTGTTTTATCAAATTCCGGCAGTTCATCGACATCATACTCATCATTAATATCTCCAACAATTACCTCAAGAATATCTTCAAGAGTTACAATCCCGCCGAGACCGCCATATTCATCCACAACAATAGCCAGATGAAGTTTCTTAACTTTGAATTCGAGTAGAAGTTCATCAAGAGGCATAGTCTCTGGAACAAAAAAAGGTTCATGAATAAGTTTCTTCATGTTGAACTTTTTTGTCTTATCAGAGAGGGGAATAAGTTTGATCAGATCTTTGACGTAAAGTATCCCGATGATGTTGTCAATTTTTTCTTCATATACAGGAACTCTTGAGTGTCCTGCATCCAGTATTACTTTTACAAGAGATTTAAGATCTATTTCTGAATCAATTGCTACAAGATCTACCCTTGGTATCATTATATCTTTGGTGTTTAGCTCTGAAAGCATTACAACGCCATGAATCATATCTTTTCTCGGAGTATCGAGCTGTTCATATGCTTCAGCGTCAAAAGAGTTGTCGTCGGTGTTTTTAAAGGATTTCTTTATAATGTCTAAAACTTTTTTTACTACTGAGTTACTTAAGGGGTCGGAACTGTCAGATGGCATGTCGCTTTGGATTTCCTCATTATTAAATTTAAAAGATAAAACCTGTCCGGTTAAATTTTGTCAACCAATTATTAGCTGTGATATTTTAATCAGCAGAGAACAATTGAAACAAATCCGAATTGTCCGCTGCTGTGAGATGGCCATCTCTGACAAAAAAAACTTCCCATAGAAACTATTAACTGAATTAAAAAAAATATTTCAGGAGAGATTAACCGAATATTGAAAATTTCTTTACAGTTTCAAGAGATTTCTGGGCAACTTCTTTTGAAGTTTTAAGTCCCAGATAGCAGTCGTTGTATAAACTATCACCAATGAATTTTTTGATAGCAACATATACATCCTTCGTAGGATAAAAGATATACGCAAAATAATCACTCTGCTGTTCTAGAATTGTGAATGATGAGTAAAGTGAAACTGGCTTTTCCGGAACCATAATTTTTTCATTTTTAGGGCCGGGAATTATAGTTAGTTCATTAAATCTATAAGGAATGGCATTTGCACCGTCTCTATTTACAGGTTCTACATATTTCTTGGTAAAAGATGCAGGTTCAACAAGTATGTGAGTCCTGTTCCCGTCAGTTTTAAATGTAATTCCATCTGCATTTCTGAAAATGTCCTTAACATTTCTATATGCTGTTATTTCATAAATTGTGTATCCCCCGGAGAAAAGGGCTGTTATTATAAATCCTCCGTCGGGAGGGATAGTTTCTGTCATGTATGCCTTTATAAGAGCCGTTGCAGTTGCCATATTATCACCCTTGTGAAAAAAATTGTGTTGCCATATATTTAAGTATATAACAGATATTTTTAAAAGCAATAAAAAAAAATATATAATTATGCATAAATGTTGTTTTTAAACGATAGAAACATCTAGATATTGTGGATCAAAAACGTACGAAATAAGATTTACTGACTGTAAATCTCTATGTAAAGATTCCGATATATCAATTTATAAATTTCGAGGACAATCGATGAAACCTTTTTTTACACCTGAACCGGTTATTTTTTTTAATAGTGCGGCATCAAAGAATTACCCGGGAAATTCCATTCATGCAATGGAGATGGCTTTCGCAGGCGGCGCAGATGTTTTATGTCTTAATATTCAATTTTCAAAGGATAAGGTTATAATGGCAATCTCGGAAGCATTGTTAGACAATCTGTGCGAGTCTTCCGGTGCAGTTTCTGAATTTACATTACAGGAATTAAAAGAATTTGATGCAGGATATCGATTCACCGATGAAAATGGAAATTTTTCTTTTAGAGATAAAGGTCTAAAATTCCAGACTCTTGAGGAGATATTTAAGGCATTTCCCGATAAAAGATTTAATATTACATTAATGACAAAGGATAATGAGCTTGTAAAAAGCTATATTAATCTTATAAAAAAATATAATGCCACGGATCGTATTTTAACATCATCAATGTACGGGAAAAATATTAAGCTTGTAAGAAAGCTTCTTCCTGGAGGCGCAACAGCATTCACTCTTGCAGGTATAATCGGAGTTTATGCACTATTTAAATCCGGATTTCTTTATTTTGTAAAGGGATTCAAAGCCGATGCTCTTCAGACTCCCGAGGCCATAGGAACATCTTATATTGCAAATAGCGGTCTTATTGATCAGCTTCATGGTAAGGGAATTAAAGTTTATGTATGGTATGTAATCGGGCAGATTCAGCTTAAAAGGGTTTACGATACAGGGGCTGATGGATTTATGATACATGATCTTGAAATGGTTAAGAGTTTTCTTGATGGAAGAAAATCGGAATAAAAAAAATTCTACTTGAGCTTGTCCATTATCTTCTCATGGTAGAACGGGTCGAGTTTTTTTAATCCGCGTGATTCCATTATCATGTTATATCTCAACTGTTTTTCGCTTATCTTTAATCTTATGTTCTTTCTTTCTTCTTCATCTACACATGCATTCAGCAGAGTTGTGAGGCTTACTATACTTTTCTGAAGCTCAATCTCTTCGGGTACTATCCCGGCATTTTTAAGAATTTTATAAGCCATCCTTAATTCTTCGGGTACCATTGCCATGTCATCAGGAGGTAAAGGTTTACCTTTTAATGAAAGGTTGTCAAACTCTCCCTCGGCCATAGCCTGTTCAATTTTTCTTTCTGCAATCTTTTCAAAAATAGACATTTTTTTACTCTTACTTGTTGTTGATTTTTTTATTAATTTACTATTTGATTTTATCAATTTAATCATTCATCTATAACTTTTGTTTGAACATTAAAAAACTGATTCAAATCGTTAACAGTAATAATACACTAAAATTACTCCTATTAATAATTTAATCAAGAAAAAATTTAAAGATTTTCATTGATTTTAGCATACACTCTTTAACTATGTGACGAGTCTACATCTTAAAACCGGATATATAAATATTAATAAGAAGCGGGAGTAAACATAATTACCTGCAATTTTTAAAAGTTACGCTACAGTTATATCTGTATAATACAATTGAATTGAGGAGACAGAATGTCAGACAGAAATGACTGGAATAAACTTAATCAGGACGATAAAGATCTGATCATCAAATTTGTAGCTTCAAACACTGCAGTAGTTAGAGAAATGATGAGGAATAAATTTCCATCTCTTTACATCGGAAGAATGACCGATGAAGTTGCAAGAGGCTGGCTTATGATCGCAGGATTATCTGAAGTAAAAGATTTTATATTGAGTTATAAAAAATGAAAAAAGATTCAATTCAAGAGGTTTACCCGGGAATTTTCAGAATAACTGAACGGGGCCTGCTCGGTATGCTTAAACCCTCTGTAAATATTTATGTAATAACTGGTAAAAATGGAATCGTTTATGACGCAGGGTATGGGAACTACGGAAGCATAAGAGATTTCTCCCGGAAGTATAAAGAGATCTGCAATATATGTAAAGATAGAGGAAAAGAAAATTACATAGATAGAATACTTTTGAGCCATGCACACGCCGATCATTTTTCCGGTCTGAATAGATTGAGAAAGAGGTGGGGATTCCGCATAATAATATCTGACAAGATGAAAAAAATTATAAGTAGCAGCAGTGCTTATAGAGATTCTTTTACTCCTGCTGAAAAAGAAAATGAAAAGACTGCCGGGGGAATTTTAAGCAGCCTGATAAAATTTATCAGTCACAAAATTGAATTTAGGATTTATGCTTTATATTGGGGTGTATCTTTTATCGATAATCCTGATATTGTAATTTCATCTGAAAGTATAATTGAGATTGATGATGAACAGTGGGAAATATTCGAATCACCGGGACATTCAAGTGAACACATAACATTGTATAATCGGGAAAAAGGAATACTTTTTTCCGGTGATAATGTACTCAAAAGTATAAACGTCTGGCTCGGCCCGCCTAAGTCTGATATAGATCAATATGAACAATCTTTAGAAAAGATGTTAAGTCTCCCGGATTTGAAAATTATTCTTCCGGCCCATGGGAGCCCGATACTCAATCCATACGAGCGACTTAAAGAAATAATTGAATGGAGAAGAAAAAGAACTAATGATGTTCTTAAACTATTAGAGCAGTCTTCCACTGAGGGTGTAACCGTAAGGGACATTCTGAAAAAGCTCTATCCATCAGAGAGCCGTATGAAAAAAGAATTTGCTGGGGGATGGGTAGAACTTACTCTTTTAAAATTTGAAAATGAAAAAAAAATCATATATAAGAATGGCCGTTACTATTATAATCCAATGAAGTAATAATGTTAAAACTACAATTTTTTTTCTAATAATTATTCATTTTTTTTGATTCTTCACTTTAAATAAGTATTTTTCAATCATCTTAAATCACTAAAATTGGAGGAGCTATGAGGGTTTTATCTTTAGCGGTAATTTCATTGTTTGCTGTTGTTATGATTTCAGTTCAGGCGGATGCTAAATGCCAGTATGGAAGTGACTGGTCAAAGGGTGGTAAAAAGATTGTAGTATGTACAAAGGGTGACAGTTTTTCAGACAGAAAAAAAGCACAGGAAGTTTGCGAAAAAATTAAAGGTTCATCCTGCTCGGGCCCAAGTACTTTTTCCTCCTCATGCGGAAACGGCGAGTGTTATGACGAATCAGGTGCAAACAGCTATTCTCTTTCAGGTTATTAAAAAAAAGTTAATATATCCAATCCGGTACATACGTATCGGTATTGGATATATTTTTTCTATTCAGGTTTTCCATAGTATCTTCAGTTTTGCATCTCGTCCGCTGCTTTCACGATAAGAACAGTATCTTACAGGATTCTTTTCAGAAAATCCCTGATGATAGCTTTCAGCTTCAAAGAAATTTTTAAAAGGGATTATAGATACTTCGATTTTTTTTACTCCTAGTTTGTCTGCGGTATTTTTTACACATTGAGCTGCGGCTTCTTTTTCTTTTTCATCAAGATAAAAAACTGCATTAGTATATTGAAAACCTCTGTCAAAGAATTGTCCTCCTGAATCGAGGGGATCAATAGTTTTTAAAAATTCATCCAAAAGTTTTCCGTAACCTATCTCATCTGGATTGTATTTAACCATCACTGCTTCTCTATGTCCTGTTTTTCCGCTGCACACTTCTTCATAAGTTGGATTTAAAGTATCTCCTCCTGCATAGCCTGAGATAACATCAATTACCCCTGGAATATGTTTTAAATCATGTTCGGTGCACCAGAAACATCCCCCTGCAAAATAAGCGTTTTTAATATTATTTTCTTCCGAATCCGGTGATACTGATCTCAGTGCTGTCATATTTTACACTCCATAGTATGACATTTATGTATTTTAGCAAGAGAAGATGTTTCAAGAAAAAGCAGTATTTGTTAAAATTCTTAAATTCTGACAATAGCCTGAAGGAATATTTTAAAAAATTTTTTGAACTGCTGAATGTTGTGCGGGAGATAAAGATGGGTCACCACCTCTTAGCACCCGCAATTAAACAATAAGTTTCTTCTTATAAAAAAGTTTTAAAACCAGGGAGTATAGAATATTAAAATTTTAAATTCTCCGCCCGATGGCATATCCGCCCTTGGTTGCTTCAAATACTTTTCCAGTTGAATATAAATCACCGGTAATATATATTTCAGGAGCCACCTGTCTTCTTACGCAATCATCGTAGAGGGTTCTGTCCGGTTTCCATCCCATTGAGAGTATTACAATATCTGCGGTGATCTCGGTTTCCCTGTTTTTAATATTAATTTTTTTAGCAAAAGGATTCGGAATGTTCTCAGGCAAAATAGGTTTCCATGTAACGTACGGGTCGGGAACTCTTTTTGATATGTTCTGATTGAAGATTATTGATCCTGATTTAATTTTACTTATACTTGTGCAGTTCAGAATTTTAACACCTTTCTTCTCGAGATAATGTAACATGTATCCCCGGTTTGCTGTGCAGGAATGTTTCATAATTTCAGGCTGAGTCTCAACTATTGTGATATTTTTAATATCAGCTTCATAAGCAAGAAAATGAGCAATCTCACAGCCGGTAGATCCGCCTCCGATTATTACTGCATTTTTTTTGCCGGTACATTTAGAAGGATTTATTAATACATCAACAGTATTGAAAACATGATCCTGATCAATACCTGGAATCTCCGGTTTTACTCCGGCACCGCCTGTTGCAAATACAATAGCATCATACTTTCCGGTTTTCAGAAATGTTGCAGTAATCGTTTTATTGAATTCAGTTTTGAGTTTATATTTTTTTGAAGTCAGCAAAAGTCTGTAGTTCATGTAAGATAGATAATTTTCAATTTCAAATTTTATTTTAGGGAGAGAGCCGGCTATCACCAGTCCCCCGGCGATGGGATTTTTATCGAAGATAGTCACATCGTGTCCCCGTTCTGCAGCGGTACAGGCACACATAACTCCTGCCGGTCCGGCTCCGACGACGGCAATTCTCTTCTTTTCAGTTGCAGCTGGAAGAGTTTCATATAATTCTTCAAATGCAGTTCTAGGATTTACCGAACACTGAGGGTGTCCGCCCTTAATGAACTCGTTTACACATGCCTCCTGATCTCCGATGCACGGGATGATTTCTTTATTTTTTCCGGCATAAACTTTATTAGGCCATTCGGGGTCGGCAAGAAGAGGTCTTCCCAGCATAATCATATCACATTGACCCTTTTGAAGCGCTCTCTCTGCAATATCGGGAAATCCGAGTTTTCCAACAGCTGCAACGGGAACATCAAGTCCGGCATTTGATTTGATATTATTTTCTACTAAAAATTTTTTAACCAGTGCTGCAACTTCAGCAAAGCAGGCAGGGGGCATAGCTTCAGGAGGGTGAGGGAGCCACCAGTTGTCGTAACAGCCAAGGTCAACGTCAAATATATCGATTCCGGCAGAAACAAGATTTTTTATATAATCAAGAGTCATCTCAATTGTCCGCTCATTCTTAAATTTCTTTAAGGATGAAACACTTTTCATTCTATCGCCATATGTTGCATTAAGCATCAGAGAAAGGTCGATGCGATACATTATCGGATAATCATCTCCGCATCTTTTGCGTATCTCTTTAACAATATTAAGTCCGAATTTCTGCCAGTTTTTATATGGACCAAAAAGTCTTCTGTTGAATGCGGGGTTAGAAAGCTGCTCAAGAAGATAACCTTCATGCCCGTGCAGGTAGACTCCATCTATATCATGAGCCTTTGAATCAGCCGCCGCCTGTCCGGTGTTTTTCACAATTTTTCTTAACTCGAGAAAAGTGAGAGGTCTGCATGGAATTTGCGGAATATAAAAGTTAGGATTCCACGACGCCGAGACTGGAAGTTTATGTTTCTTTACAACACACTCCGGAGATCCGACTCTCCCCATACCGGGAGAAAGCTGTATAAAAAATGCAGCTCCATATGCGTGAATCGATTGTGCAAGAGTACGCCATCCTGTATAATTAGTCCTCGACCTGTCTATTCTCGGGAAGATGGAGAGATCACCAGGCTCTGTGACAGATGGATCAACCCCATGACTTATCTGTACAAGACCTGATGTTATAAGTCCTGTACCGCCTTTCGCTCTTTCTGCGAAATATGCTATCATCTTTGCAGAAGGCTTGCCTGTTTCATCAACCATGCTTACATTCCCCATTGGAGCCATTATAATACGGTTCTTTATTGTTAACGAGTTTATTTTTATCGGTTCAAAAAGCGCAGAGTATGGATACATCTCGTCCTCCATATGCGCTCCATGAAAATTGGATTCGTCATTAAACCAGTTCCCAAAATACTCACTCCACTTTTCAAGAGTGTTGTTATATAATCGGATATTGTTTTTCATTTTTTTCTCCGGCTTTATCTATTTACACTTTATTAGTAATTATATATTATTAAATTGCAAGAAATAAAAAATCTTATCTACAGTCTGGAAATTTATACTCATTAAATAAAGAATAATGATTTGATCTCAGTCTGGAATGATATATATTAAGTATATAAATACTTGTTGACTTGCATTTTGAATCCCCTAATTAGTGAGTTTGCTCAGAGGTAAATTTATTTTTATTTTAGTGTATGGTGATAACGTCGATGTGCTCTAAAAATGTAATCAGAGGTCTTTAAAACATATAATGAATTATAATGATTTTGAAATTATAGGGAAACTCAATATATATATCGTTCCTCCTTTACTATCTTTTCTCGTAAACCTTGCAATTATTTATATCGCAATATTTAAAGGTAAATTCCAATCTGAGAACATTTTATTTGTCGTATTATGCATTTTCTGGTCGCTGTTAAGTCCGGTTTTTATCTGTCACCAGTTGTTCAGAGGTAACGAGGATCTGATACTGACTATAGAAAGATTTGTTCACTTTTTTTATGTTTATACCCCTGCAATCAGCCTGCTATATTTTTTTCGTACAACTGGTACATCAAACAGAATTTTAATCAAGGGTGCTTTTATACTCAGTTTCATTATTTCACTTACAACACCTACAAGATTTTACATTCCTTCTCTGAATAAATACAGTTGGGGATACGCGGGTAAAGGCGGTGTAGTTTTTCTGATTTTTGGAATCTATGCTGCAGTTGTTCTGCTATATTTAACAGTCTTTGTCATCCGGAGGATAAGGAATGAACAGAATCAGGTTATCCGGCTTAAGCTTACATATATTATTGCATCTTTACTTATATCAGCTTTTTTATCGCTATTGAATTATCCGGCTATTGTCGGAATAGATTTTTATCCATTGGGGAATTTCAGTTTTATTCCATTATCATTTCTTGCATACGGTGTTCTTCGATACCGCCTGCTGGACTTTCGTGGAATCTTTCAGGCTGCGACACTCTGGGCGATTCTTTCTACATTACTGACTTTACCGACTCTTGGAGTTCTATATCTTATTTATCCGTATATAGGCCGGGGGCATTACATAATTATATTTATCTCAGTTATATTCTGGTTTTTTATCAATTATCATTATTTCATATTTGTTCACAAGTTTACTGAGAGAGTTTTTAATAAAAGAAAACTTGAATTAATGCAGATTGAATCTGATTTTACAGAGAGTATCTATTCTCTCAAAACATTCGATGAACTTGTTCTGCAGTTCACCGATGTAATAAAAAAAACGGACTCATTTGAAAATGCCAAACTTATACTTTGTGATACCGGAAGCGGCACTATCCCCGGTTTCAGCGCTAATGGATTAATTCTCTCCCCCGGTTTAAAAAGATGGATGGCCGGTTCAAATAGTATTATTGAGCACGACATCGTAGAATATATTCATATCTATGAAAAGGAGAGAGATGAGCTTCTGGGACTTTTCACTGAATATAATGCGAAATACATTATACCTCTAATTCAGCATAATACATTTATTGCACTGCTGATGCTTCCAGAGAAAAATAACAAAAAGCCTCTTACATCTGATGAAACAGCATTTATTAAAAATGTAAAATCATCTGCAGCCATTGCTCTTGCAAATTCGATAATGTACAGTGATCTTACAAAGTTAAAAGAAAGCCTCGATTTGAAGGTGATGGAAAAAACCGCTGATCTGGAAAAATCAATGGAGGCACTTCAAGGAGTAGTTGATACCCTCGAGAAGGGTGTTCAGGATAAGGTGGTCTCTTATTTTACCAGAAAAAAACTCGAAGAGACACTTGATTATATTGAGAAAAATTTCAGTGATGAGATTTCACGTGAAAGTCTTGCAAAAGCAATGAATATGAACAGCGATTATCTTGGTAAGATATTTAAAAAAATGACAGATAAAAATATCGCTGATTATATCAATGAGTGCCGTCTTAAAAAAGCCTGCGAACTTCTGATAAATTCAGAGGATAATATAGTAGATATAGCTTTCTCGGTAGGTTTTGAAAGTCTTCCGACATTTTATAGAGTTTTTAAAAAAATAATGAATGAAACCCCTATAAACTACAGGGCAAAATACCAGAAAAACATCCTCTGAACTTAGAAATTCCTCAAATTACTTTGTATCGTATTCTTTTTATGCTGGTGGTTAATGTATTTCTCAAACATCTTCGGTTAAGGCAAAAGTCTAATTACCTGAATTTTCTTAAAATTGATGTGTATCAAATAAAGATATCTTCTAATGAGACGACATAAATCAAACTATGTGTATAAATATATTAAAGACCGTCTGGACGGTTCTTGAAAATCATAAATATGAGGTACTTAAATGAAAAAGATATTATTAGCAATTATGGCCAGTGTAATTCTTTATGGCTCACCTGTTTTTGCCCTGGATCCTGTAGTTTTTGTTCATGGATACAGCGGAAGTACTATTGTCAATTTCTCTTCAATGATAGCATGGTTTAAAGCAGATGGATACCCTTCGAATTATCTTTACTATTATACATATAATACAATTCCCGGAGTTGCTAATGGTGCGTATATATTAAAAGGTAAGGTTGATGCTGCACTTGCTGCAACAGGTAAAACTAAAGTTGACCTTATCTGTCATTCAATGGGCGGACTTGTTGCTCGCTATTACATGAAATATCTCGGCGGTGCAGCGAAAGTTAACCAGGTAGTTTATATTGCAACACCTCACAAAGGAACCTATGTTGCATATGGTGATCCACTTACTCAGGCTGCAAAAGATCTTCGTCCGGGATCTGCAATGGTTAATATGCTGCTTGGATACTGCCCGGGAATGTCATTGTGGTCCTGGTGTGATGAAGTAGTTATTCCTCAATCCAGTGCAAATTACGGTTATGCAGTTTCATCCGGCTGTCTTGGTCATATACTTAGTACATGGACCTACAGTGTTTATACTAAAACAAGAGACTATATCAGACCATAACAAATTGAATTTTAAAAAGCATAGTGAAGAGTGTTATCTATCCGCTTCACTATGCTGAGATATATATCATTAAATGTTCATTGACATTTACAGTTATTCAAAATAAACTTCAGCAGTGTCTCCATTTTTAAATCAATGAGATGCTTCTGAAGTTTTACTATTTATAAATAAGAGATATTTTTTAAATACTTAGTACTCAGATCTATTTTGTCTCTGCCGCGACGAAGAAACAGTGGAGAGTAATTTTACCAACTGGTTATAAGTACTTGCTGCAAACTTTAATTTTTAAAGATTTTTTATGGGGTAATAATGGAATTTCTCAAAAAAATAAAACTGAAATATATTGTTTCAATAATTTTACTTTTAGCCGGTATCATGCTTTACCTCGGAATTTCTTCAAATGAAAATACTAATATGGATAATTTATCTAATTGTGAAGATTGTAAAAAGAAACAGGAAAAATCCTATCTCGGAGTTAATGCCACCGCAAGTAAAAACAATGCAAATGGTGAATCAAATTATTTTTTCAGACTGTTCTCTTTATTGACCTCAGACGCTGATGACAGCACAACGGATACTTTACAGGGCGCTGATCCAGTTAAAGATAAAGCTATAAATGAAATAAATAAATTGTCAAAAAGTGTCTGCAATGATGAAAATCTTCCTGATGATGTATGGATATCTGCAAAGCTTGCCGAGAAGGATGCCGAACAGCATATTAAAGAACTGGAAAAACTTATCCGTTATTGCAGAGGATTGAAAACAGGTGAAACCACATCTGAAGAAAAAAAGGAATACTATAAAATCAAAATAAGATTGCTTGAAGAACGGAAAGAGCTTATTAAATATTCTATCGAAACCCTGGACGGGCAGATTGAAGACATGAATGAGAAGAAGATTGCCGACATGGAAAATAGAAAGGCTGACGATCCGATAACACCTGAAGAAGAAAAGAATAATACAGAGATTGAAAAGGAAACAAACAGATATTATGATGAAGCAGTTGTAAACTCAAACAAATTGATAAATCAAATAGATTCTGCGATAAATAATTACAAATTAAAATTATCTCAACTGTAGTTTATTATTACATCCCATTTAAACTTAAATAATTTACACGAAACAGTCATTCCGTTTTCGCAGCTACCGTTTTTTTTGGACCATAGCAATACCTTCAAAATATCATACCTTTAATGATTATACACTTGAAAAAAAATATCTGAAAAAAATAAAAAAAATTATATCTTTTTTTTACACTGTAATTGAGTGTTTAATCTTAAAAATACATCTTTATTTACAATCACCGGAGGCAGTTATATGAGCTCATATTATAAGAAGATAGGCGGCAAAAATTACGACCGAGCGATGCTGGATATTGCAGAAGGAAGTGTAGCAGGTAAAGGGGATGGACGGATATCACTTGCCGATTCCAGATATATTGTAAAACAGATAAAAGACGGAGGGAAAATAACAGATATAGAAAAAAGAACCCTCAGCTACATTCTCGAAAACTTTAAGTTAACAGAAACCGCATTAAAACATATAGAAAAAAGTTTATCGGATAACCTCAGTTCAGATCTAAAAAAAGATATTAAAGTTGATGAATCAGCATTTGATAAACAGGAACCTCAAATTAAAAGTCCATCCGCTCCTGCAAAGGGCGGGAAAAAAATATTTATAGCTATTATACTTATTCTGCTGGCTGTATTTGCTGTATTTTCATTTTTTAAATATTTTTATAAGAATTTTAAAAATGAAAATGCTAAAACTGAAAATACTGTAACTGAAACTAAAAATGAAATAACTGCTCCTCCTAAAGAAGAGAATACAATATCGAAAACTGAATCTGTTGAAAAAACATCAACTGTAGTTAAAACTGAAGCTGTACAGGTAAAACCTCTCGCAGAAAACGAATATATTGTAAAAGATAAAGATACATTGATTAAAATCAGTGAAGCGCTTTTTGGTGATTATAAAAAATGGGAAGAAATTTACAAACTCAATAAAGGTAAAATTAAAAATCCAAATATTTTATTTACAGGTCAAATTCTGATAATTCCGGAGAAAAAGTAATATTAGATTAGTACTTAACTGCTCAAGAAATATAATTAAAAAATATTTCCAGCAAAGCCGGAGTCCCGGCGGGAATAAATATAGCCGGAGATATACGAGCAGTTATCATTGATCCAGGTATAAATTTTAAAATAATTTTGACAAAAAAAACTGAATAATATAAACTGAATTTGCCCGTTAATATTTTCAACCGGCTATCATCCTGCTTGTTGAAAAGATTTTAATGAATTTTTTTAAGGAGTTTTTTATGCCAAGTGGTGTTGTAAAATGGTTTAATGAAAAGAAAGGCTTTGGTTTCATTTCAAAAGATGACGGTGGGGATATTTTTGTCCATTACACAGGCGTTATAGGTGATGGATACAAGAGTCTTAGAGAAGGCGACAAGGTTAATTTTCAGATTGAAGATTCTGATAAGGGTCAACGAGCAACTGCTGTTCAAGTGATATAATTTAAAAATAAACCGGTCTTCAAACGGGGTAATAAATTACCCCGTTTTTTAAATTAAAACTTCATTGAGTTTAATCAAAAGTATAAAACTGCTGCTGTATGGCACGCCCTGCAAATCCGTATTCTTTAATTTTATCATCATATTCTTCCCAGTTATCACCATAGTGAGTTAAATATGTTTTTGATTTAACAGCTGCAGTAAAATTATTTATTTCATCAAGTGAAGAGTGTACTCCACCTGTGAAAAACTGGCAGTCATGAAAAATAGTCTCAAAATTAAACTTATTTTCGTAGAACTCGATCAAGTCGTGATCGTATCTTGTATCACTTGTAAAAAATATTCTATCATCTATAATAACACCGCAGCTCCAGAATGAACTCTGCCAGTCAAATGAAGAATCGGGTATATGCTTTGTGCGCATTATCTTTATATTGATATCCCCAACTTTTAGTCCGAATGTCTCCCTGTTGTAATCCGGAAGCCACTGAGGTCTAATTACATTCCAGAAATCTTTAAAGGTGAGCATATCCCCGGCTTCCTCTTCATTATATTCACATCCTCCGCGAAGCGACATATCCCATAGAATATGCTGATAAGTCTCGTTTATAACCATTACCGGTTTTTTCTTTGTTACGTAACGTCCCAATAAAGAAATCTCTTCAAGTCCTCCTATATGGTCAGCATGAGAATGTGTTATAAGAAAATTTTTTATTTCGGTAACAGGTATTCCCAACTCCGAAATTGCCTGGGGACATTTTGTACCGCAATCTATAAGAAGATGATCTTTGCCTTTAACAACCAGAAGATTTGTCTGAAATTGCCGCTTTGTAAAAGCGCTCCCTGTTCCAATAAAAAAGAGTTCGAGATTACCTTCATTCTGAAGCGATAGTTTCTTATCTTTAAGAGTTTTTATTTTCATTATTTCTACCTGTTTTTCTATTTGATCGTTTATAATTGTAATTTTCTAAATATCAAACAAAATTTTTTTTATTTAAAAAAAAGCTCTAAAATAATAAATAGAATATGCTAAAATGCGTGCTTGACAATTTTTCTTTTCTGCCGGATATTTAAAAAAATATTAATTGAATTGTAAAGTGTAGTTTTTAAAATACAGTACATTAGTAAAGGGAGAAAAAATATGACCGCAATTGAACAGTGGCGCTGGGAAAAAGAGAATTTGAGACCTGTGTCGTGGCATTTTTATAACTCCTGCAGCAGGTTCCCGAACCGGACTGCCCAGATTTTTAATGCAAAACTTTTTTCAGGTGATAATAAGGGACAATTTACCTGGTCAGAAATGCTGGAAAGGGTTGAATCTATCAGCTGCGGTTTAATATCTCTTGGTTTAAATAAAGGAGACAGGGCTGCGATCATGTCCGAAAGCACCCCATACTGGACACATGCTGACATGGCTCTTGCATGTGCCGGAGGAGTAAGTGTAACAATTTTTCCTACGCTTCAGGCAAAAAAAGTTGAATATATAATGAATGATTCCGACAGCCGGTTTATTTTTGCCGGCAACGAGGAACTCCTTGATAAAATAATGTCATCCTACAATGAAATTCCAAAGCTCCAGAAGGTAATAGTTCTTGATATCAAATATAAAAGTAAAGACAGCCGGATAATCGGACTTCAGGAACTTATTGACAAAGGCAATTCCTGGAAATTAGAAAATTTCCAGGAATACGTAGAAAGAAAAGACTCCATTACGCTCGATGACTGGTATACCATAATTTATACTTCAGGTACTACAGGATCTGCAAAGGGAGTAGTATTAACCCATTTTAACTGCAGCTCAAAAATTTCCGGTTCAGATGAGTTTCTTTCAAGATACGGGATGGAGGTCAACGAAAATGATGTTACACTCTGTTTTCTACCATTGGCTCATATCTTCGATAGAGTATCATGTCAGCTAACTGCAATATACCATGGATCAGCAATTGCATATTCCGATAAACCGGGGACTTTTACTCAGGATCTTCGCAAGTATAATCCAACCTGGATAAACTGTGTTCCCAGATTATATGAAAAAATGTATCTTCAGGTAAAATATATAATGAACCAGAGTTCAATGAAAAAAATATTTATTACCTGGGCACTGAATGTTGCTTATGAGGTTCTGGAATTTCGAAAAGATTCCTCAGGCCGTTATAATATGCATAAAGATTATGAGGTTAATTCAAAACTTGGTTTTGTTTTAAAAATCAAATTTAAGTTTGCAGATAAAATTCTTTTAAAAATAAGATCTATTTTCGGCAGCAGATTCCGTTATTCTTTTTCCGGAACAGCTGCGATTTCACCTGAGTTGCTTAAGTTCTATTTCGCAATAGGTATACCAGTTGTTGAAGGTTACGGCCTTACAGAGAGTTTCAACGCCTGTATTGTAAATCCCATTACGGCATGTAAACCCGGTTATATCGGAATTAATGCATGCGGCGGACAGAGCAGGATAGCTAAAGATGGTGAACTGGAGATAACAGGTGCAGGAGTTTTTAAAGAGTACCTGAACAAGCCGGAATTAGTTGCAGAACTATTTACTACTGATGGATGGTTTAGGACAGGTGATATGGTGGAGATTGATACAGAGGGTTACTACAAAATACTCGACAGGAAAAAATCAATTATCTGCACCGATTCAGGGAAGAACATATCTCCATTTAAAATTGTTGATCTCTTTTCTGAAAGCATTTATATTTCTCAAATTCTAATCGTAGGTGATGACAAAAGATATATCTCAGCACTTATTGTTCCTGATTTTAATTACTTTATTGATCTATTTGATAGAGAAGGAGTTAAGTATCGAAAAGATCTGCTTCAGTGGGATGATGATAGCGGATTCCGGACATGTATAAAAGTCGGAGAGGACCTGATAGTTAACTCGCGGCTTCAGGAATTGATTAAAGATGAAATTGACCGCTCAAACAGTGAACTTGAAAGTTATGAAAGAATAAAACAATATACAATACTTACCGAAAGGTTTACCGAAAACAATGGAATGCTTACTCCATCACAGAAGGTTAACAAAAAGGAGATTCTCGAGAAATTTGCCGATGAAATTGAAAAAATGTATATGTAATTTATCCTGCATAAAAAATATGCAGCATTTGAAATGCAGGTGTCTGATATGAAATTAAATATAAAATGGATTTTATTCTTATCTATACTATTATCTCTTACTTCATACTCAACAATGTATGCGAAAGAGATAACATCCGATAAAGATACTATTTCTATTCTATACTTTGATAACACTACAAAAAATAAAGAATTTGACTGGCTCTCTAAGGGAATTGCGGATATGCTTATTTCTGATATTGCAGAGAACGGTGCTGTCGATGTTGTGGAGAGAACTAATTTAAAAAAGGTTCTCGAGGAACAGGAACTCTCTTTAACCGGTCTGATAGATGATAAAAAAGCACTTGAACTGGGAAAACTTATGAGTGCCGCAAAACTTATTTACGGTTCTTACATTATTCAGGGAAATACCATTGTTATAAACGGCAAAGTAACAGATACAGTAAGCGGGAAAATCGTATCTACATTCATGGTTAAGGGGCCGCTTGAAAGTATATTGACACTGCAGAGTGAAATCTCACAAAAAGCAGAGAAGGCTCTTGGAATCAATAATGGAGAATCGCTGAAGCCGGTTTCCGGGAATGAGGTTGAGGCAGTAAAAAAATACTATCAGGGGCTTGATCTTCTTGATAAAGGTTCAGTTGAAGATGCCAGAAAAAAATTCGAAGAAGCGAGTAAAATCGATCCTTTCTATCTTAAACCATACCAGGGGATAGAGGAATCATATAAATTTCTGAAAGATTTTACTAAAATGCGTCAGCACCGTGAGATAGCGGCTCTGTATGATAAGATCAATAAAATACAGGCCAGACTTAAAGAAAAACCCTGGCGCACATTTGCAGATATTGCAATGAATCCGCATTATCAAAAACTTCGTCAGAAAGATAATGCATTGTACGAGAAAGAGATATATGCGTACTTTCAGGGAGACACACCTGCTGTCTGCACCTGGAATCTACAGAATAATCTCTCAGAACTGGCCGGATTATATGAAGAGTACTTCGAAGATCATGTTAAGTCCGCGGCTTTATACAAAGAGATCATTTCTATAACAGAAAGATCACGGAAACCATTTGCAAAAGATCCATTTGTCCCCGAAATTCTTTACTCTGCAGTTCTGGCAGATTCAAATCTTGAACAGTGGAGTGAATTAAAAATAAGATGCGAAGAACTGATGAGCAACTATCCTGATTACAGAATGATGTGGGCTATTGAAGATTTTTATAAAAGATCACTTGAAGAGCTGTCAAAGAATAAAACTAAGTAGCATTTATATATAGTTTATCTTAAACTACTTGAAATATTGATTCATGATTTATATAATAAAATAATCTAAGCATCAATGGAGTGAACTATGTTTTGTCAGAAATGCGGAAAAGAGTATCTTTCAGATGCAAAATACTGCCCGAGCTGCGGAATTTTACTGGTTAACACACCCGGCACAGTTGTTTTACCTGCAGGGTCAAAACCAGCTGTTCCTCAAAGAGAACTAATTGTTGCCCTTATTCTATCAATATTTTTCGGACATATTGGAGTAGATAGATTTTATCTTGGATATGTCGGACTTGGTCTTCTGAAACTTTTCACATTCGGCGGCTGCGGGATATGGTGGCTCATAGATATAATACTCATAGCTACAAGAAAACTTCCAGACTCTGATGGTATGCCTCTTATATAAAACATGATAAGAATTCATGATAATCGGAATTTTAATTATATCATTCTTATTTGTTCCGGGGTACTGATAATTTTTGTAAACACCCGGTTTGGATTCATTCCCACAGGCTGCATTATCAATAAATTCACCGGTTTTTTTTGTGCGGGATGCGGGATGAGCAGAGGAATTCATTCAATTATTAGAGGTGATATCTATCATGCGATTCGCTGTAATATTCTATTATTTACAGCATTTCCTTTATCCGCATTCTGGCTCATCATCCGTTTTTTTAAAATGAAAAACTCATTATCAATACAAAAATATGATAAGGTAGTGATAATTTCTTTTATAATCTTCGTAATTTTATTCACAATTTTCAGAAATATTCCTTCACCACACTTTATTTTTCTCCGTCCATATTAAATTAATTTTTTAAACTTCAGCAAAATAATTTTTTAATTTCCGTGAAGTTAGATAATTTAATTATACTATAGCGGTTGACAATCGAATAAAATATTTTTGGTCTTTGCCGTTTTACAGCTTTCATTTTTGTAAATAAGGGGATCTCAACTGTTTTTATAAAATAAATTATTCATGAGATTATCGAAGATCTTCCTTTGGTCGCGGCATTACGCTTTCATGATATAAACAATAAATTAAAAAGACTGCAGGTAAAAGATGGATGAAGATAAATTAAAAGATAGAAAACAGATCAAAGATGGTTTACTGATTACTATGATTTTCTTTATTTTTATACTTATATGGACAGTATTATTTCTATTTATAATCCCCGAAATTCAGAAGAAATTTTTTTTAAACGGAACTTCGGGATTTATTGAGTTTCAGAGCGATAATGGATTTTTTACAATCTTCGGGTATTTCTGTTTTGCGCTTCTGGCTGTAACACTTGTTGCGATCATTTTTACGCCTTCATTTAAAAGCACAAAAGGTGTTAAAATTTTCATTTCAATATTAGTTTTATGTTCACTGCTTGGTGTAGCTGAATCTCTCTTAGGTTATAGATACCTTACAAAAGATGGTGCAGTGTTTCGATATTTTATTTCAACCGGTGAAAAAAAATTTAAATGGGATGATTTGAAAAAAATTGAAATCTCTTTCTACAATACTTCTACAAAACCGAGAGGCTTGAAAGGAGAGAGGATGATAAAGGTAGTTATGATTTTTGATAAATCGCATGATATTGTTCTGAGAGAATCAGCTTCCGGAGAATCATCGCTTCTTAGAAGTGTTTTCAGTAATATTAAAAACAGCACACCACTGGAAATTGATAAGGATGATAAGTCAGAGTGGGAAACAGTGGGAAAGTTTTACAACAAATAAGCCTAGTAACTATATAATAATTATTAATATTGAGGTATATATGAATAAAGTTTACATGATCATTTTGTTAATTTTTATTTTACTGGTAGTCGGAGCCTGTGCAATCAAGGCAATTATGAAAAAATCTGATGAAGCAGTTTATAAATACGGTTTTTTTGATAAAAACGGTAAAGAGATTATCCCACCTATTTACGATGGAGCAAAAGAATTTCGCGAGAATCTTGCTCCTGTGAAAACAGGTGAGCTATGGGGTTATGTCGATACAGCGGGTAATATCATAATAAAACAGCAGTTTTATGATGCCAGACCATTCTATGAAGGTATGGCTGCAGTCAAAACGACCTCAGCTTACAGCAACAAAGATTGGGGGTATATTGATAAAAAAGGGAATATGGTTATTGCACCTCAATTCTATTCCGCAGGAAAATTTTCAGAAGGTATTGCGAGGGTAACAACTGATTCAGTGGATAGATCAGGATTTGCCAATGACCAGCATGGATATATCGACACAAAAGGTAATCTGATATTATCCGATCCTGGAAAAACAACATATCGTGAGGATTTTCATTTTTATTCAGAGGGTCGTTTCCCAGTGGTTTGTGACAGCGGGCAATTCGGTTTTATGGATTCAGAAGGGAATCTGGTAATAAAGGACCAGTTTGAAGTTGTTCATAGTTTCTCCGACGGAGTTGCTGCTGTAGCAATAAAAATTACATCTCCCGATATGCTGAGAGGTCTTCCTATATTGGATACTTTCAGCGGTGATAAGGAAAAGCTCCTGTGGGGATATATTGATCTAAAAGGTAACTGGATTGTTAAACCGGTACTTGGCGCAGCTGAAGATTTTAAAGAGGGATTAGTTCTGGCAAATACAAAACACTTATCAAAGTATGCACCAAATGGACATATTTACTTTACAACAAAAGGCGAGAATGCATTTAGTAAGGAATTTTATAGCGCAGAAACATTTTCCGAGGAACTTGCTTGTATCACTACAGAGTCATTCGAAAGCTACTATATAGATAAAACCGGTGAAAAAAAACTAACTCTTTCAGGTACCGGAAAACTTATCGGGGGCGGAGTATTCTCAGAAGGAGTTGCATATATTTCATATAAGGAAAATGATGAAAGCTCTCTAATGAAAGATGGATTTATGGATAAAAAAGGGAAATTTCTTTTTACTGTGGACACAGTTTTGTATTATAAGGTTCAGAGAGATTTTTCATGCGGAAGATCATGGTTTATAAAAAATGTAACTCCTGCTGAGATGAAATAGAATGTTTAATCTATTCATACTGTCGGATAGTTTCCAGCATAATCTTTCTCCGCTGCAGACTGACGAAAGTGTACAAGTTAACCGTCGGTTTTTAATCAGTTAAGAGAAATTCTTATTTTAAATTCATTTTTATTTGTTTATTTTTTTTTATAATATATATTCAAATTAAATAAAACCTCAGGAGTCTAAAAAATATGAAAAAATTATATGTTCTTTTTTCTGCCGCAGCAGCTGTAATTATTTTAGGAATTAGCGCAGAAATGAGCTTTCTGTCGGCTGATCAGGACATTATTAAAGAGAAATGTACAAAATGCCACGCACCAAAAATTCCTGATAATTATACAAAGGCTGAGTGGAAGTATAATGTTGACAGAATGGCACAGAGGGCAGGACTCACTCCTAAAGAAATTCAAAGCTTAATAGATTTAAATAAAAAGAAATAATTTCTACAAATATTGTTTAACACCGCACTCTAGTATTTAGACCTGATTATTTTGAGTTAATTTGTCATCCTCGCTATGTGGGATCCATTTTTTCACAGGAGTGGATCCCCATCTCACGGGGATGACAATAAATTTCATTCAGCAGGTCGAATAACTTGTGTGAAATAAAAAATTAGAACTCATACTGTATAGTATTTTCAGTTTATTCAGTCATTAGTCATCCAGCTGATTAAAAAGATAATCACAAACACTGCAGGAAATATATAAATTAAAAATCGATCATACATAAAGTATTTCATAATAATAGCAGCCGATCCCCCTGAAATTATTCCGGACATCGCCCCATATTGATTCAACTTCAATCTTTCTCTGTAAAATCCAAGTATTACAGGAAGGACAACTCCTGCAGTATATACCGTTAATGCCAATAAAAGCGACTTTATTATTTCCGTAACATATAATGCAATAACTAGTGAACATATACCGCAGATTATTACCATACTTCTTGTAATAATTAGTTTTTTATGCTCATTTAGTTTATTTATAAAAATGACTGGATTGATAATATCGTTTGTTAAAATTATTCCCGATGTAAGAAGACATGTTGCTGCAGTTGATAAAAACGCTGCGAGTAAAGCTGTAAACACAACTCCCTGAAGACCCGAGGGAATAGTATTCATTATTAGAAACTGAAATGAAGTTTCAGGTTCAATTCCCGGAGAAATCATTTTTGCATATAAACCAATAGCAACAATCATTACTGCTAAAATGGCTATGGCAGATGCCGCAAAAAAAACAGATTTTTGAGCTGATTTTTTATCTTTTGCAGATAGTATTCGTGAATACATATCTGGTCCAGCAAGAAAGGAGGAACCTACAAACATAAAAAACATTAATATTTCACGTTGTCCTAAATTCCTGTTAAAAGGAAAATCCAGGTGACCGGCAGGAAGCTGTGCAGGTGATAGGGGTCCATGTATAACATAAGCAGATATAATCGCTGTAATTATTCCAGCGAAAATCAGAAAAGATTGAAATAGATCAGTACTTATTACAGAACTTTGTCCGCCCAATACGGTATAGCAAATAAAAATTACAGCACACATAACTATAAAAAACTGATAATGCCCCGGCCATATTATATTCATAATCTTACCGGCTGCGATCATCTGTGCCGCAATGATACCTGTCCAGGCTATGACTATTACCAGCGAGGATACTATTTTTATTGAAGAATCCCCATATTGTTTCTCCAGAACTTCAGGAAGAGTGTAAACCTCATATTCTCTTACTTTACCTGCCCAGAAAACTCCCAGCACAACAAGAGCAATTGAACCGCTAAACAGCCACCATACAGCAGGAGCACCCTTTGAATAAGCAATCCCGGAGAGTCCTATAGTTGCAGATCCGCCTATAGCAGTTGCAACAATAGAGCCGGAAACAGCAAAGGCGGATCTCGATCTTCCGCTTACATAGTAGTTTAGAATATCAGGCGTTTTACCTTTTTTTATTATTCCTATTATAAGTGTTACAATTAGAAATCCTATTGTAATTCCAAAATTCATTGATTAGTATCCTTTAAATAATTAATATCACCGGAATTTACCTGCCGGATTCCGTCCTCAGTCTGAACAATGAGATTTCCATCCGGGGTAACTTCTGTTACAGTACCGGTAAAAATATCACTATGATTGGTAACTTTTATTTTCTGATTTATAATTGCAGATTTGACTTTCCATCTTTCCAGAATTTCTATGAAACGTCCCCGCAGAAAATCGTTATAATTCTTTTCAAAGTATAATAGAAAACGGTTTAAAAAATCTATCCTGTCTACAGTGCTGCCGATTATATCTTTTAAAGAGATCACTGAATCTTTCAGATCATCGGTATAATCATCACTGGAAGAATTAAGGTTTACTCCGATTCCTATAATAATAAAATCGATTGCATCACAATCACCTTTCATTTCGGTTAAGATTCCAGAAAGTTTTCTTTCATTAAAAAGTATATCATTGGGCCACTTAATTCTATGCTCTGCTGCACCAATCGATTCCAATGTTTCGGAAAGTGCCATTGCAGCCACAAGTGTTAATCGCGGGGCGGAGAAAGTCGGTATCTGCGGACGGATTATTATGGATAAGTAAAGATTCATTCCCTGAGGTGATACCCATTTACGTCCGAGTCTGCCTTTACCTCCAGTTTGACTTTCGGCAATGACAATTGAACCTTCAGCTGCTCCGCCGGAAGCAATTCTGAACGCCTGAATGTTTGAAGAATCTGTTTCCTGAAATATATGAATTTCATTCCGCCCGAAAATTTCTGTTTTAAGATTTCTTGTTATTTCAAATTCGCTGAAGGAATTGCCGCGGGAGACTAACCTGTGGCCATGACTGCTTGATGATTCAATATTGTATCCAGATTCGCGCAGAATATTTATATGTTTCCAAACGGCAGTTCTGCTGATCCCGAGATTACGGCTGATCTCTTCACCCGATAGCCACCGGGAGGAGTTCTCATAAAGGAGTTCCAGTATATGATTTTTTCTTTCCATGATTTATACCGGATAATGAGAGGAGGTTTTATTGTCAACCTTAATCTCGCACTGGGTTGACAATAAAACTTATATGCATAATACCGGATGAAATCTCTCGGCATCGTGGTATAGAGAGATTTTACATCAGTTTTTGAATAGCTGCAATAGAACAGATTTTATTTATTCTTTACTTTAGACTTTGGATCTTTAACTATATTGTTATCAAATTTGAGCAATTTTCTATCGGCAAACTCCTCCTGCTTCCCGCTATTCCACTGAACAACAGGTCTGAAATATCCCGAAACCCTTGAATAAATTTCCGCAGCTATTTTAATATCTTTCATATAATTACCTCCGTGTATTTACAATATAGTAAACGTTTGTTTAAATGTCAACATATATGTAGCACATATATGTTGTGTATATAAAAAATTCAGTTATATTTAAAATCTGAGTATTTGATAATAAAAGAATTGTCGAAAGCAGCAGATAATATAAATCTTTTATTGCCGATTGCTACAAAAGCCATTCCAGTTTAAATTATGAACGTAGAGTTAATGATGAAGGAGGGTGATTATGAACGAGGGACATGTATATGCACTTAATCTTTTTAATATTGCAGACAAAGAGGAATATCTTGCCTATTCACGACGTTCAGTAAAGGCCGTATCTGATCATGGCGGCCGTATCGTGGTTCTGGGAAAGTTCAAAGAGGCTGTCAAGGGGGATATTTCACCAAGACAGATACTCATAGTGGTTGAATGGGTATCTCACAGAGCCTTCATAGGATATGTGAATGACCCGGAACTTGCAGATCTTCATCCTCACAGGGAGAAGGGTGGAGGTGATTACGTGTGGCATTTATTTGACAAACTCGATGACCTGAGACCGTTTTTAAAATAGGAGGTAGTTTTTTCGATGAATTTCATGAAAAGAATTTTCATTATTATATCATTATGCTTTATCTGCCAATCATGTATAGAATATGAATCGGAGGAGGTAACTTCCACTACCTGGTTATATAGTAACATGGATACAGGATGTGCAAACAAGCTGCAGCTGGTCGGTTTATCCAGCAAATGCGATTTTATTGATAATTGCCCTGATGATTCTGAATGTGTTAAAGGTAGTGATAATTATTATTATAAAACAGTTTATTCATGCAAATCATCAATGTCGTGCGAAGTAGACAAATAATATGAATCAGTTGTTGAGTTATCTCCTGGCTCGTGATTATTCTTTTTATATAACAAATCCTGAAAATTCAAATGAGTTTTGCTATAATAAAAAAATAAGACAAAAAAATAATCATAATAGATCAAAGACAAAACAAAACGACGGCGAAGTTGAGAATTCATCAAGGAACGAAATAAAAAATATTATCTCAACAAGACCTGGAATGGTACTATTAAATTCTTTAATACTTTCCGGTGTAATTTTAATATTTAATATTATAACCGGTTTATTTCTAAGTGTTACCTGGCCGGTATATTCATATGTTATCGTTTACATGTCAGCATCAATTATTATTTTCAAAATTCTGGATAGAAATTTTTACGGAATTAATTTGTATTACAAGCTTGAAGGCGGGAAAGAAATCTTTTATGAGATTCTTCTAGATAGCTTTTATGAATTGTCAGATTCAAAAAAAATCTGGCATGTAGACAGCATATCCCCGAATAACAGAATGAATTACCATGGCGGCTCAAAAGAGATATATGACAGGCACGTTATAAAAGCAGTAAAATCTCTCCCTCGATTCATCAGGACAAAAACTGTTGTCTGGACTCTTGAAGTGAAAAACGGCAGGCTCTTCTTTTTTCCGGACTTCATAGTTTTAGAAAACCGTAAAAAATATTCTGTTCTTGAGTACGAAACTCTCTCTATAGAATATATTGAAAAACCATATTATGAATCGGATAAAGATCCAGATGATGCAACAATAATCGGAACTACATGGCTTCATCCTAGAAAAGGGGGAGGGCCGGACAAACGATTCAGGAAAAATCATGAAATATCAATAATACTTTATGGTGAAATTAAAATTTCAGATCAATCTGGAAACTTGTTTCATTTCCAGATTTCGAATCTAAAGAATGCGTACCGTTTTTACAAATTTGTTGCGTTAAATTCAATAAAATATACAGAAGTGATATATTCTAAATCTCAGAAATCAGAAAAATTCCGTCAAAACAAAAAAACAAATACCGGAAATGAAAGCAGCGAAAAAGAGAAAAGTTCTAATTTCAAACCTGATATGAAAGATGAAATTGCAAAATCATACCGCTTGCTTGGTTTGCAGGATGGAGCTCCAATACTGGATATTAAAACTGCATACTATCTTATGGCGAAGAAATATCATCCAGACCTGGTTACCAATAAAAAACTCTTCAGGGATTTCGAGGAAAAGATGAAGGAGATAAACAAAGCTTATGAGATACTAAAAAAGTAAAAAATTTTATAAATCAAAATTCAAAATAAATTTTGTTCCATTATTTCTTTCAATCCGGATATTACCTCTTATCTGTTCCGTTAGAATACTTATAAGCTTCATTCCGAAACCTTCTGAATTTTCAAAATTGACAGATTCCGGTATACCGTTCCCATTATCAGAAATTACAATAGAAACTTTTTTATCCTCGAGAGTTGCGGCAACAGAGATCAAACCATCGTTCCTTCCGTTAAATGCATACTTCATTATATTGGTTAACAGTTCGTTTATAATAATTCCAAGCGGCTGAAGTATTTCTAAACCTACAATAAAATCATCTATTTTTTTTTCAATCTTAACAGACTTGCTATTTGGAAAATTCGAAATAATTTCATCAATCAAAGATGGAAGATAAACTAAAAGAGAAATATCTTTAAAATTATCAGAGCAATAAAGTTTATCATAAAGCACCACCATACTATCAATTCTACTTAATGTATCCTGCAAAGCTGATATAGCCAAAGGATCTTTCAAAGACATAGCCTGAAGTGTAAGAAGTCCCTTAAGTGTATTCATATTATTTTTCAAACGATGATGAACTTCGCGGAGTATCAGCTCTTTTTCAGCTAAAAGTTTTTTTATTTTTTCTTCAGCAAATTTAGCCTTTGTAATATCTCGAATAAATCCACCTACACCAATATTCCCGTTATGCAGCATAACAGGAAACTTTTTTGTTTCGTAGAAGAAATCATCTATCGATTCAATTGTTATAAAAATCCCCTTCCTGAACAATGCCTGTTTATCAGAATTTAAACAATTTATTGCACCTGATTCAGTCATGATTTCAAAATCAGTTTTCCCCAAAATCTCATGTTCTGACTTTCCAAAATATTTCTGATAAGAAAGATTTATCATAATGTACTCAAAATTTTCATCTTTAATAAAAGCCATGTCATCTGTTGAGTTAATAAATGTGCGATAATTTTCTTCACTTACCTTCAGCATATTTTCTAACTGCTTGCGTTCAGTGATGTCAACATGTGTGCCGATGATACGAAGTGGTTTACCGGCTTTGTCATATTCAACAATCTTTGACCTGTCAAGTATCCACACCCAGCTGCCATCTTTATGTTTAAGTCTGTATTCCTGTTCAAGGTATTCACATTTTTTTAAAATCTGATTGTTCAATTTAGAATAAGCAAAATCTTTATCCTCAGGATGCATCTGAGATAACCAGGTTTCTGTTGAAGGGGGGAGTTCATACAGTTCATAACCGAGCATATTATAGTAACGGGAATTACATCGTGCCGTTCCGGTAATAACATCCATATCGTAAAGACCGTCAGATGTCGCCTCTATTGCGTATCTAAACCATGATTCACTGTCTTTATTAGATTCTTCTGATGAGAGGTTTTTTTCATTGAAATTTTTCATATTTAGCCTACCTATGTTACAACACATTTAACTAAGTACAAATAATAAAAGTAAATCAAAAAACCTTTTTTTAAGTAATTAATAGTTCTCTAAGTTTTTTTAAAATATATTTTTATAATTCAAAAATTTCCACAACATTTTTATAAAATGCTGAGACTGTTATTCAGTAATCACCTCGGCTATGCATGTATCATTATATTTACTCCCCTTATAAACGGATACAATTTCTATGGTATAAATATATCCTTTTTCAGAATGAGGTACATTGCCCTGTGTGAAATACTGAACCGTCATAATGTCTTCGAACTTTAGTGTCTCTGTTTTCAGGAGTTCACCCTTCGTATAGAACATCCCGATACATTGATTCGCATCTCTCTCTGCAATTGAAAAAATATTCAGCTTTGCAGTTTTTAATCTGTTGTTAAGCCTGAAAAATTTTTCTATTCCGTAACCCGGCATAATGCCAATTCTTTTTACAGGATATGATGAGATAAAAGTCAGGCTCTCACCGGCACCGTCATCTTCCTTGCCCTCTACCCATGCTGTTTTGAAATCACTGTCAAAGGCATTTCCAGGTTTATATTTTTCAGGATTACTTTTTTCTTCAAGCTGCGATGATGCACCGTAGTTACCATAAAATATAGTTCCTTTGAATCTCGAAGCTAATTCTTTCTCCGCATTAAAGCAGTCATCTCCCTCCTGAGCGGATATATTAATAGTGAGCAATGTTACAATTGTAATAATCATAGCAGAATAAATAAGGCGATATTTGTTCATCATAAAATCCTCCGATAATCAAAATCTTTTTAATAGCAACATTAGATGCCTTACACCCGCATTCTATATTATTCTTTCCGTTGCCGACTCAGGATGCAGCATCCCTAAAACTTAAAAGAAAAAATAATTTAACTTTTCTATTAATTTTTTAACATTTTACATTCTGAAATATATGCGACTGATGATTCATTTTACAGTTCTCTTTCATATTTGCCAGAATTTTTTTTGGAAAGTTTCCCATAAAATGATATATGCATTCATGATCTGATTTGGGAATATATACTGTTGATTTTTTTTCTGTGTATTCAAGCTCAAATGTATCCATTTTACGATGTGCTACAAAATGAACCATACAATTCGGACAAACAACCATGTCACCGCTTGCAAGAGAATCCGGCGGCACAACAATGGGCCCGCAGTTCGGGCAGGGCAGCATTCGCTTATTCTCTCCAGCATGACCAAGAATGGAATCAAATTCTCCTTTGGAACTCATCCCTATTAAAACATCTGTTATATTTTTATCAAATTGAGTATCGGTAGCCTGAGAAAGCAATTCACATGATTTCTCACTTGTCATACCTTTACGATATGAACGATCGCTTGTCATTGCATCAAAGGCATCGCTGATACTGATAATCTTTCCGAAAATGGTCTGTTCGCTCGTAGCATGAGGATATCCTTTGCCGTCAATTCTTTCATGATGCTCATTGATAGACATCTGAACAAGATCATAGAGCGGATGTTTTTCTATTATGGTATTTCCAATGCTCGGATGATTTTTTATAATTTCAAATTCATTATCATCTAGAGGTCCTTTTTTATTAAGGATTGCATCAGGAACTCCAACCTTACCGATATCATGAATCATACCTCCAAGTGAAGAAAGAAAAATCTCATCTTTTGAAAGACCAATCTTTCTGGACAGAAGTGAAGCATACTGACTTACCCTCCATGTATGACCACCGGTATAAACATCACGGGCCTCAATGACCGATGCAAGTGTCAGCAGTGATTCTAAAAGATTGTGATCAATTTCGTATTTCATCGAAGCCTTCTTGTTTATATTTTTTTCTGATGTTTTTTCAGTGACTAATCAAGACTAGTGAAAATTGCTTTAAAATCTTTAAATACAAATTACCAGGAAATTTGATAAAAGAAGAAGGTACTGATTGAGATAGATTATTTTGACTTAACGTAATCATGTATAATCTTTTTGCTTTCAGCAGAAAGATTTGCAAACTCAATAGCCCCGCGGTAATTCTCTTTATCAAAATCTATTCTTCGTACAACACCTTCGCAATCAGCAGTATGGGATTTATCCCCTTTATAAACTGCGATCTGAAACTTCACTATTGAATTTACCGCAATCAACTCTTCAGTTCTGAAAGATAATCCCCCTTCGCTCATATCTATTCCCTTTACCGGGAGATATATTTCCCTCCCCATATAGATTTCACACATCTGGTTGATTTTAAAACGGTTATGTTTTCTTTTTTCTTCTTTCATAAAATTTCTCCCGTTTTTTTAAAATATATTTGTGAGATATAAACTATTCAATCGACTGTTCTAAATTTATCATTACTTTATATGAAATTCAAATAAAAATCATCGATATGCTATAAACTTTTTCAATTAAAACCGATAGAGTAATAATTATATAATCGGCCTAAGGAGAAATTACAATGTTTGAATTACCGGGAAAAATCTTAAACGGCTTAAACTATAAATATGTAAAACCATGGTTTTTCTCCAGTGATGATCCGGGGAAAATAAAAGCTCCCTATGTAATAAGCTTTGTATTCCTTTTACTTACTATATGGGCTATAATTATTCAGCTTACTATGAAATCATGGCAGTTTTACGAAATCTGCAAGCTCTGGAGAAAATCAGGTTCAGATGCAATTCCTCAAATTGAAGCTCTCTCACGGGTTGAGATGTCGCTGGTTCCGCTTATAACAGTTCTTATAGGTACTTCCGGTATGTTTATTGGTTTGTATAACTGGGGTAAGAAGGGGAAGGATGGAGTTCAAGGTACTGAATCGGGTGATGCAGAGGGAACCGTTTCGTCTTCAGGTGATGGAAAAATAACTGCATAAAAAGTTTATTATCATTAAATGTTTTCTATTTAGAAATTTATAACAGAGATGATATACTTACACACACATAAAAAAAATGAAGGTCAAGGGTAAAATGAAAAGAACAAAATCCATAATACTCATGCTATCTATAACTCTATGTATAAACAGCTGCCTTCCATCCGGTGAAATCAAAAGTGATCAAGCCAATTCTCAATATGAAATAAAAAATAAAATCCCTCAACAGGTTAATGACTTTTTAAAATCAAAATATTCTGACCCGGTAATAACTGAAACTTCACTGAATAAATCTAGTCAAATCATTGGATTAAAAATATATTCAGTTTATGATCATAAAAATGCCAACGAAGATCCTTTAATACCTGATTCATGGATTTACACCGGTAAAAAAATTATACCAGGGAGAGAGATACTCGAAGCTCTAAAGGAGGTTGAGTTTGAACCGGTAGATGAAGAAAATGCCAGAACCTGCGCATTGATAATTCTCAGTGTAAACAGAATTTATATTAAAGACTATCAAATTGAAGTATTGAAAAAAAACAGACAATTTATTGTATTCATCAAGGGAAACTGCTCACAATCTCATCCATTTTTTAGAAATAATGATTGGACAAAATGTAATTATCGAATAACCCTCGGTAATAAAGAATATACGCTTATTTCAGAATGACCCGATTTTTTATGAAACAATAATTTATTGCTCCGCAATTATCAATCTTCACGTATCTTAACCTTAACGAATGGAAGTATCATAACAGCACAGAATATTCCAATAAAAAATCCCGATGCATGAGCAAGATAACTCGTCGCCGGATCGTATGTAGTGGGAAATAAAATTATCAATGTAAAACCGATTGACCTGAATATTCTCATTAGCATCGTGCGGCCGTTATCGTGATAAATATAAAGAATCAGCCCGAGTGATGTCATCCCGTAAACCATTCCCGATGCGCCAACAAGCCTTACAGTTTCAGGATATAGATATAGAGTTGCAATATTCGCACTTACCCCAATGATCAATGATATAACCGGGAATACAAAAAATCCGAAATAATCATAAAGAAAGAGACCAAAGAAAAAAAATAACGGCAAATTTGACAGCAGATGCAGAACATCTGAATGAGTGAAAACTGCAGTAAAAAGCCTCCAGTATTCATGCTTCGAAAAGACAGTTTCACCACTTGCCCAAAGATAATCGGAATATAAACTATTATTTAGAATGAAGCTAAATGTTACGAACAAAATTGATATCGCAAACAAAGGAAAGGATGAAGTGAACGATGGGCGCCGGCTCAGCGGACCGGGTAATACTGGTTTTTCTTCCGCCTGCTCAATTGGAGCATTTTCTCCGTAGTATAATTCATACTCATCAACATCTTTATCCGGATATAGTGAATCATCGTGTTCAGTTTTTTCAGATCCGTTATGCATAGAATTCCTGAATCAGATTTATTTTGTTTTTGTTAACTTCATTATCAATAATACATTTTGCACGTTAAAATTACTTTTAGTCAAGTTCTTTAACAATCCTCTAATATGTATTGAAGACTTATCTACGGAACAGATGCTTATGTATTAAAACTGTTTCTGAACAAATATACAGCAGTAATAAAAATAAAGCGTATCATTCTTGACAAAAAGACTTTAACAGGAAATAGTAAAATTAGTGTTAATTTTCATTATTGTTCACTTCAGTAGTAAACTTAAAATTATAAGAACTGATCAAACCGGGAAATTGATATTACAAAATAAATATGAAAAATAAAATTAAGAAAATATACAATGAGTATGTAATATCTCAATTAAAAGAGAAGATCTATTCACTTGAAAAATCTCTTCACGACAGAAATGAAGTTATCTTTAAACTGAATACTCTGATAGATGTAAATCATGTTATTGCCTCCTCTCTGGATAAAAAAAAGGTCCTTAAAACAATTCTTGATCAGACTTTGAAAGTGCTTAACTGCATGAAGGCCTCTCTTCTATTAGTTGATCCATCTTCTAATCACCTATGTTTCGAAATAATATCGGATGATGATGATCTTCAGCATCTTAAAGATGTAAGGCTTTGTATGGGAGAAGGAATTGCCGGGAGTGTCTGGGAAAACGGGAAACCACTTCTGATAGAAGACGCCAGGCTTGACAACCGTTTTTCCGATAAGGCCGATCTCAAAAGTGAATTTGTCACAACATCAATAATGGCAGTACCGCTTATCTCCAGCGGCAAAATCATAGGAATAATGGAAGCCGTCAACAAAGTAGACTCAACTTCTTTTAACAAATTTGATCTTGATATGTTTCAGAATCTTTCCGTACAGGCTGCAGTTGCCATCGATAACGCCAATCTTTATGAAATGGCAATTTACGACGGGAAAACCAGGCTTTACATTCATAGATATTTTATGCAGCGCCTCGATGATGAATTTCACCGCACAGAAAGATACGGCGGAAAAATATCAATTATTATGTTCGACATAGATCATTTTAAAATGGTGAATGATACCCATGGTCATCAGATAGGTGACGATGTACTCATTCATGTGGCAAAAGAGATAAAAAACTTCTGCCGCGTTTCTGATATTCCATGCCGTTTCGGCGGAGAGGAGTTTGCCGTTCTGCTTCCGGAGACCAGCTCGGAGGGAGCACGTATTTTTGCCGAGAAGATACGCAAGAGTATTGAGGGTATGGTCTTTGCTTCAGGTGAAGAAAAATTTAAAGTAACGATTTCCGGTGGAATTGCATCATCCCCGGAAATAAAAGCTGCATCTCACCTGGAACTTCTCGATTTTGCAGACAAAGCATTGTATTACTCAAAGGAAAACGGACGGAATAGAATTTCGGTCTATAATAGAAAAATGTAAATAAGTTCTGTTTTATCATTCAATAAACATTCAATAAATTGCCTTTCAAATAATCCTTTAAGGATGAATAAATGCGAATTCTTTTTAATTTTCTCTTTTTCTTTATTTTTATTTCTGTATCGGGATCTTCACTTATCTCTGCGCCGGTTGCTGTTAAAGGTGTGCTTGATCTTAGAAATTTTAGTTTTACAGATAACAACATAGCTGAGATTTCCGGTGAATATATTTTTTTCTGGGACAAATTCGTAAACTATGAAGATCTGTTTCTGGATAACAGCGGCGGGGAGATTTTCTCAGGACCGCGTCTCTGGAACTGGAAAGCCGGTGATAGTAAAATTTATCCCTCAATTGGTAAAGGTACTTATGCTATTAAGATTCTCCTGCCTGAGGGACATCCGTGCCTTGCAGTGCGTACTGATACTGTTTTTACCGCATACACACTTTTTGCCGACGGAAAACCTGTAAAGACAAAGGGGAAACCGGGCGACAGCGAATCATCATCGGTTCCATATATCTCACCCGATTATACTGTAATAGACAATGCCGGAACTGAACTTATTCTATCGTTTCATATTTCCAATTATCATGCTGAATGGGGCGGATTCTGGGAACCTTTAAAGATCGGCAGCGAGCGTGCAATCCGCAAGGAATGGACTTCATCACTCACAAAAATCTTTATCCTCTTTGGAGCTCTGATCATCATGGCATTTTATCACCTTGCCATCTTCATTCTAAGGAGAGAGGACAAGGCGCCATTCTACTTTGCTCTATTCTGCCTTCTCATGGCTTCCAGAGCGGTCACTATGGATCAGCGACTGCTCACTCAGCTTATAGAAGGCTTAAACTGGAGGGTGCTTAGAAGCCTCGAATACTTTGGTCTTTATATTGGATTACCTGTCTTCGCGCTGTTTCTAAATTCACTCTTCAGAGAGTGTATTTCTGTAAAAGTTATACGTGCCATTGTATATACCGGAATATTCTTCACTCTTATCGAAATAATTAGAATTCCAATTATATATCCTCATATGCTGACAGTATTTCAGCTGGTACTTTTATCTGCATGCGGTTATTTTATTTATGTTCTTGTTACTGCTTTTAAAAGAGGTTATGACGGAGTAATTATTTTTTCAACTGGACTTTCAATTTTCATGGCGGCGATTATCAATGATCTTCTGCATTCCAATTCATTGATCAACACAGGCTACTTCGCCCCGTTTGGCCTGATGGGATTTATGTTTGCACAGGCATTTCTTCTATCAAGAAGATTTTCAAAGTCATTTAAAACAGCAGAAGGCCTCAGCGTGGAACTGCTTTCTGAAAAAAAATCTCTTATTGCACTTGTAGAGAGAATCCGTCTCTCGGTTACAGAGCTTAATGATTTTTCCGGGATGATAAGACAGACCGCTGATAATCTCCATGAAAAGATGGAGATTCAGGGAAGCACTCTGGAGGAAACCTCTGCTGCAGCAGAAGAGGTTAGCGCTTCAATTGAATCTATTTCGAATAAAGTAATAGAACAGAATGAAATAGTTCACCAGACAATTCCGGTACTAAATGAATATCTTGCCGGACTAAAAAGTATTACCGAGGAATCCGCAAATGCGGTAACTCTCAGTGTTGAGAATACACGCCGCACGGCAGAGAGCTCGGAGAAACTCACCGAAATAATAAACGGTATGGAGGCAATACGCATATCATCAAATGAGATAAGCGAAATTACCGATGTGATAAATGATATTGCCGAAAAGACAAATCTTCTCTCGTTGAATGCTGCTATTGAGGCTGCACGTGCAGGTGCATCAGGCAGGGGATTTGCCGTTGTTGCAGAAGAGATAGGTAAACTGGCCGACCTCTCCATGACTCAGGCAAAATCAATCCATGCTCATATCCAGTCTGCAGTATCAAAGATTGAAGCCGAGATAAAGATAGTTTACGATTCTGAAAGAATCATAAGGGGAATCGGAATTGATGCAGAGGCTGTTCTGGGAAGCGTAAGATCAATAGGGATTCTCTGCAGCGAGCAGGAGAAAAAGGCATCGGCGCTCAGGAACAGCACCACGGAAATAAAAACGCGTTCCGAAGTTATTACACAGGCAATGGGTGAACAGAAAACTACTGTATCCGAGGTTGCCAGGGCAGTTGAACAACTCAACGAGATAATGTTCGATGTAGTTGAGAGTGTTTCGGTATTAATGGATTCACTGGTAATTCTTAATTCTCAGACAGGCACACTCTCGAAGATGGTTGATAAAAAGATAAGTTAAGGTTTAAAGGATGATTCACAAAAACTCAGTTTTTGGAACCTCATGATGCCCTGTGGGGCTTATAAAGTGGCTACCGCCCCTTAGACCCTGTAAAGATTAAGCCATTGGAACTGCCCTAAACTAGATTCCCTTCCTGTACTGAAGGTTTGTTGTGGGATGAATCGATCTATGAAGCTCCTGGATAGATTCATTATTTCCTGACAGATAATCTTCAAAAAGCTTAACCATTGCCCGTTTATCTAAATCAATTACTGTGCCGGTATTGATGTCTCTTAAATCTATTGAAAGACCGGAAAATAGACCGGGCAGATCTATCAGAATATCGGTGTTCAAATAGTTTATGTCGTTATAGACACAGTGGTAATTTCCATTAGATTTTTCGATTCGGAGCTTCCCGTTTTTCAGGTTTGTAATTGCTGCAGTTCTCACGCATTGCCTTATACAAGTTTCGTCGATCGCATCTTTATCGCACCCGGTAATCTGATGAAACAGACATTGCCGGCTGGTCATGAGTACTATGGGATGATAAATACTGTAGTACAAATCGAAATTTTCCGGCTTCTTAATGCTCCGTATTTGGTGTTCACTTATTTCATTCGAGATAAATGCTCCGATGCATGACATGTCCTCTTTTAAGCATTTCAGCGTGAACGAGTTTACGATGTTAAGATAAGGACCTGCTATCCACGGTATTCCCATGTCACAGGCTTCGTTTGCAATGCCGAGGTTATTGGTTACGACAAGTTTTGGCTGCACTTCGCGGAGAAATTCCACGGCAAGACTGTAATCTTCCCCGATTAATATTGATGGAAACCATGGAATGAGATGTTTGTTAGATGAAAACATTTCGACAAGTCCGGCATACTCTTTACTAATTACATTCGGGATCTGATAATAAAAAGCTGCCGTGGTTTCGCTGCAAAGAGACAGATCCTCCGGCGAGGAGATCAGTATTGAAAGTGCAGGCTTAAGATTAACACTTTCATTTTTACATAGAACTGGAAGAGCAATCGGATTAACGGTTTCCCTTGAACCATTAAGATGAAACAGGATTCTCCTTTTCAAAGATGTTAAATCTTTAAATGGCAGGAACAAACCGCTTTGAAGATTGGAAAGATCCAGCTTATCAATGCAGTATTCAGTATCATTAAATGCTTTAAAACTTTTCAATATCGTGTCACGATCCAGAACATGCCTGCCATGGATTTGAAGATCTGTTTCCGAAAGCACCTCGAAAGAACTGTCCGGAGTGTTAAACACTACCTGTAAAGGGCTCCCGGATTTTCCGGAAACAGTAATAGTTAATGGTGCCTTTGCAATGCTCAGTTTATCAATTTTATTTTTAACATCACTGATAATCTCCGTCCGTTCGTCATAGATCTCTTTTTTTGCACGTTCAAGATTTTCTCCGGAACAGGAACCATAGCTTTTAGTTAAATGAATTGCCGAATGATCGCGGGGATTATCAACAAACATACTTTTGTCAATGACTCCTGTAAGAAATGCGTTTGAAAAATCACGATTGAATACAGTATAGAGTGCGTTTTTGTCACTGATTAAAGACTTTCCATGGTAAAGCCTCTGCAGCTGCTCCCTCCAGGCTTTAACCACCGTGTAGACGTAATGAAATTTCTTTATTCTCCCTTCAATCTTTATTGAGTCGACACCCGAATCTGCAAGCTCCCTGAGATTTGAAAATGCAGAATTATCCTTTAAATTAAGGGGGAAATCGATTCCCATTGGCGTGGTTAAATACTGATCACGGCATGGCTGACTGCAACGTCCTCGATTTCCAGAGTTCCCGCTTTGCACGGAACTTATATAACAGATACCGGAAAAGCAGATACAGTTGGAACCGTGGACAAACACTTCGGTAAGAACATTATATCGGTGTGCTGCTTCAGTTAAGGACTTAATCTCATTGATGTTAAGCTCGCGTGACAGGTTAACCCGTGTAACACCGAGTCTGCTTAAAAATTTTATCTGACCTTCATTATGAGTAGTAAGCTGAGTAGAGCCATGAATCTTAAGTGTTTTAAAGTAATTGGAAAGAAGATAAACCACACCTAAATCCTGAACAATTATACCATCGATACTGGTCTTAGCCAGTTTGTTCAGCAGAGTTATGAGAGATGGAAGTTCGCTTTCAACAATTATAATATTAAGGGTGAGAAAAACCTCACAATTATTCCTGTGAGCAAGATTTAAAATTCCCTGCAACTCATCGAAGCTTATATTTTCAGCACTGTTACGGGCATTAAACCGGTCCAATCCGCAATACACCGCATCGGCTCCAGCAGCAATAGCAGCTTTTATGGAATCAACATCGCCGCCCGGTGCCAGTAGTTCAATTTTTCTGTTTACAGTTTCCATTACATCCCTGATTAAGTAAAATTTCATCCAGCTGGAATAATCATAAATAACATCCTCCGAAAAAATGCGGTTATAAAGTTAAGAGAATTTAACGAAAATAAACTTAACGGAGTAAAACATGAAGTAAAGATATACGTATGACAGTCAATTCATAATTAATGCGGAAATTTAATTGAATATAACAGTAGTTTGAGATTATTTAATTTTAAACCGCTTGGAATAGTGACTTTTTATTATTATTTGTATCTTAAAATATTAATAGCTTGACCGCAGCTTTTGATTCGTAACCACTTGCTCAAATTAGTGTAACGCCTCAACAAATGATTTTAAAAAACCAGACATATTTATCCGGGAGATTTTGTTTTATGAAAACATACGCAATAAGAATGTTTCTATCGCTTTTTATTATCTTTATACCATTTTTAGTAAATGGAGCTGAAGTGAGCCCCGACGGTTCGCTTTCACACTCAGTTGAGATAAAACTACCTCCCGGAACAAACGGCGTTGCACCCAGGCTGAGTCTTGATTACAATTCTAATTCAGGGAACGGAATATTAGGTCAGGGATGGAGCCTGAGCGGACTTCCGGCGATTACACGTGATACGAAAAATGGTATAAAATATGACTCAACCGATTCCTTTACGGGGAGTGCAGGGCGTCTTAAAGTGCAAAGCAATGGAACATATCATTACGAATATGAGAATTATTCAAAAATTGAGAAGTTCGGCACCACCGGCAGCGGACCTGCATACTGGGTAGAAACAAGAGCCGATGGATCAAATTATTACTATGGTAACTATGGTGAAATTAATACTGCATCAGTGGCAGCAGTTGATAAAAATGGTTCAATAAGGGTTTGGGCTTTATCAAAAGTTGAGGATATAAACGGTAATTACTACACTGTGGATTATTTGGTAGAGGATGGTGAGTATTACCCGAAGAGGATTATATATACTCAGGGGAACGGAATAAAGACATTCCGTGTTGTTGATTTTGTGTATGATAATAAAGAAACCAGGAAAGATTTCTGGACACAATATATTTACAGTTCTGCTGTTACGACAAAGCGTCGTCTTGTGAGAATAGAGATTCAGGTGGATGTTCCTTCATTTTTTGGATACCTGATACCTATTCTTGGGACAGATGTGAGAGAGTATAATGTTGTGTATGAAGGTGGGACAAGCGGAATTGATTGTAGCAGAGTTGTTAAGATAAATGAATTTGATAGAGAAGGTTATGATCAGTTAGCTTTGAATTTAGAATGGAACCATAATAATGCGCCTAATGTAGTTGGTACATTTTCAAGTTATATTGAATCCAATGCTATAGCAAATGGCGGATGGCAAGATTACAGTCAGCATATAGCTGATGTTAATGGTGACGGAAAAGCTGATATTGTAAGAATTTATAACGGCAACGGTCAATATACATATACCTATCTTTCAAAAGGAGATGGTACATTTTCAAGTTATATTGAATCCAATGCTATAGCAAATGGCGGATGGCAAGATTACAGTCAGCATATAGCTGATGTTAATGGTGACGGAAAAGCTGATATTGTAAGAATTTATAACGGCAACGGTCAATATACATATACCTATCTTTCAAAAGGAGATGGTACATTTTCAAGTTATATTGAATCCAATGCTATAGCAAATGGCGGATGGCAA
>CAYVCQ010000004.1:0-70117 GCA_964450405.1 uncultured Leptospirales bacterium | reverse complement strand
GTTGCATTGAATCCAATGCTATAGCAAATGGCGGATGGCAAGATTACAGTCAGCACTTAGCTGATGTTAATGGTGACGGAAAAGTTGATATTGTTAGGATTTACAATGGAAACGGTCAATATACATATACTTATCTTTCGAAAGGAGATGGTACCTTTACAAGTTGCATTGAATCCAATGCTATAGCAAATGGCGGATGGCAAGATTACAGTCAGCATATAGCTGATGTTAATGGTGACGGCAAAACTGATATTGTTAGAATTTATAAAGGCAATGGTCAATATACTTATGCATATTTATGTCGAAATGAAAATGTACAAATTAAATCAATTAAAAATATAACAGGATCTGTATCTGAAATAATTTATGAACCGGTATCTAAATTATTGGGTGTGATAGTCACTACAGACTCAATTTATCCAAACATAACAAACTCATCCCCCCGTCAACTTGTTACATCAATAACAGTTAATGACGGAAGAGGTGCAAGTTATCAAAAGACTTATGACTATAAAAACGGAAAATTTTTCATGGGATTCACATCCGATAGAAAAAATCTGTTCTTCCAATCCGTTTCAGAAAACGACCTCAGCAGTGGCATAAAAACAGTAACATATTACGAACAGGATGACCCATGGCTTGCGGGAACTCCTTTATATACAGAAAGCAGTGTTATTGGCAGCAATCAGCTTCTTAAAAAAGATATATATAATTACAACTTGAATGCAACGGCTACACAGTTCACCGGAACGCATGCGGTAAAACTGCAAAACTTATTATCCACAACCTATGAATCGGGAATTGCCGCATTCTCTAAAAGTAAAACATTTACCTATGACACATACGGCAACACTACAAAAGAAATTGATCATTCTGACGGAACTCCCGATATCGAAACTTCAATCAGCTACGACATTGATGAACAGAACAATATACGTAACAGGCCCTCCGAGGTATTGAAAACCTCCGGCGGAAAGATAATTGACGGTAAGAGATACTCATACACAAACAACAAACTCTCGGGAATGAGCGCGTATCTTGACACTGCGGGGTCATGGATTGCAACATCATATGGTACCGATGCCTGCGGAAATATAATTTCAATGACAGATCCTCTGGGCCGTACTACAACAATTGAATATGAAAGCAGCTACAGTTCGTTTATTTCAAAAGTGACAAATCCCCTTGGCCACACCGTCACAATGGAGTATGATTCATTGGCAAGCGGTAATCCTGTATCTAAAACAGACCAGAATGGAAATACATCTGAGAATGAATACGATGGTTCAGGAAGACTTATAAGCGTAACAGACGCCGAAGGTCGCTTAGTCAAAGAGATAGATTATCACGACGAACTTCGCGGCGATGCAAACTCGCAGTATATCGAAACGAAAATACACAACGATTCTTCCGTAACCTGGAGTAAAAGCTATTATGACGGATTGGGAAGAGAGTATAAAAAAGTAACAAGCGCCGGAACTCTCGAATCAACTCCGATTGTACAGGTTGAGGTTTCTGAATTTGACAACGCGGGAAGAGTAAGCAGGAAAACTCTCCCATATATAGAGAACAAGCAGAACCCTCTATATATCAGCTACACATATGATGCAGCCGGTAAGGTTCTGACTGAGGAAAGGCCCGAAAATGAAACTGCCAGAGTAACAGTAACTACAAGTTATGCCGCGCTCAGCGGTGCAATAAAAGTGACCAGACGTGACCCTAAAGGGAACTACTCAATTGGTATATTTAACTCACGGGGGAGACTACTCAAAAAAACTGAGCTTCCTAGTTCATCTGTAACATATACATATGATGCTGCTGGTCGACTCAACAAAACTGTAGATGCAGGAAAACTTGTAACTACAATTAAATATGATACTTTTGGAAGGAAAACGTCAATCTCCGACCCGAATGTTGGCGAGATTTTTTACAGCTATGATAACGCCGGAAACATCCTGTCAAAAACTGATGCCATAGGAAATACAATAGCATACAGTTATGATGACATTAACCGCTTAATAAAAACAGACTATCCGGATAATACACCGGACGTAACCTATACCTACGACGAATCATCTTCGGCAAACGGAAAAGGCCGTGCAACTTCAGTTGAAACCGGAATAAGCAAATCGAAATACGCCTATGACGCCAATGGAAACCTTGAGTATATGCGTCAGAGCGTTGAGAATATCGACTTTATATTTATGATGGAGTATAACGCTCAGAACCAGATGACATCGCTCATATATCCTGACGGTACAAAGATCGACAAGGAGTATTCTGAAACCGGATATCTTAAAGCTGTAAAACAGGGTAGCGGAGCTTATGTGCAATACGCCCTTAAGCTTGATGGAACCGGTGCCTTTAAAAATACAGTACGAAGGGTAACCGGAAACGGCGTGGAGACAACCATTGCCTATAACCCGGCAAATATGCGCCCTGTAGCTGTAGAAAGCCGGAATAAAGACAATGAGCTTCTTGAGCAGAATGAATATTCATATGATTCAATTGGAAATATAACAAAGATAACCGATAAAGTCGTCAGCACAAAGACTCAGACCTTTGAGTATGACTCACTGAACAGGCTTACCAACGCAAAGGGTGTTTACGGAGAGGAGAGCTATGCATATGACCCTGCAGGAAACCTTATTAAAAACAGTCACGGAGTTTTAGCATACAATGACGCATCTCACCCCTATGCCGTAACCGCCGATGGCGCAGGCAACACCTACAGCTACGACGCAAACGGCAGCATGATATCGGGCAGAAGCCGTGAGATGGCCTATGACGCGGAGGGTAGGCTTACAACACTTAAAAAAGACGGCACAGATATCCAGAAGAACAAATATGACCAGAGCGGCCACAGAATACTACAGCAGAAAAAAGACGGCACACTTATTTACAACATAGGCGGCCTCTATGAGCTTGTAAAGGCCCCGAACAAAGCCGATACCCATACAAGATATATACAGGGGATGGAGGGCGATTTAGCGGCACAGGTTACAACAACAGGTACATCTCTTGTTGGTGCAAATTTCAATAACGGATTTATATTTGATAAGGGATTTGGAAGCAACAAGTTCACATCTTTTATCGCAAGGGGATACATCAATGCAGACAAATATTTTGCCAGAGCAAAGAATCTTCTAAATCTGCAGTATGCTCTTGTAATAATTCTCATTGCGGCACTATCGGGTGCCTTTATCAAATCGGGCATAACACAAAGGATAAGAAAAATCAAAAGTACAGCCCGGCCTCTATGGTCATCGGCAATGTCATTTGTACTTGTAGTCTCGATGATAGGGAGTTTTTCATTAACAGGATGTGATGTAATAATACCTGGCATAAATGACGGAGGAACATCCGATGTAACCGATACAGGCGGCCTCCCCACAGTGGGAACATTCTACTTTCACCCGGACCATATAGGAAGCATAAGCTACCTGACAGACTCCGCCGGAAAAGTAGTAACCAGAATGAGCTACACCCCGTATGGCGAAAAAGTAAAAAGCGCAAGCAGCGGACCGGATATCTTCCACCAGAAGTACACAGGACAGGTGGATGACGGCGAGGAAGCCGGGTTGATGTACTACAACGCAAGGTATTATGATCCGTCGATCGGGAGATTTATTAGTGCGGATACACTTGTGCCGGAACCCACAAAAACACAGTCATTTAATCTGTATAGTTATGTTGATAACAATCCCATGAATCACAGGGATATCAGTGGGCATTCTAAAATGGGCGGTTTTTTTAGTAAAGTAGCAGAGAAAGTAACAAGCACTCAAACTTATAAAGATTTAGGCAGAGGTATGGCATATGCTGCAGTGGGTACTGTACTTGGAGCAGCAGTAGGAGGACCTGTTGGTGGTTTTGTAGGTGGAACAAATGGATTTCTTGCTGGATATAACGATATATACAGTCATGACAAGTATGGATTTATTGCATTCTTGAGTGATTCAACCTGGTCGTTGCCTAATTCAGCATTGGGATTGTTATTTATGGGGTATCTTGTAGCTAGAGGCGCAAAATTCAGTTCTTATTATTCAAAACAGAGTAATGCTTTTATTTTTTCTGATGCCAAAGGCATGTGTTTCGGTGCTCCGGGGATAACATTCGGTAATGTTTTTGCTGTTGAAATGAGTGAAGGGGATCCGTCTTTTAAACATACAGCGCGCCATGAGTTGTGTCATACTTGGCAGTATAGAACAGGCGGTGTATTTGCTGCGTTAAGATTTGCTTATGAACAAGCAAATATGAAAATAAATGATAATCAAGATGCTTACAACAAAGATGGAAATTTGGAGCATCAAGCATGGCATGATGAATATCGAGCTGAAAATGATAGACCATGGTATTTAGAAGGGAGTGAATATGATAAATTTTATTAGATTAAGGAGACTATATAGATGAAAATTAAAATTTTTATTGTTCTATGTATATTTTTTACTGAACTAAATTGTACTGATGCTGGGCAATTTAGATTGTTAATAGAATTTAAAAATAATACCAAATATTTAATTAATGTAATCGTAAAAAGAGTGGATTTTCAAGAATATACGTATACAATTAAAATGGAAGAATCAGAAACGATTAGTACTATAGGAAATGAAAAGGAAAAAAATGAAAGACCATCTTCTAAAATTGAGTATATCAAAATAAAGAACTCATTAGATGAAGAGATAATGTCTCTTCAAGGTGATTCATTAGACAATGCATTGAAATATGTTGATGAAAGCAAATGGGGTATTCATTATAAACTGGATATCAATTAGAGATGTTTCATTTTTTAAGTATTTGTTAAAGGTATACACCTAACACAACAAGTCCGGCGTATCATGGATGTGCGCCGGCTTCGCGCCGCAGCCGTCCACGGATGGACTTTGCGGTGCAACTGGTGGTAGTTTGAAATTACATTAAGTAAAACAAAGGCCCTACGCCTTCGGAGTAGACGCGGGGTTCGCGAAGGGGGGTGCGGCTACCCCCCTTGCACGTTAAGTGTGGTTTCAATATACGTTGATGTTGAAACTTACATGCTTTCAACCCCGATCCCTCTCCTTACAATCCTCACCAATAAATAAAATTAAAATATTTACAAATCTGCCATAATGTAATCCTCTGACTGAACAGGCCGTATAGTGCATCTGTTAACAAAGTCAGTATATTCTATTGTATATAATATTTCGAAATGGAAGATGTAAATGATAAAAGAACAGGACCTCTACCGCGAATTCCAGCTTCATCTCGATAAACTCCCCATAGGTTATCCGGCAACAGAATCCGGAGTTGAAATTGAACTGCTGAAATATTTCTTTAATACCGAAGAGGTTAAGGCAGCACTCTCTCTCGGACTAACAACTTCTCCAATCTGGCGTATACGAAGAAGATATAAAAAAAAGTTCGGAGTAAAAATATCACCAGACGAATTAAGAACAATTCTCGATGGACTCTACATGAAGGGATCCATCAGAAGAAGTTCAAAAAAACCACACGGTTATGCCAATGCATTTCTTGCCCTGGGTATGTTCGAATACCATGTGGATGATCTCACTCCCGAACTCATGGAGATTCTTCACCGGTACTATGATGAAGGCTTTATGAATGAGTTTTTCCGGACTCTACTCCCGCAGCTCCGCACCAGTCCGCATATGAAGGCAATCGTCCCTGAACATAGAATCGATACATACGACAATATGCGTGAATACATAAAGAAAACAAAAGAGGTTATCGGGCTCTCAAACTGTGTATGTAAGCAGGGTGAGGCTATTCTTGGAGAAACCTGTAAAGTGATGGGGGATGATATCGAGTTATGCATCTCCTTCGGTGAAAGCAATTATCTGGATCGTAATCGCGGAAGGGTTATCTCAAAGGAGGAGTGTCTTGCCGTTCTTGATAAGGCTGAAGAGAAGGGGCTTGTTATACAACCGGGAAATTCTCTACAGGCATTCTGTATATGTCTCTGCTGCGGATGCTGCTGCGGAGTTCTCACCAGCGCAAGGAAATTTGACAAACCCGCTGAGCTTTTTGCCACAAACTACTATGCTGTTTTAAATCATGAAAAATGCAGCGGCTGTGGTATATGCATTAAAAGATGTCAGATGGATGCCATAACAAGAGTTGATAAAACAACTGTAGATCTTAATCTCGACAAGTGTATCGGATGCGGATTATGTGTTACAAAATGCGCCAGGAAAGCTTTATCGCTAAAAAGAAAAAGCAAGACAACGAAACCTCCCGCTAAAATGGAACTTCTTTATCTGACAATTCTTATGAGAAGATCAGGGAAAAAGAAGATGATAGTAAGTCTGCTGAAGCTTATGCTTGGAATGCCTCTATAAAATCGTCATGTTGCATAAAATTTAACTGATAGTTTAATTTTATGCAACAACACCTCTCATAATCCAACAAAAGACTTGACATGGCCAAATAGGATATAAAATGTATCTATTCTGAGTTAAAATGCCGGTTTTTAACAAAGCAATCGGCTTTTTAGAGAATATCACTGCACAGTTTTAAGTAAATAAGTTATGTGGCGGAAAGGCCTGTGATCGTGGGGGATATCAGTCCTGAACCTCTGTAATCCATATTTATTTACTAAAAAAAATAAACCAGGGGGGCAAACATGCTTAATCCATTAGTTGACACAAGGGATGTAAAATTTGTTTTATTTGAGCTTCTTGATGTAGACAAGCTGACAAAATTCGAAGTATATGCCGATTTTGATCACGACACATTTGATGCTACAATCGATCTTGCAGAGCAGATCTCTTACGATGTAATCTATCCGACAGCTGAAGATGGAGACAAGAATCCTGCTAAATGGGATCCTACTACAAAGGCAGTAACACTACCACCGTCTTACAAAGGCGCAATGGATGCATATTTTGAAGCAGGTTTCGGTTCAATCTATGACAATCCTGAAATTGGCGGAATGGGAATGCCATTCACGATTGCTATGAGTTCTCTTGAATTCGTAACAGCTGCTAACTATTCACTATTTATGTATCCGGGACTTTCACACGGTGCCATGGAGCTTGTTGAAGAATACGGCACACATGATCAGTGGGAAATGTACGGCGCGAAGATTCTCACCGGAGAATGGGGCGGATCAATGTGTTTAACAGAGCCTGATGCAGGTTCAGATGTTGGAGCACTCAAAACTAAAGCTGTTAAACAGGCTGATGGTACATATAAAATTTCCGGCCAGAAAATATTCATCTCCGGCGGAGAAAACAACTACTATGCAAACATGATTCACCCGGTTCTTGCAAGAATCGAAGGTGACCCCAAAGGTACTAAGGGTATATCTATCTTTATCGTTCCAAAATTTCTTGTCAACAAAGACGGATCAATGGGCGAGTGGAATGATGTAACCTGTACAGGTATTGAGCACAAGATGGGTATTCACGGACAGGCAACATCACAGCTTGCCTTCGGCGATAACGGAAATTGTGTTGGATATCTTCTTGGCGAAGAGCGTCAGGGTATGAAGATAATGTTCAAAATGATGAACATGGCTCGTATGGGTACTGCACTTATGGGACAGGCAAACGGATCTGCTGCATATATGCATTCAGTAACATACGCTAAAAACAGAATCCAGGGATGTGATGTTACTCAGATGCTCAATCCTGATGCTCCAGGGATTCCAATTGCTAACCATCCGGACGTAAAAAGAATGCTTCTTTACATGAAATCTCACCTTGAAGGACAGAGAGTACTTATTAATTTAATGTATAATCAGTTCGACATCATCAGAGGTTCCAATAATGAAGATGATAAAAAAGAGGCTAACGCTCTTGTTGAAATACTTACTCCTATATTAAAAGCTGGATGTACAGATAAAGGTCTTGATATTGCTTCTACTGCTATGCAGGTATATGGCGGATACGGATACTGCCGTGATTATCCAATAGTTCGATACATGAGTGATGCTAAAATTCTTGCCATCTGGGAAGGAACAAACGGAATCCAGGCGATGGACCTCATGATGAGAAAAATTCTCATGAACAAAGAGCAGAAAAACTACGCTGCACTTAGAAAAAGAATGGATGAAACTGTTGCAAAAGCTAAAGGAATTGTTGATGAAAAATACCTTAACCTTTTTGACGCATCCACAAAAGAGCTTGATGGTCTTATTGAATTCTTCAAGAACCTTATGGCTACAGGAAAATTCCTCAACATATTTGCTCAAGCTACACCATTCCTTGATGCAATGTATGTAGTTGCTATGGCATGGGCTCATATATGGACACTGACAATTGCTCAGCCTAAACTGCAGGCAATAGTTGGTGATGCAAAAGGCGCAGACAGAGATAAGATTGTTGCTGATAATGCAGACGCGGCATTCTATACAGGTAAAGTTCTTTCTTCACAGTTCTACATTGGAACAGAACTTCCTAAATTTTTCGGAAGAGCTCAGGCTATTCTGTTTAACGAAGCTGCTGTTGTTAAAGCAAGTCCTAATGTTTTCACAGGTGCTCTTGTTGAGTAATTTTTAAAACATAATGCATTTAATAAGAAACGGTATGCTGTGAGGCATACCGTTTTTTTTTGCGATTCTACTTTTCATATTGTCAGAACACGATTACTGGAATTAAAGGATGTTCACGATTAAATTGAGAACTCATCCTATCTTTATTATTCATATAAATAGAAGAATTTCAGTCTTCTGATTATTATGCTCATTTTGTTCTTAATCAGGAAAAGAAGAAACTAGTCTAATCCTGGCAATCTAGTGAATCCTTCGAATCGTGTTCAGACAGGTGACTCAGTAAAGAAAACCCTTCAATTACACAAAATACACTATTTCAGCGGAGCTCCACATGACTTACACTTAACTGCAGTGGCAATATTCAAAGTTCCGCAATATGTACATTTGATAGGTTGTGCAGCATCGGACTTCTGCTTTTCAATTGCAGCTTTGTCTGCAGTAACCTGTTGAGCCTGCTTCTTCGCAAGATTTTCTCTTTCCTGAACTCTTGAAATTACTCTTTCCAGATTTGATTTAGCGGTTCTAAGGTCGGCAACTACAAGTCCGGAAAGGGCATCGGCATCAGTTCTGGTGCTGATTACATTTTTCAGTTTCATCTCTGCATCATAAACAATTCTTTCACTGTCTGCAAGCGCCTGGTTTGAGCTCATCATCTCATTATACTCAAGACGAAGGCCTCTTACCTCGGTAGACTTTGTGCGGACAGCATACTTCAGTGTTTTTATCTCTTTAAGATTTCTCATGAATGTTGCATTTAGCAGAGAGTTTGCATCTGCCATCTTCTGAATTTTCATTTTTTCATCGGTTATGGCTGGAGCTTCGTTCATTGCTGTTTCAGCAATTTTAATCTGTTCATTGATTACATTTGTAAATGAGGGATATTCATATTTAAGTTCATTGGCTTCCCGAAGATTAACGTCCCAGGATTTTTTTTCAGATTCAACTGTCTTTTTACATGAAGCAAAGAATACAAGACTCAATACCAGAAGCAGCGCAATTTTTTTCATAGTTTACCTCTTTTGAAATTGTATTATACTTAATTGATTACAGGAATGCAGATATATTATAATAAACATTAAGATGAAAAACAAGGGAAAATCTTAATATTTTAAAAGTATTAAGCATTGTGTAATAAATTTATATACACTTTTTCATTGACAGATCATAATCAATGTGTAATCAATTAATGATCTTTTTCTTAAAGAGGTTACTAATTCATGAAATCCATCCTGACTGTTAAACAGTTTGTTAAATTAGCCTCTTTTGTAATTCTTCTTAATATGTCTGCATATGCGTTGATTTTTATAATTTCTTATCCTGTTTTTCAGGATCGTAGACTTCTGGCACTTCTGGGAATAATGATGGTCTCGGGATTTATTCTGATTATATTGTATTATATTTTCAGAGTATCCAGAATTCTTGGAGATGTAAGAAAGATAAATACTGCAGATTCAGATCTTATTGATCGTATTCATAGACAGTTTCTAGCATTCCCGCAGTCAACTCTCATGGCTAATATCATACTTCTATGGTATATGCTTATTCCATCTTTTACTGTGATGTATCTTTACCGCGGATATACTAATCTCTACTACCATTTCTATATTCTTTTTCTCTGCACATTTATTTTCCTTTTCTTCGGATATAATGCCATGAGCGTATGGTACGCAAAAACATATCCTCTCGGCAGGCTGGGGATACCTGTTGCGGTACAGAGACTTGGTAATAAAATCACTTCAATTTTAACACCTGTAATTCTTCTTGCATCTGTTGCAATTATTGTTATCGTCTACAACGTTAATAAAAAATTCTACAGTGAACTCATCGATGAAAATGTTAAAAAAAGTATCTATCACATTCAGAAAACTTTTTATTCAGAGAACAGTGTTGCAGACCTTCTCCGCATAAACGAAGGGAACACTCTCATAATTGATTTAAACGGAAATATAATTGCTTCTGAAAATCAGGGAGAATCAGGAAAAAATCTGAAAGAGATTATTGTAAAGGGAAACAATGCGGATTATCTCTTCAACAACACAATCAATCTCGCTTCACTTATGAATGATTCAACTGTACACAAGATTGAAGGAGTTTATGGTTCACGGCAGACAGTGATGTTTGCATACAAATCTGAAAAGACCGGACGGATTCTTATTAATTTTTTCTTCGAAGATGAACTTTATAAATCATTATACTTAAGCACCTTCATCCTTGCCCTTGCGCTATATGTTATCAATTTCATCATCTGGTTTATCACAAACATGCGTCTAAGCAGGATATCAAGACCGATTGATAATATAATGCCCGCACTTACACTGGCTTCAAATGGAGATTTAACACAGAGTATAAAAATTGTTAAATCAAGAGATATACTTGAGGATTTCACCAGAATGTTTATTTCCTTTACCGGAAATGTACGAACATTTATGCTTAAGTCCAAGGAACTGACTGCAACTCTTCTGGAACTCTCTTCAGCTATTGAAGAAATGGGTCAGTTTATAAAAAGCTCCTCTTCGGATAATGTTGAATTATTGAATAATTCCACTACTCTGGTAGCCGGATTCTCAAATTCATTTTCTGAAATTGTAGATGTTTCTCTTATTCAGAATAATAAAGTTCAGAATTTTGAAAAAACCATCAATGCCCTTAATGACTCAATGCAGACTGTATCGGGCAATGCATTAAATGTTGTCGAATCAATGAAGCGTGTTGAGAGCGGGGCAGAGGAGGGTGCATCTCTTGTTGAAAATACATTCCAGGGAATGCAGAATATTGAAAACTTTTACGAAAAAATAAATAACGTAATCCAAATGATTTCTGATATTGCAGACCAGGTTAACCTTCTCTCGCTTAATGCATCCATTGAGGCTGCGCGTGCAGGAGAATCCGGACGCGGGTTTGCCGTTGTTGCCGAGGAGATTTCAAAGCTTGCTGATAAAACCGGTTCCTCTGTTAAGGAGATTTCCAGTCTTATAAATATAGGAAATGTTGAAGTGAAAAAAAATAAAGAGATGGTTCTTAATATGAAGAACTCCTTTGGTCAGATAATGGAACGGATTAACGATGCTGCCGGTAATATTAATGGATTTATCCCGATGATAAATGAAAGGGTAAATGAGAGTCTTGAGATAAAAGAGACCATTAAATCAATCAGTGAACTGTCGAGGAACATGTCCGAATCTACAGGCAAGCAGATTCAAAATACATCACAGGTTAGTGACACAATAGAAAGCGCTAACTCGGCAGTTCAGGACTTTGTTGTAAAATCGGAAAAACTCACCGAGCTTTCAATTGAGTTAAAAGAGATGGCAACTTCTCTTGATGAATCTTTGAATAAATACAAAATATAATACAGCTTTTTTTTAAGGTTAATATTTTTTGTAGTACTTTTGCTGTATAAACAGCTTGCAGGTCATTTCCTTGAAGAAGGGAATCCACAATTTTAATAAAAAATGGATCTCCGCCTGTGTGAGGATGACAAAGCGAATAATGATAATTAAATCTTCTATTTCAATTTTTAAACAGGCTATATTTAACAAAGTATATAGATTTTCGAAAGTTTTCTATTAAATAGGGGGATGTATGAGTATAAAGAAACCTGTTCATGAGAGATGGTATATCCAGGAGATGACATGTCCGGAACTGCTTCACCGGAATGCTCTTGTTTTCGGCGAGAAAAGATTTCAGTGGTGGAAAAAAAGTGACGGCACAACGGAATCAAATACTTATGCGCAAGTGTGGCAGATAGTTAAAGAGCTATCAAACGGACTCATCGAATCCGGGATTGAAAAAGGTGACCGTGCTGCTATAATAAGTCATACAGTGCCTCAGTGGATGTGGGCTGACTATTCAATTCTATGCTCAGGCGGTGTGACTGTCTGCATCTATCCTACACTTTCAGAAGAAGAGATAAAATTTATTCTGAACGATTCAGGTTCAAAAACAGTTTATGTATACGATGAATCAATTCTGGAAAAAGTAAAAAGTATCAAATCAGAGGTCCCCGCTCTAAAGAAAATTGTTTTAATGACAGGAGAAGCACCGGCAGGTGATCCGGTTATAACTGATCTTGGTAAACTTAGAGCAAAAGGTGTTGAACTCCTGACGCGTGACAGAACTGTTTTTGAAAAGAGATGGAGATCTGTTGAAATGCTCGATATTATGACTATAGTATATACATCGGGAACTACAGGCATGCCTAAAGGGGCTGTTCATACTCAGTTGAGTTTTAATGCTGCATGCTGCAGAGATTTAAAACAGGTACCATCAATTGGTGAAGATGAAGTATCGCTCTCTTTCCTTCCATTATCTCACACTTATGAACGTGAGTGCGGACATGGTGTTTCCATGATGACTGCATCTACTATTGCTTATTCGTCACCGGTTACAATTGTAGCAGATCTTCAGATATTTAAACCTCATTTCTTTATGGCTGTTCCAAGAATATATGAAAGAATCTATATGGCTTTGAAAGAACAGACATCAAAGTCGCCGATAAAGAAAAAGATTTTTGAAGGGGCGATGAGAGTCGGTCTTGAAGTTGTTAAAAAGCGCGAGGATAAAAACGGATTTATAGATATGACCGAAGGTATCGATCTTACTGAGAAACTCGGGCCATGGCTTAAATTCAAATATAAATTTTTCGATAAGATACTCTACAGCAAAGTCCGTCACCTGCTTGGCGGAAGATACAGATTTGCATTTTCCGCTGCTGGTAGTCTCCCTGCTGATCTATGTAAAACATACATGGCAATGGGGATTTGTATCATTGAAGGCTATGGCGCAACTGAAACATGGAACGCAATAAATCTTAACTGGGACTACAAACTTCTTCCAGGATCAGTTGGAACAACAAGCATAGGTGTTGAAGGGCGCATTGCCGAAGATGGAGAATGGCAGGTTAGAGGAGACAATATCTTTACAGGATACTGGAATAATCCTGCTGCAACAGCTGAAGCTTTTACTCCTGATGGATTTTATAAAACAGGGGATATTGTAGAGGAGATGACCGACGGATATATCCGTATAATTGACAGAAAGAAAGGACTGATGGTTCTTGATACCGGTAAAAATGTAGCCTCCAACAAGATCGAAAGTAAATTCTCTCTCTACAAATGGGTTGATACAGCTGTACCTATCGGTAGTGATAGAAAATTTGTCTCTGCCCTTGTAGTTCCGAATCTTGATGCATTTGTTGAACTTTTTGATAAAGAAAAGATTCCTTACAACAAAGACAAGGTGATCCGTGTTACAGATCCTATGCCGATGGTTGCCGAAGTCGGAGAGGATTTCATTGCACACTCGAGGCTGAAAGAACTTATCGATGCAGATATTCAGGCTGTCAATAAAGAGCTTGAAGATTATGAGAAAATTAAGAAATACACAATACTTTCAAGAAGGTTAACAGTACAGGATGGAGATATGACTCCCACCCTGAAGGTTAAAAGAAAATTTGTAATAGATAAGCACAAGGATAAAATTGACAAAATGTATATGTAGCGGTTTTCCCTCCCCCATCACGGGGGAGGTATTTTTAAGAGTTACATTTATTTTTTAAGATTTGACAACAAACACCTGTAATTCACATTAGTATATGTACACTTACATCAGGAAAAAGCATGACTGAAAAAAGATCCGGTGATCCGCTTGAAGGAAAAACCCTTGAGACAATTCTCAAAAGACTTGTAGATCACTACGGCTGGGATGAACTTGGTGAAAGAATCAGAATAAGATGCTTCAATTTTGATCCCGGAATAAAATCAAGCTTAACCTTCCTCCGAAAGACACCATGGGCACGAGAAAAGGTGGAAAAACTTTATCTGAAACTCGAGTCCGATTCAAAATGATAACTCCGCAGGAAACATTACTCCTTTATAAATCATGCCGGGAAATTGAAAATGAATAACTGCATAAGAATAGTGACGCCCGGTAAAGGGGATATTTTAATAGCTGAAAACGGCGATATACTCAAGCCCCCTGCAGACTGGGGTTTTCTACCGGCCGGTGACGCAGGGATTACCAGAAAAATTACATCTGCTGGAATTTACTGGCGGGTGCAGATAAAAATGGGGAGAAGGATTATATCCAAAGGTGTCTGGGCTCCCATTGATATAATAGAAAATGCAAAAATAGAAACTGAAGCGGTAAGGTCAACTCTCTCATACAAAAAAAAGATCGAAAGCAGCCGCAATACAAGAATAAAAAAACAGGCTGTATACGAGATAGATTTCCTGGAATCGGTAAAGAAATACCTTTCGTTCAATATACTTTACAAAGAACTTGAGCAGAAACTTGCAGAAGCAGTAACACTGCATGCAGTACCGGTGGGAAGCGGAACAGTTGCACGGACAGCAACCATACCGATTGAGGAACGTGCCGAAAAAGCTGTAATCGCATGGATGAGGCACCAGACCACCGCGTATGATACAATGGTCATCCCGCGAATTAAAGGTAAGAGAAGGGAAACACGCAGATTACTTGCGAAGCATTCAAATGAAATTCTTGAATCTTACAGAAAAGGGGAAGAGGTCCCTGATAATTGTCCATTACAAAAAGCTTTGGATTTGCCACGGAGACACAGAGACACAGAGGTATTTTTTTAAAGAACATTTTTACTTTTCTCTGTGCATACGTGTCTCTGTGGCAAAATATAAATATTTCAGGAGCACTGGATGTCATTCTCAATTCCCGGTATATCGGAAAGCCTATGCCGAGCAGCATACGAACTTGGTTATAAGTCATTATTTCCGATTCAGACCGAGGCTATACCGGTTATTCTAGCAGGGAAAGATCTGGCTGCATCGGCAGAGACAGGTTCAGGAAAGACAGCGGCATTTCTTCTTCCGCTTATTCAGAGATTATCTGAAAATGTTCCGGTTAAAAACTCAACTGTCAGGGTACTTATTCTGGTGCCCACAAGAGAGCTTGCCGTTCAGGTTGCTGATGCAGCAAAGACTTTAAGCAGATATCTTCCTGAAAAAATAAAGATTGCGGCTATACATGGTGGAGTATCGATTAATCCTCAGATGATTAGTTTAACCGGCGGTGCAGATATTATAGTTGCAACACCGGGGAGACTTATTGATATAGTAGAAAAAAATGCAGTTAAACTTTCAGGAATTGAAACGCTGGTTCTTGATGAAGCTGACAGGATGCTCGACCTGGGATTCAAAGAAGAAATCGCTGTTATTCTCAAAATGCTGCCGGCAAAAAGGCAGAATCTTTTGTTTTCCGCCACACTCAGCAGTAACATAGATATACCGGGAATTAACTTTTTAGAAAGTGCGGTAAAAATTGGAATGCAAAAACCTGTTCAGCCTGCAGAACCTGTTGAACAGATAGTATATACAGTTGATCAGAACAGCAAAGGAATTCTATTGCGGTTTCTGATAAAGGATGGAGAATGGGAACAGGTACTTGTTTTTGTGTCATCAAAGCGTAGAGCAGACAATGTAACACGGAAACTTATAACCGCAGGAATAAGCGCAGAGGCGCTGCATGGAGATAAAAGTCAGGGTGCGCGTACCGGAGCACTGACGCGTTTTAAACAGGGAAAGATCAGAGTACTGGTAGCTACAGATCTTGCATCACGAGGTCTTGATATAGAACAGCTGCCATATGTTGTTAACTATGAGCTTCCAAGATCTGCTGGTGATTACATACACCGCATCGGAAGGACAGGGCGAGCGGGGATGAAGGGAGTCGCAGTTACTCTACTCTCTGAAGATGATTATCCGCATATGAAACTGATTGAAAAACGAATGGGTAAAAAACCCGAATATATTGATTCAAAGAGTATCAAATTTGAATAAAAATGATTAGATCTGTAGCATTGTTCAATTGAATTATAATAAATGTCATTCCAGTGAAGACGGGAATCCACTCTTTTTAATACAATGGATCCCCGCATACGCGAGGATGACAGATTGATTAGAAATTTGATTTTAAAATAAAATTTCTGTATTAAATGCAGTTCTAATCACTAAATCTTTACAGGGTCCAAGGGGCTGTAGCCCCTTAATAAGCCCCGCAGGGCTCCCTGCAAACCCCAAAACGGAGTTTTGGGGTTTGCATAATTAAGAAATAAACCAGAGGTAATAATGGAAAATAAAAAAGTATTTATAGGAAATTTAGACTTTGATGTAACAGAGGGTGAGGTTCAAAATCTTCTCTCAAAATTTGGAACAGTTGTAACTGTAAAAATGCATAAAAAAAAGGGTTACGCCTTTGTCGAGATGAGTGATGCCGAAGACGCTGCAAAGGCGGTCAAAAAACTTGACGGCACAAAACATAAGGATCGCGAAATCCGCGCAAGTCTTGAAATGAAAGCTGGTAAAGCAAAATCTGTATCAGTTAAAAAGTATAAAGAACGCGGTATGAGTTTATCAAAAGAGAAGTCCGGCGGAGCTTCAGATCCAAGATCTCGCAGTGAAAAATACCGTGATTCTACAAAATCGGGCGATAGAGGCAGACCCTCAACCTCTTCATATGGAAAACCGAAAGGTGAATACAAACCAAAAGAACGATCCTCCGGATTTGAAGATAGATCTGCCGATGATGAACGTCCAAAAAGACCGGGACTCCCCAGGCCTGAAAGAGACAGATGGGCAACCGAACGTCCAATAGAAGATGCAAGACCTCCGAAAAAAGTCTGGTCCGGTGATAAGCCTTCAAACTTTTCCAGAGAACCTCGCGACGGTGACAGGTCATCAGGTTCCGGGAATAGAACTGTTAGAGATTATACAAAGGAAAGTTCAGGAGCACCAAGAGCTCCAAAAAGAGAATGGACTCATGAAAAGCCTTCTCACTCCGGAAAACCATCCCGTGATAGCGAAAGGTCATCAGGCGCAGATGATAGACCGGCAAGAGATTACCCGAAGGAAAGATCCGGATCTTCAAGACCTGAAAAAAGAGAGAGGACTCCCGAAAAACCTTCATATTCCAGCAGACCATCCCGAGATGGAGAGAGATCTTCAGGTTCAGGGAACAGACCTATAAGAGATTACACAAAGGAAAGTTCAGGAGCACCAAGATCACCAAAAAGAGAGTGGTCACCTGAAAAGCCTTCATATTCCGGTAAACCTGTTCGTGATAGAGAGAGGGCTTCTGCTTCAAGACCTGAAAGAAAAGAATGGACTCCGGAAAAGTCACCTGGTGCTTCTAAGAAGACAATAGACACCTGGAGAGAAAGACCTGAAAAGCAGGCATCCGGTGATAAACCATATTCTAAACCGAGGTCAGTCAGCGGATCACAGAACAGAATCTCCAAATCTGCGAAACCAAAATCGGGCGACAGCGCAAGAAAAAGTTTCTCCGGAACATCAAAACCAAAACCGCGCAGTGGTTCAGGCGATAGAGACCGCAGCACCCGTCCCAAGAGAGATAGAGATTAAGAGGATAAGCAAATATGAATAAAAACGATATATTGAGAAGATTAAGATACGCTCTTAACTTCAGTAATCTTGAAATGGTTGGAATCTTCAAGCTGGCGGGGCACGATATTGTTGAATCGGAGATTCTTGAAATTATGAAAAAAGAGGAGGACGAGGGATATGTCGAGTGCACAGACAAAGAACTCGAACTCTTCCTTGACGGATTGATTATCATGAAAAGAGGAAAAAAAGAATCATCTGCTACGGAGCCTCTTGTTAAAACTGAAACAAGAATGTCGAATAATATAGTTCTGAAAAAACTCAGAATAGCACTCGACTACAAAGAGAACGATATGCTTGAAACTTTCAAACTCTCTGAATTCGAAATCACAAAACCGGAACTATCTGCTCTCTTCAGAAAAAAAGGTAATAAAAACTACAAAGTCTGCGGAGATCAGATACTGAAGAATTTTCTCCAGGGACTTACCGTGAGATACAGGAAGTAAAATAAGGTTTAATTTTTAATAATTTGATAATCTCCCCCCATCGGCCCCCGCACCCCCGGAGGGGGCAAGGCTTAAATTGAAGTAATTTTTTATATAACCAGTGCATGGTACATGCGGATAAAAATCCGATACTAAAACCTCTTTATTTTTCGTGAAAGTTTTTTTGCCTTTTCCAGATAATCCTGAACATCTTCAGTTTCTCTTGAATTATCTTTTGTAATAATTGTTCTATCAGATTTTCCCCTGATTTTAATATTTTTAACGAAAACTTTAATTTTATTAAATCCCCGTGAGAAAGAATGAATTGCGTTTTTGAAATTTTTAAATTCTTCAGTCGGTGGTGGTTTGATTTCATTTTTTTTAATTTTAGTTTTATTGAGTATTGATTTATTACTTTCTCAATTAAACTTTTGGGGATCTTTAATTTCTTTCTCATATTTTAAAATTAATTCATTAACAAAGCGATCACTTAATTCTTTGTTTTTATTTATTATATCATTCCAATTCAATACAATCTCTTCACGCGGAGATTCTAGAATTTTATATATATCCTTAGAAAGATTTAAATCTATCATGTGTTCTAAAACATCGGGAACAATTTTTTCACAAACATATTTTGCCGGGACCCTGCCATTTTCCAGTAAAGCTGTATAATGTTTCGATATATAAGATATTGCCTGTACATCATCCTCCTTTTCCCATCTGTGAGACTCAAAGAATCCTTTTCTTTTAATCCAGGTTGAAGTTCCATAAATGTTTGAAGAAAAGAATATCTTTTCAGCAATATTATTCTTTATTGTTAACTCTACCGCCCGCTCGACGTAATCTTCTTTAAGATAAGAAGCGAATTTAATATTCAATATTCCGTTTTCATTTGTAATAGAATGAAGAATCAGTTTTTTAGTAAATTTAAGTTTCACGAATAATTGTCACTCATATAATTTTTTTGAGGTAAAGCACGAAGACACCGGTTATAAAAATGTATCGACTCATCGGTAATACTTATTTTTCTTCCGGGACCTTTATACTTTCTGATTCATAAATAATCAAGCCGGATATTTTAACAACAACCCCAAAAAGAAAATTGTCAAAATAGATTTCAGGACAACTGTCAAGTTTTAGTTTTTAAACAGGAAAGTCCGATAAATTTTAATACAACAATCTGAGATTGAAAGAACATTCCGGTACTTATCTGATCTGATCATATCGAAGCATATGTAAAACGATTTAATATTATTCATGACAATAGGTATTCAATACACCATGTTTAAATTAAATTTTTTTCATAAGAAAATGAATTGCTGTCATTAATCGATTTTCTCAAATTTATCAATCTGTTCATTAAAATGATATTTTTCAATACGCATCGGAACTCCGGGTGCATCTCTAAAATATTTAGTTAATGTTAAGGTTTTATCATCAAATTCAATATAACTATCGTAAAAATATTTTTTATAATTATCACGTCGTATATTGTCTCTAACAACAACGTTACATTCAGTATCTTTTTTATTTATTTTGCGAATACAAATTGATTTATCATTTATATCAAAAATATAATTTCCTTTAAAAAAAACTTTCGCCTCATATATTGTTTCAAAAAACAATTTTACTTTAGAATCATATAGTTTATAGTATTTTTTAGCTTCAGATGTTAATGGCGGTTCTATACTATAATATTTTAACGTGATTAAGTTTTCATTTTTTAAAAATTCCAGCTCAACATTATAAAGTTCTAATCCAATACCTTCAGTCGTTAATATATTTGAAAATAAATCATCAAGAATCTGTTTGTAATATTTTTCAGGAATTTTATCCGAATCAATGTAATAGCAATATTTTCCGTATACCCAATAATTTTTTTTATCCAGTCGTTTTACTTTATACCAATAATATTTATCAGCTCCAATTTTCGTTTCTTTATCAGATTTATTTAACAAGAATACTAATTCATTTGTTTTAAATTTACCAGTTTCTTTTGAGTTGACTTCGGGAGAGGTCCTGAAACTGACGTTGGAACCTTTTATAATAATGTATTCGTGTGAGTTTGCATGAATAGTTGAACATATAATTATTGGTAATAATATATATATAAATAATTTATTCATTTAATTGCCTCAGCTTAAACTGATTATAAGAGTAACTTTTCTGTTTTGCTTTAGTGCATCTTTGACTAAATATCGTTCTTCTTTAATATAGAAAAATAAGGTATCCATACTCAACTTCTGGAATTATAGATACAGATTGAATCTTAGCAAAACACAAATAAAGTATCTTCCTTAACTATAATTATTCAATACAACCTGTTTTAAATCAAACAATTTCACTCTGCCGCCGACTCCGGTACCGCATAAATTACTGTAATCTTCACTGAGCCGTTATCCTGAATGTCATGAAGCGTATATATATGACGAAGTTCCAGTTTATCATCTTTTATAAAGTTTTCTGCAATTGCATCATCTACAACCAGCTTATTTGTTGCGTTTTCAACATCTCTTAGGAAATCCCAGTAGTCCTTTGCAGAAACAGATCTGAAATCTCCGGGATAAGGCATCTCCATGGAAAGTCTGCGGGTTTTACCCCAATCACCGAAATGCACATGTGAAATGTCAACCGCAACAATGCTCCGGTATAGGTCGGGAGCTAATTCCCTGTACCTGATATAATTGTAACCGGGTATATTTCCGCCAATAATGACCGGTTCGGGTAATCCGTTTTGAAGAATAAATCTCTTTCCATTTATTGCTTCGTTAATGCGCAACTTTGCATGAATTGAAGCCGATTCTTTCCCGGCCTCCTCTTTTCTGTCTTGTTCCGAAAACCTGTAATCTGCTTTGCCGTACCCCACAAATAACATATCATTACCGACAACGAAATTTTCAAATGATATACATGAAAGTCCTGATAGACCAAGAATTAACAAAACAAACAGAGTTGATATTTTCATATATTTCCTAATTCTGCTTAGTACAAGCAGCAACATTGCAGATTCTTTGTAATAATCTTAAACCGGGCAGTATTATTAACTAAAAGTCAACTGCAAGATCAAAATATTTTTTAAATTTAGTTTTTTAAAATCAGTTTTTTAAAAAAAATTATCAATAAATAAATTTAAAAAAATTGAAGAAAATAAATTTATTTTTACTCTCCACACATCCACAGACGTATTAATACAGAGAACAGAAGTAAGGAAGGTAAAACCATGGCGAAAATAATTCCTGCTCCGGGGATATTATCCATTCATGGACGTTTAGGAGATGCTATCTTTTATAATGTGAAAGGTAACCAGTATATGCGTTCATATTCCATCCCTTTTAATCCCGGTACAAAACTACAACAGGATGGCCGCACTTCGTTCGGTAAAGTTTCAAAACTCTGGAAGCTGCTCTCAGCAGAAGAACAATCATGGTATAACCTTCAGGCCGTGGGAAAACCCTTTACGGGTTTTAACCTTTTTGTATCTATGACTTTAAAAGGTATTAAACATGAACCGATATCCGCAGATCAAAGTGAACTGACAGGTATTACTTTCGTATATGATTCATATATGCTTCGGGACACCTCCGTATTGCTTCGACAGGAGATCACACATGCAGATGAACGGATGCAGGGTAGTGAAATAATACTAAAAAAGCCGCCCGGTGAGCTTGAAAGGGCGGCATAAAACAAATTATTCTACTACTTGAACATTTTCAGATACTCCCCGTAACCCTCTTTCACAAGATTCTCTTTCGGTATAAACCTGAGCGCAGCCGAATTCATACAATACCTGAGTCCTGTCGGTGCAGGTCCATCAGTAAAAACATGACCAAGGTGTGAATCACCATGCTTACTTTTCACCTCTGTGCGTTCCATAAAAAGATTTTTATCAGTCTTTTCAACAATATTCCCCGGCTCAAGAGGCTTTGTGAAACTGGGCCATCCGGTTCCGGATTCATACTTCTCTTTAGAACTGAAGAGCGGCTCACCTGAAACAATATCTACATAGATTCCTTCTTTCTTATTGTTCCAATACTCATTTTTATAGGGCGGTTCAGTTCCTTCATTCTGAGTTACTTCATACTGGATAGAAGTAAGTTTAGACTTAATAACAGCTTTATCAGGTTTTGTATATTTGTCTATAGTGAGAGGTTTAATCTTATCCCGCTCAGAGCCCCATATTTTTTCAGTGAACTTATCCCTGCCTGATCCATTCCTGTAATACTTATACCTCAGCGGATTTTTCTTATAATAATCCTGGTGATAATCTTCAGCGTCTTTAAAACTTTTAAATTTCACTATCTGCGTAACAATTTCTTTATCAAAACGCTTTGATTTAATCAGATTATCTTTAGATTTTTCAGCTATCTTTTTCTGCTCTTCATCGTGATAAAAAATTTCGCTTCTATACTGAGGACCTCTATCGACAAACTGACCTCCGCGATCTGTGGGATCAATATGTTTCCATAAATATTCAACAAGCTGTTCGTAGGAGATTATTTTCGGATCATAAAAAACCTGTACAGCCTCGACAAAGCCCTGATCCTCGTAAGTCTCATAAGTTGGATTATCACCGGTACCTCCGGTATATCCCGAGATTACCTTTACAACACCCGGTACTTTTTCAAAGTCTGATTCTGTACACCAGAAACAACCGCCGGCAAAAGTTGCAGTTTTTAAATCAGAATTTACAGCTGTTGAAGTACTATCTTTCTTCTGACCTGCATCTCCGCTTCCGCTGCAGCTTAAAAAAACCACAAAAGACAATATATAGATTAATATTCTTTTCATGTTTAACTCCATAAAATTTATTACTAAACAGGTCGGATTTCTTCCACAATATAAAACGTAATACTCTGATGAAATCATTAACCCGATGTAAATTCAGATATATGAGAGAATTTTTAGTTACGCATTATTAATCAAAGAGTGAAACTGAATTTGAAAAATATCAGATTTCTCATTAAACAGATTGACTGTTTAAAAGAATCATATTATTATAACAATTGAAACTTGCCGCGCTTAAATTAATAAAAGGGGTATTATCATGAACAAAAGAAGTCTTGCATTGACTCTTGCTGTAGTAATTGGATTAACATCTTTTCAAGGCTGTATAGGGAATTTCGTTGTTACAAGAAAAATTCTGAACTGGAATCAGCGTATCAGCAGTAAATGGATTAATGAAATAGTTTTTCTTATTATGGTAATCATTCCTGTCTATGGTTTTGCAATTCTTGTTGACGGCCTGATTCTTAACTCACTTGAGTTCTGGACAGGTACAAATCCTCTTGCGATGAAGCCAGGAGAAGTTGAAATCAAAGTTGTTAAACAGGATGGTGTAATGTATCAGATTGAAGCGAGTCAGAATAAATTTCATTTTGTTCAGCTCGAAGGACCGAATATGGGAGATTCAGCTGATCTTATCTACAATCCTTCAACAAAAACATGGAATATTGGTAATGGAAAAGAGATCAAGAGGGTTGTTCAGTTCCTTGAAAATAAAGAAGTTAAAGTATTTAAAAAAGACGGCACATCTGTAATTGTAAAGAGTGACTCATCACCTGATCAGATTGCAGAAATGCTTCAGAGCAGAATGTAGAAATTACACTTTATGTATGAAATAACTTTCCTTTTCCCCCTCCCTTTATGGGAGGGGTTAGGGGAGGGTGCTCCGTAATAAAATCTATTTTACTTCTTAGTTTCAAATCCAAGCTTTTTGATTTCACTCTCAAGCCGTTTACATTCATCTTCAACTTTTGTCAGCTTTTCCATAACCTCATTGATCTTTGGATCAGCATAGAGATCTTTTTTTTCTCTGTATATATCCCTGGTCCGGTCTCCAAGATCTGCCAGTATTGTCTGAAGTTTTCTCTGCTCGACAAATAGATTTGCCTTAAGCTGAGTATAAGTTACACCATCTTTTCCTTTTTCTACAGCCTTAGCAGCGTGGTCTTTAACACCCTCAACAGCCAGATCAACACCCTTTAAGACTACCTCTCTTACCTCTTCCCAGTATCCCATCTAAAACCCCCTGTTTTTATATATATTCTACTTTAATGCAAATCTCCGGTTAAATCAAATTTCTAATGGAAAATAGTCAGATTGTTTTTATATGCTTATGTTACAGTCATTAAAGATAATTTTTTATACAGATAATGAGCTTATGTATAAAAAAGACTTGAATATCTTTTCCGGTTAAAATTATTCAAATATAATGCTCTAATCAATTATGTTAATAGCGATACCGGAAATGACTTTCAGGTATTTTGTATTATCTTCAGGGACTATATCGGAATTTCGCTCGATCCTTTATCCCTCAAAGATAACGTTTCATGGACTACTTTATTTTAAAGAATTCTGCGAATCACCCTAAAATTAACATATTTGATTATTACAGCATGAATATCCTTTCCCGAATAGTGATGGATGTGGTCTATGAAAAAATTTATCTTAATACTGTTTCTCAGTTTAATAGCACTTGGCTGCTCAAAAGATCCTCTGATTGACCTGTCTAAAAACTGGCAGTTTCATCTTACAGATATATCCGATGTAAAATTTCCATCAGCAATTGATCCTCAAAGGGATATACAATATGTGAGTCCGGATTTCACAGAGGGGAACTGGAATAATCTTTCATCACTTCCTGCTGCAGTTTCAAAAGAGAGAAAGAAACAGCTGGCATTTTTAAGAAAAGAAATTATAATTCCCGAAACATATAAAGGTAAAAATCTCTCCCTTATGCTTGGGAAAATATGGGACTGTGAAAGTACTTATTTTAACGGAGTTAAGATCGGAAGCTCGGGGCGTGAGTATCCGGATTTTCATTCCGACTGGAATGTTACAGTTTCGCACTATATACCTGAAAATATAATTAAGTACGGCGAAAAAAATGTAATTGTTATCCGTCAGTTCACAAACCAGCAGCTTAATTTTAACGGAGAACCATATATCTCGGATACATTTGATATAAGAAATGAGGAGCTATGGTCTAAAATGAAGGCTGAATTTCTCCCAATGGCTCTTGGAGTAATGACTCTTATCATAGGGATTGCAATGCTGGCCGGTTATTTGATCGGAGGGCGTAAAAATCTCTCGACCTTTCACTTCGGAGGTATGTCGCTGTTATGGTTTGTGATGACACTCCATTTCTGGCTTCCCGATTTCAGAGTGCTTCAGTGGAACGATCAGGACAGAATCTTTTATGTTATTGCATCAGTATTCATTTCATGGATGTACTTTTATCTTGAGAAAACCATGGGTCTTCTTATAAAATGGGCAAGGATTCTTATTCTGATATGTTTTGTTTTTGTAACCGGATTAAGTCTTACCGCAACAATTGATGCTCCTATTACAGGATGGCGATTCGACCTGATAGGACCTTTCGGACTAATCGGACAGATTCTATGGGGAGTTGTTCTTGTAAAAGGCATTAAGCGTGGAAATAAAGAAGCTCGGATTATCTTTATAGGATATGTCATATTTGTTCTAGCACTTATTCACGATGCTCTTCTGATGAACAGGCTGATAATTTCTTATTCGTTTTTAACAAACTATGCCTATCCCGTTTTTCTTGCTTTTATAGGTATAATAATTGCAGGAAGGGTAACAAAAACTTCACAGGATTTATCCAGATCCACTATAACCATTGAAGAAAAAAATACAAGACTTGAACACCTCATTCATAATATAGTAGAATCAGTTGCCGAGCTTAAAAGTGTCGGAGAGACCGCTATTGCTACTACAACTATTCTAAGCGATGAAATGCATACTCAAAGTGCAAGTATAGAAGAGACTTCAGCCTCGATAGAAGAAGTATCAGCCTCAATTGAATCTATAGCAAAGAGCGCTGTACATCAGGACTCTATGATTCATGAAAGCCAGAATATTGTTAACAGCTACATCGAATCACTTAACAGACTCGCTTCAGCTGCTGCCACGGCTGAATCTCTAAGCAGAAAAAGCACCGAGGAGACAGATGTTATTACACGTAAGCTTGATAATATTCGGGAAGGAATGCTTCAGCTGAAGAGTTCCTCCGACTCAATAAGCGAAATGGCCGACATGATTAATAATATCGCAGAGAAGACAAATCTACTCTCTCTAAATGCGTCGATAGAGGCTGCCCGCGCCGGTGAACATGGTAGAGGATTCGCCGTCGTTGCCGATGAGATAGGCAAACTGGCAGACAGCTCACTTATACAGTCTAAAACAATACAGAAAGTAATTGTCGATATTGTTAAGAATATCGATGTTGAAACTCATCTGGTAATGGAATCTGCAAGTTCCGTAAACGATGTACGAAAAGCTGTTAATGACGTAGGACATGCTGTTGAGAGTATTATATCATTATGTAAGGATCAGCAGGATCTTACCATGAACATCAGAAATAATATGGAATCTATAACGTCCGGTTCATCTCAAATAGCAATTTCAACAAGAGAACAGAACACCGCAATGGGCGAAGTAATGACCACCGTAGAAGCACTAAATATGATTGTTCATAGAATTAATACAACCACTGACCAGATCCTTGAAATGTCAGACAAACTATCAAAACGAATCGAGCTGCTTAATAATACACTGCACGATTCTGAAATTGAAATTCATGGCGGCTGATTCATTAATATAATTTAATTCTGTAAAATAGACCTTGTCATTTCGAACGTAGTGAGAAATCTTAAAATTTTCTGTATGAACTGGTTTTTTCAGCTACTATCGCTTATTCGAAATGACAGATTATATACTATTTCATCCGTTAACTGCTGAAGGTAAATAAATTCAATTAAATTTCATAAACCGGTAATTTGAAAAAATGGAAAATAATAATTTGATAAATGATGTTATTTTAACAGAGGGCTTTAATAGAATGAATTTTGAAAAAGTAACAGAAATGCTTTCAAGTTCATACTGGAGTCCCGGAATTAAACTTGATGAAGTTAAAAAAGGTGCTGCCGGTTCTGCTTTAGTTGTGGGGATATTTTTACAAGATCAGACGCAGATAGGTTATTCACGGGTCATTTCGGATAAAACCCGTTTTGCTTATATACTTGATGTTTATATTGATGAACCTTATAGAAAAAAAGGACTTGGACAGAGAATGATAAATTTCATTCTTACGAACAAATCGCTTGAAGATGTTTATCACTGGCTGCTTATAACCAAAGATGCTCATGATGTTTACAGCAAAGCAGGTTTTAAAACAATATCCCGTCCATTGGATTGGATGGAGATACGAAATGGAAGACCGGAAAGGTAGCCGCGTTTAATACTTATAGGCAATTCTATTATAATCTATCAATTCACTGAGTTTTTCAATAAAATCCTTATCGTGATCAAAACTGAAGATTGAAAAACCTCTCATTCCGTTTTTATATGATAAATCTATCTGCGCCAGAGTCTTTCTCAATCCGGTTTTTTTATTAACACTTATTCCCATAAATATTTTTTCTTTATGATTAGTTCCGTTTGCATAATCAACGTACGATTTAAATCCGGCAATACTGGAGCTGTAGCTCATCACACATGCAAGGTCAATATAGTTCTCATCAAGCCACAGTGGCCAATCCTGAAAGTAGACTTTTCTACTCCAGTCATATCTCGGCATTACTGCTGCGGATAGTATAATATTATTATCCTTAGCCTTAACTGCTTTATTAATCCTTTTTACTATTTCTGTAATCTGATCTCTTCTGAATTGATCAAAAAGTTCCTTTTCCGGGGAATCTTTAAATCTGTTAATATATAATGGATCCATTCCATATTCTTTTTTAAAAATTTTCCTGGCGATTGGGTTATATCCAAAATCACTGAAATATTTTTTTGCATAAGAGTTATAGCCCGAATAGGGATATCTTATAAAGTCAAGATGTACGCCATCTACCGGGTATTTCGACAATATATCATTAACAATGCTCACGATATAATCTTTAACCTCTGGTATTGCCGGATCTAGAAAGAATCCCTCAATGAGATTTCGACTCAGCTCTCTTCTGGAATATTCGGTCATCGCTCTGCCGGAGTAGTCGTATGTAATCCATTCCGGGTGTCTTGACAGTATATGTTTTGCCTCGCGATGCGAGCTCCCTGCATTCAGTACAAAAGAGACATTTACCCAAGCATGAATTTTAATATCACTTTTACCTATCTTTTCTATAAGATACTTAAGCGGATCAAATCCTGCAGGAACATCAAATGCCTGAGGTTCAAATTCTGAGTTATAATATGAATCACCTCTCCCTCTCACCTGAACAAAAATATTTTTAATGTTCGTATCTTTAACAAGATCAATCAGTTTATCTATTTTTTCGGGAGTTGATATGTTGTGACGTACAATCCATAAAGCGCCTGAAAAATTTCTCTTTACAGAAATTGGTTTAATATATTCTCTGCTGCATGAGAATTGAATTAAGCAGATAAATATAATTGGTGCTAACTGTTTTATTTTCATTTATTTTTTCTTTTTATATCTCAAATTTTAGTGCTTTTTTATGATTGAAAAATAAGTTTTCAGACTTTTATTTGCATCAAAAGTAATAAATAGTTATCATTAAAGTATTGATGCTACATTAGATTTTCGGATTTCACAGGGAATATCTGAGTATATATTTATTGTAGTAAAAAAAACTTTTTTTTATTCACACCAGGAAGAAGCGGTTGAATAAAAGTAAATATCGACTATATCTGAAACTGCTCAAAAACCATAGGGATTTTCAGTTTCCCCAGTTCTTCCGGAGCCGGAGAAAAAGATTTATCCATCAGTTTTTGAGTAGATACATATATCCGTAGGAATAAAATTGATTTATGAATGACAAAGAACATAAGTATGAGTTAATAATTAACAATGGTTTGAGCGAAGGATTTGAACGCCATATCCTTGATAAAAAGTCTTTCATAAAAGAAACGGCTAAATTTCTCACAAGACCAAAAAAGATATTTCTCGGTCTTGGCGATTTTCTTGAACTTGGAGACTACAACAACCTTATTGATGCGGTTCTTCTTGATCAGGATATTACCAAGCTTGAAGGCATTATTGATAAAAATAACCGCAAAATATCCGAAGAAGGGGATATCCCGTTTTCTTTTTTCAAAATTGCCGTTTACTACCCCGACTTTCTGTTTAAAGGAGTACCTGTTGAATGTATATCAACTATAGGAAAGAAAGCCAGACTCTTTCCCGGTTCCGAGGTATTTATCCGCAATATAAAAAAATACAATCCTCTTGTCCTGACAGCAATTCCATTTGAAATTTCGATAGAATACATGAAGCGAATGGGGTTGAGTAAAATTAATCTTCTTGCTACTGAGTACAAAAAGGCTATTGTTAACAATAAAGAGATTTTCACTGGTGATATAATAAAATTCGTATCAGGAAACAGAAGAAGTCTTGCCATTGAAAAGGTGATGGCTGAAATGGATTATAAAAATGACGATGTACTTTACATAGGACGCGGCGAGGCCGGATCCAATACATTTACAACATATAACTCAATAGCGTTTAATCCGGCTGAAGGTATATTAAGTAAACCTCAATATACTATATACGGCTCTACACTTGAGTCACTGCTTGTTCTGCTCAATTATGACAATGAACTGGACGAGTATCTGATATCTGATCAATATGAGGAGAACCTGCCGTCTATGATAGTTTTCTCTAATAAAAAAGAAAAATGCAGAGAACTGATCGATCTGGAACTTGAACACAGACAGATGCAGGAAAATATTATAGGTCTTAAAATTGAGCATTCTGAGGATTCATATGCTTCTCTTGAAAGAGAGGTTAATGTTCTTCTGGGAGCATCAACGGTAAATATAGGTATGGTAAGGAATCTGATCCTTAATAGAATGAGTAAATATTTAGATGACCCACAGGGACTTGTAAAAGATATTTATTCAATTGCACGGGAAAGATATAAGAATTTCTGTACTGTATAAATTTATTGAAATAAAAGCTTGATTAAGAGAGAATGTTTTATTATTAGACTAGTAACGTTAAAAAATTGAGTAAATAATCCGGGGGCTGTCCCAAAATTCCGCTCTTTGTCATTCCGGCTGTAGTGAAACGAAATGCCGGAATCTCATATTACTGATTTCATCAGGGATTCCGGTATTTGCAAGAATGGATGCTGCAAAACCGGAATGACAAATACGAAAATTTAATACTTTTGACAGCACCACTTTAAACAACACTCAAAGTAGTTACTTGTATAAATTAAAAAAAATATTACAAAGGAGAATACAATGACATTTATCAGAGACATAGTTGCCAGAGAGATCCTCGATTCAAGAGGTAATCCCACCGTTGAGGTTGATGTAGAGCTAGACTCAGGCGCAGTGGGACGCGCAGCTGTACCATCAGGTGCATCTACAGGTGAGCATGAGGCTGTAGAGCTTAGAGATGGCGACAAGAAGCGTTATATGGGTAAAGGTGTACTTAAAGCAGTTTCTAATATCAATGAAATTATCTCTGAAGCTCTTCTTGATATGGATGCAATGAACCAGATAGAAATTGATAATGCACTTATTAAACTTGATGGAACCCCGAACAAAGGGAACCTCGGAGCAAATGCAATTCTCGGTGTTTCAATGGCATGCGCTAAGGCTGTATCGAACGCGCTGGATATGCCTCTTTACAAATATCTGGGAGGGGTTAATGCCTGTGAACTGCCTGTACCTATGATGAATATTCTAAATGGCGGATCCCATGCAGACTCCAATGTTGATATGCAGGAGTTTATGGTAATGCCGGTTGGTGCTTCAAGTTTTAGAGAAGCTCTCAGAATGGGTGCAGAGATTTTCCACTCCTTAAAAAGCGTACTTAAAGAAAAAGGTTATTCAACAAGCGTCGGTGATGAAGGCGGATTTGCACCAAGTTTAAAATCAAATGAAGAACCTTTTGATCTGATTATAAAAGCTATCGAAACTGCTGGTTTAAAACCTGGGAAAGATGTAATGATCGCGCTGGACCCTGCATCAAGCGAGTTTTATGATACTAAAAAGAAGAAATATGTTTTCTCAAAAAGTGATAAAAGTGAGAGAACCAGTGATCAGATGATTGAATTTTATGAGAAATTAATCAAGGCATATCCGATAATTTCAATAGAAGATGGTTTTGCAGAAGATGATTGGGAAGGTTTTAAAAACTTTACAAAAGCTGTTGGTTCAAAAGTACAGGTTGTTGGTGATGATCTTTTTGTTACCAATACAGAAAGGCTTAGAAGAGGAATAAAAGAGGAATCAGCAAACTCCATCCTGATTAAGCTTAACCAGATAGGTACTCTTACAGAAACAATACAGGCTGTTGAAATGGCAAAAAAAGCCGGTTTTACAGCAGTAGTATCACATAGATCAGGCGAAACTGAAGATACCACAATTGCAGATCTTGTTGTTGCTCTTAATACCGGTCAGATTAAAACCGGTTCAGCATCAAGAACTGACAGAATAGCTAAGTACAATCAGCTTCTCCGTATTGAGGAAGAACTGGGAAGTATGGCTTTATATAAAGGTAAAGAGGTATTCTATAATCTTGCATAAAAAAGAAAAGTTTAGAACAAACCTTATAATTTTTGTATTATCAGGTTTGTATATTTTTATATTCAGCGAAAGCGGAGTTCTTGAAAGAAGAGAACTGAGTAATAAATATAATCAATTGTCTGAAAAAATTGATTATATAAACAAAAACAGTTCTCATCTTTCAAAAGAATGTGAAAAATACAGATCAGGTATATACAACAGCAGTGACATAATAGGTTCCGGTTTTGTTTACAAAACCGGAAAATTTTTGTATATTAACGATACAGGAAAAGAAAAAGTTCCTGATACAGGAATTTCCAGAGATGATTTAATCATAAGCCTTGAACATTTGAGGATAATCTGGATTTTAATTTCAGTAATGTTTCTGTCTTACTATTTCCTGAAGAATGATAAAAGTGATGAGTTAACAAATGGAACAGATTTTAACTGATTACGATATAAATGATATAAATGTAATTAAATGGCAGCTGAATACTGACTGTATTAATATGTCAGGAATTGTAAGAAAATGCGTATATGGATATCCTGCCATTATTTTATTAAATCCTGTAGAAGTTACACCGGTAAATGCTAAAAAAAAGCTTAATTTTATGGCAATATCAAACCCTCTATGGCTAACTTGCCCTTTTTTAAATAAAAAGATACACGATTTTGAATCTATTGGTTATATTAAGAAGATAACAAGCTTAATAAATTCTGATAGAAGCTTGATCGAGCTTATGAAAAATGCTCACGCAAATTATTACTATCTGAGAAGGAATCTCTATTCAAAAGAGTTCGGAGAGATAAGCTCTCTGGAATTTAATACAAAAATACTTAATTCCGGCATTGGCGGGATAAAAGAGATCGATAATATTAAATGCCTTCATCAGCATTACAGTCATTTTCAGATATGTGAAGATAATGTTGCAGGGAGAATTATTCATAACCTCTTAAATGGTATTAATTATTGCAGGGAGAGATTATGTGATGGTGCAAGTCAGTAGTAGACAACATGTAGTACATGATGTAAAAAAACTAAAAAAAGACGGTTCCATTCCATCTAATTATGTTGAAAGTATAATTAGATCACTCAAATCAGGGGAACTGCTGGTTATGCCGATTGATTCAGTATATGGAATTGTTGGCTTAAGACGAAATGATATTATCAATGAAATAATTAATATGTCCGGTGAACCTGAGGATAGTATTGAGATAGTAATATCAAATTTTAAAATGCTTGAAGAAATGGCTCTCGTCGATAAATTTTCTTATAATTTTTTAAAAAGAGTCTGGCCTGGTGAAGTAATTGTTCAGCTGAAAAACAGAGCATGCAATGATGAATCAAATCTTTTTATGAGAATGCCAAGACATAAATATATTCTGGATATCGTAAATGGAGTAGGGATGCCCATAGTATATATGTCAGTAAAAACTTCGGGACGGAAAATGATTTTTAATGATAAAGAAATTCTGAAGAGATTTAAAGATATCTGCTCAATCCTGATCATTAGTGAATTTAATAAGAATCATTCTCTTCCTACATCGATTGATGTCAGTTGTGATAAACTTAATATTATTAACGAGGGACGTGTCAGCGCGGAAGAGATTAAATCTTTATATTTTCTTGGCGATTTTTAGTTTTTTAATGAAAAAATTCTCCCCGCAGATATCAATATTTATTCTTTTGATAACAGTTATATTTTTATCAAAGGATTCTTCCGCACATTCAGCAAATAAAGTTTTAACCACTGACCATTTTATAATCAACTATAATACAGATAACAGCAGCTGTGCGATTGCATTAGCCGGTAAAATGGAATCGTATTATAATACAACAGCATCTTTCCTGGAATTTGACCAATTAGACAAAATAAATATATTTCTTCCCGGTGATAATAACAATAATTTTTTTCCGGAAATAAGCAGTGCTATTAAAAGCAATCTGTTTATCTCGCCCTCAGTTAATTTTAACATTATTGAAAAAGATCTTTACTATAAAACTTTTTTAATCTGCCTCCAGAAAATTATGAGCAATGGGAAAAGCATTTCAATTATTGAAAAAAATTTTATTGATGCGCTTGTACAGTATCCTTTGAAAAATAATAATTTTATTGAAACGATCTGCACTGACCTTGTTAATATTTCTCAAATTACTTCAATAGATTTAAAAAAAATAAACCAGTTTAAAGATGACGATCAGCTTGTAATATACACACTGATGATAAATTTTGTTATAAACAATTACGGTAAAAAAAATCTGATTCAATCACTAAAAGACGCAGATTATTACGGTAATTTTTATGAATCACTATCAAAGTTAACTGGTGAATCAATATCTGAAATTTCCGATAAATTTAATTCATTTATCCAGAAGAGGAGATCAATAGTTAATACTGATTCTCCCGATAAAAAACTTTTTTTAAACAATCCCGGTGATTTCTACATTATTACATATTCATTATCTTCAAATCAGCAATGTGCAATTTTACAAAAAAATAAAAGCAAATTCCAGCTTATGTTGAAAAATTCAGATGATGAAAGGATTATAAAACTTGAGCATTCTGAAAGTGAAAGTATTTACAATGAGCTAACTTTTATCGAAAATGATAAACTTGCAATAGTTGAGATTCTTGAATCGGGCAGCAAAATACATATTTTTGATTTAAAAAACAATGTATTTGTTTCCGGTATTTCCATTCCATTATTATTTATATCAGAGATTTCCTTTTCAAATAGTAATTCACTGCTTTTCTCCGCTTCGTCAGGTCTGTTCAATGATATTTATACTGTTAATATAGATACCGGAAATCTTGAAATTCTCACCGATTCAGGAAAAAACTTTTTTCCTGTTCAGCAGAATGATAAAGTATACTTTGTCTCCGGAAGTGATAAATGGAGTATAAATGAAATTGATGTAGTCTCAGGAAAAATAAACACTCTATTTTCAACAGATCAGAAAATCTCTCACCTGAATTTTGTTAACAGTAAAACTCTGGTTTTTTCTATGACTATAAATGGTTTTGATAATGTTTTTTTACTGGATTTACAAACTGGAAATCCAGGCAGGATCACTAAAGACAGCAATTCAATTCTTTCACCTCAAATCTCCGGACAGTACCTTTATTATTTTTCATTTTATAAAAGCAGATATCAGCTTTTTTACAGCGTTTATGATACGTCATTGTTCAGCAAAAGTGGAATCATTAAAAATTAAACGCGGCCATATAAACATGGTCCGTTTTAAGACTTGACTGAATAGGTACAATATGATTTAATTAATTTTGTATATGCTGGTTGTATTGAAAATATCTTTACACCTATACTGTAAAATATAATTAAAGAACTCTGTTCTAAAGGAAAGTATAACAGATGGATAGAATTTCTATTGTAGAAAGAAAAACTCTCGAAACAGATATAAGGATCGAAATCAACCTGGATAAACCTTCAGCGTCAAATATCCAATCCGGGGTATCTTTCTTTGATCATATGCTTAATTCCATGGCGAGACATGGGCGTTTTTATGTAGAAATAAAATGTACAGGTGATATCCATGTTGATGATCACCACACTGTTGAGGATATAGGTATATGTCTGGGCAGAGCATATAAAGAAGCACTGGGAAATAAATCCGGGATAAAACGGTTTGGACACGTAATTATACCAATGGACGATGCGCTGACACTTGCAGCAGTAGATCTCTCAGGAAGACCTTTCTTTAAATATACCGGTGTAGATCTAAAGGGATACATTAAAGATTACAGTGAAGAGCTGACTCTTGAATTTTTACGATCATTTTCAGATAATGCCGAAATAAATCTCCACATTGAACAAAAATATGGAGATAATAGACATCATATACATGAATCAATTTTTAAAGCACTCGGACTGGCTCTATATAACAGCTCGTCTATAGATGAATCTCTCAAAGGGGCCATCCCTTCAACAAAGGGCTCTATTTAATGATTACGGTAATTGATTATGGTATGGGTAATTTAAGATCAGTTACGAAAGCCTTTGAGTTATATACCGACAAGGTTGTGGTAAGCAGCAATCCTGACTCGATTTACGAATCCACAGGTGTTGTTCTCCCTGGAGATGGCGCTTTTCCTCAGGCTATGGAGAATCTGGAAAAAAATAATTGGATTAATCCATTAAAGAGTTATATTAAAAATGATGGATTTTTTTTAGGGATATGTCTTGGTTATCAGCTTCTGTTTTCGGGGAGTGATGAGTTTTCGTACACCGGAGGACTTGATATTATACCGGGGAAGGTTGTTAAGTTCCCGTCAGATGAACTTAAGGTTCCTCATATGGGCTGGAATCAGGTTGAGCTGAAAAAGAATTCTGTTTTTTTAAACGGTATTAATGATTTAAGTTACTTTTATTTTATTCATTCATATTATCCGGTAATAAGCGATTCTGACTGGATAGTCGGGACGTCTGATTATGGAAGAGTTTTCCCTTGCATAGTCGGTAAAAAAAATCTCATAGCGTCGCAATTCCATCCTGAAAAAAGCCACATGTCAGGATTGAAAATTATTGAAAACTTTTCGAGACTTAGTAATAGTGTTAATAAAGAAAGTTAGCAACTAACCATAATCCGGTGATAAAAGCTGTTACCACAGCGTTGTAAGCGCTGGGGAAACATTAATAGCCCGGTTTTTTCTGAGTAATTGCGAAAGTTAGGTTTGTTTATGCTAAATTTAGAATTTTAATGTGAGGATTACAATGGATCCATTTGATAAATCTGACAGTGATATGAAACTCCCTGAGATAATAGAGCTGTACGAAAAAAAAATATACGATCTTCATCAGCTTATTGAAATAGGCAAGGGACTTAATTCCACTCTTGATTACAATATTCTTATCGATTCCATTCTGCTGACATGTATGGGCCAGCTGCAGCTTATGAATGCAGGTATTTTTCTTGTAAAAGTGCTTGGCGGAGAAAAATTTACACTTCATCGAAATTATAAAGGTTTTGATCTTGATCATACTATCGAATATTCTTTTCCAATAAACTCTCCGCTGATAAAATTTATTGAAAGCGACACCAGATGCTACACATATAAAGAGATAATCAGTGAAAAAGAAGATGAATCTTCAGAAATCATGAATATTCTTAAACCTGAAATCATTGTTCCTTTGATGAGCAAAGGTGAAATTAATGGTATTATTGTTCTTGGTGATAGAATAAATGATGAGCCCTTTACAGAGTATGAGAAAGAATATATTCTTAACATTGCATCGCTTGCCGGAGTAGCTATCAGTAACGCAAGACTTTACGAAATGGCTACAACCGATATGATGACAAAACTTAAAATACATCATTATTTTCAGACAATTCTAGTTGAAGAGATAAACAGATCTATAAAATACGACAGACCTCTTTCGCTTATAATGGCGGATATTGATCATTTTAAGAATTTTAATGATAATTACGGTCATGTTGCCGGGGATGAAGTTTTAAAAAATGTAGCATCAGTCTTTAAAGATAATATCAGACTTATAGATATAGGTGCACGATATGGCGGTGAGGAATTTGCAGTTATCCTCCCAAAAACTGATATAAATGAAGCAATCATTGTTGCTGAAAGGATCAGATCAGCAATTGAATCCTCTTCACTAAGGTTTAATGAAGAGGTGCTGAATGTAACTATATCAGTTGGAGTCGCTCAATTTGATCCGGCAATCGATCAGACAAAAAAGACTCTTGTTGAACGTGCCGATAGAGCTTTATATGTTTCTAAAGAAGAAGGAAGAAATAGGGTTTCATTTTTGTAGCACCAATATTTTAAAGAGATAATATATGAAAAAAACTATTTCACTTATAACAATTCTTATTTTTTTTATGAGTATTTATTGTATTCCATCTTTGTCGGCCTTAACCCTTGGTGAGATAAAACCTGAAAAGCAGGATGTTGAGACTGTAAAAAAAAGCAATGATCCGGAAACATTAAATAAAAAGAATATTGAAGAGAAAAAACCTCTTGAAAAAGAAAAACCACCCGTTGAAAAAAAAAGTGAAAAAGATGAAGTAAGCCCCAGGCTTGCATGTCTTCTTTCGGTAGTAATGCCCGGTGGAGGACATTTTTATCTCAACAATGACGTAAAGGGTATAGGTTTCTGTCTTGCAGCCGGTGTAGGCTATACTGCTACCGGTTACTTTATGGTTAAAACAATGCTCTCAGATCTTGGAAGTATTGCATTTAAAAACTACCTGCTTCTTTCGGGATTTTTGTTCTTCATTACAGTAATTATACACTTTGTTGGTATAATTGAAGCATATAGTGACGCTGATGAGATGAATAAAAAGAAACTATTCGGTAATGATGAAAACAATCCATACATTACGGAGTTTGTTCTAAGATAAATTCTATGCCTGTAACGATCAAAAACCTTAGGTAATTATGCTTTCCTCCGCGCCAAAGGCGCCGTGTAATTACATTTCACTATCAGTTTTTGAATATTTACTTATGTCTCATTGGTTTTTTCCAATATTTTCTTGACATAAAAAAAGTGTTAGAGATATATGGCTAATGCATTAAAAAAGGGCCCATAGCTCAGTTGGTTAGAGCGGCTGACTCATAATCAGTAGGTCCAAGGTTCAATTCCTTGTGGGCCCAAAAAAAGAGGTTTAGATCTCTTTAGTTTTATCATTAAGTTGAATGAAAGGATAACGAAATGTACGCAATAGTTGAAATAGCTGGTAAGCAGTATAAACTCGAAAAAGATGCAATAGTAAACGTAGATAGACTGAAGAAAACTGAAAGCAGCATTACTCTTGATAAAGTTCTTCTTTATTCTAACAATGATGACATTCGTATAGGCAAACCCTATTTAACTAATGTTAAAATTAAAGCTGAAGTTCTTGGTGAAATAAAAGGTAATAAAGTTTTCGGTATTAAGTTTAAGAAAAGAAAAAATTACACCAGAACAATCGGTCATAGAGCAATTTATTCACAAATTAAAATCAGTGATGTAACTGCAAGTTAAAATTGATTACAATAATTATTAAAAATATTGTTTTTGATAATGAAATCGATTTAAAAAACAGAAGTAATATTTATTTAGAGATATCGGGTCATTCCGGTTTAAATAAAAAAGGTAGTGATATTCTCTGTTCGGCAATATCAGTTCTTTCTCAGACTTTTATACTGACTGTTGCCAGAGTACTTAAGATAAAACAGAAGATAAGCAGAAATGACGGATTCATAAGTACTTTAATTGCTTTAGAAGATGTTTCTGCTGAAGATAAGTCTAAATTAAAATTGTTGTTTGAATCACTTTTAATCGGTTATATGGAAATTAAAGGTGAGTATCCTGATAAAATCAAAATTGAATTTGTCAATGATTAAGGAGCTGCGTTATGGCACATAAGAAAGGTGGCGGATCCACCAGAAACGGAAGAGATTCAAATTCTCAAAGACTTGGAGTAAAAAGATTCGGCGGTGAGTTAATTAAAAGCGGAACCATCATTGTAAGACAGAGAGGAACAAAAGTTCATCCTGGTAATAATGTTGGTAAAGGCGGAGACGACACTCTTTTTGCAACTGTTGATGGATATGTTACATTTGAAAGATATGACAAAACAAGAAAAAAGGTATCTGTTTATCCAGCAGTCTGATTCATACTTGAAATTAAATAAAACTGAATTATTATATTATTATCGCGTATGATTTCATACGCGATTTTGTTTTTCTAAGGGAGCAATTTAAGTGGCAAAATTTACAGATATTATAACTATACATATAAAAGCGGGAAATGGCGGCCCGGGATCTGTTGCGTTCAGAAAAGAGAAATATATCCCATATGGCGGACCAGATGGCGGAGACGGCGGAAAGGGCGGCGATGTTTATATCGTAGCCGATAGAAGATTCTACAATCTATCACATTTTTTTTCCGACAGAGTATATAAAGCAGGTAACGGTGAACATGGAGCCGGTGCAAATATGCACGGGAAAGATGGCGAGGATCTTGTAATCAATGTCCCTCCGGGAACCGTTGTCTATAATGCCGAAACAAATGAAGTTATTGTTGACCTTCTTGAAGAAGACATCCCATTCAAAATTGCAACCGGTGGAATTGGCGGAAAGGGAAATGCCTTTTTTAAATCATCTACCCACCAGACGCCACGATTCGCACAGACAGGCAAACCTGGCGACGAAGTACTTGCCAACCTTAATCTGAAATTGATTGCCGATATAGGGCTTGTGGGGCTTCCTAATGCAGGTAAGTCAACACTTCTGGGAGCAATTACAAATGCAAATCCTAAAATCGGGGATTATCCTTTTACAACGCTTATACCAAATCTTGGAGTTGTTGAATACAGCGACAGTACGGTATACAAGATTGCTGATATCCCGGGAATAATAGAGGGTGCACACCTTGGGCATGGTCTGGGTCTTTCATTTCTTCAGCATATCGAGAGAGTAAAATGCATACTGTATATTATAGATTCATCTGAGGAAGATCTCCTGTATAGCCTTGAATTGCTGAAAAGCGAACTTAATACATACAATCCTGAACTTCTTAATAAAGAGAGTAAAATTATCCTTTCAAAAATTGATCTTATCACAGATGATGAACTATCATCTAAAATTAAAGAACTTGGAGGAGATGTAATTCCAATTTCTGTTTTACTGGATGATAAGTTAAAACTGTTATATTCTGAAATCAGAAAATTAATGGAGAAATGCAATGCAGCGGAGTGATTTTTTTCTGAAGACTAAACGGATTGTGGTTAAAATAGGATCATCCTCTATCACTGAATCTGACAACATCTCTTCGCTAAAAATTTCAAAATTCGCCACGGATATTTCTAATTTAAAAAAAATGGGGTATGATGTGGCAATTGTCACATCAGGTGCAATCTCAACCGGCGCAGGTGTTTTAAACTTAAGCAGAACTAATCTCTCTATCCCCGAAAAACAGGCTCTCGCAGCAGTCGGTCAGGCCGTTTTAATGAATGAATACAGAAAGTGTTTTGATAAACTCGGTCATAATATTGGCCAGATACTTCTAACTGAAGATGATATGAGAAGCCGTAAACGTTTTTTAAATGCGCGAAATGCACTTGATGCATTATTCAAAATGAATGTTATTCCTGTAATAAATGAAAATGATACTGTAACCGTTTCTGAAATTAAATTCGGCGATAATGACACATTATCCGCCCATGTGTTTAATCTCATTGAGGCTGATCTTCTTATTTTACTAAGTGATATTGATGGGTTTTACCATGAACTGGATGATCCAGAACCGATTTATGAAATATTTAAAATCACAGATGATCTTCGCCAAAGAGCAGGCGGAGCTGGAACAGCCCATGGTACCGGAGGCATGATCACCAAAGTGAATGCAGCAGAGATGATCATGCGTTTTGGCGGTTTAATGATAATTGCCGACGGCGGAGAAAGCGGAATACTGACAAAAATAATGTCCGGAGAACGAAGAGGAACTCTCTTTGCAGGTGAAAAAGTAAAAATTACCGAAAGAAAAAAATGGATCAGCATGAGAAAAACAAGAGGTTCAATTGCAATAGATGACGGAGCAGTTCAGGCACTTGTCGGTAGAAAAAAATCTCTTTTAGCAACCGGTGTTGTAGATGTTTCCGGTAAATTTGACATGGGTGATATTGTCGAAATAACTGATGCAGAAACCAGAATCATCGCAAAGGGGATAGTTAATTACAAATCGGATGAACTACTTTTAATAAAAGGTAAAAAAACAGCAGAGATAAAAAGCTTACTCAATGGGCATTTTTTTGATGAAGTTATAAATAGAGACGATATGATTATTCTTTAATGTTACTACTGGATTGTGTTTACTGATAAAATTTCTTCTGTTATTTCATTAATTCCGTTTTCCTTTGCGTATCTTTCAAGACGTGCTTTTTCTCTTTCTATGTTATATTTAATCTGCAGCGGCAGATTATCAGTGCTTCCGAATTTCATAATAATTTCACTTTTATATTTATTGAAAAAGTTAATCTCATTTTTGTAAAAATGATATTTTGAAAGTTTTGTAATCCCTATCTCGTTAAGCATATCTTACCTCACAGTTTCTTTATCGGCGCATTCCGGTAGAAACTTGAGTTTTTCATTCAATTATATCTGAAGTTTATAAAATGAAATTAATAAAAAAAGCGTACCTGGTTAAGTACGCTTTTTTTAAGTCGTTTATGCTCCCCCGGTAGGATTCGAACCTACGACCAATTGGTTAACAGCCAACTGCTCTACCGACTGAGCTACAGAGGAATATACACAAAGACAAGAATGTAAATAGCAAATAACCACTCTTTGTGTCAACAATATTTTGACAAAAAAAAATTCTTTTAAAAAAAATGCTCAATAGCACTTTTTTTAACTATATTTATTACTACATTATTTAATTATAATACAGATGAACCGTTTATTTTCCGTTAATAAAGATAATACTGGAGGAATCTGTGAGAGCAGGGCATTATCTTAAAACTGATCTGGAAATAATCACTGTAAACGATTTAGATGGTGAACTTCCGGAAGAACCTCATGGGAGAAATATTCTCAGAGAAAAAACATTTAACAGTGAATTAGGTTCATTGGTTAATAAAATTTTCAACAACGAAAAAAAGACTGAGAAACCTTCTGACCAGTATATTGACTCTGATCCAATGGAAAAAAATGCATTACTTCTGCAGTGCGAAAAACTGATTTATAAGATAAAACACTCTGATGATTTAAATTCTGTAACCTCATCCTACAATCCTTTTGATACAGATATTAATGTATATGATGATATTGATGATACTGCGGATTATATTAAGGCAGGTCTGCTGCAATGCGGTTACTCAAAATTTCAAATTTTAAAATATAATTTTAATGATAAGGCATATAGAAGTGATATCAATCTCCTTGACTCCTCGTACTCAGCTGAAATGTACTTCAGCATTAAAGATCCTCTGATTTTACGGATACAGAATCATGGAGAAGGTTTCATTATAAATTCAACCTTGATTAATTCAGATCCGTTTTTTTCTAAAAAATTCTTAAACAAAGATGCTGACGATTTATCTCCCCGTGAATTCTATATTATAAAAATATCAGACCTTTTCAATGATTCAAACAATTTAAAATCATTAAAAAATAATATTATAAAATTTGAGGAATTTCTCTCACCTTTACTCATTGTTGAACTTAACCGGAATACTAAAATAAAACCGGATGAAATCCTCAAAGAATTAAAGGAGTTTGCCGCTCTCCCATTAATGCTGTATTTTCTAAAAAACAGGATTAGATTCAGTATAACCAACTACTCCTACGAAGATACGCTTCTTATGATAGAACTGTTCATCAAATCAGCAATTAATACCAATTTAAAAAGCTACATTATCACCCTGAAAGATTATTCCACTAAGGCCAATTTATTCATTTTAAAATTTGTTTTATCGAAAATGAGAAAACTTCTAAAAAAGCATTCCCTCATTATAAAGATAAGCATTAATAGGGCAGTTATCGTCTCGCCTTCATTAGAAATGAATGATATTTATAACATACTAGACAGAGCTAATTCCGGGGAAGAGATAATCGATGTACAGTCAATAAACTACAATGAATATCTTAACAATAAAGAATTTGTTAATCTTTTCCTTTAATAGAGCTCATTGGATTAATTTCTTGCATAATTCAAGGTATTCCAGTATCATGATAAAAATATTATGTATAAGATAATTTCAATAATAATCACTGCACTTGTTCTGTTCTCCGGAGCGGCTGATCTTTTTGCCGAAGGCAGTATCGGAACTTCAGGCGCAACATTTCTTGAACTCGGCGTAGGGAGCAGACCTCTTGCCATGGGCGAAGCATTCACTGCTGAAATAAATGATATAAATTCCATTTACTATAATCCGGCAGGTCTTGGATCGCTAAGGTATCCGGCATTTTCTGTTTTCCACAATGAACTTATACTTGATTCAAGATTTGAAAATATTAGTTTGGCTTATCCTATATATGAAGGATGGCTTGGAGTTTCAAATTCCCTTTTCTGGGTACCTGTTTTTGATAAAATTGATGTTAACGGTGAAACTACAGGAAAAGTACAGTTTTATAACGGTAATTTTACAACCGGATACGGATATGACTTTGGAGCATTCTACTTTGGTGGTACATTCAAATATATATACCAGAAAATTGATACCTTATTCCTGAGTTCATTCGCAGTAGATTTGGGAGTTCTTAAGGGGATGTATATTTATTCTCCTTTTGACAGCCCTATACGAAATTTTCATATAGGATTCTCTGTTCTTAACGTGGGAACAAATGCAAAGGACGATCCGCTGCCCAGACTTCTGAGATTCGGAACCTCATATAAGCCTACAAAATGGTTCGGTATAAATCTTGATATGACTGAAAATTTCATCAACTCTTCCGATCTCTACGATTTCACGTATCTGTTTGATGAGAGCTTCCGTGTTAATACAGGAGTTGAATTCAACTACATGGAACTTCTTTATATAAGGGGCGGATGGAGATTTAATGATGCCGGAACCTATTCTCTGGGATTCGGCTTTAACTATGCAATACAGAATACAGCCTTCAGTGTTGATACATCTTATTCTGACAATGGAATCTTCGGTCCGGTATACTCCTTAAGCGTAACAATCAAACTTATACCAAAGATTATCACAGTTGGAGATAAGCTGAGAGCTGAAGTTCATTATAAAAAAGGAATTAAACATTTTGTTGCCGATGACCTTGATTCTGCCATTGATGAGTTTAATACCGTAAAAGATTACAATCCTTACCACAAAAATATAGATAGAAAAATTAAAGATCTTCAGGAAATAAAAAAACTGAAAGAGACAAACAAGGAACTTGACGATGAGCTTAAAAAAAGTGAAGGAAACACAGATATTCTCAACTAGAGAAATCACTGTTGTGAAAGATTTCTGCAAGAATGCTTATGGTTCAGTTCTTTTCGGTATGGGTGATACAAAAGTTATATGTGCAGTTAATATTGCCGAAGATGTTCCGGATCATGCTAAAAAGAAGAATAACGGATGGCTCTCCGCAGAATATACAATGCTCCCTTATTCAACCTCATCGAGGATAAAAAGGGACTTTATGAAGCGCGATGGCCGTTCTGTAGAGATTCAGAGGCTTATAGGGAGATCTCTAAGAGCAGGCATAGATCTGGGTAAAGTTCCAGGGTACTCCATATATGTCGACTGTGATGTTATACAGGCTGATGGCGGTACACGCACAGCATCTATTACCGGCGGTTATATTGCACTTAAGCTTGCAACTGACAGAATGCTTAAAGAAGGACTCATCGACGTAAATCCTCTTATTTCAAATATTGCTGCTGTATCAGTGGGTGTAATTGATAATGTAGTTTATCTTGATCTCGATTTTGAAAAGGATTCCAAAGCTGACGTGGATATGAACGTGGTCATGAATGGAAACTTTGATTTTATTGAAATACAGGGCACCGGCGAAAAGACATCTTTTTCAAGCAAACAACTCGATGAAATGCTGAAAGCCGCAGAAACCGGCATTCGTGAACTAATCGCAATTCAGAATTTATACTGAAATTCTGAATTGCAGGACATTCCGTATCAGATAAAATAAATATACTAAATCAATGAATAAGCCGATAGAATAAGAAAACATTATTCACGGTAACCTTTATGAAATCCAGATTTAGATTTAATATATTCATCCTGTTTATACTCATTATAATTCCTCAATACTCCCATGCCCAGGGGAAGCAGACTGTTGTAATAGATACTCCCACAGCGTTCACAATTGCCAGAGGTACCTATAATATTTCATTTATGGAGTACGACAATGGCGGCATGGAGTTAAAAACCTTTCTGGGTCTACACGATGTCATTTACCTTGGAGTTTCACTTGATGTACAAAGTGCCATAGGCAGGGATGATCCCCGTTTTAATGTTCCCGGAGTGGTGGGCAAAATTAAGTTTACAGATGGATGGGAAGCTTTCCCCATTGCCCTTGCTATAGGCTACGATTCATTCTATGTGGGATATGACGGCGTAGAAGAAAATCCTGAAAATAAAATAGACCGTGTTATTTACGGGCCCTATTTTGTATTAACCGGATCAATTTATCTCTTTGACTCAGAACAATTTCTAAGTGCCGGCATAAGACTTCCTGCTCAGCCATATTATAAACCGCACAATACTTCATATTTTTCATCACTCGATATACCCCTTGGCGAATTCTTCAGATTTCAATTTGAAACTGAAAGAGTTTACTGGAATTTTAGAGATCGGCCGGACTGGCTTTACAACGCAGGTATAAAATATAATTATTTTGATCAGATAGGTTTTGAAATTGCACTAATAATGCAGAGACATCATAGACCAAACAGAATAATCAGGATCGAGTATCATGGTGAATTTTAATAAAAACTTTGTTGCAGCTTTTATAATATTTTTGTGCGCAACAGTCTCTGCAGCTCCAGCAGAACGTAAATGTACCATCTATCTTATTTCTGAAAATGGCGCCAGAATAAAACTTAATGCGGAAATTGCAGATACCCATGCCGCGAGAGAAAAAGGACTTATGTACAGAAAATCTCTTAACGAATCAGAAGGTATGCTTTTTGTTTTTGATACCGAAGAAAGATTGAATTTCTGGATGAAAAACACATATATTCCTCTTGATATTGCATATATCAATAAAAACGGTATAATTAATGAAATTTATCATATGAAACCACTTGACGTCTCCCTGACATATAATTCTATAAGACCAGCAATGTTTGCACTTGAAGTCAACCTCGGTTGGTTCAACAAATACAAAATAAAACCTGGATCGAAGATAGAATTTAATGGATGCCTCAGTAAACCGAATAGCCTCATCAAAAGATGAAAGAGCACTTTTAATCTCCCTTTATATAAAAGGGGAAAATAGAGAAAAAGCTGATTATTCCCTGGATGAACTCAAGCTCCTTGTAAATACCGCAGGAGCTGTGATTGTTGATTCAATGACAATCAAAAGAGATGGTATAGATCCAGCCTATATCTTCGGTACCGGATACATTGATATTGTAAATAAAATGATCGAAGAGAAAAATCTTAAACTTGTCGTATTTGATTTAACGAATATAAAACCCTCTCAGATAAGAAATCTTGAAGAAAAACTTAAGTGCCGTGTCATTGGAAGAAATGAAGTTATCCTCGATATATTTGCCAGAAGGGCAAAGAGTGCTGAATCTAAAATTCAGGTAGAACTTGCGCAGCTGAAATATATACTCCCCAGACTTAAAGGTCTTGGCGGAGTATTGTCGCGTCTTGGAGGAGGCATCGGAACAAGAGGCCCCGGTGAGGCAATGCTTGAAACAGATAAAAGACATATCCAGAGAAGAATTGATGTACTAAAAGATAAACTCAAGAAATATGAAGAACATCGCAGACGAACCAGAGGCGCCAGGAACAATAAATTTCTGGGAGCTGTTGTCGGTTATACCAATGCCGGAAAGTCGACTCTTATAAATCTCCTGGCAAAAGATGATCTATTCGTTGAAGACAGACTCTTTGCTACTCTTGATTCATATACAAGATCTGTTTTCCTTACACCTGAAATAGGAATTCTGCTTACCGATACAGTTGGTTTTATTCAGAATCTCCCTGCCAATCTGATTGAATCTTTCAGATCGACCCTTGAAGATATTGAGAACTCTGATTTCATAATTCATGTTGTGGATATAAATGCCCCTGACATCGAATCAAATATCAAAACTGTAGAGAACGAACTTGTTCAGCTAAAAATTGAAGGTAAACCGGTTGTTCTTTTTTTTAATAAAAGTGATGCCGCTTCAGAAAATGTGCTGAATGTCATAAAAAATAAATATCCCGACTCAATAACCGGGTCTGCAAAAAAATCAACCGGAATAGATGAGTTAAAACAGGGTATTATTGATATTTATAAATTAAAGTAGAGACAATTTTCATTTTTACCATCTCGCAAAAGCCAAATCCTTACCCCCTCCGTGGTGCGGGAACTTTTAAAAAGATGTTCTATGCAAATAGGCAAAACGTACAAAAATAATGTTCCATAAAAACATATATTTATTAAAATAATTTCTTGATAATTGTAACATAAATTTAAATGATGTTTTCATAAAATAAATATCTTCACACTGATCAAAAATTGCATAAAACGTCAAAATAATAACAGATACAGGATATAGACATGCTTGAAATAATACTAAATACAGTATTCGGAACAAAACCGGAACGTGACAGAAAAAGACTCCAGCCCTTTGCTGACAAGATCAACGCCCTTGAAAATGCCACTTCCAGAATGACTCAACCGGAAATGCAATCCAGGACCGGTGAATTCAAATCAAGAATTGAGAAGGGGGAATCACTTGATTCAATTCTTCCCGAAGCGTATGCCATGGTAAGAGAAGCATCAATAAGAACTCTCGGCATGAGGCATTTTGATGTTCAGATGATGGGGGGAGTTGTTCTACATAAAGGCCAGATCGCCGAAATGAAAACCGGTGAGGGTAAAACTCTTGTGGCAACATCGCCTATATATTTAAATGCACTGACCGGTAAAGGTGTACATGTTGTAACGGTTAACGATTATCTCGCAAAGCGGGATGCGGAATGGATGGGTCCAATATACCGATATCTTGGATTAAATTTCGGTATTGTACAGCATCATCTCGGCCCGATTGAAAGACAGAAAGCCTACGGATGTGATATAACTTATGGAACAAATAATGAATTCGGATTTGACTATCTTAGAGATAACATGGTTGAACATCGAAGCCTGAAGGTTCAGCGGAATCTTAATTATTGTATCGTCGATGAAGTGGATTCAATTCTTATAGATGAGTCAAGAACTCCTCTTATCATATCCGGTTCTATCGAAGAATCCACAAAAAAGTATCTCCAGGTGAACAAGATTATTCCTCAATTGAAAGATGTTATCGATTACGAGGTAAATGAAAAGGATAAAAATGCCACACTTACCGAAGAAGGCGTTGCCCATATTGAAAGGATACTTAAGGTAGATAACCTCTATGACAATAAACATATTGATATAATTCATCATATTCACCAGGCTCTTAAGGCACATCTTATTTTTCACAAAGATATTGATTACATCGTTAAAGATGGCCAGGTAATCATCGTTGATGAATTTACCGGAAGACTTATGCCGGGAAGAAGATTCTCAGACGGTCTTCACCAGGCACTGGAGGCGAAGGAGAATGTAACAGTTGCAAGAGAGAGTCAGACTCTTGCATCAATTACTTTCCAGAATTACTTCAGAATGTATAAAAAACTTTCAGGAATGACGGGAACAGCGGAAACCGAATCTGTCGAATTCAGAAATATCTACGGGCTAGATGTTGCTGTTATCCCGACAAATCTTCCCCTTATAAGAAATGACCGCCCTGATCGTATTTATAAAACAGAAAGAGAAAAATATAACGCCATTGCCGCTGAGATAAATGAATACAGCGCAAAGGGAAGACCTATTCTCGTAGGAACAATTTCAATAGAAAAGTCTGAAAAACTTTCCAACCTCCTAAGATCAAAGGGGATAATTCACAATGTTCTTAATGCCAAGTATCACGAGAAGGAAGCGCAGATTGTTGCCGAAGCAGGAAGTCCAGGGGCCGTCACAATTGCTACAAACATGGCCGGTCGTGGTACTGACATTGTACTCGGAGGAAAGAAGACTTACAATGATGAGGCTGAGTCATACAAGGCGGTTCAGAACAGAGAACTATGGGATGAATTTAAACTGAAAATAATGGTTTCTGATTTTGATGAGGCCGAAAAAATAACAGAACAGATGCCGGGTCAGGATAAGAATAAAGCTCTGTCGATTATTAAAAACGGCCGGGAATGGATCAAGAAACATGAAAAAGTTGTTGATGCCGGAGGACTTCATATTCTGGGAACTGAACGTCACGAAGCCAGACGAATAGATAATCAGCTGAGAGGACGTTCGGGAAGACAGGGTGACCCGGGATCGTCAAGATTTTATCTATCACTTGAAGATGAGCTAATGAGAATTTTCGGTTCAGAAAGAATCGGTAAAGTTATGGACAGGCTTGGAATGGAAGAGGGTCAGGAGATTGAAAGTGCCATGGTTTCCAAGGCCATTGCAAGTGCACAGAAACGTGTTGAGGGTAGAAACTTTGAAATAAGGAAACATCTCCTTGAATACGATGATGTTATGAATGCTCAGAGAACTTATATCTATAAAAAGAGAAATGAACTTCTCGATGGTGTTGATATATCCGAGGAAGTAAAAGGTTACCTCACAGATGTTATAGAAAGAAATGTTGAGTTATACTCTAATGGGATGAGACACCCGGAGCAGTGGGATCTAGAAGCCCTGAGAAGCTGGTTCAAACAGAAATTCACAATAGATTTGAACTATGAAGAGGTAAATCCTGTAGAACTGACATATTCGGATTTTGTTGATGCTCTGGAGAATAAAGTAAAAGAATTATACATGCTCCGCGAAGAAAAAAATGGATCTGAAGATATGAGGATTATTGAAAGACTTATATCTCTTCAGGTTATTGACAACAAATGGAGAGATCATCTTCTCGCAATGGATCAGCTCAGGGATGGCATCTGGGCGATGGGTTACGGTGAAAAGAATCCGCTGGTAGAGTACAAAATCGAGGGATCGAGAATCTTTACTGAAATGATTGGTAATCTCAAAGAAGAGATTATTGAATTTTTACTGAAAGTTGAAGTACGCAGAGTCCAGGAGGATATTCCTGCTTCACGTATCCCTGTGGGAAATGAGTTTCATGCAGAGGTTGATCAGTTCGGAGCAGGCGGAATACCGGTTCAGCAATCACAGGGTAAAAAGAATAAAGCTGAAGAGAAAGTAACTGAAGGCGGAGTTAAAAGGAAAAAACTAAGAAGAAGCAGGAGAAACTAGATGACATCCCCACTTATGAAAAGTGTCTCAGGTATAAGAGGTATAGTCGGTGAAAGTTTTACACCGGATCTTCTGACTTCGGTTGGTTCAGCATTTGCGAAATATGCCGGATACGGCACTGTAGTTGTGGGAAGGGATTCACGTCCAACCGGAGAAGCTGTCTCGATGAATCTTGTTTCCGTACTTCTTCTTGCAGGCTGTAACGTTGTCGATATAGGAATTGTCCCGACACCGACAGTCCAGGTAATGGTTGAAGAGCTGCATGCTGCCGGCGGAATTGTATTATCGGCATCCCATAATCCCGTGGAGTGGAATGCTCTTAAGCTTATAAACAGTCATGGAACATTTCTAACACAGACAGAGATAAACAAACTCTTTAAATTTATGGATTCGCCCGTCTCTTTTAAAAAATGGGATAAAATGGGCAAGCTTACTACGATGAACAATGCCGGAGAGATCCATCTTAAGAGAGTTTTAAAAGTAATCGATATAAAGAAAATTCAAAACAGCAAATTACATGTTGTGCTCGATTCAGTTAATGGAGCAGGATCTGTAATTACGCCTGATTTCCTAAGGCAGTTAAATTGTAAAGTTACAGAGATTAATTGTACACCGGACGGACTATTCCCCAGAGGGGCGGAACCTCTCCCTGAGAATCTGAAGCAGTTATCTGAAGCTGTAATAAAACATAAGGCTGATATCGGATTTGCTCAGGATCCGGATGCTGACAGACTTGCAATCGTAGATGAAAATGGAAAACCTCTTGGAGAAGAATACACAATTGTCCTTGCTGCTGATCATCTTCTTGAAAAGAAAAAAGGTAGCGTTGTCGTAAACCTCTCCACCACCAGGGCAATTGAAGACATTGCTTCGAAGTACAATGTACCATTTTTCAGATCAAAGGTTGGAGAGATCAACGTTGTTGAAGAGATGAAGAAGAGAAATGCATTGATCGGCGGAGAAGGGAATGGTGGAGTAATATCTCCGGAAGTTCACCTTGGCCGTGACAGTCTTGCAGGAATTGCGTATATACTTGAGATGATGTCATCCAAAAAGAAAAAAATATCCGAGATAATGAAAGAGATGCCCGAGTATTATATGAAAAAAGGGAAGGTGACTCTCAGCGGCAAGTCCGATGTAAATGAAATTCTTGCAAAAATCAAGAATGAATTTAAAGGTGAAAAGATCTCCAGTATTGATGGTTTAAGAATTGATTTTGTTAAAAATGAAAAATTTAAAAATGGATGGGTTCATTTGAGATCTTCCAATACCGAACCGATTTTCAGAATTATTACTGAATCCGGTTCTGTTGAGAAGACTGAATTGATTTACAAACATTTTGCGGGAATAATAAAATAAAACAAGGGGCTGATGCCCCTTGTTCGTATTACTTCAACGGTTGTATATTAACAAATCAGCCGCAGCTTGAACATCCGCCGCCGCATCCCTTTGTATCTTCTGTTCCGCATCCGTCACCGCAGCTATCTCCGCCGCATCCGCAATCTCCGCCATTGATACCGAATTCGATCTCATCTTCAGTTGCCTCTCTAATGTCTACAATCTCAACATCAAAGTGCAGCCTTTCTCCAGCCAATGGATGATTACCATCTACAGTTACTTCATTTTCAGAAATATCAACAATAGTAAGAATCTGCATTCCATCTTCATCATAAGCCTGAAGCTGTAAACCAACTTCGATACTGGGAAGATGAGATAATTTTTCTTTATCTATTTTCTGAACAAGTTCATCAAATCTCAAACCGTATGCATCTTCCGCTTCGATTGTTGCTTTAAACTTGTCACCAACCTTTTTCCCTTCAAGTTCAGCCTCAAGACCCGGTATAATATTACCTGAACCGTGAAGATATTCCAGAGGTGCAGTCTTAGCAGAGCTGTCTAATATTTCACCACCATCATTTTTCAGCGTATATTCGAAGGTTACCACCTTATTTTCATCTACTGTCAGCATCGAAAACCTCGCTTTTTCTTAAAAAATAAATAACAATATATTCGTAAATATAAAGGGTTTTTTGTTACTTATGATAATATAAGTCAAATTATTTTAGATAAATAATAAAAAAAAGTAATTAACTGCTGAATACTAGAAAACTTATCCATTTACCTTACTCAGAGGTAAAGAGTACAATTTTGTCAAAAATCATAAATCCAGGGCTTGAGGTGTTTATATCTGCACAACACTATGAGCTGATTCAATTCTTTAAATAAATAGAAAACTATTCTTTTAGCAAATAGTAATAACATTCTCTTAATTCGAGAAAAATTGTGGACATTTACGCTGTTATTTTTAATAAATCCATTAAATGGAGAATATTTATGCCACAACCAAGCACTGCCGGATTCAGAATTGAAGTTTTTTATAAAAAAGAAGATCCAAGAGGATCTGCCGTAAAGAGAAAATTTGCAACACTCGGTTACTCTATCGATAAGGTATATATTTCAGATAATTATTTGTTGGATATAGATGTTAATGAAAAAGATATACAGAATGCAGCAGAGACTCTAATTCAGCCTGTAACACAGAATTATTCAATTAATCGTCCATATATTCCGGATAATTTCGATTACTGCATTGAAGTGGGATTTCTTCCCGGAGTTACAGATAATGTCTCACATACTGTAAGAGAATCTCTTGAAGATTTCTTTAAGAAGAAATTTGACAGTGAAAAATCTGTCTTTTATACCACATGCTATTTTTTCAGCGGAAAATTTGATTCTGCAACTATTCATTCAATCGGCAGGGAGCTTTACAATCCTCTCATTCAAAGAATAAAAATTCTCCCGCGGGATGCATACATCTCCGGTAATGGCATGGGGTATGAAATACCTGTAGTTCATATATCTGAAGAAACAGGAGTTGATCTTGTTAATCTGAATATTAATGAAGAGTCCCTTCAGCGCATAGGCCGTGAAGGAATAGAAAATAGTGATGGGACACGAAGAGGTCCTCTCGCCCTTGATATGCTTTCCATGAATGTTATAAAGGAATACTTTCACAACGAAGAGAAGAGAGAACCCACGGATATTGAACTTGAATCAATAGCTCAGACCTGGAGTGAACACTGCAAGCATACAATCTTTGCAGCTGCAATCGATGATGACACCCCGGCCGGATTATATAAAAGCTGCATACGGGATGCAACTGCAAGAATAAGAAAAGAAAAGGGAGGCAGGGATTTCTGTGTATCTGTTTTTACTGATAATTCAGGTGGAATAGATTTTGATGACGATTATATTATTTCAGATAAAGTAGAAACTCATAACAGTCCAAGCGCGCTCGATCCATTTGGTGGTGCTATCACAGGTATTGTCGGTGTAAACCGGGACTCTATCGGATTCGGAATGGGCGCCAAACCTGTTGCCAACCGTTTCGGATTCTGCTTTGCTGATCCTGAAGATGAAATTCCGGTATATAAAAATAAATCTGAAGATTCTAAACTTCTCTCCCCGCGAAGAATTATGGAAGGGGTAGTTCATGGAGTTAATGCAGGAGGAAATACATCAGGTATTCCTACTCCTCAGGGATTTATCTATTTCGAAGAGAGATATAAGGGTAAACCGCTTGTTTTCGTAGGCACAATAGGTCTTATGCCGAAAAAGACTGCAGGACGATCATCAGTTGAGAAAAGTGCAATGGATGGAGATTCCATAGTTGTAGTAGGAGGAAGAGTCGGGCGTGACGGCATCCACGGGGCAACATTCTCTTCTGAAGCATTATACTCCGGAAGTCCTGCAACTGCCGTACAGATCGGTGATCCAATTACACAGAAGAAATTATCCGATGCAATAATTAAAGAAGCTCGAGACGCTGGTCTTTATAATTCAATCACAGATAATGGCGCCGGCGGGCTATCATGTTCTGTTGCTGAGATGGCAAAGGAGTGTGGCGGATTTATCGTGGATCTGGAAACAATTCCATTGAAGTATCACGGCTTATCTCCATGGCAGATATGGGTGAGTGAATCTCAGGAGCGCATGACACTTTCGGTTCCCGGGAACAAAACTGATGAATTTATCGGACTGATGAATAAGCGCGGAGTTGAAGCTACCATAATCGGGAAGTTTACATCAACCGGTAGAGGAGTAGTAAACTACAAGGGGAAAGAAATCTTTAATCTTAAACTCGACTTTCTCCATGATGGACTCCCCAAACGTAATCTTTATACAGAAAAACCGGATGTAGAAACAAAACAGGTTGTTTTCAATGAACCTGAAGATCATAATGAAGTTTTTCTGAATATGCTTTCACGGCTAAATATATGCAGTTTTGAATATATATCATCGCAATACGACCATGAAGTACAGGGAGGATCTGTTACAAAACCTCTGCAGGGTAAAGGTCGTGTAAACTCAAATGTTTCGGTTATAAGGCCGCTACTGACCTCAAATAAGGGAGTTGTCCTGTCTCAAGGATTATATCCCTCATACAGCGATATAGACACTTACTGGATGGCCGCCTGTTCAATTGATACTGCTGTCAGAAATGCAATATCTGCCGGAGCATCAATTGATCATCTTGCAATACTGGATAATTTCTGCTGGTGCGATTCAAATAATCCTGAAAGATTATGGCAGCTTAAGAATGCGGGAAAAGCCTGTTATGATTTTGCCGTAGCATACGGAACTCCCTATATTTCAGGTAAAGACAGTATGTTTAACGATTTCAAAGGATATGACTCGGATTTTAATGAGATTGATATATCAATCCCTCCAACACTTCTTATCTCCTCGATTGGAGTTATGCAGGATATAACTAAAGCAGTTACAATAGATTTTAAAGTTCCCGGTGACCTGATCTATCTGATTGGAAATACATATGATGAAACCGGCGGAAGCGAATATAACGCATTTGTCGGAGAGCGTGAACATGTTAAAAAATATGTTGGAACAAATATTCCCAAGGTAAATGCAGAGCTTTCAAAAAAAGTTTACAAAGCGATGGAAAAAGCAATTGAGCAGCGTTTCGCCGCTTCATGCATCAGTCTCGAAAGGGGCGGGCTTGCAGTGGGATTAGCAAAATCTTCAATAGCCGGAATGCTTGGAAGTGAAGTAAAACTCTCAAACATAAAAAATAATCCTCTTAAAAGAAATGACATACTGCTTTACTCAGAGTCGCAAGGCAGATTTATTGTATCCGTAAATCCGGAAAATAAAGAAACGTTTGAAAAACTTTTCACAGATCTCCCTTGTAATCTCCTGGGTATTGTCACCAGCGATTTATCTTTTACAATAGAAGGGGTTTCCGGCAGCAGAATTATAAATACAAATATCTCTGAACTAGATTTAAGCTATAAGAAAACGTTAAAAAAATATTAAGGAATTACAAATGGCAAAACCTGCAACGCTTGTTCTTACCGGCTATGGAATAAACTGCGAAGAAGAGACAGCCTTCGCATTTAACACGGCTGGGTCTTCTTCTGAAATTGTCCATATTAATGATCTTATTGAAAACAGTAAAATCCTTGATGATTTTCAGATACTTGTTTTCCCTGGAGGATTTTCCTACGGTGATGATACCGGTAGCGGGAAGGCTCTTGCCAATAGAATGAAAAACAATCTCTTTGAAGAACTCAGAAAGTTTATTGATAGAGATACATTAACACTTGGAATCTGTAACGGATTCCAGGTTCTTGTCAACCTGGGTCTTCTTCCATTGATTGATCATTTTGATGGTTCTGCACAGACTGCACTTGAATATAACAATTCATTCAGGTACCAGTGCAGATGGGTTGATGTAATGATTGAAAAGAATTCTCCATCTGTATTTACAAAAAACATTGAAAGAATGCATATTCCCATAGCTCACGGTGAGGGAAACTTTTATGCGCCGGAAAATATAATTAACAAAATTGAATCAATGAATCTTGTATCTATGAGATATATTAAAAATGATGGAACAAGAGCTGATTCAGAATTTCCATATAACCCTAACGGATCTATGAATGATATTGCCTCTATATGCAGTCCAAACGGAAGAATTATGGGAATGATGCCGCATCCGGAAAGAGGGATGTTCTTCACTCAGAGAGATGACTGGACTTTATTAAAAGAACAATATATCAGAGAAAGAAAAGGAATTCCGGTTTACAGCGATGGTATAACTCTATTTAATAATGCAGTTAATTATTTTAAATAAATATAACTACTCAATCGTGCAGCGCTCATCCCTGCACGAGCGCTCAAAAGTTAGTTGCAATTTAAAATTTTCTAGTTATAGAAGTTAACGTTTGAATTAAGCCATTGTACCATCTCCGCGAAGGCAGAGATCATTTTTAAGATAGCACAAGTGTTAAATAAAAAATTGATTCCCGTATTTACGGAAATGACAAGCAGTACCTGGTAAAAACATATATAAAATAAATTCGTAAAATGCTATAGTCGCAAAATAATAGTTACTTAAAATTTTGCTAATGGGATGAACGGTTAAACATGAAAAAAATTATAATAACGATCTTGATCAGCCTGCTTTCTTTAAGCAGTTGTACTCAATGGTTTGTCAATTCTCTAAATTCAAAAACTGTTGCTACAATTAAAAGCGGAGATGGCCCAGGTCAGATTCAAATCGTAAGAGATGAATACTCACTGAATGACCTTTCATTTAAAATTGAAGTACATAAAGATAAAATTATTACCGCAGACAACATTCTTAAGAGAGTTCAGATTCTTAATGATAATTCATCGCCGGAAATTATCATAGGCGGTCTTCAGTCAATTGATAAGAATAAATTTAAAACTGTTAACTTCAATTTTAATATCATCGGATCATTCACAATGGATGATGACAATAACCTTTATGTCCAGAACCGTCTGCTCACAAAAAGTGCTTCAAGCGGAGATCAGGAGGGTGCAAATTTTTCACCGTCATATATACTTGTTTTTAATGAAAACGGTGAACTTCAATACACAATGGGTAAAACCGGAACACCGGATATTCCGTTCTTTTACATAGAGAAACTTTTTGTTGATTCTGATGACAGATTATTTGTTTTATCAAGAACCTTCAATACATGGGAACTCTTCCGTTTCAACAAGAAGAAAAGAGAAAAATATATAGATTTTTCAAAACTTGATTTCACTGAAAAAGAAAACAATAACACATACAATGGAAAAATTGAAAATATCGTAATTCTTAAAAGCGGAGAGGAAGTTGTAATCTCGGTGGCATATTATCACGATGTAAGATTTAAATATAGAAAAATCTACGAGTTTTCTCTTGAAAAAGATAAAGTGGTTAGAGAGATTACAAGTATACAGGATCCGAAAAATGTTCTTTTCAATATTGTTGATGATAAAATTCTCTATTTCTGGAATATAGAAGGTAAAGAGATTAAATTTATGCTGGTAAATATGGATGGAAATATTATAAATAATATTAAAGTCGAATTTGATAATAACAATATCTTTTCAAAAATCATTCACGACGAAAATGGTACAATTTATTCGTATCATATTTATGATAATACGATGAAAATTTTCGAATGGAAATAAAATGATAACCAAAGTCGTAACCGCCCAGGAGATGCGTGAAATAGACAGAATTGCAATAGATGAAATCGGAATCCCGGCATCTGTACTGATGAATAATGCAGGGAGATCAATTGCAGATTTCATAGAAACTAAGTTTAAAGAAAAACAAATTTCAATTTTCTGCGGCTCAGGAAATAATGGCGGAGATGGATTTACAGCAGCATACTATCTCTCAAACAAAGGCTTTATACCGGTTATTTATCTTTCAGGAAAAAAAGAACAAGTATCTGAAACATCGAAAACTTTCGTTAATCTTTGCGAAAAAATGAATATTAAAATTTATGAGATAGATGAACTCAACCTATCTACTATCCAGTTGCCCGTAGATGGAATTATCATTGATGCAATTCTTGGTACAGGCTTCATCGGAACCACAAAGGGCATACCTCTGGAGTTCATCAAAATAATTAATAAATCCGGAAACGTTATTGTTTCAATCGATACTCCAAGCGGTCTAAGCTCAAATGGCGAAACTCCATCAGGTGACTGCATCAAGTCTGATTATACTATTACCATTGGTCTTCCGAAAATATCTCTTGTAACTTATCCATGCAAGTCGTTTTGCGGAGAGTTGATCATACAGGATATCGGTTTCCCTTCTATTTTAACATCTGACAAAAAGTTAAAAGTTTCACTAATTGATGAAGGTTTATTTGAAACTATAACGATTATTAACTCCGAACCTGACATACATAAAGGAGATAAGGGACATACTCTCCTTATAGGTGGATTTACCGGCATGGAGGGTGCTGTTCTTCTCAGTGCATCCGCACTTTTTAAATCAGGATGCGGTCTTGCAACAATAGCAACAGTAAATAGATCAAGAGATATTATTGCCGGAAAAATACCTGAGGCCATGACAATATCACTACCGGAAGATCCTGATTCAGAACTGCTCAGTGAACTCTTTAAAACTAAAAAATTCAAGTCTGTTATAATCGGCCCGGGATTGGGGAGAACTATATATTCTGAAAGAATTTTTAAAAATACTCTTCAGCTATTAAATAATTCTGATGTAAAAAGAATTCTTATTGATGGTGATGGTCTTTTTTATTTAGCAGATTTTTTAAAGAAAGAAAAATTACCGGAAAATATGGAGTTTATAATCACACCACACTTTATGGAAGCTTCAAGAGTCTTGAATAAAGATATAGATTTTATAAAGAATAACAGACTTCAAAGCTGTATAGAATTGGCAAAGAATACAGGTTGTATAACTGTTATAAAGGGGCCTGCTTCAATTGTTTCCAACGGGGACACATCTTTTATAAATACCACAGGAAATAACGGCCTGGCTACAGCTGGATCAGGAGACGTTCTATCCGGAATAATAGGTGCATTTATGAATCTGAATATCGGTGCAATTGAAGCTGCTGCTGCGGGAGTATATATTCATGGATTGTGTGCCGAAGTTTATTCTGAAACTCAAGCTGTTTCAACAATGAGTGCATCTGATATTATCAATAACATACGAAAAGTAATAAAATATAAATCTAATCAGTAAAAATAAATTACTGAAATTTATTTTACACAAAATACCGGAATGGAAATATTATGGAAGAATTTGAACCGCCATGTAAAGAATGCGGAGGCAGATGCTGCGATTATGTAGCAGTTGAACTCGAAAGGCCCACCAGAAAAAAGGATTATGACAGTATCAGATGGTATCTTGCACATAAAAATGTAAATGTTTTTGTTGATCATTCCAGAACCTGGTTTGTAGAATTCCGCACACCCTGCGAGAAGATGAATGATGAAAAGAGATGCGCAATATATGGAAATCGTCCGGCAATCTGCAGGGATCACGGTGATTCCGTTGGAGCTTGCGAGTTTTATGACACACCTTATAGAGAATACTTCACATCAGTAAAAGAGTTTGAAAAGCATCTTGAAAGTAAAAAAATCGACTGGAAATTCAAATTTTTAAAAAAATAACTACTGAAATAGACATAACTCCGCTTTAAAAATCAAAGATAATTTTACTTTACCGGTTCAATAATCACATTGGTGGTATACATTTACCACCTGTTAATAAGTAGTGACAAGACTCCTTGTTATTCATTGAAAGATATCAAAGAATAATGCTTTCTTAATAAAGTAATGCGGGAATCAAACCGATTATGAATATATGAAAGTAAAAAATCTAATAATAAATATGTTAACAATACTGCTTGTTTGTTTATTACCACCCAGGATCCTTTTTTCCGAAGAAATAAGCAGCGATCCTATTAAAAACTCTTATATTATAGACAATCTGCAGATGGAGAGCGATAGAACTTTTACAGGATCTGAACAGGAGCCTGCTGAAGGCGGTATAATTTTTGATAACTCATTTGATGATGGCTTAACAAAAACAATAATAAAACCCGGAGATCAAAAAGAAATACTTAAAAAATTACCCGGTTCTGATAAAAGATTACATCTTGTTGAGTATCGAATCAAGCATAACGAAAGCCTCTGGTCAATCGCAAAAAAATCTAACATCACTATAAATAAACTCATAGAAATTAATGATATAAAAAATCCTAAATTTTTAAAAGAAAACGATATATTGCTTATACCTTCAACTAAAGGTGTCTTTTATAAAATCAGAAAAGGGGATACTTTAACAGAAATATCTCAAAAATATAAAGTTGAAATAGATATTATAGCTGAACATAATAATATCGATGGAAGAAAAATAATAGCCGGTAAAAAAATATTTTTACCCGATGCCGTTGAGCCAGTCAAAGAAAATAAGATAAATAATAAAATAGAATCTAAGATAGAAACTTCTGTAGCAATTAAAAAAAATAACCACAGAAAAAATGAAAACAATGAAAGCATAACTGCAACTGAGAAGGTAAAAGAAAAATTATCCGCAGGCAGAGTTGTACTCTCATGGCCTCTTCGCGGGCCGATTACATCCGGCTTTGGCATAAGAACACATCCATTTTCCGGTGATAAAAAATTTCATTGCGGCCTAGATATAGGTGCCGAAGTCGGAACAGTTGTAAGAGCAGCAGGAGAAGGTACTGTCATTTTCAGCGGATGGAAAGATGCATATGGTAATATGATTGTAATTTCACATAAAAATAATTATCTTACAATATATGCGCATAACAGCAGAATTCTTGTTGGATTAAATGAAAAGATAAAGAAAGGTCAGAAAATTGCTCTTTCAGGAAAAACCGGAGCTGTAACAGGTGCTCATCTACATTTTGAAATAAGAAAAGGAATAGTCCCTCTTAACCCTTTAAGAATATTAAAGTAGGATTTTAAAGGGTTAATTGTGTTCATAATTTTGATCTTCGATTTTTCAATGAAGAATTCTGTTTTGCAACAGTTTCTCATTATAAAAGGTAAAATAATGTTTAAAAAGAAATTAAAAAACTTCCTGATATTAAACGCCGTATTGCTTATAAGCTTACCCCTTTCGGCTAATTTAAAATATGAGGATGATAATTTAAAGACTAAAATATTTTTTTCATATAGTGATAAAGTAGGGCAGGATGCTCAGGTTAAAGGTAAAATCATATCAATATCCACAAGTGAAGAACTCCCCGAGAATGAATTATCAGGCGCACTGCAGGATAGAACAAAGGTAACAGTTAGACTTATAGATAATGAAGGACTTCATACTGATAATACACTTTATGTAATCGATCCGAACAACATAGTGGTATCCAAACTTCAGGTGAAATATATCTTCGATAATAAAACAATGGGTGATATGCTGATCGGCTACGGAAGTTTTAAACTTAGCAACAATGGATATCGTGTTGTAAGAGCGGTTACTGATAAAAAAGCGGGAGATTCATTCATTTTTAAATCTCGTGGCGATTATTACTATAGAACCGGCGACACAGGTAAAGCAATTGCAGAATATAAAAAAGCTATTGAGATGGATAAAAGTAATCCAGCACCAAGACTTGCACTTGGACTTGTTTATTATAAAGATGAAATCTATAATTTCGCTTATGCCGAATTGATCGTTGCTTATAAGAGTATCAGCAGTTTATATGATAATGAAGACCGATTTATTCTTCTGAAATCTCTTGCGGAAATAAGAGCAATTGAAGCATATAAAAATATTAATCTCTTCGAGAACAGGGTTAAGTTCAGAAAGGAAGGTATCAAATTCTGCAAAGAGGCACTGAAAGTTCATAAAAAATCCGTTGATGTAAATTATCTTCTGGGAGAATTTTATTATCGCAGTATAGAGAATTCTCTTGATGATGAAAAACTGGCAAGAGATATGTTCCTTAAAGTACTGGAGCTGGATAAATCTCATCCTGGAGCAAACATCCGATTATCAGAGCTTTACCTTAAACACAATAATAAAGAGAAAGGATTATATTACGCTAGAAAAGCAGCCGAATCGGATCCATCTAACCAGAAGGCTCTTGAAATTATTAAACCACACGAATAGTTCAATAATACTTTCTTGACATTTTATTCTTAAAATAATAAACATAAGGTGTAAAAAATATATTTTCCCAAAAGGGAGTGATCTGTAAACGAAGAGTGCTCTAAGAAGTGTTCTTCGTGCAATTGCACTTTGATCCCGTTAAAAGATTTAGAATTATTGACACTCCAAAGTTGGAAAGCATTTTATGTTTATATCAATATTACTAATAACACTTTCATTTTCCTTCTGTCTTCAGATTCTTGTAATAATTCAGTATCTTTCTACAAAAAGTGAAAGTTATTACACAGTATTTCTGGGGACCTTCATCATTAATACTGTTCTTATGGTTATCACAAGCGTTGTTATTCTGAGAGATTCATCTTCATTCGCTAAAGTTGATATCAGATTTATACTATGGGTAATGTCCGGTTTTATTCTTATCTTCATTCTTTTTATAAAAATTACTACTATAATGAAAATCTACAGAAGATCGAAAGATCCGCAGTTTTATACCATTAATTTTTTCGGAAAAAAAGTCTACCCCGGTGGACTAATTAACAAACAGGAATTTCTGACACTTTTTCTAACCATGCCTTTCTTTCTTTTAGTTGGATCTTATTTTGTTGCAAGATTAATTAACATTCTGCTTTACGGTTATATTTAGTTTTTTACAAGTTTGCTGACTATTTCGATGTGATGAGTACAGGGAAACATATCAATAAGAGTGATTTCACTGATTTTGTATCCATTTTTTATAAAGTCTATAATATCTCTTGAATATGTCGAGGGATTACATGAAACATACACTATAATTTCAGGATTTAATGCATTTATCGTTCTTCTTCCTTTCTTCGATATACCGCTTCTTGGAGGATCAATAACTACCGTTTTAGGATTCAATCGTACAGGATTAATATCCGCTTCAGATAAAGAAAAGAATTTTATATTACTGCATTTATTTAAGGAAGCATTTGAATTAGCATATTGAATACTTCTTTTGTCAATATCATATCCTGATCCATGTGAAGCCATTTTTGAAAGAGGTATAGTAAAAAAACCGCAGCCTGCACATATATCAGTAAACTCATCTTTATCATTTAACTCGCTGTAACTGCATACTAAATCTAACATCTGTTTTCTCAGGAATTTGTTGCTCTGGAAGAAACTGTTTATACCCCGTCTGTAAAAAAACTCTCCTGTTTTCTCTTCAATAATTTCATTACCAGTATTGTCGTAAAAAAAAGTTTCTTTCCAGTTTTCAGCAATTTTTACATCTCCAATAAGCTCTTTTACATTTGAAGATTTTATTCCTGCAGTTAAACTTTGCGCCATTAACATACATCCGGTTTCCGGGAATTGAATTATATTGTTACTATTTCTCCCGTAAAATCCCGGAGAAATTCCATCACACTTAATGCTGGCGTGACTTCTGTATTTATATCTTTCATCAGATACAATTTTTATATCAGCTTCGAGTTCAACGGAGGCAATTCTTTTCAACTGATCTTTTAAAATTGATTTTTTAAAACCGATTTCTTCCTGATAATTCAAGTTTAGATATGAACATCCTCCGCAAATTCCAAAATTTGGACATGGGGATTTTATTCTTTTTTCAGATGGATTTAAAACATCCAAACATCTTGCAAAAGAAAAATTCTTTCTATGATCGTAAATCTCAATATCAAGTTCATCACCGGGAAGTGCATAATCGACAAAAATCGCTTTCCCATCTATACGTCCTACTCCATATCCTCCAAAAGCAATATTCTCAATTAGTATCTTCATTTATAAACCTCGTATCATTAAATTTATCTGCTCTACATAGGACGTTATAAAAAATTTCTCCGTTTAACGAAGTACCATCCCTGGTTATAAATAAAGTTGTCGATTTTCAGACTGTTAATAGTTAACATGAAAAATCTAATTGACTTAATTTTTTATTACTAATTTAATTTATAAACACTTTCATATCTTCATCAAAGCTGCATCATGTTGCTTCTGTGACCTCTGAGAGGCTTTAAAATGCATCATGGAGCATGTTTATAAGTTTCTTAATATATGACTGCGCCCAATAGGAAGGAATGTTTATGAATGGCTATAAAAAGTCAATATTATTGATTATATTTTTTTCTTTTATAATTTCATGTAAGCTGACTAAAAGCTCTGAAATTGAACCAAATAATACGTTTACTAATGCAAATCCAATAGAGATCAATAAAGCAATTACTGGTTATCTCGATAGTGAAAATGATATTGATAATTTTATTATGAATGTCAATGAAGAACAGATTCTCAAAATTGAATTAAGCGGAATAAAAGGAGTAAATCATGCAATCTATATCTATAAAAACGATAATCCAAAACCTCAGCTGCTCAAAGTAATAGATGACAATAGGAAGTCCGCCCCGGAAACATTTGCAAATCTTTATGTTCAATCCGGTCAATATATTTTTACTATTACCCACGGAAGCCGGGACATTAAAAAAGGTAATACTGAAACTCCATATACATTAATGATCACATCAAGATCTTTTCTTAATGAAGAAAAAGAGCCTAATGATAATTTGAATTCTGCAACAGAAATTGGAGATAAATCTATTACTCTTGGTTATTTTTCACCTGCACAGAATAACCTGAATAACGACGAAAAAAATAAAATGAAGGAGATTGACTGGTACAAATTCAATATTAATATTTCAGATAATATTCCTGCTTTGATCGATTTAAAATTATCCGGAGTAAGCGGTGTTGATTCAATGATTACAATTTTAAATAGCGGTATGGAAGAGCTTCTGACTGTTGACAGTGCGGGTACAGGAGAAGGGGAAATGATTTCAGATTTCGGAATCAAAGAATCGGGAACTTATTATCTGCAGGTAAGCTCTAAAAATTTCCTGTTTAATCATGAGAATCCCTACGAACTGAAACTTGATTATAAAACATACGATCAGAATTCTGAACTTGAACCGAATAATAGTTTTGAAAAGTCTAATGTAATATCAAACAACATTATAAGCGGCAAAATCAACGGAACAAGTGATCAGGATTTCTTTCAATTTACTCCTCCATTCAATAACAAGTTTTATAAAATCAAATGTGCTGGAAGTGACGGTCTTAATATCATTATGAAGATATATGACAACAATCGGAATAAATTATTTGAAATAAATAATGCCGGTCCGGGAGAACAGGAACATATACCTTATTTTTTAATTAAGAATTCTATATATATATCTATCTCAGCATCATCGCTTTCCGCAGCTGACTCACGATATACTCTTGATATTGAAAAGTATGATTCAAATGAATTACTTGATGTAGAACCGAATAATACAAAAGCAACTGCAAATTTTTTAGATAAAAAAATAACCGGTTTTATTACTTATAAAAACGACATCGATTATTATCTTATCAAATCTGAAGAAAAAAAGAAAGTGAAGATAATAGTGAAAGGTGTAAAAGATGGTAAAATCAGGGTATCTACAACTGATTCGCTGGGTTTTATAATTAAATCAAAAGATGTAGACTCCGATGCGGAAATATCCTTTATCGAAATATTTGACAAAAAAGGATTTATAATCATAGAACCTTTAACAGATAATTTTGAATCTCCTTATACTATCACTATCGAGGATTTATGAAAAATCACAGTTTCAAATTTTATTTTATCATTGTAAGCCTGATTGTATTCGGCTGCAGTACAACTGAAAATGAAAAAATTAGAAAAAACACGGGTAATACTAACTTTTTTATTTCCATACACGATGCAGATATAGAAAATCCGGAAAATGATAGAAGGTGCTATTACACTGTTTATATAGATAAAATTGAATCCGGCAGAACCAACACCGGTCTTGAGTCTCAGGAGAAAGAGTTTGATGCAAAACTTGCACCAAACAGGCATTTGATAAAAGTTGAGAAGTGGGTATTAAATGAAAGTCTGGGGCGTTATGTTAAAATGAATAATATAGATCAGCCGAAACCTGATTTTATATACATAAATATTGAAGAAGATAAAATTGTTAAAGTAAAATTGAAATCCTCAAAATCAGGTATAGCATCATACAGTATGACAGCAGAATAAAAAAACCGGCTATTAACCGGTTTTAATTATTTTGATTTTATTTACTTCTTAGCCAGTTGAGTATTCCTGTCGTAGAAATTTTTTACCACTTTGAATGGAACATCATAATCCTGCCGTGCATTCCATAAAAGATAACCGCTTATACCTGCATCATGAGTCGCTTTAATTTGTTCATTTATATACTTATCATATGGCATATCATAAAGCTTCATTTTAAAAGCCTGTATCCACGAAACAATATGAGCGTTTTTAACACGTGATTTTGCCCTTTTAGAAGTCTGCAGAACCGTGAAATATGGATCTTTCTGAAGTTTCTTACTCCATGTATAGTGAGACGGATAGGCCATTGGACATATGACATCGACTACTTTATCGAGGCTCTCCATTTTCTGACCGATGATATCATCATCATTTAACGGTATACGGCCAAAAATGTCAGCTGCAATTCGAACATTGTATTTCTTAAGATGCTCTTTAGCTTTAAGTATAAAGCCTTCAATAAATGCATATCTATCTTTTATCTTAAGACTCTTATTTGAGTTTGAATCATTGAATCTTATATAATCAAATTGAATTTCAGTAAAACCGTTAATACATGCACTTTCTGCTATTTCAAGTTTTTCCTGAATGTATTCATCTGAAACCGGCCAGTTTTTTAAACCATCAGGAAATATCACTATTCTGGCAATTGGATGAATACCATTATCTTTGCAATATTGAACATTTTCTGCCGGAATTATACACTTAGCAAGTTTAGAACTTTGAACATCGAGAACAAATGTATTTATATTTGAAGCTTTGGATCTTTCAGTAAACTCTTTAAGTTTAGCCATACTGTTTGCCGAAGTGACTGTGAGATAAATTCCACGATAAAATTCAGGATATTTATTTTCCTGATTCAAAATTGGAGATTTTACATTACCTTTTATTAATGTAGATGTATTACCATCTGATTTAACATTTTCAGCACTTATATAGTTAATAGCAATTGTACCTGCTGCAAATAATACAACGACAGCTGAAAAGATGATTAGAATTTTCTTCATTTTTACCTCAAATTATTCTGTTTATTGATATATCGACATTATGGAAAAACTACATTTGAATTTTATTGTTCTTTTGTCAAAAATAATTTGTTGTATTATTGACATATAACAGGCTATATGAATTAGTTATCAATGCCGCATTTAAAAAACACCAATCATATTGCAGATTCTCTCTTAATTTGCATAATTGTGCCTCATAGAAGATATTCGCATACACTATTAAAACAATTACAGATAAGGCTGGCGGTTATATAAATTGTATCTTGAAAAAGAAATAATAGAAAAAATCAGAGACAGTGTACTACTTGAAGATGTAGCTTCAAGATATATTCCTTCTCTTAAAAAAAAGGGGAAGAACTACACAGGACTCTGTCCATTTCATAAAGAAAAAACTCCATCTTTTTCAATATCTCCCGACAAACAGATTTTTCAATGTTTTGGATGCAATGTCGGTGGAAATATTTTTACTTTCATCTCAAAAATTGAAAATATCAGTTTTATAGAGAGTGTCAAAAGAATTGCTGATATAGCAGGTATAGATATTAGTGATGAGAACGATGAAACATCTGCTGTAATACCGGCGATTAGAAGAATAAACAAATATGCAATGAGTTTTTACCAGGCCTACCTTGCATCTGGAGATGGTTCAGCCGGAAAAAAATATATAACAAACCGTGGTGTTTCTGAAGATGCGATTGATTCTTTTAAAATCGGATTTTCTCCTGATTCCTGGGACAGATTATCTGCTAATTTAAAAAAAAATAAAGCAGATCTAGATCTTGCTGAAAAAATAGGTCTTATAGGCAAATCACAGAAATATCAGGGAAGCTATTATGATAAATTTAGAAATAGAGTTATTTTCCCTATTTTTGACAGGAGCAACAATGTTATCGCATTCGGCGGCCGTGCGATATCAAATGAAAATCAGCCAAAGTATCTCAATTCCCCGGAATCCGAGGTATATCAGAAAAGAAATGTATTATATGGTCTAAACTTCGCCCAGAATGATATAAAGGAACTTGACAGAGCTATAATAGTAGAAGGCTACCTCGATGTCATAGGATGCCACCAGAACGGCGTGAAGAATGTTGTAGCACCTCTAGGAACCGCTCTTACTGAAAACCACATTAAGATTCTCTCCCAGCTATGCACTGAAGTAATAATGCTTTTCGATTCAGATTCCGCAGGAATTAACGCATCCATAAAATCAATTGAAACTTCGAAGCTTTTCAATGTGGACATCAAAATTGCTGTTCTCCCGCAGGATGATCCATTCGATTTTATTTTAAAAAAAGGTGTCCGCGAATTAATGGCAGTTATCGATTCTGCGGAAAAGCCCGTAGATTTCAAAATCCGCAACGTCCTTGAAAGAAATAGAGGTAAAGACAATGTTTCTATATTGGGAGAGCTTTTTGAAATTATTAAAAACATTTCATATTCAGCCGATACCACCAAGTCAACGGAAGCGGAGAAAAGCTCATATCTGACCAAACTCAGCCAGACTTTGAAAATTAAAGAAGAGGCAATACGGGCTGATTATAAAAGATATATAGATGGCGGAAAAATTACAAATGGAGAAAAGAGCAAAAAGGGTGAGGTTCTACGCTATGAAACAAGAGCTTATCGCGACCTGATTCATTTACTGATTCATTATCCTGAAATCACTGGCGACGTACTTATCGATTTTTCACCTGAAGATATTCCCGATCCTCTTTCAAAAGGTATATTTACAGTAATATCAAAGTTGTATAATACAGAAAATGAACTTAGAGTAGATAAAATATTTGACTTTTTCACCAAAGGATTAGAAATGGATTTTTTGAATAGTACAATTCAAAAAGAAGCATCAGTAGAAGATCCAAAAGCCGCATACACAGAAATTTATGTTAACTTAAAATTGCACAACATCGATAAAAAAATTACTGAATATGTTGAAAAAGTAAAGAATTCCGGTAGTGACAGGCTGGAGTATCTTGCTGAAATTGAAATTTTAAGGCGTGAAAAAGAAAAACTCTCTAACTACATTTACAACAGAGGAACTCTTAAAAACGGTTAATCAGACTGTTTAAATGTATTAAGTAACGATCAAAATCTTATATAACAGGTTAAAAACAGAATATGAGCAAAAGTGATCTGGTAATTGAAAACATTGTAGAAGTAAAAAAATTAATAGAAATCGGCAAAGCTAATAATGAAGTAACTTATGATGAGATTAACGAAACACTTCCTGATAAACTTCTAAATTCAGAGAAAATAGA